>NZ_NFHE01000001.1 GCF_002161235.1 Pseudoflavonifractor sp. An85
GTCGGTGCTGATTGCAGTGAGGGTCCACCCGTACCCATTCCGAACACGGCAGTTAAGCTCACTTGCGCCGAAAATACTTGGCTGGCGACGGCCTGGGAAGATAGGTAGTGCCGACACAATGAGGACGATCTTTGGATCGTCCTCATTTCTTTTTCTGCCGCTGTGGCGATTGACATTTGTTTGGTAGGCGCTTAGAATAAAGAAGATAAAGGGAAATAAGGAGGTTAAACCATATGCAGGAATGGGTACTTGATTCCTCTTATCTGGATCCTGGAGAATATGTGCTATGGAAAGGAAAGCCGGAAAAGGGACGGCTGATTGATCCCAATGCCTTCGTGACGGTTCCTTTTGGGATCATTTGGACGGCATTCTCCTTGATCTTTCTGGGGGTGGCCTATACTGGGAAAGCATCCATCCTTGTCTGGCTCATTGCGTTCCTGTTTTTGTTCGTTGGACTTTCCTTTACCTTCGGTGGATTCATCCGACATGCCAGAACACAGGGGAAAATCCAGTATTATGTCACCAACTATCGACTGATTGTGGCAGAGGGAGAGGATATGAGCTTCTATACGCCGGATGATCTGCCTCCCATGAAGATACGCAGGTACAAAAATGGGAATGCCAGCATCCTCTTTGCCCGCCGCTACGTAGGATCACAGGGCCGTACCTATGCTCCAGTATGTGTGCTGGAAAACATCAAGGATGTGGCGGGGGCTCAACGGGCATTGAGCACTATGCTGCGAAATGAAGCGGAGTAAAAAAGAACAGCTCCTCAGAAACTTCACGTTTCTGGGGAGCTGTTTTCACAGTGTGAAATCTTCCTGCTTCCAACGGGAGAAGTTGGCCACCACAGGCTTTTTGGGGATGCGCTTCAAGGGATCATATCGAAATCCACGGCAGGACCCGCCGGGGTCCACCACGCCCTTGCGGGAGCAGAGAATTTGTTCCTCATCCAGGGAAATCCCCTTTTTACAATAGGCACATCGAGGCTCGATGTTTTTTTGAAACAGCATAGGTAAAACTCCTGTCTTTCCGAGATCCCTAACAGTATACAACATATGCAGTTCATTTTCCACATCTTTTTCCCGTCAAATATCGACAGAAGCAGACCATGGCGATCCAGCACAGGGCGGAGATTCCCAGGGTGACAGGGAGAATGTGGCCAAAATCCAGACCAATCAGAGACTGGGTCTGGGAATTCAGATAGTAGGACACCGGATAGGTGAGGGAGAGCTTGGAGACCAGAGCATAGGTGAGGATGGCGGAAAAAATGCCGTGTAGCAGCTTGCCTGCCAAATAGGTTCTGGGGGAGAGCCCGCCATCCACCAGAAAGCACAGCACCTGACAGTGGACCGACAACCCGGCCCAGCCTAACATGAAGGCGGCCATGGAGATGGTGCCCACGGAGTTGGCCGCCCCGCTGAGGGAGGAGACCCCGGAGGTCAGCTCTAAAAGTCCCGCTACCAGCTGAGGAGCCACTTGGGGGGAGACCCCCAGCAGGGCCAGCAGCTTGGCAAAGGCAGTAAACGCACCATAGGAAGCCAAAAGCTGGAGCATGGCGGAGAAGAAAATGACAAAGGCACAGATGTTTAAGGTGCTGGAAAAGGAACGCACCACTCCGCCGGTAAAGGCGGCGGGAATGGTGGTGGTGGTGATGGGTTTGGTGTGGGTGCAAGGGGCTTGCTTTTCCTGCTGCGTGCCATAGAAGCGGAAGATGAGGCCGGTGAGCAGAGAGGCCAAACAGTGCGAGGCGTAGAGCAATAGGCCAATGGCGCTACTGCCGAACACGCCCACCCCCACCACACCCAGAATGAAGGCAGGGCCGGAGTTGTTGCAAAAGGCCAGCAATCGCTCTGTTTCCACTTTGGAACACAGTCCTTGGCGGTACAGCTCTATAGCGGTTTTGGCGCCCAGAGGATAGCCGCCAATGAAGCCCAACACCACGGCTATGGCACAGCTGCCGCTGACCCGAAACAGGGGACGTATGACCCCCTCCAAGAGCCGTCCCAGATAGGCAGCCAGCCCCAAATCCACCGCCATAGAGGAGAGGACAAAGAAGGGAAACAGGGAAGGAATGATGACGTTGCAACACAGGTCCAACCCATTTTTGGCCCCATCCACCGCCTGTGTAGGGGCAGATACCAGAGCGGCGATGGCGACCAACAGAGCGATGGTCACCAGAGAATCCCGCAGCGCCGGTAGACGCAAAAGCCGAAACATAACAACATCCCCTCCCTCTGGCAATGAGTATGCACAGGAGAGGGGATGTTTGCATGTCCCAGAAATTATGAGCTGATGTCAGGGTACTGGATGAGCAGGGGGCGATCCAAAGCAGAAAATGGAGCGCTTCCCATGCTACTCCAGGAGTTGGTGAAATACTGATTGCCAGGGGTGTTACAAGGGTAGAGGAGGGGGGATTCCTGGTGCAGGTATACCACCTTGGCATTGAGATTGGTGGCCATGGTAAAGCCATGCAAGGTCCAGGAGACATATCCGCGGATCTGTTCCCCATCTTTGGGCAGAGAGAAGGTGAGGTCTGCGTAGGAATACCCCTGGGAAGCGTGGGTGAGCTGAATTTCAGGGGGCGAGGTAAACAGGTTGCCCAGAGGAGCCTGGAAGGTTTGCCCGCTCTCTTCCCAGAACAACATGCCCTGGAGCTGGTCGATGGAGAGGGAAACGGCCAGCTCGTGTATGTTGGGGATAAGATACAAACCTTCCAGCATACGTTGTTTGGGAGGAGAGTCCCAATGGAAGAAGGCGTAGACCCGAATATCGCCGGTTTGTGTCAGAGCGACTTCCACAATATCCATGGATAGCTTGGACATGTCCGCATATTCTAGGCTACCGGTTTGGGTGGTTACCTGTACCTGGGTGGCGTTCTCCAGCTGGGCCACCTGGGCGTCTGGCAGCAACACGAGCAACTCTGCGGGAAAGCCCAGCTGCTCCAGCTGGCCACGCACCTGGCTTTGCTGGGTGTTGAGGGTGAAAGGTTCCGCCCCTTGCAAAGGCAGACGCAGAGACAGGGACAGGGGTACTACCACCGCCAGAACGGTGAGGCCCAACCAGGTGGCTGCAGCCCATCCGTTGGAAACGCGAACCGGCGCCGGATGGACGGCATACCCCGCCTGGTCCAGGCTGCGGTGGGTGCGATACAACCCCACAAGCAGAAAAATGTATACCAGGAGGACGGGCAAGACCAAAATTAGCAGATTGAGGGAGAGAAAGGCCATTGCCATCAGCAGTCCATAGCACACCACCAACCACCCGGCAGCACGGTTTTTGGGGGGGAGTTGCGCTTGACGGAACACTCCCCGCAGCCCCAGCCACAGACACAGATACACGCCCCAGGTGATGAGAGATCCAAACCATCTCAGGCCCAGAAGAAGAGGGGCATTTTGGGTGGCGGGGGTGGCCAGTGCAGCCACAATCAACACATGGTATAGAGATAACACCCAACTCAGTACAAAGCCTACATGGAAGGGGCGGTTTTGCCGACGCAGACTGCGCAGGCCCAGCCACAGCAGAATGGCACCCAGGGTGGGGAGCAGGTAGTTGAGGTAAAATATGTCCAGGGTGATGGACCACAAGGCCAGCCCCCAGCACACCTGCTTCAACGCCCTACGCCAGGGAGAGAAATCTTTCGGGGAGAGCTGGTAGGCCTGTTGGTAGAGCAGAAATTCAAGTTCCTGTTCCTTCATGCTCGTCACCTCCATGTTCCCTTCATTCTATCATACATGCCACAAGGAGAAAACCCACTAGCTCAACTGTTGTATCACGTTAGCGTGATAAAAATATTTTTGCCAAAGGGGTTGACAACCCGGGGGTGGGTGCGTATAATGGCTACAACAAGTACATCTCGACAAACCAGTGACGGAGAGTAGTACCCAGTGTAGCGAACCTTCAGAGAGTCCCGGGCGGTGGGAGCGGGGCGGGGAGCAGCTAGGGGAATGGACTTCGGAGGGCGGACCGAACGGGAGACCAAGTAGGAGCCGACGGGTACCCCACCCGTTATCAGAAGGGGCGCATATGATGGTATGCGTAAGCGAGTGGGCGTCGTTTGGCGTCAATTTGGGTGGTATCGCAGAAGCTGAGCTTTTGTCCCATGTGGGGCAGAGGCTTTTTTCATTTTTCGGCCTTGGCAAAGCGGAAAAACATCTGCCACTCAAATTTAAAAAATGGAGGAAAACACCATGAAAAACAACCAGATCATCCGTCGATTTGCCGCTAGTGCCGTAGCGGGGACCATGTTGCTGAGCCTGTGTGCCTGTGGAGCGGGTGGCAAGAAGAAGGACGACAGCTACAAGGTGGCCGTGGTCAAACAGTTGGATCACGCCTCTATGGATGAAATCGCCAAGGCCATTACCGGCCAGCTGGACGCCATTGCAGCCAAAGAGAATGTGACCATTGAGTACGAGGTATACTCCGGGCAAAACGATCAAACCGTGCTCAAGCAGGTGGGGGATCAGGCCATTGTGGATGGAGTGGATGCCATCATTCCCATCGGTACTACCGCCGCCCAGGTGATGGCCCTGTGTGCCCAGGATACCCAGACTCCCGTGACATACGCCGCTGTGTCCGACCCCGAAGGGGAGGACTTGACCGGCATCGATTACGTCACCGGTACCAGCGATGCCCTGGAGACCAGTTTGATTTTGGATATGATGCTCAAGCAGAATCCCGACACCAAGAAGGTGGGGCTGTTGTATTCTCTGTCGGAGGGCAACTCGGAAACCCCCATTCAGGAGGCCAAAAAGTACCTGGACAGTAAGGGTATCTCCTATGTGGAGCAGACGGGCAACACCAATGACGAGGTGATCGCTGCTGCCTCTGCTCTGGTGGCCGCTGGTGTGGACGCCATCTTCACCCCCACCGACAACGTGGTGATGTCCGCAGAGCTGGCCATCTATGAGCAGCTGGCCAAGGCAGGCATCCCCCACTACACCGGGGCAGACTCCTTTGTGCGCAACGGAGCCTTTGCCACGTGCGGCGTGAACTACACCGATCTGGGCGCCCGTACCGCAGACCTGGCCTATCAGGCTATCACTGAGGGCATGGACGGCATGGATGACGTGTATTACATGGACGGCGGCCTCATCACTGTCAACACCGAGACCGCCAAGACCTTGGGCATTGATCCTCAGATCTTTGCAGACATGGGAACGCTGGTGGAAGTGACCACCACCCAGGAATAAACCAGAATACCCCGTGGGTCATGGATGCTCCATGACCCACGGGGTCGTGAGGAGTTGAGCGCATGCTTTACATTGTACAGACGGCTTTGGAACTGGGGTTCTTGTATGCTCTGGTGGCCATGGCTTTGTTTTTGAGTTATCGCATTTTGGACATTGCCGACTTGACCACTGACGGGGCCTTTGTGCTGGGGGCGGCGGTGTCGGTGACGGTGACCGCGGCCGGTCACCCCATTTTGGCCATTCCGGCGGCCATGGTGGCGGGAGCCTGTGCGGGTTTCGTCACCGCTTTTTTGCAGACCCGCCTGGGTGTGCCCTCCATTTTGGCGGGCATCGTCACCAACACGGGGCTGTATACCGTGAACTTGATGGTGATGGGTTGGAGCTCCAATGTGAGCCTCTTGAAAGATGACACCATCTTCTCTCTGTTCCGAGCCACTGGGATTGGCGGCACCTGGTATGAAACGGTGCTGGCTGGGGGTGTGACCATCCTCATGGCGGTGCTGCTGGTGCTGTTTTTGGGCACCCGCCTGGGCCTGTCCATCCGGGCCACCGGTGATAACCGAGATATGGTGCGGGCCTCCTCGGTAAACCCCACCTTTACCATCACCGTGGGCCTGTGCATTGCCAACGCTCTCACCGCCCTGTCTGGGGCTATGGTGGGCCAGTACCAGCGCACCGCAGACATCAACGGCGGTACCGGCATTGTGGTCATCGGCCTGGCCTGCCTCATCATCGGCGAGACCCTGCTGGGCCGTCGCACCATTCTCAAGGGAGCCATCGCTGTGATTTTGGGTTCTATGGTCTACCGCCTCATTTACGCCATCGTGCTCTACACCAAGGCGGTGCCGGTAGAGTGCTTGAAGTTGGTCACCGCCATCATTGTGGGCTTGGCCATTGCAGCTCCCACCCTGCGCAACTGGGTGGCATTCCAACAGAAAAAGGCCATGGCCAGAAAGGGAGGGAACCGATAAATGCTGAGCATACAGGGAATTTCCAAAACCTTTTATCCCGGTACCATCAATGAGAAAACGGCCCTCTCCAACCTCTCCTTGGAGGTGAAGGACGGGGATTTCATCACCATCATTGGTTCCAACGGAGCGGGAAAATCTACCTTGTTCAACGCCATCTCCGGAGTGTTCTACGTGGACGAGGGCACCATCACCTTGGGTGGTAGGGACATCACCTATTTGCCGGAGCATAAGCGCAGCCGCACCATTGGACGGCTGTTCCAAGACCCACTCAAAGGCACTGCACCGAATATGACCATCGAGGAGAATTTGGCTCTGGCCTATCTGCGTTCCTCCCGGGGCAACGCTCCCTTTAGCCGCATCAGCAAGAAGGACCGGGCCATGTTCCGAGATCACCTGAGCCTGCTGGGCATGGGGCTGGAGGACCGCATGGGCCACCCGGTGGGGCTGTTGTCCGGCGGACAGCGGCAGGCTTTGACTTTGCTCATGGCTACCCTGGTGCCGCCCCAGCTGCTGTTGCTGGATGAACACACCGCCGCCTTGGACCCCGCCACGGCGGATCAGGTGTTGAAGCTGACCCGGGACATTGTGGCCCGGGACCACATCACCTGCCTGATGGTCACCCACAACATGACCCAGGCCCTGGAGCTGGGCAACCGTACCCTGATGATGGCCGAGGGAAAGGTGGTTCTGGACGTGGAAGGGGAGCAGAGAGATGGCATGACCGTCCAAGATCTCCTGGAGCAGTTCAAAGCGGGCACCGGTCAGCAGCTGGACAACGACCGGATGCTTTTGACCTAAATAGAAAAAGCCGTTCTCCCATGGGAGAACGGCTTTTTTGTTTGTGCGGCTTATTCCAGCTCGAACGCGCCGGTGTACAGCTGGTAGTACTTGCCCTTCTGGGCGATGAGGTCGTCGTGGCTGCCGCGCTCGATGATGCGGCCCTGCTCCAGCACCATGATGGCGTTGGAGTTCTTCACCGTGGACAGCCGGTGGGCGATGACAAACACGGTGCGGCCATACATCAGAGCATCCATGCCCTTTTGGACAATGGCCTCAGTGCGGGTGTCGATGGAGGAGGTAGCCTCGTCCAGAATCATCACCGGGGGATCGGCCACCGCAGCGCGGGCAATGGCCAACAGCTGACGCTGACCCTGAGAGAGGTTGGCGCCGTTGCTGGTGAGCATGGTATTGTAGCCGTGGGGCAGCCGGGTGATGAAGTCGTGGGCGCCTGCCAGCTTGGCAGCGGCGATACACTCCTCGTCGGTGGCCTGCAGCTGACCGTAACGGATGTTGTCCATGACGGTGCCAGTGAACAGGTTGGTATCCTGGAGCACGATGCCCAGGGAGCGGCGCAGGTCTGCCTTGCGAATGGTCATGATGTCAATGCCATCGTAGAGGATGCGGCCGTTGTGGATGTCGTAGAAACGGTTAATGAGGTTGGTGATGGTGGTTTTACCAGCACCGGTGGCACCTACGAAGGCCACCTTCTGGCCAGGCTTGGCAAAGAGGGAGATGTCGTGAAGGACGGTTTTCTGGGGTACATAGCCGAAGTCCACGTGCTCGAAGCGCACATCCCCGGTGAGGCGGGTGTAGTGGAAGGAGCCGTCCTCCTGGGGTACTTTCCAGGCCCAGACGTTGCTGCGGTAGGGGACCTCCTTCAAAGAGCCGTCCTGCTCTTCCTGGACGTTGACCAGGGTCACATTGCCCTCGTCCACCTCAGGCTCCTCGTCCATGAGCTCGAAGATGCGGTGAGCACCGGCCATACCCATGACCACCAGGTTGATTTGCTGGGACACCTGACCGATGGTACCGGTGAACTGTCGGGTCATGTTGAGAAAGGGAACGGCAATGCTGATGCTGAAGGCCATGCCGGAAAAGCTCAGGTTGGGGGCGTGGGTGATGAGGAGGATGCCGCCCACAATGGCCACCAGGGCATAGATGAAGTTGCCGGTGTTCATCAGAATGGGCATGAGGGTGTTGGCGTAGGTGTTGGCCTGCTTGGAATCGGACATGAGAGCGTCGTTGAGACGGTCAAAGTCGGCACAGGTTTCCGCCTCGTGGCAGAACACCTTGACCACCTTCTGGCCGTCCATCAGCTCTTCCACAAAGCCCTCCACTTTGCCCAGGGACTTCTGCTGCCGCTGGAAGAAGGAGGCGGACTTTCCGCCAATGGAGCGGGTGAACTTCACCATCACCAGGGAGCCCAGAAGAATGACCAGGCTCAGCCAGAAGCTGTAATAGAGCATGATGACCAGCACGGCCAGAATGGTGACGATCATGGACAGCAGCTGAGGGAAGCTCTGGGCCACCATCTGGCGCAGGGTGTCGATGTCGTTGGTGTAGTGGCTCATGATGTCGCCGTGGTCATTGGTATCGAAGTAGCGCAGGGGCAGGTTCTGCATGCCGTCAAACATCTTTACACGCAGTTTTTTCAACAGACCCTGGGTGATGACCGCCATCAGCTGGGTCCAAACAATGGTGGAGATGAGGGCCAGGCCGTACATGGTGCCCAGAATGGCCACCAGGCGCAGGATCTCAGGGGCGGCAGCGGCCCAGTTACCAGTCTGCCAGTTGGTCTCGATGACCGCAATGATCTTCTGCATAAAGACGGTGGGCAAACTACCAACAATAGCGCTGAACAGGATACACACCAGAGAGACCGGCATAAGCACGGGGAAAAACTCAAAAAGGGTACGCAGCAGGCGGACAAAGGTGCCTTTGCGATTGATGGGTCCGTTAGGCTTCATCGTCTTGTCCTCCTTTGTTCTGAGACTCGTAAACTTCCTGGTAGATGGGGCTGGTCTTCATCAGCTCTTCGTGATTGCCCATAGCCACGATGCGTCCGCCGTCCATGATGAGGATGCGGTCGGCGTCCTGCACCGAGGCCACGCGCTGAGCCACAATGATCTTGGTGGTGTCGGGGATGAACTCCCGGAAGGCCTTGCGGATGAGGGCATCGGTCTTGGTGTCCACGGCAGAGGTGGAGTCATCCAGAATGAGGATCTTGGGCTTTTTCAGAAGAGCCCGGGCGATACACAGACGCTGCTTCTGGCCGCCGGAGACGTTGACGCCGCCACGCTCCAGGTAGGTGTCGTACATGTCGGGGAAGAGCTGGATAAACTCGTCGGCCTGGGCCAGACGGCAGGCCTCCATGATCCCCTCGTCGGTGGCATCCGGGTTACCCCAGCGCAGGTTTTCCTTGATGGTGCCGGAGAACAGCACATTCTTTTGCAGCACCACGGACACGGCGTTGCGCAGACTATCCAAGTCGTAGTCCCGCACATCTACGCCGCCCACGCGCACGGTGCCCTGGGTGGCGTCGTACAGACGGGGGATGAGCTGGATGAGGGAGGACTTGGAGGAGCCGGTGCCGCCCAGAATACCCACCGTCTCGCCGGAGCGGATGTGCAGGTTGATCTGGGACAGAGCATCGCGCTCAGCGTCGGCAGAGTACTTGAAGTCCACGCCATCAAAGTCGATGGAGCCGTCCTTGACTTCCATCACGGCGTTGGCAGGGCTGGTAATGGTGCTGCGCTCCTGGAGCACCTCCACAATACGGTGAGCGGACTCAGCAGAAATGGTGATCATCACGAACACCATGGACAGCATCATCAAGCTCACCAGAATCTGAAAGCTATACACAAACAAGGAGGACAGCTTGCCAACGGTGAGGGCCACGCCCTGAGTGCTAATGATGAAGTAGGCGCCCAGACCCAGGATGAGGCAGGTGGCAGAATACAGACAGAACTGCATGAGGGGAGAGTTAAAGGCCATGATGCGCTCAGCACGGGTGAAGTCCCGGCACACGTCCTCGGCGGCCACGGAGAATTTTTCCTTCTCAAAATCCTCTCGCACATAGGACTTTACCACCCGCATGGCCTGTACGTTTTCCTGGATGGAGTTGTTCAGGGTGTCGTACTTGCGGAACACCTTGACAAATAGGGGATGTACCTTGCAGATGATGATGGCCAGACCAATGGCCAGCACCGGGATGGTGAACAGGAAGATGAAGGCCATGGAGCCACCCATGATGTAGGCCATGATAAAGGAAAATACCAGCATCAGGGGGAAGCGAATGGCGCCCCGGATGATCATCATAAAGGCCATCTGCACGTTGGTCACGTCGGTGGTCATACGAGTGACCAGGGAAGAGGTGGAAAAGCGGTCAATGTTGGCAAAGGAGAAGTTCTGAATGTTGTAGAACATATCCCGGCGCAAATTTCGGGCATATCCGGCCGATGCGGATGCGGCGGTGGTGCCTGCGATTCGTCCGAAAAACAGGGAAAAGCCCGCCAACACCATGAGGATCACACCGTAGCGGATGATGGTGGACAGCTCACAGCCATGTTGGATTTCCCAAACCAGATTGGCCGTGAGGAAGGGGATGATGCATTCGATGATGACTTCCAGAGTGACAAACAGGGGGGTCAATAGCGCATCTCGTTTGTACTCTCGAATGGATTTTGCCAGAAGTCTGATCATACTCCGATTCTCCTTTGCTTCAAAATTTTGCTTATTTACAAACACGTAATCCAGTATACACATTTTATAAATAATATGGAAGCGGCAACTCCCACAAAAAACCGTAGTATATTCTGGAATCCATGCGAATTTCATCTGAAAAAGAGAGCAGTCCGCACTTATGTGCGGACTGCTCAGCTCTTTGGTTCGAAACATGGAGGAAGGAGATTTGCACGAGTTAGCTTTCGCTAACTGTAAAGATAATATACCACTGGGGTAGGAAATTGTCAAGGGCTTTTTTCATAAAAAAGCGGCTGGATTATGTTGGGAAAGCCTTGAAAAGAGGAGAATACCATGGTATACTAACCTGTAAACGTGTTTCGCACCCCATCAAACGGGGCAATTAGGAATTTATAGAACGAAGGGAACGATTTTTTCATGTCCGGACATTCCAAGTGGCATAACATTCAAAAGACCAAGGGCGCGGCAGATGCCAAGCGCTCTCAGACCTTTACCAAGATCGCCCGTGAGCTGATCGTGGCCGTGAAGACCGGCGGCAGCGGCGACCCCAACAACAACTCCCGTCTGGCCACCGTCATTGCCAAGGCCAGAGCGGCCAACATGCCCAACGACAACATCAAGCGCACCATTGAGAAGGCCCTGGGCTCCGGCAACTCCAACGACTACGAGGCCATCACCTATGAGGGATACGGTCCCTGCGGCGTGGCTGTCATCGTGGAGGCCCTCACCGACAACCGCAACCGCACCGCTTCCGAGGTGCGCCACTACTTCGACAAGTTCGGCGGCAACCTGGGTGCCACCGGCTGTGTGTCCTGGTCCTTTGACCAGAAGGGCGTGCTCATCATCGAGCGGGAGGACCTGGATGAGGACACCGTGATGATGGACGCTCTGGACTGCGGCGCTGCCGATTTCGAGCCCGAAGAGGAGTGCTTCACCATCTACACCGATCCCGACTCCTTCGCCACCGTGGTGGCTGCCATGGAGGAGAAGGGCTACACCTTCGCCTCTGCCAAGGTGGAGATGGTGCCCCAGAACTACGTCACCCTCACCGATGCCAAGGACATCCAGAACATGGAGAAGATGATCGACATCATGGAGGACAACGACGACATCCAGAACATCTACCACAACTGGGATCAGGAATAAGAATGTCAACGCCCCCTCCGGCGCAGCCGGAGGGGGCGTATTTGATTTATTGTTTGCCCAACTGCTTGTTCTTTTCATAGGCAGCCAGCACAGCCTGGATGGCAGCGTGGCGCAGGCCATTGGCCTCCAAAGCGGCCACACCGGCAATGGTGGACCCGCCGGGGGAGCACACGGCGTCTTTCAGCGCGCCGGGGTGTTGGCCCGTCTCCAGCACCATGGCCGCAGCCCCCAGCATCATCTGGGCGGCGTACTCCATGGCCTGCTTGCGGGGAAGACCCACCATTACTCCGCCGTCGGCCAGAGCTTCAATGAAGGGGTAGACAAAGGCGGGGCCGCATCCAGCCACCGAGGTAAAGGCGTCCATGTTGGCCTCATCCACCAGATCCACTCGACCGGAGCGGGAGAGAATCGCTTGGACGGCCTGGACGTGTTCCTGAGAAGCAGAGGGATCGGCGCACAGGGCGGACATGCCCTGTCCAATCTCTACACAGGTATTGGGCATCAGCCGTAGCAGGGGCGTGGTTTGAGCCTGAGCGGGGAGGAAGGAGCGCAAGGTGTCCAGGGTCACCCCGGCAGCCACCGAGATGAGCACCTTACCTTGGGACTGCTCCAATACAGGGGCCAACTCAGCCAGCACAGGTGAGAGCAGGTAGGGCTTGACGCACAGGAAAATGTAATCGGCCTCTTGGATAGCCTGCCCGTTGTCCTGGGCCACCCGGCAGCCCAGCTCCTGGGCCAGAGCTTCCGCTTTGGCCAGGGTGCGGTTGGCTAACATCACCTGCTGGGGGTCCAGACTGCGGCAGGCCGCCCGGGCCAGGGCAGAGCCCATGTTGCCGCAGCCGATAAACGCAACTTGATGCATGGGGAGATCCTCCTTTTAATCACGCAGATAACGATTGATGGCGCAGAGAATGGCCCGCAGAGAGGCCCGGTTGATGTTGTGGCTCTTGCCCACACCGAACACATCCTGACCGTTGGGGGCCTTCAAATGGATGTAACACACGGCCTGGGTGTCCGAGCCGGAGGAGATGGCGTGTTCCTTGTAGTCTACGAACTGATAGCCGTCGATGGGGGCCACAGGCAGATTGTGCAGGGCGTTGAAGAAGGCGTCGATGGGGCCGTTGCCCTCACCCCAGACTTCCATGCTTTGACCTTTGTAGCTTACCTCGCCCTCGAAGGTCACCCAGCTGGCATCGCCATGGCGGGCATCCTCCTGGAAGCTGTGGCGCTCCAGCTGATAGGTCTTGGGCACGGACAGATACTCCTGGTCGAAGAGGTGGAAAATCTGCTCGGGCTTGAGCTCTTTGCCCACCCGGTCGGACTCCTTTTGCACCACTGCGCCAAACTCCGCGTGCATGGCCTTGGGCAGGTCATAGCCGAAGCTCTGCTGCATGACAAAGGCGGCGCCGCCCTTGCCGGACTGGGAGTTGATGCGGATGATGGGTTCATATTCTCTCCCCACATCCGCGGGGTCAATGGGCAGATAGGGCACTTCCCACATGTCGGTGCCGCTGTCCTGCATGTAGTGATAGCCTTTGTTGATGGCGTCCTGGTGGCTGCCGGAGAAGGCGGTGAACACCAGCTCGCCCACGTAGGGCTGACGCTCGCCAATCTTCATCTTGGTGCAGCGCTCGTACATGTCCCGGATTTTGTTGATGTTGTGGAAGTCCAGCTGGGGGTCGATGCCCTGGGTCCACATGTTCATGGCCAGGGTAACCATGTCCACGTTGCCGGTGCGCTCGCCGTTGCCGAATAGGGTGGCCTCCACGCGGTCAGCCCCAGCCAGCAGGCCCAACTCGGTGGTGGCCACGCCAGTACCCCGGTCGTTATGGGGATGCAGGGAGATGATGGCCCGTTCCCGGCCAGGCAGATTACGGATGAAGTACTCCAGCATGTCGGCAAACTGGTTGGGCATGCAGTTTTCCACGGTGGTGGGCAGGTTCAAAATGACGGGATTTTCTGCCGTGGCGTGGAGGTGGTCCAGCACAGCGGCGCAGATTTCCACGGCATAGTCCATCTCAGTGCCCATGAAGGACTCGGGGGAGTACTCAAAGCGCAGGTTGGTGCCCCCCTCAATGACGGGCTGGGCCATTTCATAAATGAGGTCGGCGGCGTCCGTGGCAATTTTGGTGATGCCTGCGCAGTCCATGCCGAACACCACCTTGCGCTGCAAGGTGGAGGTGGAGTTATAGAAGTGGAGAATCACATTCTTGGCCCCACGGATGGCCTCAAAAGTGCGGCGGATCAGGTGCTCCCGGGCTTGCACCAGCACCTGAATGGTGACATCATCGGGAATGTGGCCACCCTCAATGAGTTCCCGGCAGATTTCGTATTCCGTCTCAGAAGCGGAGGGAAAGCCAATTTCGATTTCTTTCACGCCGATGTCCAGCAGGGTGTGGAAGTATTCCAGCTTTTCCTGCAGGTTCATGGGGTCAATGAGGGCCTGGTTTCCGTCTCGCAGATCCACTGAGCACCACACCGGGGCATGGGTCAGCACCTTGTCCGGCCAGGTGCGGTTGGTGATGGGTTGAGGCTGGAAGGGGATATACTTTTGAAAACCTGGTTTCAAATTCATGGGGAAGTTCCTCCTTTGAACAGCTCGTGGTATGAGAAAAGCCCCCGACGCAAAATGTCAGGGGCGTAAAATACGCGGTACCACCCTAATTCCGTCCACAGTTACCTGTGTACGCTCACGACCTCCAACAAGGCCTTGACCTGTAACGGGATCACCCGTCCGTCCTTACTGCACAAAGGGTTCAGAACGGCGGCTCCGGGTCCAGTATACACGCAGGGACATCCACCGGTTTGCACCACCCACCGGCTCTCTGAAGAAGGTCTTCTGCGTCTTCTTCCCATCGTAGCCTTTGACTTGATGATATTTTAGCGTAACAAAGCGTGTTTGTCAAGGAACAAAGGTGGGGGAAAATGGTTGGAGAAATTGCCAAATAAGACTTGACAGAATGGGAAGCCTATGGTAAGATAACTCTTGCATTTGGGCTGCAAGCTCCTTTATGGAGAGGTGTCCGAGTGGTTTAAGGAGCTAGTCTTGAAAACTAGTGACTCGAAAGGGCCGTGGGTTCGAATCCCACCCTCTCCGCCAATTTTATATTTACTTTTATTCGGTCTGCGGAAGTACCCAAGAGGCCGAAGGGGCTCCCCTGCTAAGGGAGTAGGCGGTCTAAAGCCGCGCGAGGGTTCAAATCCCTCCTTCCGCGCCAGAAAAGGATCTTGATGCTTAATTGCATTTAAGATCCTTTTCTTTTACAAGTAGCTCTGTTAGATTCTATGGGAATGGGGAACAGCCTGTGAAATGTGTGACGAAACTTCCCGCTGGTTACGGTGAAATTCTGTCCATTGATATACAAAAGGACAAAAAATTAGCATTGCTGGTCAATGGGTTTGGGCTGGTGATCTTGATTGTGTTGGTCGCTATCGGCAATCTGCTAGTTCCCATTACCACGATATTCCTTGGCATGAACCTGCTTCTTATGTCGGTGGGGACGGTGGTCTACATCGTCTTGCATGAACTGGTGCATGGTATGTGCATGAAGTATTTTGGTTCTCGCACCGTGAAGTACGGCTTTACTGGGCTGTATGCCTATGCCGGGAGCCAAGACTATTTTGAAAAACGTGCCTATCTCATCATTGCGCTGGCCCCTGTGGTAGTCTTGGGGGCAGTATTGCTGGTTCTCAACTCTGTGGTGGGCATCCAGCATTTTTGGGGGATTTACTTCATCCAGATCGCCAACTTATCCGGGGCAGCGGGAGATCTGTATGTCACCTATCTGTTTTCCAGATTGCCCAGCGATATCCTGGTGCAGGATGTCGGAGTGTCCATGGTGGTGTATCACCACAGCGTAAATCATATAGAGTAATCTACATAAAAAGCCCTCTGTCAACCGGAAGCTTGACAGAGGGCTTTTTGGATTGTGAAATTAAATGCCGAGCCAGGATGCCAGATTGACCCCCAACCCGATGACGCACAACACCAAGATGGTGATGAGCACCCAGTAGAGCCAACGCCGGAAAAATAGGGCGCGCCGCTGGTCACGCTTGGAGGGGTGATCCATGGGAATCGCTCCTTTCTCGTCTTGATGTCAGTAGGCTACCACCACGCCGCCGTTGTTGGCATAGAAGGAGCTGATCCCCCGGGTCTCCGTGATAATGACGTCGGCCACCTGACAGGATTTCAAAATCAACATGCGCAGGTACTCGGCTCTTTCTCGGCACAGGCAGTGGGCAATGCACAGCACTTTGCCCTTGTGCTTCTCGTCGGCGGCAATGACGTCCACCAGCTTGTTCAGAGCCTGCTTCATGGACAAGGCCTGGGTGTGCTTTTTGATCTCCCCCTCAGGGGTGGAGCCCATCACCAGTTTCACCCGTAAAGCCCCGGTGACCAGAGACTGCACCCGGGTCAGACGGCCGGCCTTGCGCAGCATGTCCAGGGTTTCCAGGACAAAGAGGGTGTTCATCTCGGTGATATACTTCTCCACCTGGGAGACCACTTGGGCAAAGGGAAGGCCGGAGGAGGCCAGCTCAGAGATTTTCAAAGCAATGAGGGTTTCGCCGGCAGAGGCGGAACAGGAATTGAACACCCGGATGTTCCGCTCGGGGTGTTCCTCCACGAACATCTGGGCTGCCTGCCAGGCGCTGTTGTGGGAGCCGGAGAGCAGGGCAGAGAGGGTGACCACATAGATGTCGCCGTCCACCGCCTCAAAGGCGTCCAAATAGTCCGCCGGAGAAGGACAGGCGGTGTGGGAGGCATCCTGACACATGGCCATGGCATCCACCAGAGTTTGAGGTACCAGAGTGTCGTCGTCCCGGAACTCGGCCTCACCCACATAGATGGTCAGGGGAACACTATGGAAAATGCCGGACTTGAGCAGTTCGGGGCTGAGGTCACAGCAACTATCAACAATAATTTTGAAACTCATAAACAAAAACCCCTAATATCATTTTTGCAATTAAATTCTAGCAGACCTAAAGAACAAAGTCAAGGAGAGAAGGACGCAAGGGTGGGAGTATTTACAAATTGGAAATAACTGCTCTGCACGAAATTGTGGAAAAAGTTCCTTGACGTTTTTCAAATTTCATAGTAAAATAGTCGGGATAAAGAAAAAAGAGGTGTGGACACTGTGAATCAACTGCTCAATTCGACTTCCATTTACCGGGTCGGCTGCTTTGATGCCGATATTGATTTGTTTGAAAGCCAGTACGTGGTGCCCCAGGGTGTTACCTACAACTCCTACGTGATTGTGGACGAGAAGGTGGCGATTCTGGACACGGTAGACCCCCGCAAGACGGACGAGTGGCTGTCCAACCTGGACGAGGTGCTGGGTGATCGTCAGCCCGACTATCTGGTGGTCCATCACATGGAGCCGGACCATGCTGGTAGTGTGGCCCAGTTGGCCCAGCGTTATCCTGAGATGAAGCTGGTGGGCAACGCCAAGACCTTCCCCATGCTCAAGCAGTTCACCGGTGTGGACTATACGGACCGCGCTGTGGTGGTCAAGGAAGGGGACGTGCTGGATCTGGGCGGACACAGCCTCACCTTTGTGATGGCTCCCATGGTCCACTGGCCGGAGGCCATGGTGTCCTATGAGGCCACCGAGAAGGTGCTCTTCTCCGCCGACGGCTTTGGCCGCTTCGGTGACGGCAACCCCGAGACCGAGTGGGTGGAGGAAGCCCGCCGCTACTACCTGAACATTGTGGGCAAGTACGGTCCCCAGGTGCAGACTCTGCTGAAAAAGGCTGCTGGCCTGGATATCGCTGTGGTTGCTCCTCTCCATGGTCCTGTGCTCACCGGAGATGCCATTGGTTTGGCTCTGGAGAAGTACAATCTGTGGAGCAGCTATCAGCCTGAGGAGAAGGGCGTGCTGGTGGCCTATGCCTCCATCCACGGCAACACCGCCAAGGCCGCTCTGGAGCTGGTGGAGATGCTGAAGGCAGAGGGCGTGAAGGTGGAAGCCATCGACCTGACCCGGGAGGACTGGGCTAAGGCTGTGGCCAAGGCTTTCCAGTACACCAATATGGTGCTGGCTGCTGCTACTTACGATAACTTTGTGTTTACTCCCATGGCTACCTTCCTCTATCGCCTGAAGACCAAGGCCTTCCAGAACCGCACCGTGGCTCTGGTGGAGAATGGCACTTGGGCTCCCTTGGCCGCCAAGGAGATGCGTGCCGCTCTGGATCAGCTGAAGAACATCACTGTGATGGACCAGGTGGTTACCATCCGTTCCGCTCTGGACGATACCAGCCGCGCTGCTCTGGGTGAGCTGGCTCAGGCTGTGAAGGCTACACTGGCCTAATTCCAATGATTACGAAAAAGGGGCAAGCCCGGTGCTTGCCCTTTTTTTGCACAAAAGGAGAGAATTGTGTGAAGAAACTGTTTGAAGGCACCTTTATCCGTTTTTTGATGGTGGGCGTTCTCAATACAGCGGTGGGCTTCGGGGTAATGTTCGCCCTGTACAACCTGGCGGGGCTGCACACCTGGGGTGATCTGGGCTATTGGCTGTCCTCAGCGGCCAACTACATTGTGGGTAGTGTGGTCAGCTATTTTCTCAATAAGCACTTTACCTTCCGCAACGCAGAGCGAGGTTGGAAGGTCGTAGCTCGGTTTGTGCTGAGCATTGCTGTGTGCTGGGTGCTGGCCTACGGCATTGCCAAGCCCGCGGTGGCGGTGGTTCTGTCTGGCATGCCGCTGAGCCAGCAGATGCAGGGCAATCTGACCATGCTGGTGGGTGCAGGCCTGTTTGTGGTGCTCAACTACGCCGGTCAGCGGTTCTTTGCCTTCCGCAATACAGGGGAGAGCAAGTAAGAAAAAACAGGGGAGGGAATGGAAGATGGAACTACGTGTTGGCATCTGTGACGACAGTCAAACCGATGCCGCCTATGTGGAAACCTTCCTGTCCGCCTGGGCTCAGGAGCGGGACATTGCCCTCCATGTGGAAAAGTTCCCCTCAGCGGAGAGCTTTTTGTTCCGCTACGCCGAGGAAAAGCGGTTTGACCTTCTTTTATTGGACATTGAGATGGGACAGGTGGACGGTGTGAGCATGGCCAAGGAGATCCGCCGGGACAACCAGGACGTCCAGATTGTCTTTATCACTGGGTATTCCGACTACATCGCGGAAGGGTACGAGGTGGCTGCCCTCCACTACCTGCTCAAACCCGTAAATGGGGACAAGCTGCGGGGTGTTCTGGACCGGGCAGTGGACAAGGTGCGCCGGCGGGAGCGGGTGCTGACCTTGGAGCAAGGGGGCGAGATGGTGCGCATCCCCCTGGGAGAAATTCGCTACCTGGAGGTGTGCCGCAACTATGTGACGGTACATGCCAAAGGGGACTACACCACCAAGTCCACCCTCAGCCGCCTGGAGGAGGCCCTGGACGGGCGGTTTCACCGTCTGGGACGCTCCATGGTGGTGAATCTAGAGGTGGTGCGCCGGGTGACCAAAACCCAGGTGGTGCTCTCCGACGGCAGCGTACTGCCTCTGCCCCGGGGTGCCTATGAAGGGCTGAACCGGGCCATCATCGCCCACAGTTGAGGAGGTCGCCATGGGGTTTCTATCCAAACGGGTGAATGAGAAGCTGGAGAACTACCAGCGGGAACTGCTGGACACCCACTACCAAGAGGTGGAGAACATGTACCGGCAGATGCGGGGGTGGCGGCACGACTACCGCAACCACATCCAGACTATGAAGGCCTACGCTGCCCAGGGGGATTTGGAGGCCATCCGGTCCTATCTGGACCTGCTGGACACGGACTTGAACACCGTGGACACAGTGGTGAAGACGGGCAACGCCATGGCAGACGCCATTTTGAACAGTAAAATATCCCTGGCCAAGGCCCGGGATATCCCGGTACATGTGGATGCCCACATCCCGGTGAGGCTCACCATGTCCGAGCTGGACCTATGTGTCATTCTGGGCAACCTCTTTGATAACGCCATGGAGGCCAGCTTGGCTCTGCCGCCCCAGGAGCGGCTCATCCGGGTGTATATGGACATGAAGGGCACCCAGCTGTACATCTCCTTCACCAACTTCACTGCCACGGGCAAGCTTTCCAAGGTGGGCAAGGGCTTCCGCACCACCAAGGGGGAGGGCCACGGCTTCGGATTGGTGCGCATGGATGACATTGTGGAGCGCCTGGACGGCTACCTCAGCCGCAACAGTGAGGCGGGGGCCTTTACCACCGAGATTTTAATTCCACAGCTGTGAGGTGCAATTCAACACCCCAGATTTGCTATTCGTCCCCGGATCACTCCGGGGGCGAATTTTTGTGATAGGGTACTGGTGAGGTGAGAACATGAAGGAGAAGAAGAAAAAGCCCACATATAACATGTGGAAGAATACCGCCTACTTTGTGCGGGCAGCGTGGGACAACTGCCCCTCGGTATTGCTCATCTGCCTGCTGTTGGCGGTAGCTACCGCCGGGGCTACGGTGGTGGAAATGCTCTTTGTCCCCGTGGTGCTGGGCCAGGTGGAGGGGCATGTGCCGCTTTCTCAGCTGCTGGCCACCATCGGGGTGTTTACCCTGGCCCTGTTGCTGTTGTGGGGCGGGAAGAGCTACTTGAATGCCAACGCCGTCTTTGGGCGGGTGGAGGTCCGAGAAGAAATCGTGGGGAGAATTTCCCGTAAGGTGACGGGGACCTCCTTTGAAAACTTGTTGGATACTCAGTTTCGACGGTATGAAAATCTGGCTCATCGTACCACCAACAGCAATGCAGATGCAGCAGAGGCCATTTGGACTACCTGGACGGATATTTTGACCAATGTCCTGGGTTTTGTGGTATACCTGCTTTTGCTCACGGGGCTCAGTGGTTGGATGGTGGCTCTGATTATCCTCACCACAGCGGTGGGATTTCTGGTCAACGAACATTTACAGGGCTGGGGCTACCGCCATCGGGAGGAGCGGGCTGCCAGCATGACCACCATTCAGTATGTGAAACAAGTGGCCACCAGGCGGGAGTATGCCCAAGATATTCGCATTTTTGGTCTGCGGCCCTGGTTGGAAGATGTGTTTGATAGTGCCATGGGGGCCTATCGGGCGTTTTTGACCCGACGGGAGCGTGTGTACTTTCTCACTTATGTGGTGGATGCCCTGCTCACTCTGCTGCGCAATGGGGGGGCCTATGCCTACCTGATCTGGCTGACCCTGACCCAGGGACTTCCAGTATCTCAGTTCCTGTTGTATTTTGCTGCCATCAGCGGCTTTGCCCAATGGGTGAAAGGGATTATGGAGCAGTTCTCCAACCTTCATCGCCATAGTCTGGAACTGTCCACCCTGCGGGAATTTTTGGAGTGGCCGGAGCCCTTCGCCTTTGAGGAGGGAGCGCCGCTGCCCCAAGGCTTAAAGGACTGTGAAATCAAGCTGGACCATGTGTCCTACCGTTATCCCGGGGCTGAGAAGGACACCATCTCTGATTTGTCCTTTACCCTCCATCCGGGAGAGAAGGTGGCCATCGTAGGCTTGAACGGAGCGGGCAAGACCACCTTGGTCAAGTTGCTGTGCGGTTTTTTGGACCCAACTGAGGGAAGTGTCCGTCTCAACGGGGTGGACATCCGCACCTACAACCGCAGAGAATACTATCACCTGTTTTCCGCCGTGTTCCAGGAGTTTTCCGTGCTGGACACTAGCGTAGCAGTGAATGTGGCTCAGCGAGCAGAGAGCATCGACTGGGAGCGGGTGGCACGCTGTCTAGAACGGGCGGGACTGACCCAGGCGGTGGAAGCCCTGCCTCGGGGGATGGATACTCCCGTGACCCGCAATGTCTTTGAGGACGGTGTGGAGCTGTCCGGGGGACAGATGCAGCGGCTGATGCTGGCCCGGGCTCTGTACCGGGACGCCCCCGTGGTGGTGTTGGACGAGCCCACTGCTGCCTTAGACCCCCTAGCGGAGCACGACATTTACATGAAATACAATTCCATGACCCAGGGAAAGAGCTCTCTATTCATCTCCCACCGTCTGGCCTCCACCCGGTTCTGTGACCGGATTCTCTACCTGGAGCATGGCCGCATTGCGGAAGAGGGCACCCACCAGTCCCTACTGGATTTGGGCGGCGGGTATGCAAAGCTCTTTGAGGTCCAGAGCCGGTATTACCAGGAAGGAGGGGAGCTGTAATGGAGAAAACCATGTCTTGGAGAGAAAGCCTGCGGCTGACCTTTCGAGGGTGGCGTATCTGGTGGAAGCTGCGCCCCACGCTATTGGTGTCCATGGCTCTTTCGGCGGTGGTCACAGCAGTGACTCCGTATACATCCATCTATTTTTCTGCCCGCATCATTGGGGAGCTGTCCCAGGGACGGGATTCCCAAGTATTGGCCTGGTGGATAGGACTGCTATTGGGGGTCACCGCTGGCTTGTTGCTTCTGGGAGGTGCTCTGTCTCGTTGGGTAACTTGGGAAAAAGAGCAGGCTTACATCTGGGATGATAAGCTGAACATGGATAAGATGATGGATTTGGATTACGCTCTCATGCAAGAGAAAGAAATCTACGATTTGTATGAGCAAATCCGGCAGAATTTTATTTGGGGCTGCTGGGGTATGTGTAATCTGCTGAAGTACTTTTCTGATGGTCTGACCTATATATTCCGGGTTATCGTGGGTATTGTGTTGTCAGGAGGGCTGGTGGCCCTAAAAATTCCTCAAAATCATGCCCTGGCTTTTTTGAACCACCCACTGTGTATAGTGGCCATGGTGGCGGTGATGTTGGGGGTGGCCTTTCTCTCCCCGGTGTGCGCCAACCGCAGCAATGCCTATTGGGGTATGAATGGAGAGGAAATGCGGCTGGGAAACCGGATTTTTTCCCGGTTTGGATATTACGCCAACGAGTCTCATCGGACGCTGGATATGCGGATTTATGAGCAACAGCCCAACGTGTACCAGTATTATTTGAAAAAGCACAACATATTCGGAGTGAAGTCCCGTTTGGCCCGATGGGCCAAAGGCCCCATGGGGCTGTGGGCGGCAGCGGGCAAGGGAGTCTCGGCCCTCCTCACCGGCGTCGTATACCTGTACGTGTGCCTGAAATCCTGGGCGGGAGCCTTTGGGGTGGACGGCATCACCCAGTATGTGGGCGCGGTCACCACACTCTTTGCTGGGGTGGCTGGTCTGATGGAGACTTTGGGAGAGCTTCAGTGCAATGCCCGGTATTTGGCGGTGAGCCTGGAATTTCTGGACGTGGAAAACCAGATGTACCAGGGGAGCCTCACCACAGAAAAACGCTCCGACCGCAACTATCAGGTAGAGTTTCGGGACGTCTCCTTCCGTTACCCGGACAGCGAGGCCTGGGCCCTGCGCCATGTCAACCTGAAATTCCAGGTGGGTAGCCGCCTGGCAGTGGTGGGGGAGAACGGCAGCGGCAAGTCCACCTTTATCAAGCTCTTGTGCCGCCTCTATGACCCCACCGAGGGAGAAATCCTGTTAAATGGCATCGACATCCGCAAATACCAGTACCCGGATTATATCGCTTTGTTCTCGGTGGTGTTCCAGGACTTCCACCTGTTGGCGCTTCCCTTAGGTCAGAATGTGGCGGGACGTACCCAATACGACCGGGAGCGGGTGGCCCAGTGCCTCACCCAGGCGGGAATCATGGACCGGGTGGAGAAGATGGACCAGGGGCTGGACACCTATCTCTACAAGGACTTGGAGAAGAAGGGTGTGGAGATCTCCGGGGGTGAGGCGCAGAAAATCGCCATTTCCCGGGCCCTTTACAAAGACACCCCCTTTATCATCCTGGACGAACCCACCGCCGCCTTGGACCCCATCGCAGAGGCAGAGGTGTATAGCAAGTTCGACCAGATCGCCGGAGACAAGACGGCGGTGTATATCAGCCACCGCCTGTCCTCCTGCAAGTTCTGCGACGACATTGTGGTCTTTGACCACGGCCATATTGTCCAGCAAGGCACCCACCAGCAGTTGGTGGAGGCGGAGGGCGTTTACGCCCAGCTGTGGCAGGCGCAGGCCCAGTATTATCAAAAAGCAGAGGTGTGAAACACAGTCCCCCGGATGGTACATCCGGGGGACTGTGACTTTGTGGGATTCAGGACTTGCATAGACCAGCAGATATGCTACAATACAGAAAAGTGAGCGGTTGCACGGCCCGAAGGGCGTTGGGGCCGCCGGTACGAAGGGATGGAGAAAGATATGTTTGAGATGAATCTCGTGGGAGAACAGGGCGGATTTGTGGTCATATGTGCCTTTTGTGTGGCGGTGTTGTATTTTGACGGCTGGAAGCAGAAAAACGTTTCCATCCTGGGCATTGTATGCTCGTTGGTCATTGGCGGTATTTCCCTGTTGCCTCTGTCTGGGAAAGAGGGCACGGCCCTGGCCATCAATGTGATTTGGGCTGCCACCTGGTTTGTGAGCGCCGGAATGAAGATTGTGCGCTACTGTCTTAACCGAGGAAAGCCGGAAACGGAAGAAGCACAGGAACCCAAAGAGGAGTAAGGCAGACATCAGAAATTTGCGCGATTTCCAGCCGTGAGCTGTGTAAGCTTATGTGACGGTAAAAGAACCGGCGCACCGCTTTTGCGGTGCGCCGGTTTGCTTGTCTTTTAATTAGTTTGGATTGCGAATGGCTGCCTGTGCCGCAGCCAAACGAGCGATGGGCACCCGGAAGGGGGAGCAGGAGACATAGTCCAGACCCACGTTGTGGAAGAACTGCACCGAGGAGGCCTCGCCGCCGTGCTCACCGCACACGCCCAGCTTCAGACCCGGCTTGGTCTCACGGCCCAGGGTGGCGGCCATCTTCACTAGACGGCCTACGCCCACCTGATCCAGGCGCTGGAAGGGATCAAACTCGTAGATCTTCTTGTCATAGTAGGACTCCAGGAACTTGCCGGCGTCGTCACGGGAGAAGCCGAAGGTCATCTGGGTCAGGTCGTTGGTACCGAAGGAGAAGAAGTCGGCCTCTTTGGCGATCTCATCGGCGGTGAGGGCGGCTCTGGGAATCTCGATCATGGTACCCACTTTGTACTGCAGGTTGGTGCCGGAGTCACGGATAAGCTGGTCGGCGGTCTCCACCACCACGCTCTTGACGTAGGCCAGCTCCTTGACCTCGCCCACCAGGGGGATCATGATCTCAGGCACAATGTTCCACTCCGGATGCTTGGCCTGGACGTTGAGAGCGGCCTTGATGACGGCGCGGGTCTGCATCCGGGCGATTTCGGGATAGGTCACGTCCAGACGGCAGCCACGGTGACCCATCATGGGGTTGAACTCGTGGAGGCTGGCGATGATGGCCTTGATGTCGGATACACTCTTGAACATGGCGTTGGCCAGCTGCTGGATGTCCGGCTCGTCGGTGGGAACAAACTCATGGAGGGGGGGATCCAGGAAGCGGATGGTGATGGGATTGCCCTCCATGGCCTCATACATGGCCTCAAAATCACCTTGCTGCATGGGCTCCAGAATGGCCAGGGCCTTTTCACGCTGCTCAGTGGTATCGGAGCAGATCATTTCCCGGATGGCCAGGATGCGCTCACCCTCAAAGAACATGTGCTCGGTGCGGCACAGGCCGATGCCCTGGGCACCAAACTTCATGGCCTGACGGGCGTCTCTGGGGTTGTCGGCGTTGGTGCGCACCTGGAGGCGGCGGTACTTGTCGGCCCAGGCCATGATGCGGCCAAACTCGCCGCCGATGGCGGCGTCCACGGTGGGCAGAGCCTGACCGTAAATGTTACCGGTGGAGCCGTCCAGGCTCAGCCAGTCGCCCTGACGATAGACCTTGCCAGCCAGCTCAAACTGGCGGTTGACCTCGTCCATTTTGATAGCGCCGCAACCGGAGACGCAGCAGGTGCCCATGCCACGGGCTACCACGGCGGCGTGGGAGGTCATACCGCCACGGACGGTGAGAATGCCCTGGGAGGCGGCCATGCCTTCGATGTCCTCAGGGCTGGTCTCCAGACGGACCAGAACCACGGGCTCACCGCGGCTGGCCCACTCCTTGGCGTCCTCGGCGGTGAACACGATGCGGCCGCAGGCGGCGCCGGGAGAGGCGGGAAGAGCGGTGCCGATGGGGCTGGCGTTTTTCAGAGCCTCGGGATCAAACTGGGGGTGGAGCAGGGAGTCCAGATTGCGGGCGTCGATCATCAGAACAGCCTCTTGTTCGGTGATCTGACCCTCGTCCACCAGGTCACAGGCGATTTTCAGAGCAGCGGTAGCGGTGCGCTTGCCGTTGCGGGTCTGGAGCATGTACAGCTTGCCGTTTTCCACGGTGAACTCCATGTCCTGCATGTCGTGATAGTGGTCCTCCAGGGCCTTGGCAGCGGCCTCGAAGCGGATGTAGGCCTCGGGGAACTTCTCGGCCATCTGGCTGATGGGCATGGGGGTACGTACGCCGGCCACCACGTCCTCGCCCTGGGCATTGACCAGGAACTCGCCCATGATCTTCTTTTCACCGGTGGCGGGATTGCGGGAGAAGGCCACGCCGGTGCCGCAGTTGTCGCCCATGTTACCGAATACCATGGCCTGCACGTTGACGGCGGTGCCCCAAGAGCTGGGAATGTCGTTCATGCGGCGGTAGACGATGGCGCGGGGGTTGTTCCAGGAGCGGAACACGGCGTTGACGGCGCCCATCAGCTGCTCCTTGGGATCGGTGGGGAAGTCCTTACCCACCTTCTCCTTATATTCGGCCTTGAACTGTTCAGCCAGCTCCTTCAGGTCGTCGGCGGTGAGCTCCACGTCCTGGGTGACGCCCCGGGCGTGCTTCATCTCGTCGATCAGTTCTTCAAAGTACTTCTTGCCCACTTCCATGACCACGTCGGAGTACATCTGGATGAAGCGGCGATAGCAGTCATAGGCCCAGCGGGGGTTGCCCGACTTTTCGGCCATGACCTGAACCACGTCCTCGTTGAGGCCCAGGTTCAAAATGGTGTCCATCATACCGGGCATGGAGGCCCGGGCGCCGGAGCGGACGGAGACCAGCAGGGGATTCTCGTGATCGCCGAACTTCTTGCCGGTGATCTCTTCCATCTTTTCAATATATTCTAAAATCTGGGCTTGAATCTCAGGGGCGATGACCTGTCCGTCCTCATAGTAACGGGTGCAGGCCTCGGTGGTAATGGTGAACCCCTGGGGAACGGGCATGCACAAGTTGGTCATCTCGGCCAAATTTGCGCCCTTGCCGCCCAGCAATTCTCTCATGCTGCCGTTGCCTTCGGAAAACAAATAGACATATTTGTGAGACATACTACATTCCTCCATTTTTGTGTGGGTTCCCTTTACCAGGGGAAAGCTTATGATGTCATTCTAGATAGATATCACCAAAAAGTCAAGAAGGAATTCGTGCGGTTTGTGCAAACTGGAGAATGCGAGAGGGCTAAAAACTGGGAGATAAGCCATATGTGATAAAACTCAAAAAACCGGCTTCTCGATGGTGTGAACTTGATTTTTGCGCTGAAATTTTGCATCCGTGCAAAAATACATTGACAAAAAAGGGGTTCGTGATATACTGAACACAGAAAATGAGAAAAATAGTTTGCGGCGTTTTTTCGGGTTTTCCCGGGATAAACGGCCAATCGGAAACGTTACGAAAAGGGGTATGGATATGGGTTACACGAAAGAAGACATCATCCGCATTGTGAAGGAAGAGGACATCAACTTCATTCGCATGCAGTTTACCGACATCTTTGGCCAGCTGAAAAATGTGGCCATCACCGCCTCCCAGATTGAGAAGGCCTTGAACAACCAGATCACTCTGGACGGCTCTTCCATCGAGGGGTTTGTGCGCATCAACGAGTCCGACCAGTATCTGTACCCCGATCTGGATAGCTTTGCTATCTTCCCCTGGCGTCCCCAGCACGGCCGTGTGGCCCGTCTGATTTGCGATGTATACAATCCCGACGGCTCCCCCTTTGTGGGCGATCCCCGTGGTGTGCTCAAGCGGGTGCTGAAGAAGGCCAACGACATGGGCTACGAGGCCTTCAACGTGGGTCCCGAGCCTGAGTTCTTCCTCTTTAAGACCGACGAGGAGGGTCGTCCCACCACCAAGACCAACGACGAGGCCGGTTACTTCGATCTGGGCCCTCTGGACCACGGTGAGTCCACCCGTCGCGAGATCTGTCTGGCTCTGGAGAAGATGGGCTATGAGATCGAGGCGTCTCACCACGAGGTGGCTCCTGGTCAGCACGAGATCGACTTCAAGTACTCTGACGCCGTGCAGTGCGCCGACAAGATTATGACCTTTAAGCTGGCGGTGAAGACCATTGCCCAGAAAAACGGTCTCCACGCCACCTTTATGCCCAAGCCCATTTTCGGCATCGCCGGTTCCGGCATGCACGTGAACATGTCCCTGTTCCGCAACGGCAAGAATGTGTTCTTCGATGAAAACGGGGATAAGAAGCTGTCCAAGGAGGCCTACTCCTTCATGGCCGGTATTCTCCACCACATGAAGGGCATCACCGCCATCACCAACCCCCTGGTCAACTCCTACAAGCGTCTGG
The DNA here is from genome assembly GCF_002161235.1 of Pseudoflavonifractor sp. An85. Classification (GTDB taxonomy): domain Bacteria; phylum Bacillota; class Clostridia; order Oscillospirales; family Oscillospiraceae; genus Enterenecus. The sequence goes on from NZ_NFHE01000001.1 coordinate 28,228, forward strand.
TGCCCGGCTATGAGGCTCCCTGCTACATGGCTTGGTCTGCCTCTAACCGTTCTGCCTTGATCCGTATTCCCGCCGCTCGTGGCCAGTCCACCCGTGTGGAGCTGCGTAATCCCGACCCCGCCTGCAACCCCTATCTGGCTTTGGCGGTGTGTCTGGCCGCTGGTCTGGACGGCATTGAGCGCGATCTGTCTCTGCCTGCCGAGATCACCGAGAACATCTTCGACATGACCCCCGCCACCCGCAAGCGCCGTGGCATCGAGGCTCTGCCCGGTTCTCTGGACGAGGCTCTGGTGCTGCTGAAGAAGGATAAGCTCATCATGTCCACCCTGGGTGAGCACGTGGCCAGCCAGTTCATCGCCGGCAAGGAGCGAGAGTGGGAGGAGTATCGCACCCGCGTGTCCAGCTGGGAGCTGGATAAGTACATGATCAACTATTGATCGCTCCCGCTGCCCTAGGGCAACTGAGGATGGGAGGAGTGTGATCTCGTGTGCAAAAAGTGATTGTAGCCTTTGAAAATCGGGCCACAGCAGCCAGCATTTCTGAAGTGCTGGAGAGCGGCGGCGTGGCCGACTGCGTGGTGTGCCACAGCGCCGCTGAGGTGCGGCGTTTGGTGAATAAACAGGGCTTGGGCGTGGTGGTGTGCGGATTCAAGTTTCCCGATGGAGCGGGGGAGGATCTGTATTACGACCTGCCGGAGCGGTGTGTGATGCTGATGGTGGCCCCACAAAACCGCCTGGAGCTGTGCGAAACGGAGGAAATTTTCCAGCTGCCTTCTCCGGTGAGTCGGGGAGACATGTTGGCTTCGGTGCGGATGCTGCTGCAATTTGCCCGCCGCCGGGTGTCCCGTTATCCGGTGCCGGGGCACCGCAGCGAGGAAGAAAACCAGTTGGTGGCCCAGGCTAAGGCGGTGCTCATGGATCGCCACGGCATGACCGAAGAGCAGGCCCATCGCTTTCTGCAAAAGGAGAGCATGGACCACGGCGCCAAGCTGGCGGAGACCGCCCGCATCGTGCTGGGAAATTCCATATGAGAACCAAGCGAGGAACAGCAGATTGGCTGTTCCTCGCCTTTTTATGGGTATTTCCTGTCTTTGGTGCTCATATAACACCAGAGAAGGGAGTGGTGGTATGGAGTTTACCAAAATGCACGGGTTGGGTAACGACTATATTTTTCTCTACTGTCCCCACGGAGATCCGGAGGAAGCGGAGGCGCTGGCCCGACGGCTGTCGGACCGGCACACCGGCGTGGGCGGCGATGGGCTTATTTGCATCTGTCCCTCTCAAAAAGCGGATTTTCGCATGGCTATGTTCAACGCCGACGGTTCTCAAGGCAGTATGTGTGGCAATGGCATCCGCTGCCTAGGGAAATACGTGTATGACCGGGGACATACCCATAAAACTTGCTTGACGGTGGAGACCGGGGGTGGTGTGCGCACCCTGGACCTTCGGGTGGAAGAAGGGCAGGTCACAGAGGTCACCGTGGATATGGGGGAGCCGCAAGTGGGCCGGCCTCTGGTTTTAGAGGTGGATGGTGCACCTATTGTGGGCACTCCGGTGTGGATGGGAAATCCCCACCTGATATGTCTGGTGGAAAATGTAGACAGGGTGGATGTGGTGCGTTTGGGGCCACAGCTGGAACGTCATCCCCAGCTGCCCCAGCGTGTCAATGTGGAATTTGTCACCCCCAAGGGGGAGGGGCGGATTATTATGCGGGTGTGGGAGCGAGGCAGCGGGGAGACCATGGCCTGCGGCACTGGGGCCAGTGCGGCCTTGGCAGCCTTGACGAGCGCTGGGCGCACCGGGCGTCAGGCGGTGGTGGAGTTGCGGGGCGGTGAACTGTCCATCCGCTGGGAAGAGGATGGGCACATCTATATGACGGGGCCGGCAGTGACGGTGTTTGACGGGCAACTTGCCCATTGACCCGGAGGGAAAGTTGTTGTACAATATCTGGAGAAATTTAATGCTGTAAACAGCTGAATACAGGAGGAACTCCCATGGCCACCATCAATGAAAATTATATGAAATTGCCCGGCAGCTATCTCTTTTCCGAAATCGCCCGGAGAGTGGCAGCATATGCCCAGGCAAACCCGGACAAAACCCTCATCAAGCTGGGTATTGGAGACGTTACCCGCCCCTTGGCTCCGGCGGTCACCGAGGCCATGCACAAGGCGGTGGAAGAGATGGCTACGGGAGCGGGCTTCCACGGCTACGGCCCCGAGCAGGGCTACGAGTTCCTGCGCCAGGCCATTGCCCAGTATGACTACGCCGCCCGGGGCGTCACCATCGCCCCCGATGAGATTTTCGTCTCCGACGGCGCCAAGAGCGACTGCGGTAACATTGGTGACATCTTCGGGGTGGACAATGTGGTGGCTGTATGCGACCCGGTGTACCCCGTGTACGTGGACACCAACGCCATGGCTGGCCGGGCTGGGGATTACGATGCCGATAGCCAGCACTGGTCCAAGCTGGTGTATATGCCCTGTACCGCAGAAAACGGCTTCTCTCCCGCCATCCCCCAGGAGAAGGTGGACCTCATTTATCTCTGCTTCCCCAACAACCCCACCGGGGCTGTGGCCGGCCGGGAGCAGCTGAAGGCTTGGGTGGACTACGCCAACGCCAACGATGCGGTGATTCTCTACGACTCCGCCTATGAGGCCTTCATCACCCAGGACGACGTGCCCCACACGATCTTTGAAATCGAAGGGGCTAAGACCTGCGCCATTGAGTTCCGCTCCTTCTCCAAGACCGCTGGTTTTACCGGCACCCGCTGCGCCTATACCGTGGTGCCCAAGGAGCTGGTACGGGGCGGGGCTTCCCTCAACAGCCTGTGGAACCGCCGCCAATGCACCAAGTTCAACGGGGTGCCCTATGTGGTGCAGCGGGGCGCTGAGGCCGTGTACTCTCCCGAAGGTCAGGCACAGGTCAAGGAGACCATCGCATACTACCAGCGCAACGCCCAGGTGATCCGGGAGGGCCTGACCAAAGCAGGCCTCACCGTGTCCGGCGGGGTCAACGCCCCCTACATCTGGGTCAAGACCCCGGAGGGCATGGGCTCTTGGGAGTTCTTTGACCTGCTGCTGGAGAAAGCCAATGTGGTCACCACCCCTGGCGCGGGCTTTGGCCCCAGCGGAGAGGGGTACATCCGGGTCACCGCCTTCGGCGATGCCCAAGCCACCCAGGAAGCGGTAGAACGTATCGTGTTTGTACTGGGTTAACTTTTGTGAAAGATACCGAGAACTGTCTCGCCATTGGGCGGGGCAGTTCTTTTTTTGCTGTCATACCCCGGGACAGGCCTTCATACAATGGGGTGTACCATACGAAAGGGAGGGAGTTTCATGGTGGACAGCCCATTTGGGCAGGTGGTTGCCATTATGCCTCAAAATCTCAGATGTGCCCTGAAGCAGTTACCTCAGCAGTTGAGAGGCCGGGTGGAGGAAATCCGGCTGCGGCAGGGATTTTTACCCACGGTGTTGGACGAAATGGGGGAGCAAGAGGTGGGCGATATGGCTGTGACCCAGCAGATGCTGCGGCAGGTGCTGGAGCAGGCCACCCAGGCCTCCGCCCACACGGTGTTGGATCGGGTGCAGCGGGGGTTTCTCACCTTGAAGGGCGGACACCGCATCGGCATCTGCGGCTCTGCGGTGGTGCGGAATGGACAAGTTGTCACCCTGCGGGAGATTTCCTCGGTGTCCGTACGGGTGGCGCGTTCTGTGGAGGGACAGGCTGAGACGCTGCTGCCCCAGCTTATGGAGGGAGAGCGGCTGCAAAATACTTTGATTTTTGCGCCCCCTGGGGCGGGAAAGACCACCCTGCTGCGGGATCTGGTGCGGGGACTGTCCGACGGGGCGGTGTCTGAGCCTCTGCGTCTGGCTGTGGCAGACGAGCGGGGGGAGATTGCCGCTATGTGGCAGGGGGAGCCCCAGCTGTATGTGGGGCGGCACACCGATGTGTTGGACGGGTGCGACAAAGCCACCGCCGTGTCCATGCTGCTGCGGGGGATGAATCCTCAGGTGATTGCCATGGACGAGATCACCCAGATGGGGGATGTGGAGGCCATGATTCAGGCGGTGGGGTGCGGGGTGTCCCTATTGGCCACCGCCCACGGGGAGACCATGGAGGATCTGAGCTGCCGCCCGGTGTACCGGGCTCTGTGTCGGGCCGGGGTGTTTCGCCGGGTGGTGCTGCTCCACGGCCGGGGAGCGAACCGGAGCGCCCAAGTGGAGGTGGTGGCATGATACGTCTGGTGGGAGCGGCCTGTCTGGCCTGCGGGGCCATTGCCTTAGGGCTGGGGGCCATCGCCCATTTGGAGGGGCGGGTGAAGGATTTGCGTGGACTGTTGGCTGGGCTGGAGTGTGTCCAGCGGGAGCTCTCCTGGAAGCTGACCCCTCTTCCGGAGACTCTGAATCGGGCCGCCGAGCAGGGGAGCGGGACGTCCCACATCTTTTTCTCTCTGTGTGCCCAGGGGGCACAGCGCCTGCAGGGCCGCACCTTTGCCCAGGTGTGGCGGCAGGCTATAGAGGCCAGCCAGATGCGGCTGGAGCCGGTGGATGTGGAGCTGCTGGAGGGATTGGGACATGTGCTGGGCCAATATGACGGGGACAGCCAACGTCTGGCCCTGGAGCACACCCGGGAACGGCTGGAAGGACAACTGTCCCAGGCCATGGAGCAGCGGGGGCGGCTGGGCCGGGTGTACGGAGCCCTGGGGGTCACCGCCGGAGCGGTGCTGATGATCCTGTTTGTATGAGGAGAGGGTAGCCATGAATGTGGATTTGATTTTTAAAATTGCCGCCATTGGGATTTTGGTCTCAGTACTCAATCAGGTGCTGACCCGGTCGGGGCGGGACGAGATGGCCACCATGACCACCTTGGTGGCTCTGGTGGTGGTGCTGATGATGGTGGTGCAGGAGATCAGCACCCTGTTTGACATGGTCAAAACCCTCTTTGACCTATGAGCCAGATGATTATGGTGGCGGGGGGCGTGCTGGTGGCGGTGGTGTGTGGGACTGTGGTGCGCAAACAGACCCCGGAGATCGCCCTGGTGCTGGCCATCTGCGCCACCACAGCGGTGATGCTGGCAGTGTCAGGAGAGTTGGGAGAGGTGGTGGCCTTTATCCAGCACTTGGCCCAGGCGGGTGGTATCTCTCAGGAGTTGTTGGTGCCGGTGATGAAGGCCACCGGCATTGCCATTATCACCCGGTTTGCCGCGGAGTTTTGCCGAGATGCCAAGGAGAATGGACTGGCGGGCACGGTGGAGCTGGCCGGCACCGTGTTGGGGCTGGTGGCCGCCATGCCCCTGATGAACGGGGTGTTGACGCTGCTGGAAGATCTGATGGGGTAGGAGGTGGAGGACATGCGATGGCTGACCCTGGTGTGTCTGGTGGTGCTGCTGTGCATCTGTCCCGCCCAGGCCTTGACCCAGGAGGAGGTGCTGGAAGGGCAGGAGGATGCTTTGGGCGTGGAAGAGCTGGAACGGGAGGCAGAGCGACAGGGAGGAAATGCCGTCTACGGCCAGAGCCTGGATGAGGGCCTGGAGGGGCTGCTGGATACAGGAAAGGGAGAGATGGTGGGCATTGTACGGGCGGGGGTGCGCTCGGCGGTGATTTTGTTCATCATCTTGCTGTTATGTGGACTGGCCCAGACGGTGTATGACACATCGGGGCCGGATGAGATCCCGGTGGTATCCCTGGCCGGCGCCATGGCGGTGACGGTGGCGGCGGTGTCCGACATGTCTTCCCTGTTGGGGCTGGGGTGTACGGCGGTGGAGCGTATGACCGCATTTTCCACCGTGCTGCTCCCGGTGGTGGCAGGGGCCACGGCGGCCACCGGGGCCATTGCAGGGGCGGCGGCCCGACAGGTGGCGGCGGCTGGCTTTTCCAGCCTGCTTATGAATCTCATCCAGCGGGTGCTCATCCCACTGGTATATGGCTATGTGGCGGCCAGCGTGGCCTGGGCAGCGGTGGGAAATGCCGGTCTTCGCCAGCTGGCCGGGTGGCTGAAGTGGGTGGTCACCACCCTTTTGGTGGTGGTGATGATGGTGTTTGTTGGATATTTATCCATGAGCGGCGTGGTGTCCGGGTCGGTGGACGCTATGTCCATGAAGGTGGCCAAGTTTGCCATATCCGGAGCCATTCCGGTGGTGGGGGGGATCTTATCTGATGCCTCTGAGACCATTCTGGCCTCGGCGGGAATTTTGCGCAGCACGGTGGGGGTGTTTGGAATGGTGACTATTTTGGGCATTTGTCTCATTCCTGTGCTCCAACTGTTGGTGCATTATGTGCTGTACAAGTTGGTGGCGGCTCTGGCGGCTTCCATGGGGCAAAACCGGGTGTGCGGCCTGGTGGAGCAGATTGGCGGGGCCTTTGGCCTCATCATGGGCATGACAGGAGCCTGCGCGCTGCTGCTCTTGGTGTCTTTGGTGTCCTCAGTATCGGCGGTGAGCGGATGAGCGGCTGGATGGAACAGTGGGTGCTGGGGATTACCTGTGCTTCGTTGGTGATGGTGGTGTCCGGGGCGCTGGTGCAGGGCAGCGGAGGGAAACGGGTGTGCAAACTGGTGGGCAGTCTGTTGCTACTGATGGTGACTGTGGGGCCGGTGCTGGGCCTAAATGAGCAGGATTGGGAGAAACTGTTGGAGTTGGACTCCAACATCATGGAGGAGGCGGAGCAGGCGTTGAGTGAGCAAAATAATTTGATGTATGAATCCATCATAGCGCAGGAGACGGAGGCATATATTTTGGACAAGGCAGAAGCGCTGGGAGTGCAATGCCAGGTGGAGGTGGTGGTGCAATGGGAGGATGAGCTTCCCAAGCCCTGGAGAGTAGAACTGAAAGGGACGTGGAGCCAGGCCCAGAAAGACAGCCTGTCCCGTGTGCTGCAAGAGGAACTGGGCATCCCTGTGCAGCGTCAAAGCTTTGAGGTGGTGGACGGGTGAAGTGGAACATAAAATTGCCCGCGCCGGAGCAGTGGCGCAAGTGGCTGGGCCAATACAAGCTGATCCTGCTGCTGGTTTTGGCCGGCGTGGTGTTGCTGGCATGGCCCACCCGGGATTCCAAAGACCAGGTGGAGAGCCAGGGCGGGACGACGACATCGGAGGAAGAGGCCTTTTCTCTGTCCCAGCTGGAACAGCGGCTGGCCCAGGCCATCTCACGCATCCAGGGGGCTGGGGAGGCTACTGTGCTCCTCTCTCTGGACCAGGGAGTGGAGCGTGTGTTGGCCACGGATACCCTGGAAGAGCAGGGAGAGAACTCCAGCACCCGGGAGCAGACCACTGTGGTCTATTCCGGGGAAGAAGGGGAGGACGTGGCTGTGGTGACCCAGTACTATCCCAGCTTTCGGGGTGCGCTGGTGGTTTGTCCTGGGGGAGAGGATCCTCAGGTACGGTTGGCGGTGACCCAGGCGGTGTCGGCGTTGACAGGACTGGGTTCAGATCGCATTACCGTGTGTGCGGGGGAGACGTAAATTGTAGTAGGAGGTAGAAGCGATGAGTGTGTGGAAACGGAATGCAGTGGTATTGGCGATTGTGCTCTTTGTAGGGGTGGCGGTGTATCTCAACTGGTCGTACAACAACCAGCTCACCGGCGAGAGCAGCCAGGAGGGTGGGGACGGCAAGGTGCTGGGCCAGACCACCCTGGTCAATGGCGTGGATGAGCAGCAGGATGGGGAAGAGGTAGACGGCCAGGTGGAGGAGAGCAGCGAGAGCGGCTACTTTGCCAGTGCCCGCCTCAACCGCCAACAGGCCCGGGACAGCGCTTTGGAGCTGCTGCAAGAGGCTGCGGCGGACGAGAAGGCGGACCAGAAGGTGGTGGATGAGGCCAACGCCTCCATCCAGACCATGGCGGCCTATACCCTGTCCGAGGCAGAGGTGGAAAATCTGGTCACGGCCAAGGGTTATGGGGACTGTGTGTGCTTCATCGACGAGGAGAGCGTGAGCCTGGTGGTCTCCGCCACCCAGCAGGGGCTGAGCGAGACAGATATCGCCAAAATTGTGGAAATTGTGCGCGAGGAAACGGGGCTAAAGGCGGATCAAATCAAGATCATTGAGGCACAGCCCTGAGAAAATCGGGATTGTATTTTCACCCTGACGGTGGTATAATAGCCCCAGTTATCCACAATGGGCGGTGCTTTGTAAGCCCTGAAACTGAAAAAGGAGCGTGAGGCGGTATGGCCGAAGGCAAGGAATATATCTCCCGTCAGGAGGAATTGGGCAGCGTGAACATCTCCGAGGAGGTGCTGGCCGTCATCGCTGGGGCAGCAGCCATGGAGGTGGACGGGGTGAGCGCCCTGGGTACCACCCTGACCAACGAAGTGGCCAATCTGGTGACCCGCAGAGGGGTGGCCAAGGGCGTACACTTGGAAGTGGACGGCGAGGCCGTGTTGGTGGACGTGACCATTTTGGTCAAGTACGGCTATGTGGTGCCTGAGGTGGCCAAGAACGTGCAGGACGCCATCCAGAATGCGGTGATGAACACCAGCGGTCTGGACGTGGCCAGCGTCAACGTCACTGTGTCCGGTGTCACCTTCCAAAAGTAAAGAGATTGCCCGAGCCGCTGCGCATCGTGCGCAGCGGCTCTTTTGCGTTTTGCACAGGGATTTACCCCCCAAGGCGGCTGGGTTGCCCATTTGTCCAAATTCGGTGGATGGAGGGTGGAAAGGGGTTTTCTTTTAGGGCTGTTGCGTGTATAATACGTTGTATATACAAATTGGGGGAGTGCGCCCCTTTGACACTGAAGAAACTAGATGAGTCGGCGAGAAAAGCCGTGAAAGGATGAACGTTCCATGACCAGAAAAACAGCCCGGGAGATCGCAATGCACCTGACCTTTGAACTGGCGTTTTCCAACTTGAAGGCGGATCAGCTGCTGGAGCGGGAGCTGACCGAGGAGGCCTTTGCTGCCCGCGGGCAGGAGGAGGAACTCTACGCCCAGTACCCCAATGAGGGCATCAAAGAGTATATTGTCACCCTGGTGCGGGGGGTGGCTGACCACGGGGCCGAGTTGGACGGCTACATTGAACGCCACGCCAAGGGTTGGCGGTTCTCCCGCATTGACCGGGTGGCCGCTGCCATTATGCGTGTGACCATGTATGAGATCTTGTATATGCCTGATGTACCCAACAAGGTGGCCATCAACGAGGCCGTGGAAATTGCAAAGAAGTATCTGGACGAAGATGTGGTCCGGTTTGTCAACGGCATTTTGGGAGCCTTTGTCCGGGAGGAATTCCCCCAGACCCAGGAATAACCCAAAACAGAAGGGAGGGCATAGCCATGGCAGGAATGTGTTTGGGGTTTGATACCAGCAACTACACCACGTCGGCGGCGGTGTTTGACGGCAGCGTGGGAGAGAACCGAGGAAAGCTTCTCACCGTACCGGAGGGAAGCCTGGGCCTGCGCCAGAGCGAGGCGGTGTTTCAGCATGTCAAACGCCTGCATTTGATGACGGAGGCCTTGCGGTCCGACGGGGCGATGGGCCAAATTCAAGCGGTGGGCGCTTCCACCCAGCCCCGGGAAGTGGAGGACTCCTATATGCCCTGCTTCCTGGTGGGAGAGGGGCAGGGCCGCTCCCTGGCCGCTGCCCTGGGCGTCCCCTTCTATCCCTGCTCCCATCAGCAGGGACACATTGCCGCCGCAGCTTGGTCGGCAGGGCGGGAGGATCTGCTGGATCAGCCCCACCTGGCCTGGCATCTGTCCGGTGGCACCACCGAGCTGTTGGTGGTCCATCCTCAGGGCCATACTGTGACCGCCCAGGTCATTGGCGGCACCTCGGACATCTCTGCGGGCCAGCTGGTGGACCGCATCGGGGTGATGCTGGGTCTGGACTTCCCGGCGGGGAAAGCCATGGACGTGCTCAGCCGGGATTCCCAGGAGGAGAAACATTTTGCGGTGAAAACCAAAGAGGGTACCTTCTCTCTGTCCGGTATGGAAAATAAAATCAAGGCCATGGCAGAGCAGGGAGCAGCTCCTGCCGACGTGGCCCGGTTTACTTTTGAGACCCTGGCCTCGGTTCTGGCTCGCACCACCGCCTGGGCCCAGAAGCAGTATGGCAACCTGCCGGTGCTGTGCTCCGGTGGCGTGGCATCCAACACCTTGCTGCGCAGCCGCCTGGAGCCTTTGGGTGCCATCTTTGCTCCGCCCCAGTATTCCACGGACAACGCCCTGGGTGTGGCGATCCTGACCCACCGGGCTTTGGAGCGGGGGGTACAGCCGTGAGCGGCGCCCAGCTGCCCGTGTATTCTGTCTCTCAGGTCAACGGCTATTTGAAGGAACTGGTGGACTCCGATCCGCTGCTGCGTGGCCTGCTGGTGCGGGGGGAAGTGTCCAACTACAAGTGCTATCCCTCCGGGCACCACTATTTTTCTTTGAAGGACGAGCAGGGGAGCATTCGCTGCGTCATGTTCCGGGGGGATGCATCTCGTCTGCGCTTTCGGCCTGCCAACGGCATGTTGGTGATCGCCTACGGGCGGGTGGCCGTCTACCCCAGAGACGGACAGTACCAGCTCTATTGTTCCCAGCTGATGGAGGACGGACGGGGCGCTCTGGACCGGGCCTTTGAGGAGCTGAAACAGAAACTGGAGGCCCAGGGCCTCTTTGATCCGGATAAAAAACAGCCTTTGCCCGCCTACCCTGGGCGCATTGCCCTGGTGACCTCTCCGGCGGGGGCTGCGGTGCGGGACATGATCCGCATTCTCCGCCAGCGCTGGCCCATGGCTGGGGTGCTGGTAGTGCCGGTGCGGGTGCAGGGAGAGGGCGCAGCAGAGGAGGTTGCTGCCGCCCTGGACCTGGTCAACCAACGCACGGACATTGACCTTATCATTACGGGCCGAGGCGGCGGCTCTCGGGAGGACCTGTGGGCCTTCAACGAGGAGCCGGTGGCCCGGGCCATTGCCCGTTCCCACATCCCCGTCATCTCGGCGGTGGGCCACGAGCCGGATGTGACCATCTCCGACTATGTGGCGGACGTGCGGGCTTCCACCCCCTCCAACGCCGCGGAGCTGGCGGTACCCGATGCCAGACAGGAGGCCCAACGGCTGGAGGGGCTGACGGTGCGACTGCGTCAGGCCATGGAGGCCCAGGTTCAGCTGCGTCGGAGAGAGTTGCTGCGTTTGCAGCAGAGCCGGGTGCTGCGCAATCCCGTAGCGGTGGTGGATGACCAGCGTATGCGCCTGGACGGCATGCAGCATCGCCTGGCGCTGGCCCTGGAGCGTACCCTGCGCCAAGGGCGGGTGGAACTGGCCGGACTGGCCGGAAGTTTGGACGCCATGAGTCCCTTGAAGGTGTTGGGGCGTGGCTATGCCATTGCTCGGCACCAAAACCAGACTGTAACCACAGTGCACCAGATTTCCACAGGAGATGATGTGGATGTGATGGTGGCAGACGGTGTGTTGCACTGCCGTGTGGAAGATAAGGAGGAGCAGCAGTGGCAGTAAAAAAGAAGAGCTTTGAAGAATCCATGAAGCGACTGGAGGAAATTGTGGCCCAGCTGGAAAAGGGCGAGTCGGGATTGGATCAATCGCTGAAACTGTTTGAAGAGGGAACGGCACTGGCGGGAAGTTGTGCCCAGATGCTGGACCAGGCCGAGCAGAAGGTCCAGCTGCTCTTGGGCGGTCAGGAAGAAGTTCCCTTCCAGGAAGGAGCGCAGACAGATGGAGTTTGAGACACAATATGACCAGGCCCGCCAGATGGCGGAGCAGGCCTTGAAGGAAAGCCTTCTGGATATGGGCCCCCACCAGGAGCTGCTGCAAGCCATGCGGTACAGCCTGTTGGCCGGGGGCAAGCGGATTCGTCCCGTGCTGGTGCTGAAGTTCTGTGAGGCCCTGTGTGGAGAGATGGAGCCGGCGCTGGACTATGCTGTGGGCGTGGAGATGCTCCATACCTATTCCCTCATTCACGATGACCTGCCCTGTATGGACAACGACGATTTGCGTCGGGGCAAGCCCACCTGTCACAAGGTGTACGGCGAGTGCACAGCGGTTTTGGCGGGAGATGCCCTCCAGGCGGAGGCTTTTTCCCGGTTGGCCACCTCTCGGCGCACGCTGCGTCCGGAATCCAACGGCGAGGCCTGCGCGGTGCTGGCTCAGGCAGCCGGAGCCGTTCAGGGCATTTGTGCGGGGCAGTACCTGGACATGAATGGGGTTGCCCGAGATGAGGAGAGCCTCAATCAGGTGCACAGCTGGAAGACGGCAGCTTTGTTAAAGGCCGCTTGCCTGCTGGGCCTCACCGCCGCCCCTGTGGCTCCCACCAAGGAGCAGTGGAAGGCGGCCAAGGAGTATGCCCAGGCACTGGGCATGGCCTTCCAGATTCGGGACGACATGCTGGACGAGGAATCTACCACCCAGGAGCTGGGCAAGCCCGTGGGCTCCGACCGGGAAAACGGCAAGGTGACCTACGCCACCTTGTACGGCCTGGACATCTGCCAGGAGCTGGTGCAGCGCTACACCCACCGGGCCAAGATGGCAGTGCAGGAGGCGTTCCCCAACAGTGAATTTCTTTGTGCCCTGGCCGATGCTTTGGCCAAGCGGGACCACTGAGGGGGACTGCGCTATGATTACGCCCATTTTGTTTCTGGCTGTGGCGGCTTGGGCCATTGCTCAGGCGTTGAAAATGGTGATTTCTGTAATCGTCTACCGAAAGGTGGACTGGAGTTATCTGTTTACCGGGGGTGGAATGCCCAGTTCCCACTCCGCTCTGGTGTGCTCTTGTGCTGCCGCCATTGGCATGACCGAGGGCATTGACCAGCCCATTTTTGCCCTGGCTGTGGTAATGGCCTTCATCGTGATGTACGATGCGGCCAACGTCCGCAAGGAGACGGGAGAGCAGGCCAAAATTCTCAATTACATCATGAAGAACTGGGACGAATACAAGCCCGAGCTGTTTGCTGAGGAACTGAAAGAGCTCATTGGCCACACGCCGTTGCAGGTGGCTGCCGGTGCAGTGCTGGGCGTGTTGGTGGGGGTCACGGGAACCTTGCTGCTCCTGTGACCCGTGCACCGGGAAGGAGTGGAACGGCGTGTTGCCTCAACATATGAGTGAAATGACGGATCAGCAGGCCAGACAGCTGTGCCAACAGCTGCGGGTGCAGATGATCCAGTCTGTGTCCAAGACGGGAGGACATCTGGCCTCCAGCTTGGGCGTGGTGGAAATTCTGGTGGCGGCCCACCGGGTGTTTGACCTGAATGTGGATCGGCTGGTTTTTGACGTGGGCCACCAGTGCTATGCCCACAAGATCCTCACCGGGCGTGGCTCTGCCATGAACACCCTGCGGAAATTTGGCGGTCTGTCCGGATTCCCCAAACCCTACGAGAGCCGTGCGGATGCCTTTATCGCAGGACATGCCTCCAATTCTATATCGGTGGCTCTGGGCATGGCCCGGGCCCGCACTGTCAACGGAGAGAATTACAGTGTCCTGGCTCTCATCGGAGACGGGGCCCTCACCGGTGGACTGGCCTTTGAGGGGGTGGCGGACGCGGGCAGCAGCGGCGAGCCCTTGATTGTCATCCTCAATGATAACGGCATGTCCATCACAAAAAATGTGGGTGGCGTGGCTGCCCACCTGTCCCGGCAGCGGCTGAAACCCCAGTACCTGCACCTGAAAAAACTTTATCGCAGTGTGACGGGGAAGAATGCTGTGGGACAGGCTGTGTATAAGGTCACCCACCGGGCCAAGAAGATGGTGAAGGACGCCATTTTGGGCTACTCCATGTACGAAGACATGGGCTTTACCTATCTGGGACCGGTGGACGGCCACGACGTGAGCTATCTCACCCGGATGCTGCGCTATGCCAAAGAACTGAACAGCCCGGTGCTGCTCCACGTCAAAACTGTAAAGGGAAGAGGCTATACACCTGCTGAGCGAGAACCGGATCGCTTCCACGGGGTAGGCCCCTTTGATGTGGAGTCTGGACTGGCTGCCAGCAAAGGGGGCGGGGAGAACTTCTCTGCCGTGTTCGGCCAGACCATGTGTGAGCTCGCAGCGGAGAAACCGGAGTTGGTGGCCATTACCGCCGCCATGCAGTCGGGGACGGGACTGAGTGACTTTGCCAAAACCTATCCTCAGCGCTTCTTCGACGTGGGCATTGCCGAGGGCCATGCGGTGGCCATGAGCGCAGGCCTTGCCAAACAGGGGGCACTTCCGGTGTTTGCGGTGTACTCTTCGTTCTTGCAGCGCGGGTATGACATGCTCATCCACGACATGGCCCTGCAAAACCTCCACGGCATTTTTGCCGTGGATCGGGCAGGTCTGGTGGGCGAGGACGGCGAAACCCACCACGGAGTCTTTGACGTGGGCTTTTTGAGTACCATCCCCGGTATGCAGATTTTGTGCCCTGCCAGCTTTGCCGAGCTGCGGGCCATGCTCCGTCACGCCGTCACCGAGATGACCGGTCCTGTGGCGGTGCGCTACCCCAGAGGCGGGGAAGGGACCTGGAAGGACATGGCCGGCGTGGAGGGCACCACAGTGCTTCAAGAAGGTGGGGACATCACCCTGGTGGCCTACGGCACCATGATTGACCAGGTGCTACAGGCTGCCCAGCTGCTCCAGCAGCGGGGATACACCGCGGATGTGCTCAAGCTCAACAGCATCCGCCCCTTAGATCTGGGTCCTGTGGTGGGAAGTATTGCGCACACCGGTCGGCTCTTGGTGGCCGAGGAGTGCAACGATACCGGCAGTGTGGGGCGCACCATCGTCTCCCAGCTGGCCTTGCAGGGGCATGCGGTACAGGCGGCTTTGGTGAACCTGGGCGACGGTTTTGTGCCCCAGGGCTCGGTGGCCCAGCTGCGAGCGATGAAGGAAATTGATGCAGAGGGTATCTGCAAGAAAGCATTGGAGATGATGACCGGTGGCTAAAAAACGACTGGATGTTCTGATGGTGGAGCGGGGCTTTGCCGAAAGCCGGCAGAAGGCCCAGGCCATCATCATGGCCGGACAGGTATATAGCGGGGAAAAGCGGATGGACAAGGCAGGAATGACCTTGGACGAGGATATCCAGTTGGAGGTGCGGGGGCAGACCCTGCGCTACGTCAGCCGAGGCGGGTTGAAGCTGGAGAAGGCTATGAAGCACTTCCCCATCGACCTGTTGGGCAAGACGGCGGCGGATATCGGCGCGTCCACCGGCGGCTTTACCGACTGCATGTTGCAAAACGGGGCGGCCAAGGTGTATGCCGTGGACGTGGGCTATGGCCAGCTGGCCTGGTCCCTGCGCAGCGATGAGAGGGTGGTGGTGCTGGAGCGCACCAATGCCCGTTACCTCTCCCACAAGGAGATCCCCGACGTGCTGGACTTTGCCTCCATTGACGTGTCATTCATCTCCTTGAAGTTGATTCTTCCCCCGCTGCGCCAGCTCATGAGCGAGGAAGGGGAAGTGGTGGCCCTCATCAAACCGCAGTTTGAGGCAGGCCGGGAAAAGGTGGGCAAAAAGGGCGTGGTCCGGGACCCTGCCGTCCACCTGGAGGTGCTGCAGAACTTCACTCAGCACGCTGCCGAAGCGGGATTTACCGTCAAAGGCATTGACTTTTCCCCCATCCGAGGCCCGGAGGGGAACATTGAGTATCTTGGATATATGCAGGCCCAGCCGGGGGAACCGGAGTGGGGAGACTTGGAGGAGCTGGTGCGCCGCTCCCACGCCCAATTAGAAGGAGAACATGCATGAAGGTGCTACTCAGCCCAAACCCCTATCGAGACCGGGGCTTGAAAACGGCCATGACGGCCAAGCGCATCCTGGAGGACAACGGCGCCCAGGTGGTGATCTGCCTGCCTTTTGACCTGGAGGAGTCCGGCCGGATGCACCTGCCCGCCCACCAGCCCTTTGGCGAGATGAAAGCGGAGCTGGAGGACACTGATGTGCTGGTGTGCTTTGGCGGCGACGGCACCATCCTCCACGCCGCCCGGGACGCCAACGCTCGACAGATTCCCGTGCTGGGTATTAACCTGGGCAGCGTGGGCTTTATGGCGGAACTGGAGCAGCACGAGCTGTCCATGCTCAGCCGTTTGACGGCTGGGAAGTACTCCATTGAAAAGCGGATGATGTTGGACATCACCGTGCGTCGGGACGGGCGCCGAGTGTTTTCCGAGACTGCCCTCAACGACGCAGTGGTCACCAAGGGCACCTCAGTGGCCCGGGTGTTGGATTTACAGGTGACAGGGGACCGGACGGTGATCTCCTCCTTCTCTGGGGACGGTGTGGTTATTGCCACCCCCACCGGGTCCACCGCCTACTCGTTGGCCGCGGGAGGCCCCATTGTGGAGCCTACGGCGGAAAATATGATTGTCACCCCCATCTGCGCCCACTCCCTCCACGCCAAGCCCTTTGTGCTGGGCAGTGAGCGGTCGGTGGGGGTACGTCTGGCCCCCGGGAGCCGAAAAAATGCCAGCTTGTCGGTGGACGGCGGACGGGCATTTAAAATCCAGCCCGGGGACTGGGTGGAGTGCCGCAAGTCCCGACAGGTGACCCGGCTGGTGAAACTCACGGGCCGCACCTTCTACGAAGTGATCAATCAGAAATTGGGAAAGGCGTGAGAGGATGAAGTCCAAGCGACAGTCGGAAATTTTGCGCATCATCGCATCTCAGGATATCGAGACCCAGGAGCAGATGCTGGAGAGCCTGCGGGGATGCGGGATTCTGGCCACTCAGGCCACCATTTCCCGGGACATAAAAGAGCTGAACCTGGTCAAGCAGCCCACGGGAAACGGGTCCTACAAATATGTGGTGGCTACCAACAAGCAGCCCCACCACAACTTTGCCGGACGCCTGCGCAACATCTTCAAAGAGGGGGTCACCTCCTTTGACGTGGCCCAAAACATTGTGGTGGTCAAAACCATGCCCGGTCTGGCCTCTGCCGCCGGTGCGGCCCTGGACGGAATGGAGATTGACGGCTTTGTGGGATCTCTGGCCGGAGATGACACGGTGATTATGATTATGAGAAACAACCACCTGGCCGAGGAATTTTGTCGAGATATGGCGGCGATGCTGGACTGATCCGGCATGCCTGGAGGTTGAGAAAACAGATGCTTTCTTTGCTACACATTGAGGACATTGCGGTGATCTCCCAGGGGGAAATCGCCTTCGGCCCGGGCTTTAACGTGCTCACCGGTGAGACGGGAGCAGGTAAGTCCATCGTGGTGGACGCCATTGGAGCCATCATCGGCGGGCGTACCAGCCGGGACCTCATCCGTACGGGGGCCAAGTGCGCCCGGGTGACGGCGGTGTTTACCCAGCTGCCCGCTCTGTCCTGGTTTGAACAGTACGGCATTGCCCCGGACGAAAACGGGGAATTGTTGGTGGAGCGGGTAATTCAGCCCGACGGCAGGAACACCTGTCGGGTCAACGGCCATCCGGTGCTGGTGACCCAGCTCAAAGAGCTGGGTAGCCAGCTTTTGAACATCCACGGTCAGCACGACGGCCAGCAGCTGTTGGATGAGGAGACCCATCTGGACAGCCTGGACAACTTTGGCCACCTGGTGCCCCAGCGGGAGGACTATGGGGTGGCCTATGATCAGGTGCGCCAGCTGCGCCGCCAACTGCAAGCGGTGCATATGGACGAGGGAGAGAAGGCCCGGCGGATGGACACCCTCCAGCACCAGATTGGAGAGCTGGAGCGGGCTCAGATCCGGGTGGGCGAGGAAGAAGAACTCACCGCCCAGCGGGAAATCCTGCGCAACGCCGAGCGCATTACCCAGGCGGTGGATCAGGCATGGCAAGCATTGAGCGGCGGAGACATGTCCGACGGGGCGGTGGCCTTGCTCACCAGTGCCGAGGACGCCCTGACCCAGGGAGGGCGGTACAGCGCCGATCTGGCCGAGCTGGCCCAAAAGGTGGCTCAGCTGCGCTATGCGGCCGACGACGTGGCAGAGCTGGTGCGGGACGCCCGCAGTGACCTGGACTTCTATCCCGGTCAGCTGGATGACGTGGAGGAGCGGCTGGATCAGCTCCACCGCCTCAAGCGCAAGTACGGGGCCGACGAACAGGCCATGCTGGACTATCTGGACCGGTGTCAGAAGGAGCTGGACAGCATCCAGTTTTCCGACGAGCGCCGGGAGAAACTGGAACAAGAATTGAATCAGGCCCTGCAAGTGGCCCGTGAAAAAGCGGAAAAGCTGTCCCAGACCCGAAAAAAAGCGGCCAATGTGCTGGCAAAGCGCATCCAGGGGGAGCTGTCTGCCCTGGATATGCCTCGGGTGCAATTTGAGGTGGAGTTCGACTCCGTGGAGGGGGAGGACGGTCTGGGCGAGTGGGGCATGGACCGGGTGCGGTTTTTGATGTCCGCCAACCTGGGTGAGGACCTCAAGCCCATCCACCGCATTGCCTCCGGAGGTGAGCTCAGCCGCATTATGTTGGCGCTGAAAAATGTGCTGGCTGAGACCGACTGTGTCACCACCATGGTCTTTGACGAGGTGGATACCGGTGTGTCCGGTCGGGCGGCCACCAAGGTGGCCCAAAAGCTCTACCAGGTGGCCCGGGGACGGCAGGTGCTGTGTGTCACCCATCTGCCCCAGATTGCCGCTATGGGCGACGTACACTTCTCCGTGGAAAAGGGAGAGCGGGATGGCCGCACCTACACCCACGTGGAGCAGTTGGACCGTTCCCAGCGGCGGGAGGAACTGGCCCGGCTCAGCGGCGGCGCTTCCACTGCAATTTTGCTGGAGGGGGCAGAAGAACAGCTGCAAAAGGCGGAAGCCTGGAAACAAACACAAGCATAACACGGAGGAACCCTTTTCATGATACGAGCCATTTTCTTTGACATTGACGGGACCATGGTGTCCTACCGCAACAAGATCATGTCCCTGAAGCTGCGGGAGGATTTGAAGGCCTTGCAGCGGGCGGGCATTCTCATCTTTGTCTGTTCCGGACGGGCCCCTCAGGACCTGAAAAGCACCGGAATGCTGCGAGATGTGGAGTTTGACGGGTATATTACCATCAATGGCCAGTGCTGCTACAATGCCCAGGGGGTCTATCGGGACAACCCGGTGCCGGTGGAGGACCTGCGGGCCGCTATGGCGGTGCTGGATGCCCATCCGGAGCTGGCAGCTTTGGTGGAGGAGAACGGGGTGAGCTACCTCACCTGCCACAACCAGCGGGTGGATGAGGTGTTCGAGTTTTTACATACCCAGAAATACCCGGTCATGCCGGTCCAGCGGATGCTGGAACACAAGACGTATCAGTTTGTCCCCTTTGTCAGTCAGAAAGAGGAGGAGCTGTTTGTCTCGGTGATGCCCGGGTGCAGCTCCACCCGCTGGCATCCCCTGGGCATCGACGTGATGGCCAAGGGGGAGGGCAAGGCCGACGGCATCCGGGCCACCATGGAGCACTATGGTTTGAAAACCGAGGAAACCATGGCCTTTGGAGATGGGGAGAACGACCTGACCATGATGGCCCTGGTGGGCACGGCGGTGGCTATGGGCGATGCGGACGACCGGGTGAAGCAGTTGGCCCATTACGTCACCGCCACGGTGGAGGATGAGGGCATTTCCCAGGCCCTGCGCCACTTCGAGATTCTCCCCCAAGAAAGCGTTTGACAAGCACGGATTGCTGTGCTATCATCAAAACAATGCGTCGAAGAGGACAAGTAGCCATCACACAACGGCTCAGAGAGCTTCCGGTTGGTGCGAGGAAGTGCAGGTGTGAGGGGTGAATACACCTTGGAGCAGCCCCCTGAAACGGCCCCGGATGTGGGGAAAGTAGGGGAGGACGGGTGCGCCCGATATCGCGCGCGGAGTTGTTGACAACTCCCTGAGGCCGACTTTCGCGAGGAAGCGGCAAACAGAGGTGGTACCGCGTCTTTCACGCCCTCTGTCCTACGGGACAGGGGGTGTTTTTATTTATGTCAATGCAAAAGTCTGAGCACAACGGCGTGGTGCTGGTGCTTCTGGCCGCTATTTTGTATAGCCTGGGTGGGGTGTGCATCAAGATCATTCCCTGGAGCAGCATGTCCATCAACAGTGGGCGCAATCTCATCTCCCTGGTGGTCATTGGGGTGTACCTGTGGCGCATGGGGCATCGGCCCCGGTTCAACCCTTGGATCGGGCTGGGTGCTCTGGCCATCTGCGGCACCAACACCCTGTTTACCATGGCCAACAAGATGACTACGGCAGCCAATGCCATTGTGCTGCAATTTACCGCTCCCATCTTCGTGCTGCTGCTCACCGCCCTGGTGTGGCGGAAGCTGCCACGGCGAGGCGAGCTGGTGGCCTGCGGCGTGGTGGTGCTGGGGGTTCTGTGCTTTTTTGTGGACAGCCTCCAGGCAGGTGGTATGGCGGGCAACGTGGTGGCTTTGCTGTCCGGGTTTAGCTATGCGGGGGTGTTTCTCCTCCAGGACATGCCGGACTGTGACCCCATCTCCTCGGTGTTCTGGGGCAACGTGTGCAGCGCGGTGATTGGCCTGCCCTGGCTGGTGGCGGAGCGCAGCGTGACAGCGACCTCCCTGGTGAGCCTGGTGGTACTGGGTGTGTTCCAGGTGGGGCTGGCCTACATCCTGCTGACCATGGGACTGGCGCGCACCTCGGCGGTGACCGCCAGTCTGGTCTCCGGTATCGAGCCCATTTTGAACCCCATTTTGGTGGCCCTCATTTACCATGAGACCATTGGCGGGATGTCCCTGTTGGGGGCGGTCATCGTCATTGGCGGCGTGGTTGGATATAATGTGTGGAAGACGAAAGCGGATGCGGCCCAGGCCGTGCCCGATAAATCATGATAAAGGAGTAAGTTTGATGAAATTATACGACGAACTGGTCCACCGTGGCCTCATCGCCCAGGTGACCAACGAGGAAGAGATTCGAGAGATGATCGACAACGGCAAGGCCACCTTCTACATCGGTTTTGACCCCACTGCCGACTCCCTCCACGTGGGCCACTTCATGGCTCTGTGCCTGATGAAGCGTCTGCAAATGGCAGGTAACCGCCCCATTGCCCTCATTGGCGGCGGCACCGGCATGGTGGGCGACCCCTCCGGCCGCAGCGACATGCGCACCATGATGACCCCCGAGACCATCCAGCACAACTGTGAGTGTTTCAAAAAGCAGATGGAGCGGTTCATTGAGTTTGGCGAGGGCAAGGCCATGATGGTCAACAATGCCGACTGGCTGATGGACCTGAACTATGTGGAGCTGCTGCGGGAAGTGGGCGCCTGCTTCTCCGTGAACAACATGCTTCGCGCTGAGTGCTACAAGCAGCGCATGGAAAAGGGTCTGAGCTTCCTGGAGTTCAACTACATGATTATGCAGTCCTACGACTTCTACTACCTGTTCCAGCACTACAACTGCAACATGCAGTTTGGCGGCAACGACCAGTGGTCCAACATGCTGGGCGGCACCGAGCTCATCCGCCGCAAGCTGGGCCAGGATGCCCACGCCATGACCATCACCCTGCTGCTCAACAGTGAGGGTAAGAAGATGGGCAAGACCGCTGCCGGCGCTGTGTGGCTGGACCCCAACAAGACCAGCCCCTACGACTTCTACCAGTACTGGCGGAACGTGGAGGATGCCGATGTGCTCAAGTGCATCCGTATGCTCACCTTCCTGCCTCTGGAGCAGATCGATGAGATGGACAGCTGGGAGGGTAGCCAGTTGAACAAGGCTAAGGAAATTCTGGCCTACGAGCTCACCGCCCTGGTTCACGGCAAGGAGGAGGCG
The DNA here is from genome assembly GCF_002161235.1 of Pseudoflavonifractor sp. An85. GTDB lineage: Bacteria > Bacillota > Clostridia > Oscillospirales > Oscillospiraceae > Enterenecus. Next base: position 49,838 of record NZ_NFHE01000001.1, read on the forward strand.
GAGAAGGCTCAGGCCGCTGCCAAAGCTCTGTTTGCCGGCGGCGGAGACCGCTCCAGCATGCCCACCACCACCCTGTGCCAGGACGACTTCTGCGAGGGTAAGATCGGCATTCTGGACCTGCTGGTCAAGTGCGGCCTGTGCCCCTCCAAGGGTGAGGCCCGCCGTCTGGTGCAGCAGGGCGGCGTGTCCGTCAACGAGGAGAAGGTCACCGACGTCAACGCCCAGTTCTGCTGTCAGGACTGCGGCACCGACGGGGCCATCATCAAAAAGGGTAAGAAGGTCTTCCACTGCGTGAAGGTTGCCGAATAACAAAAAAGTCCTCTTGGACAGCAGCTGCTGTCCAAGAGGACTTTTTTATACCAAATAAGACATGTCGTACAGGCCGGGGGCTTGGACCTGGGCCAAAAATTTGGCGGCCCGAACGGCCCCATTGGCAAAGACCTCTCGGCTGGCGGCGTGGTGGCTGAGTTCAATGACCTCATCCCGTCCGGCGAAAATCACCGTGTGGTCACCTACAATGGTGCCGCCCCGCACGGCGGAGATGCCAATCTCGTGGGGACCACGGGGTTGGCGTACACTGTGGCGGTCATACACATACTCCGGCTCATAGGGCAGGGCAGAGGCGGCGGCGTCGGCGATCATCAGCGCGGTGCCGCTGGGAGCGTCCACCTTGCGGTGGTGGTGTCGCTCCACAATCTCCACGTCGTAGTCCTGCCCCAGCACGGCGGCGGCCTTTTTCACCAGATCCAGGAGCACGTTGACGCCCAGGGACATGTTAGCCGAGCGGAACACAGGAATGTGCTGGGCGGCCTGGGAAATAGTCTCCAGCTGTTCCTGGTCATACCCTGTGGTGGCCAGCACCACGGGGAGATTGCGCGCCTGACACATCTCCAGCAGAGGAGCCAGAGCGGAAGGGTGGGAGAAGTCGATGACGGCATCCGCCTCCACATTGCAAGAGGCAGGGGAGGAGAACACGGGGAAATCCGGGTTCTTCTGGCCCAGAATATCAATGCCTGCCACCACCTCCACCTGAGGATCAGAGGCGCAGATGTCGGCCACCACACGGCCCATGTGGCCGTTGCAGCCGGAAATGATTATCTTTTGCATGGGAGCGCTCCTTACAGCAGGCCCATGCGGGCCATGGAATTGCGCAGAGTTTCCAGGTTCTTCTCCGACATGTCACATAGGGGCAGTCGCAGTCCACCCATGTCCATGCCTACCAGATTCAAAGCGGCCTTGATGGGGATGGGGTTGACCTCCAGGAACAAAGCGTCGATGAGGTCCATGTACTGGATTTGCAGCTTGGAGGCAGCCTCAAAGTCGTTGTCCAGGCACAGACGGGTCATCTTGACCATGACCTCGGGGATGAGGTTGGAGGCCACCGAGATGACGCCCTTGGCCCCCAGGGCCATCATGGGTACCACCTGGTCGTCGTTGCCGGACCAGATGTAGAAGTCATCCCCACACAGGTACCGGGTGTGGGCCAGCAGGGAGAAGTTGCCGGAGGCCTCTTTCACGCCGTTGATTTGGGGGTTCTGGGCCAAGTGACGGTAGGTTTCTGCAGTGAAGGACACGCCGGTGCGGCTAGGTACGTTGTAGAGAATGATGGGCAGATCCACCCGATCAGCGATGTACTCGTAGTGGCGAATGAGGCCGGTCTGGCTGGCCTTGTTGTAGTAGGGGGTGACGTGGAGCAGGGCATCGGCGCCGGAGTCCTGGGCGTGCTGGGACAGGTAGACGGCGGCGGAGGTGTCGTTGCTGCCTGCGCCGGCAATCACCTTCACTCGGTGGTTGACCCGCTTGACGCAGAACTCCACCGCGGCAATGTGCTCCCGGATGGACATGGTGGCGGACTCACCGGTGGTACCACAGACGCACACGGCATCCACGCCAGCCTCGATTTGGGCATCAATGAGCTTGCCAAAGGCGTCATAGTTGATGGCACCATTGGGGTCAAAGGGGGTGACTAGAGCCGGACAGGCGCCGGTAAAGACGGGGGTGCGCATAGGGCAACTTCCTTTCTTTGAGAGATGGGGGTGGATTAGTGGATGGGGTCCATGTACCCTTCTGCACACAACAGTTCAGCCAGCAGCACAGCGCCGCCAGCAGCGCCACGCAGGGTGTTGTGGGAGAGGGAGACAAACTTGTAGTCGTACTGAGTATCTTCTCGCAGACGGCCCACGGAAATGGCCATGCCGCCCTCCAGGTCCCGGTCCAGCTTGGCCTGGGGCCGGTTGTCCTCCTCAAAGTAGTGGAGGAACTGCTGGGGAGCGGTGGGCAGTTTCAACTCCTGGGCGCGGCCCTGGTAGGTGCGCCAAGCTTCTTTGATCTGCTCCACGGTGGGCTTGTTTTTAAAGGTGACAAAGGCTGCGGCGGTGTGGCCGTTGGACACGGGTACCCGCAGGCACTGGGCGGTGATGGCGGGGGCGTCGGCGTTGACGATGACCCCGTTTTCCACCCGGCCCCACACCTTCAAAGGCTCCTGCTCGCTCTTTTCCTCCTCGCCGCCAATGTAGGGAATGAGATTATCCACCATTTCCGGCCAGGTCTCAAAGGTCTTGCCCGCCCCGGAAATGGCCTGATACGTACACACCAGCACCTTCTCGATGCCATAGCCCAGCAGAGGAGTGAGGGCGGGGACATAGCTCTGGATGGAGCAGTTGGATTTCACCGCGATGAAGCCCCGCTGGGTGCCCAGCCGCTTTCTCTGAGCGGGAATGACCTCCAGGTGCTGGGGGTTGATTTCGGGGATCACCATAGGCACATCGGGGGTCCAGCGGTGAGCGGAGTTGTTGGACACCACCGGGCATTCGTGCTTGGCATAGGCTTCTTCCAGGGCCTGAATCTCCGCCTTGGTCATATCCACCGCAGAAAAGACGAAGTCCACGGCGGAGGAAATTTGATCCACGTCATCCTGGGCGCTGAGGAGGGTCATGTCACGGGCTTCCTCGGGAATAGGCACATCCATGGCCCAGCGACCAGCCACTGCCTCCTCATACCGCTTTCCAGCGGAACGGGGGCTGGCAGCCAGAACCGTGAGCTGGAACCAGGGGTGATTGGCCAACAGGGTGACGAAACGCTGTCCCACCATACCGGTGGAGCCGATGATACCGACTTTGTATGTTCTCACAGGGATGACCTCCTCCTGCCCACAGGAAAGAAAGTGGTTGAAAGGTGGGCAGATGTTGTATTATAATAGAGCAGAATGTGCACCGATGGGGGGAGTGTCCCTCCAACGAATAACGACAGAATGCTTACAAGACATCATAACATTATCGCATTAAAGTGTCAATTTGTCATTTCCTTTTTTGGACAAAAAATTTCCATAGAAGATGACTGAAAGAGACGTGACAGAATATGGTATGCGGCAGAAGAAGTGAGTATGCCGCAGGTTATGGTGGAAAGAACGGTGGGAAAAGCGTGAAAACATCTGATTTTTATTTTGATTTGCCCGAGGGGCTCATTGCTCAGACTCCGCTGGAGCGGCGGGATAGCTCTCGGTTGCTGACCCTGGATAAAACCACAGGTCGGACCCAACACATGCACTTCTATGACCTGCCCAAGCTGTTGCGGGCCGGAGACTGCCTGGTGCTCAACGACAGCCGGGTATTGCCCGCGCGTCTGCTGGGCCATCGTAGCGGAGGCGGAGCCTGTGAGGTGCTGCTGCTCATCGACCGGGGCGAGAAGGTGTGGGAGTGTCTGGTGCGCCCGGGTAAGAAGTTGCGCACCGGGGCCAAAATCAGCTTCGGCGAGGGCGAGCTCACCGCTGAGGTGGTGGGAGAAGTGGAGGGGGGCAATCGCCTGGTCCGCTTCGACTACGAGGGAATTTTCCTGGAAACCTTGGAGAAGCTGGGGAAGATGCCTCTACCTCCCTACATCAAGGAGGAGCTGCAGGACGCCGAGCGATACCAGACGGTGTACTCCAAGGTGGTGGGCTCTGCTGCTGCTCCCACCGCTGGCTTGCACTTTACCCCTGAGCTGCTTCAACAGGTGCAGGACATGGGGGTGAAGGTGTGTTATGTCACCCTCCATGTGGGCCTGGGAACCTTTCGCCCGGTGAAGGCCGAAGAAGTCACCGACCACGAGATGCACTCGGAGTACTGCGTCATCTCTCAGGAGACGGCGGATATCATCAACCAGACCAAGGCCTCCGGAGGCAGGGTGATCTGCGTGGGCACCACCTCCTGCCGTACCATTGAAAGCTGGGCCAACGAGGACGGAACCATGGAGGCCAAGGCGGGGTGGACCAACATCTTCATCTACCCCGGCTACCGGTTCAAGGTGCTGGACGGCCTGATCACCAATTTCCACTTGCCGGAATCCACCCTCATCATGCTGGTCTCCGCCCTGGCGGGCCGGGAGCATGTATTGGCGGCGTACAAAGATGCGGTGGAGAACCGGTACCGATTCTTCAGCTTTGGAGATGCCATGTTCATCTCCTGACTTGAGATAAAAAGGAGAATATCATGTTTGAACTGTTGAAAACCGAGGGAAAGGCCCGCCGAGGCCAGCTCACCACCCCCCATGGTACGGTGCAGACCCCCGTGTTTATGAATGTGGGCACGCAGGGGGCCATCAAGGGTGGTCTGTCCGCCTTTGATTTGAAGGACATCGGCTGTCAGGTGGAGCTGTCCAACACCTACCACCTGCATCTGCGCCCTGGCGACGACGTGGTGCGCCAGATGGGTGGCCTGCACAAGTTTATGCGCTGGGATGGTCCCATGCTCACCGACTCCGGCGGATTCCAGGTGTTTTCTCTGTCCGGCCTGCGCAAGATCACCGAGGAGGGGGTTACCTTTGCCTCCCATCTGGACGGGCGCAAGATCTTCATGGGTCCTGAGGAGTCCATGCGCATCCAGTCCAACCTGGGCAGCGACATCGCCATGGCCTTTGACGAGTGTGTGGAGAACCCCGCCACCTACGAGTATGCCAAGGCCTCCTGTGAGCGCACCTTGCGGTGGCTGAAGCGGTGTAAGGACGAGCACGACAAGCTCAACGCTCAGCCCGACTGTGTCAACCCCGGCCAGATGCTCTTTGGCATCAACCAGGGAGCCACCTTCCCTGACCTGCGCATTTGGCACATGCAGGAGACGGCCAAGGTGGAGTGCGATGGCTATGCCATTGGTGGTCTGGCGGTGGGAGAGCCCACCCAGGTGATGTATGATATCATCGACGCTGTGGAGCCCTACATGCCCAAGGACAAGCCCCGCTACCTCATGGGTGTGGGTACCCCCTCCAATATCATCGAGGCGGTGGCCCGGGGTGTGGACTTCTTCGACTGCGTCATGCCCGCCCGCAACGCCCGCCACGGCAAGCTGTTTACCTGGAGCGGGTGGATGAATATGAAAAATGAGCGGTATAAAACTGACGAACTACCCATTGACCCAGAGTGCGATTGCCCCGTGTGCCGCAACTTCTCTCGGGCCTATGTGCGCCACCTGTTCACCGCCGGAGAGATGCTGGGTATGCGTCTGGCGGTCATGCACAACCTGTACTTCTACAACAAGTTGGTGGAGCGTATCCGTCAGGCCTTGGATGAGGGTACCTTCCAGCAGTTCCGGGAAACCTATTCCGAGAAGCTGGCCCAGCGGATGCCCTAAAACAGATGCCAGAAAAAAAGGCTTGTGTTTCAGGGAAAATCCGGGTATAATGACACGTGATGTATCTTTTTACAATCCACACATAAAAGGAGAATCGTTGTATGCCTGCCGAAGCAATGTCTAGCATTCTTATGATCCTGCTGATGGTCGCCATCTTCTATTTCCTGCTCATCCGTCCCGAGAGCAAGAAGAAGAAGGAAGCTGCCGCCATGCGCAACAGCCTGAAGGTGGGAGACCAGATCACCACCATTGGTGGCATCGTGGGTACCATCTGTGCCATCAAGGAGGAGACCATTGTCATGGAGACCGGCGCCGATCGCGTGCGCATCGAGTTCACCAAGTGGGCCATCTCCAGCAAGGGCACCCAGAGCAACCAGGACGCTCCTGCCACCCAGGAGAAGGAGTCCAAGAGCAAGTAATTGCGGTATGAGAAGCACCCCTTTCGCATATGGTGAAACAACCATGTGGAAAGGGGTGCTTTTTTTGCGTAAGGACGAGGGAAAACGGGGGAGCCCAGCCCAGATGGTTTTGGGCGTGGCATTGGGAACGGCTATTGCGGTGGTTGTGGAGCTCCTGGTTCTGCTCCTGGGAGCCGTGGCCATATCCGGAGGTGTGATGCGGGAGGACAGCCAGTTGCAGTTGGTAGCCCTGGGATGTGTGTTGGGCAGTCTGGTGGGCGGGCTGGTGTGCGCCAGTCGGTGGCCAGTTCGAAAATTGCTGGGCGGTCTGGCGGTGGGAGCCACGTATGATGTGCTGCTCTGGCTGGTCAGCTTGGCCCGGGGAGGAGGCCGGGTTTCCGATGTTCGGGGAGTGGTGGTACTGGTCTGCTGCCTCTGTGGCGGAACTCTTGCGGGTCTGTTGTGTTTGAAGTTCTCGCAAAAGAGGCCTTCCGGGGCGCGACGCAGCCGGGTCTAGACATTTTGAATTGGCAGAGGGAGCCAATTCCCTCTGCCAAAGGCCTTGACAAGCGGCAAGAAAATCTCTATAATTCGAAGGAACATCTATAAATATATAATGGACATGTTACGAGCTGCCGTCTGTTGCGGCTTCTATTTTTTAGCGTTGAAAGGATGAACGTCATGGCCAAGGAATACAAGCTCAGTGCAGAGCGTTTGGAAGAACTCAAGCAGGAACTCAACTATCTCAAGACCGTTCGTGAGAAGGAAGTGGCCGACCAGATCAAGGAAGCCCGTTCCTTCGGCGACCTGTCCGAGAACAGCGAATACGACGAGGCCAAGAACGAGCAGGGCAAGCTCTACTCCCGCATTGCCGAGATCGAGAACATTCTGGCCAACTGCTCCGTCATCGAGGAGACCGACGCTGACCCCGACACCGTGCGTCTGGGCAGCAAGATCACCGTGATGGACACCATGCTGGACGAGGAGGAGACCTACCAGGTGGTGGGCTCTCAGGAGGCTGATCCCATGAACGGCCGTATCTCTGAGGAGTCTCCCTTTGGCAAGGCCCTGCTGGGTAAGCGTATTGGGGATACCGTCATTGTGGACGCCCCCGCCGGCAACATTGAATACAAGGTCGTCAGCATCCAGCGCTAAGCAGACGACGGATACGAGAAGGAGAGACGATTATGTCGGAACAGAAGAAGCAGAACCAGCAGAATGTGCAGGAGGAGCCCTCCCTGTCCGAGCTGCTGCAAATTCGCCGGGACAAGCTCTCGGAGCTCCAGGCTGCGGGGAAGGACCCCTTCACCGTCACCAAGTATGACGTGACCCACCACAGCAATGAGATCAAGGACAACTTTGAGGCTATGGAGGGCCAGATCGTCCGTCTGGCTGGCCGTTTGATGAGCAAGCGCGGCATGGGCAAGGCTATTTTTGCAGACCTGCAGGACGGCGGCGGACGTATCCAGCTCTATGTCCGCATCGACGATGTGGGCGAGGAGGCTCTGGCCACCTTTAAGAAGTACGACATCGGCGATATTGTGGGCGTGGAAGGCGACGTGTTCCGCACCAAGCGTGGTGAGATCTCCCTCAAGGCCCACACCATCACCCTGCTGTCCAAGTCCCTGTTGCCTCTGCCCGAGAAGTTCCACGGCCTCACCGACGTGGAGACCCGGTGCCGTCAGCGCTATGTGGACCTGATTGTCAACCCCGAGGTGCGCCGCACCTTTGAGATTCGTTCTGCCTTCATCCGCCACGTGCGCAACTTCCTGGACAACCGTGGCTACATGGAAGTGGAGACCCCGGTGCTCAACACCATCTCCGGCGGCGCCACCGCCCGACCCTTCATCACCCACCACAACACCCTGGATATCGACATGTACATGCGTATCGCCACCGAGCTGCACCTGAAGCGCCTGGTGGTGGGTGGTTTGGAGCGTGTGTACGAGATTGGCCGTATCTTCCGCAACGAGGGTATGGACACCAAGCACAACCCCGAGTTTACCTCCGTGGAGCTGTACCAGGCTTATGCCGATTTCCACGATATGATGGACCTGTTTGAGGATCTGCTTAGCACGGCTGCCCAGAAGATTCTGGGCACCTATCAGATTCAGTGGCAGGGCCAGAACATTGACCTGACCCCCGGCTGGCCCCGTCTGACCATGGCTGAGGCCGTCAAGCAGTACACCGGCCTGGACTTTATGGCGGTCACCGACGACGCCGAGGCCGTGGCTCTGGCCGCTTCCATCGGTGTGGAGCTGCCCGAGACCGCTCCCGCCACCTGGGGCAACGCCCTGTACGAGGTGTTCGACCAGAAGGTGGAGGAGAAGCTGATTCAGCCCACCTTCATCACCATGCACCCCGTGGATGTGTCCCCCCTGGCCAAGCGCTCTCCTGCCGATCCCCGGCTCACCGAGCGCTTCGAGTTGTTCATCTGCCGCAGCGAGATGGGCAACGCTTTCTCCGAGCTCAACGACCCCATCGACCAGAAGCAGCGTTTCCAGCGTCAGGTGGAGCTGCGTGAAAACGGCGACGAGGAAGCCGGTATGATGGACGAGGACTATATCACTGCTCTGGAGTACGGTCTGCCTCCCACGGGCGGTCTGGGCATCGGTATCGACCGCTGTGTCATGATGCTCACCAACAATGACTCCATCCGTGAGGTTCTGCTGTTCCCCACAATGAAGCCTCTGGACTAAAATTCCACAATATATAGTGTCTGACGAAACCGGACGGCACAAGATGTAGTAAAAAGGGCTTACAACTACAACTTTTCTACAACTTTTGCTTGAAATCAGACGGCATCAGACGGGCCAAAATGAAGGGCAAATCCGTGTTTTTTATGCGGATTTGCCCTTTTTTGCAATTTTCACATTAGCACCAAATTACCCTTGATTGCCTCTGCTTTTTCCCTCATGTTTTCTTGCGTAATATGCGTATAAATATCCATAGTTGTGGAAAAATCAGCGTGGCCCATCACCTGCTGGATAAACTTGATGTCGTTGGTGCTTTCACAGAGCCGCGTGCAGAATGTGTGTCTCATGTTATGTACGCTAAAATGCGGCAGCAGTTCCGGCTCACGATCTTCCAGTTCAGCCTGATCCATTTCTTCGGCGTTGTAGGCGATGGAGATACGCTGGATGGCCCGATTGATATTATGGGCACTGAGAAAGTAACCTTCCCGATTCCTAAAAAGGAAACCGTGATACCCATTCATCACAAGGTCTTCCGGATAGAGTGTGTCCATGACTTCAATCAATGTGCGGAGCTGTTCAGCAACCTGCGGATACAGGATAGGGATAGTGCGGGTGCCGCTGGCTGTTTTAGGGGTGGTGATATGAAAACCTGCTTTCCCATCGATCACGCGATAGATCAAGTTGTGATTGACAGAGATGGTGTTGTTCTCCAGGTCCACATCATTTTTAGTTAAGCCGGTACATTCCGCAACACGCATTCCCGTACCGAGCAGTACGACCATGACAGGCAGCCAGTGGCTATACATCGGTGACTTGGAAATGAACTGAAGGAAGTTCTTCTGCTGTGTCATGGTCAGCGCGATTCTTTTCTTCGGGGGCGCCCCGGCTCCCTCTGTTTTGAGAGAGCGGTAGACGCCTTTGCTTGGATTTTTTCGGATGTAGTCATCATCGACCGCCAATTCAAGCGTGGGGTGAATCAGGTTATTGATGCTTTCCAAGGAATTGACCGCAAAGCCTTTTTTCAAAAGCTTCGTGTAAAATGTCAGGATGTCGCTCTTTCGGATGTTGGGCAGGGGAATGTTGGCAAACGGCTCATCCTTCACATAGTTGCTCCAAAGATATTCGTAATTCGCCCGTGTAGAAGCCTTTAACTGGATCTTCGTATCCATGAGGACTTTGAACATATCATTTAGGGTGATTTTCATAGCCTCCTGGGTGCGAATACCGTCTTCGCTGTCACGGTTGAGAACTTTTTCTTTGGCCCGCAGGCTGGCAAGGTCAAAATCATAAATGTACTTTTTCTTCTTACCCAGCTTATAGACAAACATATAGCTGCCGTCTGAGCGTTGTGTTTCTCCTGGCCGCAGGTTGCGGCCTTTGTTGTCTTTTCTAACTTTTGGCATAGGCTGATACCTCCCGATGTTTTGTGTGTTGCTGCGCCCGGAATGGGCAAGGTTCTGTTAGCATGAGATCTCGTACAAATATTCCTTCACTCGCTGAACGCTCCAAAGGACACGAGAATTCATGGTGATGCGGGCGTGGGCCAGGTCGCCGATCTGAACGGCCGTATGCCGCCCGCAGTCGAGCAGTTTGCAAAGCGATTCCGTATCGACCGCCAAGCACTGATCCGGTGAAAGGTCATTGGGTTTTCTTTTTTCCATAATTGCCCTCCTTTATTTGCAATTACATATATCCCCTACGATTTGTAGTGGAAGGTTTTCAACAAAAACAATGAAGTCATTCAAATTCATCGGGAAGTGTAGGGTCTCTTCCAAAGGCCATTTCCTGCGCCGGGGCTTTCCGCCGCGTATTGCCAGGGCCCGCTGTGCGGTATTTCAATCGTGGGCGGGCTCCATGTGGTCATCGCACACTGTCCGCGATCCCTGTATAACTCCAATGGAAAAGGTTATGGGGCTTGTCAAGGTACAAAAAGAGCGTGCAGACCGGCTACGGAGTCCCATGCCATGTCTGTACGCCCTATATATAGGAGATGGCGGCCAAATTTCTGCAAATCCTGTGCCTTTTGATGAGTTTTTTTGAGCAATGCCATTTTCAGCAACAGAAAGATACTATATATAGATGATATTCCTTGACTAACGCAAGATATTGTGTTACACTGTTTCTGTAATTGATTTTTGTGCGTTTTCCCCTTGTGGGATACAGACCTAGTTTCTGTACCGCGGATTGAAAAATCTGCATTGCACACGCAGTCAAGATTGTACTTGTGCCAGTAGTATTACTGCGCCCCTCTGGGCCGGTATATTACTGGCTTTTTTGTTTTCCGGGACTTTTGCTCCCGTCAGCGAGGATGACTTTGGTTCATAGGCAACTATGGACATCAGGCGTTACGCCCACTGTCACCCTCGCTTTTTTCTGCCCAAATGCCGGGAACGGCTTTGAGGATATACCAAAATCACAGAAAGGCAGGTATGAACATGAATGTAAAAAAGCGGAGTCAGGAGTCTCTGACGAGTAAGAGAAAACCGATGGAGAGCTGGCGGCAGTACCAGAAGCTGAACCAGTCCGCACAGAAGCATTGCCCGGTGATTCGGGCGCCCGTCATTCCCCGCAGGACACGGAGGGGGTGTTGAGTATGCCGGCAGGCAGTGTGGCTGTCAAAGAGCGGCATCAGCCCCTGGTGCTGGTGGATACGGCAGGCTTGTCCGAAGAAGAATGGCTTGCTTACCGCCGGAAAGGCATTGGCGGCAGCGATGTTGCAGCTCTGCTGGGCATTTCACCGTGGCGGACGGCCCGGGATCTGTTTTATGACAAGCTGAACATTGCCGTGGTCGAGGACCATGAGGACAACTGGGTGGCCCTGGAGATGGGACACCTGTTGGAACCGCTGGTGGCGAAGATCTTCCAGCACAGGACCGGCTACAAGGTCTATCAGATCAAAAAGATGTTCCAGCACCCGAAGTATCCCTGGATGCTGGCGGATGTGGACTACTTTGTAGAACTGCCGGACGGCACCACCGCTATTCTGGAGATCAAGACCACAAACTACAACGCCAAAGACAACTGGTGGCTGGATGGTGAGGAAACCATTCCGGCCTACTATGAGTCCCAGGGACGGCATTACATGGCCGTTATGGATGTGGACCGCTGTTTTTTCTGCTGCCTGTATGGCAACAACGAGCAGGAAAGCATTATCCGTGATATGCAGAGAGATCTGGCCTATGAGGATGAGATGATTTTCCTGGAGCAGAATTTCTGGGAAAATCATGTGCTTACCAGAACGCCGCCGCCTTACACCGAAGATGGCGACCTCGTGATCGAGAGCGTGCGCCGGTACACTGGCCCCGCTGACAAGGAGGCCCCCGCTGTATCACTCGACCTGCCCCTGACGGCCAAGCTGATGCGTTTTCTCCAGCTCCAAGAGCAGAAAAAAGGCGCAGAAGCAGGCAAAAAGGAAATCGAGGAAGATATGAAGCGGCTGAAGGCTGCCATCATTGCCAAAATGGGGAAAAGCTGCAAAGCCATCTGCCAGCAGGATGGGGTGAACTATACCGTCACCTACAATCCGGTGCGGACCCCCGGTATTGACAAGGATAATCTGAACAGGCTGAAGCTGGAACATCCGGACATCTATGAGCAGTATGTGACTGTTTCCGTGCACCGCCGCTTCACGGTCAAGAGTGACGCCGAGGCGGCATAAAAGGAGGGAAAAAAGAAGTGATCCATAGAGGAACTTATGACGGGACGATCTACCACAACCCGGTGAACAAGTTCTGCATCATCAGCGTAAAGACCGCTGATAAGGAGGTGCCCCAGGAGGCCCGTTCCACCCGCCGGTACAGAGATCATCTGATCCGCTTTGTTGCGACGGGCTATGAACTGCCCCGCACGGACGCGGTAGAGCTGGAACTGGACGGCGAATGGACAAAGGGCAAATATGGTGTGCAGCTTCAGGTGGAACAGTGGCGCGAGATCGTTCCCAAGACCAAGGACGGCGTGGAAGGCTATCTGGCCTCCGGCCTCATCAAAGGTATTGGGCCGGCGACTGCCGCGCAGATCGTCTCCCGGTTTGGCGTGGAAACGCTGGATATTCTGCAAAACCATCCCGAGCGGCTGCTGGAGGTCAAGGGCATTACGGAAAGCAAGCTGGAGGATATCAAAACCTCGTATGCGGAGAGCCGGATGCTCCAAGACCTGATGACGCTGCTCTCCCCATTCAAGATCACGCCGAAAACGGCCCTGAAGATCTACCAGCACTTCGGGCCCGCCAGCGTGGACATCTTGAAAAGGAGTCCCTTTGAACTGTGCCAGGTGTCCGGTTTTGGATTTCTCCGGGTAGATGCCATCGTTCAGAAAAACGGCGGCGACCTGCATGACCCCATGCGGGTCAAAGGCGCGCTGTTCTGGGCGCTGGAGGACAGCAAGGGCGGCAAAGGACATTTGTTCCTGCCTGGTGAAACTTTGCGGAAGGAGGCTCTTCGGCTTCTCAACACAAAGATCCCCGTCCCGTCTCTCCGGCTTCATGAACAGGAGGTCGCGGATGTGCTTCAGGACATGATCCTTCATGGCGAGGTGGTATCCGTCAAAGATAACATCTACCTGCCCCGCACATTCGCACAGGAAGATGAAACGGCCCGGCGTATTGCCATGCGGCTGATAGAGCCGTCTGCGCCGGAGCGCATTGAGCAGGCGCTGGAGCAGGTCAAGCGTGAAATGGGGCTGGTGCTGTCTTCCAAACAGGAGGCAGCGGTCTACGCGGCTTACCGCCACAGCCTGTCCATTATCACTGGTTCTCCCGGCACCGGCAAGACAACGGTGCTCAAGACCATTTTGGAAGTTTATCGCCGCCTGCACCCGAAAGGTGAAATCGTTCTGATGGCGCCGACCGGCCGTGCCAGCCGTCGTATGGCGGAAAGCACTGGCTTTGACAAGGCGCGGACGCTCCACAGCGGCCTGGGCCTCGGCAGTGAAGAAGATGACGCCAACCGCAGCAGACAGCAGGAGCCGTTGTCGGCGGACCTGATCATTGTGGACGAGTTTTCTATGGTGGATATGTGGTTGGCAGACAAATTTTTCTCCCGCATCAAGGATGGGGCCCGTGTCGTTCTCGTGGGCGACCCCGACCAGCTCCCCAGTGTGGGCGCCGGGACTGTGTTCCGCGAACTGATCGACTGTGGCTTGATTCCCGTCACGGTGCTGGACCAGATCTTCCGTCAGTCCAAGGACAGCCTGATCGCTTATAACGCCAAGTTTATCAACGAGGGCAACACCAAGCTGTACTTTGGGCCGGACTTTGTATTTATGGCAAGCGATAACCAGGCGGAGGCTGCGGAGCGGATCATCGCCCGTTACTGCCGGGAAATCGCGGAAAGCGGCATCGACCGGGTGCAGATTTTGTCTCCCTTCCGTTCGGAAGGCGCTGCGTCGGCGGAACAACTCAACGAGGCCATCCGCGAGGTGGTCAACCCGTTCCGCTCTGCCGAGGAAGAAATCAAGATCGGCGTCAAAGTGTTCCGGGTCAACGACCGGATCATGCAGACCAAAAACACCGCCAAGGTGTCCAACGGCGACCTGGGATTTATCCGCTATATCAAAGACGATGAAGATGGCAAGCGCGTCGGCCTGGATTTCGGTGTGGGCCGAGAGCTGGAATACAGCGTAGAGGATATGGTCAATCTGGACCTAGCCTACGCCACCACCATCCACAAGGCAATGGGCTCTGAGTATGAAACGGTCATCATGCCGCTTTTGAAAGCGCACACCGTCATGCTCTACCGCAACCTGCTCTATACCGGCATCACCCGGGCCAAAAAGCGCGTGGTGCTGATCGGCCAAAAGCAGGTGCTGTTTATGGCGATCCACCGGAATGAAATCGTCAAGAGGAATACGCTTCTGGGCAAGCGCATCGGCATGTACTATAAGGCCTATGCCAAGCGGGCCGGAATCCCGGTCCCGGCGGCTCTGGAAGAAGAACTGAAATACGCTGGTTAAAAAAGAGGCGCAAGGTGCAGAAAATTGCCCCGCGTCTCCTATTTATTACACAGGAAGGAGTATATGACATGAACGACAGCAATGCGAAAACGATGTACGAAACTGTGCCTGCGGCCGCTGAACTGAACAAGGTGCCGGGCTTTGACCCGCTCAAGTTCCTCCGCCGCACCAAGGACACCCTGAAGCTGGACCTGCCTTACCAGAAACTCTGGTTCCGCATGGCCCATCCCAACGGCCGTATGCGTCTGACGGCGCTGCGGATCACGGAGCAGATGGCGATTTTTGAGGCCAAGGTATTCCTGGACCGCAGTGACGCGGAGCCGTTCAGTATGAGCACGGCCCAGCAGACTACCCAGGACAGCCGCGACTTCGTGAAAGCCGCCCAAAATGAGGCGCTGAGCCAGGCCCTTACGGACGCCGGTTTTGGCATCCAGCTGATCAGCGCCGGCGCCCAGGCCGATCTGATGGAGAAAAGCGCCGGAGCGTCTGTCAAAAAGGCCGCAGAACCGCCTGCCGGGCCGGCGGAATGCACGGCACCGCCGCAGGAGCCCCACAGCGCCCCTCAGAGGGCCGATGAGCCTGCCGAGGGGAAATCCCCTGCCAGCCCCGTTGAAACGCCGCAGAGGGCGTTTGAGGGCGAAAAGGCGGCAACAGCGACAACGGCCCCGTCGAAGGAAAACACTGCTTCGGAACCGGTGAAGCAGCACCTGCCGGTGGAGCCGGCGAAGAAATTCGATACGCTCCCGGTTGACGCTTCGCCAAAGACGGAACAGCCGGCGGCTGAAAATGAGCAGGCGGATGAATTGCCCGTCCGCGGCAATGTAACGGAGCTGCCGGTCCAGCACACGGAGGAATCCGAACCTGCCGCCGAGCCTATGCAGCCCGAAGATGACGCTGCCGGGGCGGCGGATACTGCGGTGGATACCCCCTCTTACACGAAGGACACGCCTATGGAGGATATTCTGCAGGTCATGACGCTGGAACAGGCCCAGCAGGTCATCGTAGACGATGGCATCTGCAAGGGCATGACGATTGCCCAGGTGGCCGAGAAGCGGCCTGTCAACCTGCGGTATTACTTGATCCCGGGCAAAAGCAAAAACAACATGGTCCGCGCTGCCGCCCAGCTGGTTTTGAATTCGCTTCAAAAGGCCGGCTGATATGGCCCCCGGCGAGGGCATGAAGGGAGGAATGACAGATGGGCTCGTACCCGGATGAATTTCCCTTCGGTATCATGGAAGTTGTGGAACTGCTGCACCTGCGGGTCAGGCGCCAGCAGGCAAACAGCGTCTATGTGGACTGCCCGTTCTGCGGTGACCGCCGCGGGCGGATGAATGTCAATTTCGTCAAAAATGTCTGGCGGTGCAATCACTGCGACGAACATGGCGGAATGCTGGCGCTATATGCAAAATTGAATCACACGACGACCTCTGACGCTTATTGGGAAATTGCAGAAGCTCTGTGTGACAATACCCACGAGGAACACGCACGCTCCGGGAATGAAGCCCAACAGCAGCCGGTCAGCACCGGGTCCCCATCTTCGGGGGCCCGGGCGGCCGCTGCAGGTTATTCTTCTTCCGAGCGAAAAACTGTGCCGCAGTCGGACAAAGCCAGCCCGGCCGAGATCCATCAGACGCTATCCCTCCTGCTGGCCCAGCTTACGCTGCGGCCGGCACATCGGGAACATCTGCGTTCACCAAAGCGTGGGCTGTCTGATGAACAAATCGAGGCGCTGGGCTTTAAGAGTACCCCGCCGCCCTTCTTATGCCGCTCTATCACGGACCGGCTGATCAGGCAGGGATGCAGGGTGCAGGGCGTACCCGGATTTTACCGGGACGACAGCGGCCACTGGACAATGGCATTTTATAAGAAGACCTCCGGCATCCTGATTCCCGCCATAGGCTTTGACGGCCGGCTTCAGGGATTTCAGATCATGCTGGATGTACCGCTGAAACACAAGGATGACCCGCCGGAGAAACCGGGGGCCAAGTACATCTGGTTTTCCTCTTCCTCAAAGACAGACGGGACAGGCTCCGGCAGCCCGGTACATCTGATCGGTGACCCATCCGCCCGGGTGGTCTATGTGATCGAGGGGCTGCTGAAAGCAGATATTTCCCATTGTCTGACCGGGCGCACCTTTGCCGCGATTGCCGGGGCCAACAACACCAGCCCGCTGGACCCGTTGTTTGCCCTTTTGGCGCAGAACGGCACGGAGGAAATCATTGAAGCCCACGATATGGACAAGTACAACAATCAAATGACGATGGCCGGGGCGTCGAAAATTTATCTGACGGCCCGGAAGTATGGCATGAACTGCCGGAGGCTGACCTGGAATCCCAACTATAAGGGATTTGACGATTGGCAGCTGGCACTTCGCCGGGAAAATCAACGGAGAAAGGAGATCGATAGACTTAGTTTTAAGGCGCAGTACCTCCGCGGTTTGTGTGAACTGGCGCATATTGAGGACTGCATCGAACTATGGCAGCACTTGGCTGAAAACAAAACCTGCCTGACGGAGTATCTTGGTTTGACCAGAGAGGAACATGAAACTTTCCTGCGGCAAGGCAGGGATGCCCTCGGCACCCTGCTGGAACCCCAGCGGCGGAAACAGAGATTTGTGCTCTATCAGTTGGAACTGGACGAGCAAAAAGCGATCCCATTTGCTTTCAAGGAACTTGCGGCGCTGCAAAAGGCCGGCTATGAACAGCCGCCCGCCGCCATGTACCGCATGGCCGGGTCTGGCGAAGTCTACTGCCCGGTGGAACAGAGCGACGCAGAGATTTTGAAGCGCCTGTTTGCTGACTGCCGGGAGGAACTGCCGGAGGGCTGCCACGGGCGGCCAATGGCGCTCTCTGATGTGGTAGAACTGGACCATTCTCCACGAAGGATCTACTACTATGTCAATGGGGAGCATGAATTTCCGCAGGTCAAGTTTTCCCCCATGCTTGCCAAAAAGGACATCAAAGAAGGGACATAAAGAGGCTTCAATGGTTGTTGTAAATGAGACGAAGAGAGGGCAACTTCTGGCGCTTCTGGAGCAATGCGCCCATCTGAACGCTGATGTGCGGCCCCGCACGGATAAGGGATATTTTACGGTGACGGTCCCGCCGCCGTGGAATGGCCCGGCCCAGCGGAAAGCCCAGGAGGTGCAGGACAGGATCAAAAAGTGGTCGGAGCAGTATCCCAATGTGGTATGTTACT
The DNA here is from genome assembly GCF_002161235.1 of Pseudoflavonifractor sp. An85. Classification (GTDB taxonomy): domain Bacteria; phylum Bacillota; class Clostridia; order Oscillospirales; family Oscillospiraceae; genus Enterenecus. The sequence continues at coordinate 67,679 of NZ_NFHE01000001.1, forward strand.
GTTTCGACAGCTTCAGCACACTACTCTATGTGCTGTGACACAGGTAAACGATGGCATGGAACAGGTTTTATCCTGATCCATGCCATTTTTGTCAACGGAAAGGAGTTTATTATGGGATATTTTTCGGAAATGTCGCTGGATATGCAGGAAGGCCGCAAACCGTCTGCCGCCTCGCTCACCCGCGAGTGCGCTTTTGAGGACGGGGAGAACTTTGACGAGCTGCCGGTGCCGCCGGCTGACCGTCAGCCCGTACCGCCTGCCGCAGAGCCGGCGCCGCAGCCTGCTTTTGAGGACGACGGAGATTTGGATGAGGCCCCGGAAGAGCTGGAACAGCCTGACGAGGCTGAGTCTCCCGCAGAAAAAACCGATGAGGAGGACAATGCCGATGAGGGTCAGGCGGAGCCTGCCAAGGCCGATGCCTCCAATGCGGACGCTGACGAGGAACAGCGACGTGCCGAGCATGAGGCCGCCGAAGCCAAACGGAAGGCTGAGTGGGAGGCGAAACAGGCGGAAAAGAAGAAGGCCCTGCAGGAGCAGATGGACCGCTTGGCCGCCATGAGCGACGATGAGGTGGTGGCTGCTTCCATGCAGCGGGTCAGCGGCGATGTGGAAAAGCTGACCCGGCGCAATATGAAGGAGTGCGTGTCGGAGTATATCCAGACCAAGTGCCTGGAAGATCCGGCCTTTGCCCGCCTCACCATGCACCCGAAGAAAACAATGGTTCACTGCTTCCAGTACATCAGCCGCAAGGCATGGGAGTACATCCAGGACGAATTGAAAGCAAACGGCATCCAGCCGGGCCAGGGCAGCCAGGGGTATGGCTGCGATATTCCGGATGACCTGTGCTATCAGTGGTCGGAGGACTATTTCCGCGATCCGGACGCCAAAGAGGACCAGGAGCAGGAAGAAAAGTTTGTCCCCCGCCCCTACTATGGCAAGTCTTCCGTGAAATCCTCCAAGAAAAAGAAAGCCGAGAAAAAGCCTGCCGAGAAGAAAAAGCCTGAGCCCAAGCCGGCGCCGGAAAAGAAGCCTGCTGCTGACGGCCAGATGTCCCTGATGGATTTTGGCATGGCAAAGGCCGGCTGAGGAGGCAGCGTATGATTGCGTATAAAGGTTTTCGGCCCGGCATGATCTGCATTGACTATCAGTTTCAGATGGGCCTCAATGTGACGGAAAAGGCCAACTGCCGCCAAAATGGATTCCATTGTGCGGAGGACCCGTTAGACTGCCTGAGCTATTATGGCGATGTAGACCATTCGGAATATTACATCGTCAACGCCGGCGGGGACATCGATGAGGACGAGGTGGATTCCAAGATCTCCTGCACCGAGCTGACGGTCCTCAAACGGCTGACGAAAGAAGAACTGTTTCTCCACGGCCTCGCCTTTATGGCAGACCACCCCAAGCGGAAGTGGAACAAGCATGTTCGGAAGGACAGGGCTGAAGCGCGGGGTGGTTATGCGGTCGTCCGCGGCGCCGACCCCATAGCCAAGGGCTGCCGGAAGGGTGATGTATTGGCCTTTGCCAAGGAGGACCCGGCCACCGGCAGCATCCAGCAGATCGTGGTGGCTACCATTGATGGAAAGACGCTCCTGCCGGATGTCTGGTATGGAGCGAATCTTGAGAAAAGGACGGTGAGTTAATTTGAAGAAATCCATGCTTCTGGCGATGCCGATGCTGACGGCATCGCCGGAGATGAAACAAGCAGCGATGGCGGACGAGCCCAAAAAGGAGACGACTTATTACGGCCATACCTATACTACCCGCACCTATTTCGCATATATGAATTGTCTGGTGCAGGATGGCATTCTGAAAGCCGCTTTTTTCCTGCCGGATCATCTGCGGCTGGATGGAAACAACCCTGTCTATGAGGTGTTTCTCGACAAGGAAAACCGCCAGTTTCTGACCTACGATCACTTGGAGAAAAAATGGCGGGACGCCAAATTAGACCGTTTGGAATGGCATGGCAGGAACTACTACGCTACCTGCTGGGTCAGCGAGGAAGATGCGGCCCTGGTTCAAGACTATTTTTCCGGCGAGCGCGGTGGCGCCCTCGGCATTCTCGATTTTCAACGGAATGTGCGGGATGAGCAGCTGGAGCGGCGCCACAAACGGATTACCGACCCGTGGGACCAGGATCTTGCCCAGGTGCCGGAGCTGCCCAAGGATTGGGCGCACTGGGCCGACAAGGTGGCCGTGCGGGAAAATTTTATATTTTACCATTACAAGCGCGGTGGCGCTAAAACAGGCTACTGCACCTTCTGCGGGAAGGAGGTGCCCATTTCCGGGCATCCCTACCACAACAAAAAAGGGCGCTGCACCCGCTGCCGGCATCCCGTAATGTTCAAGGCTTTGGGGCGCGCAGGCTATTTTCAAACAGATAAGTATTATGCTTATCTGGTCCAGCGGTGCAGGGATGGATTTGTCGTTCGGGAATTCCGGGCGGACAGGACCTACCGAAAGGATACCCTGCCGCACAGCGAGCCCTATTGGCATGAGTTCCGGCGTTCGATTTATGACCGCACCGGCGAAATCCGCTCCTATTACTGGGGGATGTACTGCCAGCGGGAAACACGCTGGATCGCGGGAAGCCCCTGCTATTACGCTTATTATGGTGATCAATCCGGCCGGGTATATGGAAAGACTTTGCCCAGCCTGGAGAAAAAAGAACTTCGTCAAACCGGCTTGGCCGAGTGGATACGAAGCCATCCGATCACTGATCCTGAAAAATACTTGGCAGTCTGGAAAAGGCTTCCCCAGATGGAGCAGATCTGGAAGGCTGGACTGCAGCGGCTGACAAAGGAGTGTTTCCATAACTGCGACAATGTGCGGAAGCTGGTGCTGAACCCCAGTGAGCCCGGGCTGATCCGCGCTCTGGGTCTGGATGCCTCAAAATTCCGCCGCCTGCGGCAGATGGATGGAGACACAGAAACTTTGGCCTGGCTGCAGCTTGAGAAGCGGACCGGACAGCGTATCACGGACGACATGCTGCGCTGGAGCAAAAAGGAACAGATCAGCGCCAAGGATCTGGTGTTTATCGCAGACCGAATGAGCCTGGTGCAGATCAAAAATTATCTGGAGCGGCAAAAAGAGTATTTTGATGGCAGCTGCCAGCAGGCGCTGACCACCTGGCAGGACTATCTTGCTATGGCGGAACGGCTGCACTATGACACCAGCGATGAGATCGTCTACCGTGTGCGAAAACTGCGCCAGCGGCACGATGAACTGGTCCTTCAGAGTGAAGCCGGGAGCCTGGAAGAGCAGGCGTCGAAAATGGCGGCGAAATATCCCCATGTTAATGCCATCTGCGTGGAACTGCAGGAAAAATATGCCTACAGCGATGACGACTACACGGTGCTTGCGCCCCAAGACATCTTTGAAATCATCAAGGAGGGGCGCATGCTTCATCACTGTGTCGGCAATGATGGCGCCGGCGAGCGGTACTATGACCGCATGGAACGCCGGGAAAGCTTCATCATGTTCCTGCGCCGGACGGAGGAACCTAACGATCCCTACTATACTCTGGAGATTGAACCAGATGGAACAGTTCGTCAGAAGCGCACTTTGTTTGACCGGCAGTATGAAGATATTGAACAGGCAACAGAATTCCTGATCAAATGGCAGAAGGTCATTGCGGCCCGCCTTACCGGCCGCGACCTGAAGCTGGCTGAGCGGAGCCGTGAGCTGCGGAAGGAGGAATTCATCCAGATGCAGAAAGACCGTGTGATCATTCACACCGGGCATCTTGCCGGCCGTCTGCTGGCAGAGGTGCTGCTGGCCGATTTGATGGAAAATACGGAAGTCATGCAGCCGCAGGCACTCCCTGCTGCCGCGTGAGACAGGTTCAACGGCCGGGCGTCTTTCGGGGCGTCCGGCCCACTTTATAGAATGGAGGTCTTAGATGGGGAGAAAACGATTTGAGTACGAGATACGCGGTTACAGGTATGCGCCTGAGAGTTTCCGGGCTTTTAAAGGATTGCCGGGACAGAAAATGGAGCAGATCTCGTTGTCGGGTGAACAGCGTCGGAAAATGGGCTATCTCTGTATGACCCAAGGCGGCAAGGCGGGTGTAGCCTATGTAAAGCACATCGAGCGGGAGCGGGAACACAAGTGCCGGCGGTACATGACCTATGGCTTTCTTCTCAAAGACGAGCCGCATCGGTATGTGTATTGCTCCAATCTTCGGTGTAGGGAGAGTGACACGCCCAAAGAGCGCCTGCGTATCCTGCGCCTCTACCGGGAACATCTGGCCCAGACCGGCGGGCGTATTGAACAGAGTACCGAATGTGAGTTTGACGGAAATTTCCGCCCGGTTCATGTGCGGAAAAATTATGTGGTTGCCGACTTGAGCCGGCCGGTAGTGGTCTGGCTTTATACGGCATGAAAGGAGAACTCCATGAAACAGCTTGGAAATCTGGCCGTGGTCTGCGCCCAGCGCCCCGATGTGCTGATGCAGATTTATGGCAGCGAGGTAAGCGTACACACAGGAGAGGGGCCGGAACGGGCCGTCCTCACTGCAAAATGGGATGATGATGAGACGATCCAGAGCATCATCCGGGAATTGAATTTTGGCCGGTATGCCCCGGACAGGGAAAGGATGGTGCGGCATGATTAAAAACCTGAACCAGCTCAAACGCGCTCTTCGGCCTGGTATGCGTCTGGAAGTTATCGGCCACTGCCGGCCGGGGTGCATTGGGCAGCTGCGGGAGGTCACTTGGGTCAATACCCAGGGCTTTTATACCAAAACGCTCAATCCGCCCGATCCGAAGCTCAATGCGGCAAACGAGGGGCGCGGCGCCATCCTCTGGTGGGGAGCCGCGCGCACCTGGGAATTTGAAGATGGGGTGTGCAAGTCATACACCCGTAGCGAACATACGGCGGAGACGCTGATTATGGCGTTCCGTGTTTTAGAAAAGGAGGCGGCCTGATGGACCAGAATTTGTTAATGAAGCAGCGGGAGCTGAACGACCGGCTCAACCGCTACCGGAATGAGTATTACAATCTCAACAGCCCAAGCGTCAGTGATGCGGTCTATGACCGATTGTTTGAGGAACTGCAGGAGTTGGAAAGTGCAACGGGCGTCCAGATGTCAAATTCGCCCACCAATACCGTAGGATACCCGGCGGTCAGCAAACTGGAAAAAACAAATCACTCGATTCCGCTGCTGTCTCTGGATAAAGTGAAGAATGCGGAGGATTTGTGCCGCTTTATGGGAGAGCATCAGGTGATGTTCATGCTCAAGTTGGACGGCCTTACCATCAAGCTGACCTATGAAGGGGGCAAATTGGTGGAGGCAGCTACCCGGGGCGACGGTGATGTGGGCGAAATCGTGACCCACAACACCCGCGCTATTGGCGGCATCCCCGAGAATATCCAATATGAAGACCGCCTGGTGGTCACCGGCGAGGCGTTCATCCGCCCCAGCGATTTTGAACAGCTGAAGACCACTCTGGTGGACAGCGATGGGAAACCCTACAAGAACGGCCGCAATCTGGCGGCCGGCTCAGTGCGCCTGTTTGACGCCGGGACCTGCCTGGGACGGCGACTGATGTTCATGCCGTTCACTGTGCTGGAGGGCATGGAGGAACTGCCTCGCAAGTCGGAGCGCCTCAAGGCGCTGCGGCCGCTGGGCTTTCTGCCCTGCAAGTACATGGTCACCAAGCGCCCTTTGACGCAGAAGGAAACCGAGGACGGTATCCGTCAGCTCAAGGAGTATGCGGCGGACGCTGATATTCCCATTGACGGTATCGTTATTACTTACAACGACATCGCGCTGTCCAAAAGCTGCGGGCGCACGGGCCATCACTACAAGGACGGCCTTGCCTTCAAATTTGAGGATGATTTGTTCCAGACAAAGCTCCAGACGATTGAATGGACGCCCGGCCGCACCGGCGAGATTGCCCCGGTTGCCATTTTTGAGCCGGTGGAGATCGACGGATGCGAAGTGTCCAGAGCCAGCCTGCACAACCTGTCCTTCATTGAGGATCTGGAATTGGTGCCGGGCTGCCGTATCCTGGTGAGCAAGCGAAACATGATCATTCCCCATGTGGAGGAAAACCTGGACCGGGGCAATTTTTCTATGGATGCCGTGATCCCGCACCAGTGCCCCTGCTGCGGAGAACCGACCAGAATCCATGAAACCAGTGGCCGCGGTGAAAACGGCGAGGAACGGGTCATCAAGACCCTGTTCTGCGACAACGCCGCCTGCGAGACCCGGCGCCTTAAACAGTTCGTCCATTTTGTGAGCAAAAAGGCCATGAACATTGAGGGACTGTCGGAAGGAACGCTGGAAAAGCTGATTGGCCGCGGCTGGATTCACAGCTATCTGGACATTTACCGCCTGGATCAACATAGGAATGAGATCATCCGGATGGACGGTTTCGGTGAAAAGTCCTGGCAGCGTCTTTGGGACGCCATCCAGCAGAGCCGCAGCACGACATTCGAGCGGTATGTTATCGCTATGGACATCCCGATGGTCGGCAATACCGCCAGCAAGGTCCTTTGCCGGGAATTTCACGGCAGTCTGGACGAATTCCGGGATGCCGTCTATGGGGGCTATGACTTCCGACAGCTCCCGGACTTTGGAGAGACGCTGCACAACAACATTCAAGAATGGTTTAACAAGGAAGAAAATTTCTGTATTTGGGAGGAATTACAGATGATGATGAACATTCAGAAACCGGTGGAGGCCGACAACCAGACCATCAACAGGGACAATTCTTTTTCCGGAAAGACCATTGTGGTCACGGGAAAGGTCGAGCCTTACACCCGCGACGAGATGAACAGCCTGATCGCCTCATTGGGGGCAGTGGCCGGCAGTTCGGTGACCCGCAAGACCGATTATCTGGTCTGCGGCGAGAAAGCCGGCAGCAAGCTGTCCAAGGCGCGGGAACTGGATATCCCGGTGCTGACGCCGGAGGAATTTTTCCGCATGGCCGGTGTGGCTTAACCAGTCGGTTCATCAGAGTTTGACAATGGGGAGAGGGCGGTCTGCGTCCTCTCCCTATATTTTTATGGAGGAACACCATATGGAAAGAAAGTATTTCATCCCTGTTGTCAATCGCGTTTATACCAACCGCAATAATAAACAGTACCGCTGCACCGGCTTCGTGGAGGGCAGCTGCCCGTGGGAAACGGTAGCCTATTTCACAAGGCTGTCCGACGGCTGGAGCCTGACTGCGCATGGACCGCAAATTTACGAAGATGGGACGATTGAATGGAACTATTCTACCGGCGGGCATTGGCCGCAGTGAAAAGGAGGGAAATATTGTGACCCAAGAAATTATACCTGCATACAGCACCTTCCAGAAGGACATAGATCTTACGCTGTATCACGCCTTTGCTGAATTGGTTGTACAGACAGCCCAGGACGGTGAGGCGAGAATCCTCTACCGCCAGCTGGAAGCGAGACAAATCTGGCAGGAAGATCAGAATGTTTCCAGCTATTTTGAAGCTTACAGCCTGCGCTATCCCGGCGAAGTGCTGGAACGCTTCGAGGAAAAACTGGGGACAGACATACGCATCCTGCGCGCGCTGGCGCTGGCCCTGGGCTACACCCGCCGGTGCCAGGCCGACACAATGTTTGTGGGCAATCAGCGGAACGATTTTATTCAAAAACTTCGCAGGACCACCGGGACGGATGTTTACCTGCAAGGCGCGCTCTATCTGCTGGAAACCGACGCTCTCCGGCGCCGCACGCGGCTGGATGAACTGGCCGCCAGGGAATACGCCAGGACGGAGGAGGCTCTGTTTGTGCTCTCCCTGTTTGATGATCCGGAGACCGGCTATCGGGCTATGCGGCCGCAGCTGACGCGGCTGTTTGGACCAGAAAGGACGATTTCTATGGCACGGGATTTCGGCGTGCTGGAATGGTTCATCCGTTTCTACGCTGAAGAGGCAAAACGCTATCGGGGAAAAAACGATCTGGTATTGCGGACGCTGATGAAGCTGCCCTACATGAACATGAAGCCGGACAGTCGGGAATTTTCGGTTTTGCATACTGCCGGGTACAGCATGGAAGAGATTACAATGGCAAATTCCCTGGCGGTGTGGGCCGACCGGATACCGGACCGGCTCTCATCCAAAGGCATTGTGGCGGAAAAGATCGCGGTGGCCTGCGTCCGAATGCTGCTGAACGGCCCGGATGGACAGCCGGAAGAGATCTATGCGTACATCAGCTGGCTGTTCCAGGTTTACAAGAAATTTGAGGTCAGGTACGAGGGATATCAGGATCTCTGGGCAGCCATCCAGACGGGGCTTGCACCCACAGCCCCCCAGACTATCCTCTGGATGAATCAAACAATTAAAAGACAGTTCCCTTATCGCTTCGATGTCTTCGACCCGCGATACGACATTCTGGCAAACGAGCTGAGTAATGAGGAATATGCGGAACTGTTTACCGTGCAGATGCTCCGTTCCCGTGCGGCGATCCCGCTACGGCGCTGGCTTACGCGGTATCAGGCCCTGACTGGTGTGGAGTATATTGAGTATTTTAACAAGCGCCATTGGCTTACGCTTCGCAGCTTTGTTTTGCTGGTGGAGCGAAAGGAGATCAATTTGTGGCAGTTTTTTGAGCAGCACAAGGGGGACGGGGCTCGTGCCCATCCTCTGGAGCTTTTAGAGGAATATGCGCTGAAAATCTCCAGCTGTCGGTGCTTTCGGTTTGCGCAAAAGCTGTTCAGTCAGTACACTTTCTCCCAGCTACAGGAAATTTTCGGAGATAACTTTTATTTCCACCAGAAGTTTGTCAAGAAGGAAAGCTATTATAACAAAAAAGTCCAATCGTTCTCTATGGTCCGGCCGTTCCTGACAGCGGAGCAGCACCGCCAGCTTTATGACTGGATCGATGCCTCGCTCTTTCAGACAGAGCCGGAATACTATGATTCGTTTGTCCTCTGTGCCCTGAAGGCCCCGGTGATCCAGCGCATCTATGACAAACCGCTGCTGGCGTCTGTGCTGAGGCAGCTTCTGACACACGATGCCTGCAATGGCTACGAAGTAAATCAGTTAAAGGAGCGGTTCTATTCCAAGGAAGAAATGGAGACCGACCGAAAAGCCACCGCCGAACAGGAAGAACAGGAAAAGGAACGCCAGTGGCAGCAGCAGGTCATGAAGTGTCAGGAGAAACTGGCAAGTTGCTATAATGGCAGCGCGGAATCCCTGATCCAGTTCATGCACGGATATCATTTTGGTGAGATCAGGAAAGCTGCGCTGGGTATGGTCTATGAAAAATTGTTGGAATGGCCGGCAGGCTACGCTCAGACCCTTGAGGCGGCGGAAATGTGGAAATTTTTTGAGCTGTGCGGGAGTCTTGTGATGTATGAGCCTCGGCCGCGCAGAGAGATATTGACAATGGTGCAAACCATCGTAGGAGGTGAAGCAGCATGACAAACACATTGAAGCATTTAGCCCTGCTCGTCCGCATGGAGAGCAGCGGCCTGAAACTGGGGTTGACGGGAAAATTCCCGGAGGATGCCCTGGACCAGACCTGCGAGCGGGTGGAAACTTTTCAATTACAGAACAGGCTCCGCACCGGAAATGACAATACGCAAATTCAGAAGGAACTTGTACGGACGCCGGAATTTGCGGCGCTCTACCATGCGCTGTGCAATGATGGGGTGGATGACCGGTCGATCACAAGTATGCTCCAGTCGGCTGTAGCCTGCGATGAGCAGTTGACGCAGTATCCCAAAGAACAGGTGCTGGCGGCAGCGGGAACGGATATCCCTTTGTCCCTGCGATTTTATTACATGAAATTCTACCTGCCGTTTATCAAGTATGAGGAAGAAGGAGAGGCCATCATTGACAACATCAATGCCTTCCCGGCCACAGAACGGGAGGAATTATCCGCATTGACGGACGCACAGAAGAACATGATGCGGCAGCCGTTTCTCGGCCCGTACCTGTTCAACTGGAACAACAATGCGCGCGAGGCGCTGGAGCTGCTGGAACAGAACAAGCCCCTTCAGCGGGTCCTGACACTGCTCTACCGGCAGGGGGTGGCGCTTGATCTGAACGCGGCACGGCTCAAAGACCTTTGCTGGGTAGAGACGGCCGATGTGATGAAATTCCGCCGCCTGCTGGCCGCCTTTGAATATGATACCGAAGACATCGATGCCTTTTTTGAGCGGTGGCTGGAAAATCACGCGGGGCAGTATGACCTTAACTGGTTTATCTCGCACACAGCGCCGCTGGACAAAGGACAGCGGCAGGAGATCCTGCGAAATGACCTGAGCTATCTCAACGCCCTGTACTCCGGGAGGCTCCATCTGGATTTCAGCTCTATCCGGCGTCATCAATTCCCTATCCTCACTTATGCAGTGCGGCATGGGAAGAAGCATTTTCTGGATCTGGTGAGCGAGCACAGCGAGCTGTTCCTTTCGCTGGGACGGTATGCGCTGCTGTTTGAGGATAAGTTCTGTGAACACTGCAACCTCAACAGCCTCACAGCCAGGAACCTGCAGGCGTGCGATACAGTAGAACGCGGCAGCAGCCATTTTGACCTGCTGGAAGACGGCAGGCAGTACACCTTTGAAGAGATGTGGCTGCTGTGGCAGCAGGATGAAATCTATGTCCGGCTCTACGCCATGCTGACGCCCCTTTCCGTGGACAGACGGCTGCTCACTTTGCGCCAGCTATTGAAGCATGGGCTGGTCAGCCACCACATGGAAGACCAGGAACTGGAACAGCTTGCCCGGTGTCTGCTGGAAAAGCCGTTCAGTGAGTGGTATCGAGGCACTTTTGGACACATCCGCGGCCTGACCCGGAGGACGGCCATGTGGCTGCTGCGGAAATATGAGCAGCTGCAGGTATTTATCCAGGAGATGCAGTCCGAGGCGGACGCGATCTTTGCGCTCAACAACGGGGCGGTGATTGCCGGACAGAAAAACTGGACGCAGGTTCGTGCCGCTGTTTTGACGATGGATCGGGACTGGCTTGACCTGAAAGAAAGGTTTTCCATTACCGATGAATTTGTGGAGCAGCACAGGGAGCCGGTCACCAATTTCCTGCTGCGCGGCGGCAGTGCGATGGTGCGCTCTCTGTACGGCTACCTGCAAGGCAACGACAAGGCTATTGAGGCCTTGAGAAGGATCGTACAGGCCGAACTGATGGGCCAATTCTATGCGTTGAAATATTTTGCCGATGACCTGCAGCGGGAGATTCGCTATCCCATCAGCGAGGTGCAGGAGGCAACATGGAAACCCAATCTCACACTGAAGCGGGGAGCATTTTCCGCGGAAGAAGCGGATGATTTCTACTTTACGATGAGGCTGGGAGAATTGCCCCGCACCACATGCCTTTCCTGCTGGGACGGAAACCAGAGGGACTGCCTGCTGGCAGCCTTTGATTCCAACAAGAAGATGATCTTGATTCGGAAAGGTGAAGACATTGTGGGCCGCGCCTGCATCCGGCTGACAAAAGGGGCGTTCCAACGACCTGCGGACTTTAATTTTTCTTTTGCTGATCTGGCTCAAGTGCAGTCGGCGGATAAAAAGCGCGCTGCTGACGAAATGCTGGTTCTGTTTTTGGAGCGCATCTATACTTCCAGATTGAACGATGAAGAAGTGAAAACCGCAATGAAGCTGGCCGTTTCCCTGGTGACGCAGAAAGCGGCGGCCATCGGCGCCGTCGCTGTGCTGGCGCGGCGCTATCTGGGCTGCTATGACCGCGATCAGTATGTTGGCAGCCACTTCTATGTGTATATCTCAAAATCCAAAAACGGACAGCAGTATCTGGATTCAATGGGAGGCGCCGCGGTGACTTCCCACAAAGAGCAATATACGGGGGCTGTTTTTCTCGTAGAACAGGCGGCGATGCGCACGGCAGCGCCGCAGAAGGAGGATGAATTATATGAATGACCGCACTCTGGTAAAATTACGATGCAATAAGGAAATGTTGGATATTCGGACTGTATCCTGGACCCGGAAATCCCCCTACAGTTTTTCCATTTTGAGAAGCGAACTCCAGCAACTGGAGCAACGGCCACAAAACCGGCTGATTTCCGGTGACTGCGGTTCCTTTGCCGTCCTGCGGCTGACGCAGAGGCCAGGTGACATGAAGATGCTGGAGATCCGGTTCACCTGGCTTCAGGAGATCGGCGCCGGTAAAGTACACGGCTGGCAGGAGAATATTCGGCTACCCTATGAGCCGTTCCATGTTTTTGTGGAAAATGGAGAGGATATGGATGGCGCAGAGTGGCGCCACCTTTCCGTTCCGGAAATGCTCATGCCTCGTTATGAGTTCCACAGCCGGAAAAATCTCCATGAGGTTGCCCGGCGGCCCGTTCTCCGGCGCAAGCTGGGACGAGTCCTGGGGCGGCATTTCCAGTGGCGCGGCACAGAAAAGATCGTCATTTATGATGACGGCCAGCCTTACAGCTTCTTTTTTGAAGAATACACGCCTTATGGCATAGGGATCTGCGGCGGTATCATCCTGAATAGCGCCGAGGACTTGGCAAAGGCCCAGTACAGCGTACATACCTAAACAGTACGCTGATTTCGTGTAACAAACGCAACGCCGCCGGGCAGAGGGATTTTCCTTCTGCCCGGCGGTATTTTTTGTTTCCAATGGAAAAGTTCATATTCCTATGATATACTCATATCAGCTTCAAATTCAAATCACGATATAAGGGGGCGAAACTCTTGGATAATAACAGCAACAAAAAGCGGGAAAAAATAATCACATTCATTTTTGGGGCGCTTCTAATCATCATCGTCCTGGCCATAATCGCCATATTCAGCGGTGCAATTATGCGTCTGCTCGGCTTTGAATATGAGAGCGTCGGCGGCTTTATCCTCTATTTTATAATCGCATCGGTTGTTTCGTATCCCATAAATTTAATAGCGGGCGCACTACCAAAAGCTTTGCTTAATCTTGACAGAATAACAAGGGAAATAGCTGTCTGTATGTATGTGTTGTTAGATACTATCGCTACATTTTACGGTTTCTATATCGTCGATTATTTCATGCCCTCTGTATCTGCAAATACTATTTCGCTGATTGTTTTGGCTCTGGTGTTTGCGCTCTTTGGGATTAGCGATATCAAGAAAAAAGAGTGCTAAGTTCACTTTTTTCACATTTTCCATTATGATACTTTGTATAGTCGCCGTATTTATCTGCACTTGCAGTTATGGCAGCTTCGTTCCGCTCCCAATACAATCCGATGATTTCATTGTCCTTCATTGCGTCCTCCTTTCCTGTTGCGTAAAGGCCTTTCACCTATATACACAACAAAATTTGTTATTCATTGCATGAAAAATGAAAAAAGGTTAAAAAATTTGGGGGACTCAAAAGTATAATTTCAACCGCGAACTCTCAGTGCAATTTAGCTTTTCAAAAAATTATACCACAGTGCTTCGGAAATCTGTACTGAACTGTGAAAAGTAGCGCCGCCTCGATTCTAACGAGGCGGCGCTGTTCTTCTATTTTGTTGTGAAGCGGTAGCCGTGGCCCCGCACTGTTTCGATGATGCCAGTCCCCAACTTGCGCCGGAGCTTATAGACCATGCTGGAGATCCCCGTCCAGCCGGCGTCAAAGGAGTCCGTGGCGACAGCTTCATAGATCTGGCGGGCAGTGAACACCTGCCCCGGCCGGCGGGCCAGCAGGAGCAGAATATCAAACTCCATCGGCGTCAGGTCTACCATTTGGCCGGACTGCCACACAAGCCTGCGCTGCGGGTCGATTTGCAGAGAGCCAAAGAGCAGCGGGGCATCTGCGGAGGCGGTCACTGTGGAGAAGTTCGCAACAGAAGCAAGAGCCGTCACAGTGTTTGCAAAGATGGCGTCCTCGTCGTCGCTGAAGGATAGAATTATAAATTTCCCAATTTTCCCCCACCTCCTAATTTTTGCTCGAATAATTTACAATCACTTATTTGACTTAGCATTATATAGCCCCATTAGCCACAGATACACTTCATCCAATGCGCCGCGATTGATGCTATATATCCTCTGTTTTTCTACTTGACGACAGCAAATTAAGCCACTCCTTTGCAACAGAGAAAGATGATAAGAAATCGAGGCAGGTGTTATCTGAAAATATCCTGCAATCTCTCCGGCAGAGTGTGGTTTTTTGCTTAGCCGCGTTAGAATTTCTCGTCTGGTTGAATTTGATAACGCATGGAATTTTTTGTCCAGTGCATTTTCGCGCCCATTTCTCATAATGTATCTCCATTGTTCCCGATAACAAAATATTACCATTATGGGAATATTAAGTCAAGAGAAAACGCCCTGTGCATATAGGGCGTTTTTCTCTATTCGTCCGCTTTATGCTCCGGGGAGATAATCAATCCAACCGTTCTTAATCTGCGACCCGGCTCTGGTTTATTATCTTGAAGTGGATATAAGATTTGAGCAATATCCGATACCACTTTTTCCAGTTCCTCATCTGTCAAATAAACATGAGAAAGGCTAAGACCAGACCGATCCCTTTTTATGTCAATTCCCGGTGTGTCGCAGTATTCTTGAAAAATCTTGGCGAAGGTCAAAAAATACTGAAAGAACATCTGCATATAAATGGCACCAGAATTTTCTCCGAGAACTGATGGAGGATCAGACGGGTCAAAAGTTAATGCGTAAGTCTTTTCAACTGTTCCGCGTATTGGTGTTTCATTAACGATTTTCAATAGTCCATCATCGGTCATTCGTTTCAAATTACGATATAGTGTAGTTTGAGGAATATCTGAGCATTTTTCAGCCAAATACTTTGCGGTAACTTCCCCTCGACGCATTATTTCTATCAGCAGGCGGCTCTTGGCCGGATTTGAAATACATTCCATAATCTTTTCATTCAAATTCTTACTGCCCATGTTCAACCTCCTTTTTGAAAATATTATCATTTCGGAAATAAAAAGTCAAGGGAGGGTATTGCTTTTTTGTTTCCATAGTGGTAATATAACCTGTGCGGGAATATTAAGGCGAAAATGTCGAACCCCCGCAAATATCGATACGAATTATAACAATAGGAGGTAAATTGGTATGTCTTTGTTGCAGGAAATATTTCCGCTTCTTATTCCCATCTTTGTGATTGATGTGATCCTTGCCGTGGCCGCTGTCCGGCATATTCTCCGGCATCCGCATTATCGCTTTGGGAACAGGGCTATGTGGCTTGTAATCTCTCTGGTTATCCTTATGTTTGGCCCGATTATCTATTTTGTTTTTGGGAGAGGTGAGGAAAAATGAATGTGCTTTCTATCCGCAATCTATCTAAAAGTTTTGGACAGCAGCAAATTATAAAAGATCTGAATATGTCTGTTCCAGAGGGGAGCGTTTTTGGCTTCATTGGACAAAACGGTGCAGGAAAAACAACAACAATGAAAATGGTTTTGGGGCTTTTGCAGCCCGATCAGGGAGAAATCCTTGTGTGTAATGAACCGGTTCGCTTTGGGCAGACCAAAACAAATCAGTATATTGGATATTTGCCGGATGTGCCGGAATTTTATAACTATATGACTGCAATGCAGTATCTTACACTGTGCGGAGAAATTGTTGGCCTTCCCAAAGAAAGCATTTCTCAAAAGGGAAAAAAGCTACTTTCCCTTGTCGGTCTTGATGGCGTAGAAAAGCGTGTTGGCGGTTATTCGCGTGGTATGAAACAGCGCCTTGGAATTGCACAGGCGTTATTGGCTGATCCTAAACTGCTGATTTGTGATGAACCTACCAGCGCCCTTGACCCGGTGGGAAGAAAAGAAATCTTGGACATTCTTTATAAAATCCGTGGGACAACAA
This sequence comes from Pseudoflavonifractor sp. An85, assembly GCF_002161235.1. Lineage (GTDB taxonomy): Bacteria > Bacillota > Clostridia > Oscillospirales > Oscillospiraceae > Enterenecus. Next base: position 83,401 of record NZ_NFHE01000001.1, read on the forward strand.
CGGTTTTGTTTTCAACGCATATTTTATCCGATGTGGAGCGCATTTGCGATCATGTGGCACTCTTGAATGACGGTAATATTGCTGTTGGCGGAACGCTTTCGGAAATCAAAGCGTTGCATAGCCATGACAGCCTGTTAATTGAATTTTCAACCGAGGCCGATTTACAGCATTTCAAAGAATGTATGACAGGACAATCGCTCCTGAACGGATCAGAAGAAAAGGGGCGGGAAATTGTAATACACAGCCGGGAGATGAAAAAGGCCCAGCATACCATCTTCTCCACTTTAGCCGAAGCAGACCTTGTGCCGGTCAAGGTGGAACTTATGGAGCCGTCGCTTGAAAGCCTATTTTTGGAGGTGATAAAATGAAAGGCTATATTGCATTTGTAAAAAAAGAGTTTGTAGAAAATCTAAAAAACTACCGCTTTTTAATCCTGTTTGCAATCTTTGCGGTTTTCGGAATGTCCAGTGCTTTTCTGGCAAAATTCACGCCGGAAATTATAGCTGCATTTGGAGCCGGATTAGAAATCACCGAGGAACCTGTCGCCCTTGACGCATGGCAGCAATTCTTTAAAAACATATCCGGCATTGGATTTAGCGCATTTATCATTCTGTTTGGAAGCTGTATGTCCAGTGAGTATTCCAAAGGGACATTGCTACTGCTGGTGACAAAGGGATTGGCAAGGCCATCTGTGATTATGGCAAAGTACACCGTAGCAGCAGTATCTATGACGGTTAGCTTTTGGGTGAGCTTTGTAGGTGCCTATGGATATACATATTACCTTTGGCCAGATGCTTCACTTTCAAATGTTGTACCGTCTGCGTTTTTTATGTGGATGATTGGATTTCTCTATCTTAGCATCCTCATACTCGGTTGTGTTCTATTCAAGCAGACTTTTACAAGTATCCTGTTTACTGGCGGGATTGTAGCCCTGTTCTCTGTTTTAAGTGTTGTAAAACCGTTATCTGCCTTTAACCCGGTTGTCCTCACTTCACGAAATGTTGACCTGATTTCAGGTGAGATTTCAATGACGGAGTTTCTTATTCCATTTATTGTTTCAGTGGTTTTATCTGTGGTATTTTTAGCGGCAGCAATCCGGGCATTTAATAAAAAGCAGTTATAAAGCCCGAAATTTTACTCCCTCATTCCCCAAAATAAAGAAAGGTTGCTGTCGATTACACTATCGAGCCAAATTGTTGAACATACCGATATAACAGCAGCGCCGCCCCGGTAGAGCCGAGGCGGCGCTGTTCTGCTATTCTGGTGTGAAGCGGTAGCCGTGGCCCCGCACTGTCTCAATGATGCTGGCGCCCAGCTTGCGCCGGAGCTTATAGACCATGCTGGATATCCCCGTCCAGCTGGCGTCAAAGGAGTCCGCAGCAACAGCTTCATAGATTTGGCGGGCGGAGAACACCTGTCCCGGTCGGCGGGCCAGCAGGAGAAGAATATCAAACTCCATCGGCGTCAGGGTCACCATCTGGCCGGACTGCCACACAAGCCTGCGCTGCGGGTCGATTTGCAGAGAGCCAAAGAGCAGTGGTGCATCTGCGGAGGCGGCCACCGTGGAAAAGTCTGCGACTGAAGCAAGGGCTGTCACGGTATTTGCAAAGATGGCGTCCTCGCCATCGCCGAAGGATAGAATTATAAACTTCCCATGTGGATCACCTCCAATTACTTCCGAATTCTATCAGTGAAGTCAAATACATCTTCAATTTTCATATCAAATAGTTGCGCAATATCAAAAGCCAGCCAAATAGATGGATCGAAACGACCTGATTCTACAGCATAAATTGTCTGGCGGGAGACATTAACCATTTGCCCTAGATCTGTTTGAGTCAACCCATTTTCTACTCGAAGTTGTCGGACTATATTTTTCAATCTTCCTTCCTCTATTGGTGTGGAGTTTGTTCTAAAACTTCTTTCAAATGATTTGTGCAGAGACATTGAAAGTGACAAGCGGCTTAATTAGCAATATTTTTTCTTAAAGAGTGCGACTGATAGAATATAGGAAATTGCAAAGAGTACCAGAACGCCAATAAAGCCGATAGCCATGCTTAAATCAAAATGCTCTACGATAAATCCCATAATTGCGTTATCAGTTACTTTTGACCAAATTCCAAGTACAACCAGCAGGATAATCAAAATGAACATCACCGCAAATCCTGCATTGACACCCATCCAATAGTTAGAGGGCAAAATAAAGGCGAGGAACAGCAGCACAATACAGAAAGAGGCTACCGACAAGAAAAGATAAAACCCATATCGATATGCGGGAAAACAGAAATAGGAAATGGTGTTTACTACAAGCGCAACACACAATCCAATGACAGCACCAATGCCTGCAAAGGCATATCGGCTGGTAACGATTTGTTTTTTGGAAAGTGGCAGAGCAACGGCATATTTACTCCATTTCCATTGTTCATCGGAGTTTGCAAGAGTAATAATCATAGAAGCAATTTCCAACGGAACAAGAAGAAAACTGATGTAAATAGAACCAGCTCCTTCCAGAATAATCATCAACGCAGCGATAATGGCGAGATCCATGATAAGGCGGGCAATTCCGTATTTTTTCTTGACTGTCAGAAAATCTTTTGTCAGTAACCCTTTCATTTCATTTCCCCCTTTACATAGAATAGCATGATTTCTTCAATCGTAGCAGGTCCAACGATTACATCTGGGTTCTTTTTAGTGATTGTGTGCCGATTCCGAACTAGGACCTTATATTGGTAATCTTCTTTTCGATAGGCAATAATCTGCGATTTGTCCATAGCATCAAATACGGCAGCTTTACAGTTGGCTATTCCGTAATTGTCAATCAAATCGTCTTTCTCATGAGAAAAGACTAGTTTGCCCTTATGGATGAAAGTAATATAATCTGCAACCTTTTCCAAGTCACTGGTGATATGAGAGGATACCAGTACAGAGTGCTTTTCGTTTTGAACGAAATCAATCAGCATGTCTAACACATCATCGCGAATAATTGGGTCTAGGCCGCTGGTAGCTTCATCCAAAATCAGTAGTTCTGCATTGTGAGATAATGCTACGGCAAAGGCCAGCTTCACTTTCATGCCTTTGGAGAAGTCTTTTATTTTCTTGTTTTTTGGCAATTCAAACTTTTCAAGGTGCTGATGGTAGAGCTGCCAATCCCAGCCAGAGTAAATGCCACACATGAATTTTCCGATTTCTTCTGGCGTGAAAATGTCAGGGAAGTGGTTCTCATCAAATACGACGCCAAGTTTATCCTTGATCTCAATTTCGTCTGCAATATGATCCTTGCCAAAGATGAGGACTTGACCATCGCTTTTTTGTGTTTCATTTAAAATACAGTTGATAGTCGTAGATTTGCCAGCCCCATTCTCTCCTATTAGGCCCATAATTACGCCGCGAGGTAAAGCAAAGCTCACTCTGTCAAGAACAAAATCGCCATAGTCTTTTGATAGCTCTCGGATTTCTAAAACATTATCAGTCATCATTCATCCTCCTGATACATAAGTGTAAGCAGTTCGGTCAGTTTATCCAGAGATATTCCGCTTGTGCGGGCAATCTCGATTGCCTCTGCAAATTTTTCTTCTATTCTCTTTTGTTGTTCTTCCAGGTAGAAGTCCTGATTTTGTGCTGATACATAGCAGCCTTTTCCTGCCGTTATTTCGATGAACCCATCATCTTGTAGGCAACCATAGGCTTTTTGAACAGTCAAAATACTGATGCGTAAGGATTTTGCCATAGCTCTCACCGAAGGAAGTGGCTCACCGGCACTTAGTTCACCGCTCATAATAGCGGCTTTAACTTGAGATGCGATTTGTTCATATAGCGGCTGGCTTGCCTTGTTGCTTACGACAATCTCCAATCTATCTCTCCTCCTCTCTGTTATGCACTGTATTAACTGTATTGCTCTATGATAACAGTATATAACGGAAATACGCTGATGTCAATAGACTGACAAAAATTATAGCTGCATCTCTTAATTTTTGAGGTACAGCTATTTGCAGAATTTCATTGTAATTTTGCCTTCACCTGAGGTATGAGAGCTGCATTGTCGCTGGCGCTCATACCTCTTTGCAATATAACAGTAGCGCCGCCCCGGTAGAGCCGAGGTGGCGCTGTTTTGCTATTCTGGTGTGAAACGGTAGCCGTGGCCCCGCACCGTCTCGATGATGTCGGAGCCAAGCTTGCGGCGGAGTTTATAGACCATGCTGGAGATCCCGGTCCAGCCGGCGTCAAAGGAGTCCGCGGCGACAGCTTCGTAGATCTGACGGGCGGTGAACACCTGCCCTGGCCGGCGGGCCAGCAGGAGCAGAATGTCAAACTCCATTGGCGTTAGGTCTACCATTTGGCCGGCCTGCCACACCAGCCTGCGCTGCGGGTCGATTTGCAGAGAGCCAAAGAGCAGTGGTGCGTCTGCGGAGGCGGCCACCGTGGAGAAGTCTGCGACAGAAGCAAGGGCCGTCACAGTGTTTGCAAAGATGGCGTCCTCACCGTCGCTGAAGGATAGAATTATAAACTTCCCATGTGGATCACCTCCTCTTAAATTTTTCCTTGTATAGTTACTTGATTATTTATTTTACTTAGTTTTATATAGATTTTGTAACCATAGATACAATTCATCAAGTGCATCATGGTTGAGGCGATATATCCTCCGTCTTTCTACTCGGTGGCAGGAAATCAACCCACTCTCTTGCAATAAGGAAAGATGATAAGAAATTGAGGCAGGTGTTATCTGAAAGCAAGTTGCAATCTCTCCGGCAGAGTGTGATTCTTGGTTTAACCGCATCAGGATTTCTCGCCTGGTTCGATTTGACAACACTTGAAATTTCTTATCCAGTGTGTTTTCAGACTCCTTCATCATGGCGCATCTCCGTTGTTTCAAACCAAATATATTATTTGCTAATCTGCACGGACGGGTATAACTGTCAATAGCAAATGCGCCCATTATTCTTGGGTTATATCTTTTTCGTGATTTGGCAAAAGATAATCAATGAGTATATGCAAACAGCTATAATCCAAAGACCAATTCCCAGCAAAAATATAAGATTGTTGTTTTGCACAAACAAGACAAGCAAACATTGAATAATCCCAAAAGGAATCGCCGTGTATCCAGCAAACCGATGTGTTTTTTGCCAGCATAGTTTATCCTTTAGAATCCAAGGCAATTTAAACCCAATGCGGCTGCGGTAAGGCATTTGTGGCAATAAATTCCCAACCAATACCATTACGCCTCCCACGATAAGCACTATGCCTTTCATGTAATTCATCTGCAAACCACAGTATTTAGCTACCGTGACAAAATAGAAAAGAAAAACTCCAAGCCCCAAGAGGTTAATCGCAGTCAGAGTAATATCATTTCTCACTTTGTTATCACTTTTGGAGATTTTATGAGGGAAAAATGCCACAATAGCTAACGCTAACAAAAGAGCAAAACAAATCCCGATAAAAACCCAGCGGGAAGGGCTTTGCATGAACAAAGGGATTTCACTGGGAAGGTACTTAAAACACAGAACCGTCCCTATGATGAATATAATCAAGAATATCGTATTCAGACTTCTATATAGTTTCATTCTCGTCTCCCTCTTTTCCTACCGTTTTATTGGTATCAAAAAACTCCAAAAATGCGCCTAAAGTTGTTTGCAATACAGAAGCATTCAGGGAATAAGTAACGGACATCCCCGTCCGCTCGCTTGTCACTAACCTTGCTTCTTTCAAAATGTCAAGGTGCTTTGATATGGCAGGCTTTGAAATCGTAAAGTTTTCAGAAATCTCTTTCGCTGTCATATCACCATTCGCAAGCAGCTTTAGGATTTGTCGTCTGGTATCATCAGATAGAGCTTTGAATACAGTAGTCATCTAAACGAATCTCCTTTCTATAATACTGTATTCATTTTTTCTTTCGCGTGAATTGATGGTAAATCAAATACGGAACCGGCGTAAGCAGCAGAATAAAATACTTGCTTGCATACCATCCTGCCTCGCCATTTGCATCAAAATGGAAAGGTATCTTGTCTGGAAGAAAAAATGTTGCCACAAACAAAATGACAAAGGCTCCGATCAATAGCGCCACAGGGATCAAGTTCTTCTTACTCATAGCTTCTTCCTCCTTTTGATTGATTGACATATTTTGAAAGGCAATTACTCCCGATGTGAAGCAATTCCTTTACACACAAGTAAAATTAAAATACATACGCTGCACAACAGAAAGGTTATAACGCCCCCGGCAAGGAATCCATTCTGAAGCATTTTTGCAACCGCAAATATATATCCTATTGAAATTGCGATGCAAAGCAAAATGGATAAAACCACATTAACATTCTGCTTAATCGCCTCTGTTTCATTTGTCCATTCCAATTTGGGCCGCTTCATGTCGATCCATACTCCGATCAAGTTCCATAACGCTGCAAATGATATGCCAACAAGAGCAATTACTCCAATCTGGATAAGACCATAGTGGAAGTAAACCTTAAATATGAAGCAATTTATGATAATCCCCATCATTGAAATACTTGTAGAAAACAGGGCCTTCACAAACGCTTGCTGCTTTAATGAATACGGAATAATCTTCGCTATCCAGAAACTTGCCCCCTCTCTGGAAAAACTGCTGGAAGCCACTACATTGATTGTGGATGTGAGGACTATAACCGCAATCGCAAATAACATTGCATAGAAGGAAAACTCCGGGGCAGATACCAAGGTTCTTATTTGTTCTATACTTTCTGCGGTTGTACTGATCCGGAAAGACAGCGGCAGTAAAAAGGGGGTAACAAAAATCCCAAACAGTCCATTTATGACATATACTGGATTACGGAAAAAAGTTTGATACTCTTTCTTAAAATAACTTCTCAGCTTTGACGACGAGCTGTATTCCATCGTCGATAAACGAATCCGTCCTTCTTTATCATAAATGGCATATTTCTTTCCGATCACAAGATAGCTCAAATAGTAATAGCCGCCAATAAATATCACAACAAGTATCATGCAGAGCAGCTTTAGTACGGGATGAAAACCGATATACTGATTATAGAATGGGAATGGTACAATGAAATCATTAACCCAGTTTAATAAGTCTCGTTTTTCATCTATTTGTCCATTGGATAATAGACCGCCAATCACGCCGCCCGCAAAATACACTATGATTCCTGCAACCACCAGCAGTGTCCTCATGCGTTTCAGAAGCATGGCAAATTTCAAGCATATTGTCACAAGAACCGCCAAAGGGAACACAACAATATGAGGAAGTATTGCTGCCGCAGAGATATATGTAATTATCACAGAAACATTTCCCATGTATTGCGCGTGAACTATACAGACGGGAAGCAGCAGTAAAGTTTCAATCCCATAGCAGAACAAGATTACGGTAATGTACTTGCCTGTAAAAACATCACATGGCCTCACAGGAAATAGCAGCAAGTGTCCTATATCCTTTGAAAAACAAAAAACGTTGATCAGCAGGAAGGCGCTCGCAATCGAGAGTATCATTGCCACTGCAAACAGTGTAAGCCGACAAAACAATGCTCCCAGCCCCAACTCGGAAAGTCCATCATAAAGCTGTCCCAGCATTTGAAAATAGTAGTAATAGAACACGCTTATAATACTTAAAACAAAGCAACTCAGCACAATAACGTAGGCGTCAGGGCGTTCTTTTAACTTATATCGGAAGTTCAAAAAGCTAAAATTGATCTTACCGATTGCTTTGCTTAATTGAAAAATCTTTGCCCATCGGTACATCATTAACCACCTCCATATAAATATCCTCTAAAGAAGTTTCGGAAGGGTTATCTCGAAGTTCGATTGTTTTCTTAATCATGCCAGCTTGCATAATTACAATTTTATCACATAGGTTCTCACAAATTTCCAATATGTGAGAGGAAAACAGAACCGATTTTCCGAAGGTCGCCCTGGATTGAATCAATTTCTTCAAGACCTGAACCGCTTCTACATCCAGTCCCGTCATCGGCTCATCTAACACCCAAAGAAGGGGATCATTCACCAGTGAAGCTATAATCGCAATTTTCTGCTTTGTCCCATGAGATAATTTTTTGATAGGGCTGTTCAGATATTTTTCAACCTGGAACGCCTCTATCAGCGGAGCATAAATTTTACCTCTTGTTTCAGAAGGTACTTCGTACATATCCGCTATAAAATTCAAATATTCCTTTCCCGTAAGATTGTTGTATATATCATGGCTGTCAGAAACATAGCTGATTTGTTTCTTGTATTGCATGGGGTGTTGCTCCAGAGAGTAATTACCAAGGCAGATAGAGCCTTTTTCAATCGGTAGTAATCCCAAAATCAGCTTTAAGGTTGTGGTTTTTCCAACTCCGTTTTTCCCTAACAGGCCAACGATTTCTCCATCCAACACAGAAAAGGTAAGATTGGTCAGCACAGGTACTTGCGGCTGGTAATGAAAAGACAAGCTGGACACATTCAACAAGGTGAACACCCCCTTCATAGCTTTTAACCTTTTGGTTAATTGGTTATTTTCAGTATAGCACTATGTTTGAGAAATGTCAATGCACAAGGCAATTTTCTCAATTTTGCCTTCGCCTGTTGAGAAAGGCGTCATCCAGGCGTAAAGGATATGTATAAAGCAAAAAAGGAGGCATTCACCTATGTTAATTGGTGTCGATCATGGCAATAAACAAATTAAGACGGTTCACTGCACCCCGTTCGTTTCCGGCCTGCAGCAGAGCATGACCCGGCCGTTTGGGCCGAGCCTGCAATACAGCGGCAACTACTATACGCTCTCCAACGAGCGCATTCCTTACCGCAAGGACAAGACTGGGGATGACCGCTTCTTTATCCTCACCCTGATTGCGATTGCGGAGGAATTGACGGCCCGCGGCGTTGACGAGAAAGAATTGTACCGTATCCAGCTGCCGGTGGGGCTGCCGCCGGCCCACTTCGGCGCCCAGGCGGAAAAGTTCACTGCCTATTTCCAGAAGAAAGGGATCGTAGAATTCCAGTACCGGGACAAGCACTATGCCATCAGCATTGATGATGTGGCCTGCTATCCCCAGGCATACGCGGCGGCGGCCACCATGCTCCACACGCTGATGAATGAGGCCAAGGCGGTAGTAGTGGACATTGGCGGCTTCACGGCAGACTATCTGCTGATGAAAAATGGAAAAGCCGACCTCAGCTCCTGTGATTCGCTGGAAAACGGCGTAATCCTGCTTTACAATAAGATCAGGTCCAGAGGCAACGCAGAATTGGATCTTCTGCTGGATGAGGGAGATGTGGACGCCATCCTCACCGGCAAGCAGACGCAGTACCCGCCGTCGGTAGTCCGGTTGGTGGAGCAGCTGGCACAGGAGTTCGTCAACGACCTGTTCAGCACCCTGCGGGAGCGGATGCTGGACTTGCGCTACTGCACGGTGGTCTTTGTGGGCGGCGGCGCCATTCTTTTGCGCCGGCAGATTGAGGCATCCGGAAAAGTGGGTAAGCCGTTGTTCGTCTCCAATATCAACGCCAATGCAGCCGGATATGAGTATCTGTACCGCCTTGAAGCTGCGGGCAGGTGACAGCTATGGCGGCCAAGAAAGAACGGGGGCGTTTTTCCCTGCGGTTCAATATCAGCGACCCGATCCATTTGGCAACGGTCGAACTGCTGGAAAAACAGCCTGACCACGGGAAAGCACAGTATATCGCCAATGCAGTCGTTTTCTACGATACCCACTTCGCGGATGATCCACAACCGTTAAGAGCAGCGGCACCGGCCATAGACCGGGCCGCCATTGAAGCCATCGTGCGTGAGATTCTGCTCCAAGAGACGAGGCACTCTGAAAAGCCTGCCGCCGCCCCCGCCGCCTGCCCGGATGCAGAAACAACAACGGCCCCGGTGCCGCAGGAGCGGACGCCGGAGCCGGAATATGTGTCGGAGCTGGGAGAGGAACCGGAGGCAGATGATGCGATCCTCGGCCTGATCTCCAGCACAATGGAAGCTTTTCGCCAGGGGAGATGATATAAAAAGAGGTATGAGGGCTGCATTGCCGCTGGCTCTCATACCTCTTTTTCTTCCTGTATAGCCGCGATGAAGTTGTCGATAATATTTTCCAGGTGTCGGTATTGGCAGGGAGTCAACGACGAGACCTTTTGATTGAGCAAGCGGGTGTCACCTTCCACGACCTGACCGCGCAGCAGATAGTCTGTGCTGATGTCAAGCGCATCGCAGATCTTCAGCATCGTTTCAGGCCGCATGGCTTTCGTGCCCAGCTCCGCAGTCGAAACGGTCTGGGGCGTGACATGCGCCATCTTGGCCAGAGCCTCTTGTGTCAATTTTAGTTGTTTGCGCCGGTCCAGCATCCGCTGGCCCATTTCTTTCAAAAGTTCGCCCATTCGCAACCCTCCATGCTATAGCTATATTTTATCCGCTATAACATAAAAAATTAAGCGGCCATGGTTGAACTTCATCAGCCATAGCAAGTATAATGGGCTATATTGAGAAAAAAGTTTCTGGAGGAGATGAGATGTCCCAGTTTTACTCGTGTGCAATTACCAGTCAGCGGCCTACACGGTTCAAATTCAAGTATCAGGAATATATGACCTCGTGCAAGCGCCTGAAGAAACGGCTGCACGATGTTTTTACCGAACTGTACCGGCGCGGTGTGCGCCGGTTCTATGTTGGTGGGGCCCTTGGCGTTGATCTATGGGCCGGCGAGATCCTGCTGGAAATGCGCCGGCAGGAAGAGTACCAGGAGCTGGAGATCGTGCTGGTCTACCCGTTTCCGGGCCATGACGAGCGATGGGACCCAAAGAGTCGGGAGCGTCTGCGCCATCTGAAGGAAAACTGCGACCAGTTTGTAATGGGCAGCAAAATCGTGGGGGCCCAGGGGTATCGGGAGCGCACTGCCTACATGGTAGAACACGCTGATTGCCTGGTGACCGTGTGTGATGATGAGACTGCTGGCCCGAGCGGCGTGGAGGCGGTGTTGCGGATGGCAGAGGCGAGGAAACTGCCTGTGGTATTGATCCATCCAGATACGGGAAAGGTATCGGGATTAACTCTGGTATAAAGGAAACCGTTCCTTTATGAATGTATGGCCGGTTATAGTAGTGATGGCCGTATCTATTATGAGCAGAGCTGTTACGGGATACATCTCTCCTATGCAGCAAATTAAAACAAGATATGGAATGGTATCAGAGCGGCACATCCATATCAGTAATCGGATACGCTACCGGCTATGAGCAGAGCCGGAAATCTGCGGAGAAGTTTATAGCCCTGATTGACAAGTATGAGAATTTCGACACGCTGACAAACACCATGCTCAACGAGTTTGTAGAGAAAATTCTTGTCCATGAGCGCGCCCGGAAAGGCAGCCAGGACACCACGCAGGAGGTTGAAATCTACTTCAACTTTGTGGGCCGGTATATCCCGCCCGCCTTGCAGCCGGTTCCCCTGACCCCGGAGGAGCAGGAAGAACTGCGGAAGAAGGAGGAACGCAAGGACAGGCTTCACCAGAACTATTTACGCCGCAAAGCAAACGGCAAGCAGAAGGAATGGGAAGAACGCTACAACGCCAAGCGCAAGGCAAAAATGGAGGCGGCAAAGGCAGCTATCCGGGCCGAGGACATGGAGAAGGGCATTTTTACCACCGTCAGCCAGTTACCCAGGCAGGAGCCGCGCAAGGCCACCGTATCGGCCAGTGCCGCAGTTTGACCATCACAGTGCAAAGGAGAATGAACATGAGCGAATTGACTTACACCCGCTGCGGAGATTACTACATCCCCGACTTGAAGCTGTCCGAGCAGCCGGAGGCCCCCATCGGCAAGTATGGCCGTATGCGGCAACGCTACCTGAAGGAACACCGACCCAGCCTTTACAGCAGCTTGATTTTGAGCGAAAAGCTGTACCTGCACCTGTTGGAGATTGACCGGGCGGCGCGGGAGCGCATGGATGCCATGCTGCCCCGTATGATGGAGGCGGCGGGCGTCACTGAGGAACTGAAAGTCCGTGATCCCATGCGCTGGGTGGGGCTGATGAACACGCTGAAAGCGCAGGCGGAGGAAATTGTTTTAGATGAGTTAATTATGGCTTAACAGCATCGAACAGGCGGATTTTTTCCGCCTGTTACATTGTTTTCCGTTAGCATTAACAACCAAACATAGAAAGACCATCTTGACTATCTGATCTTTCTATGCTATATTTAGACCATCGGTTTAGACCGGTGGACTAAAACATGAAGGAGGTGAGCCTATGGCCAAGATGATTGAAGGCGTAACGGAGAATATTCTCAAGTGTGCCAAAGAAGAATTTCTTGCCAATGGATACGAGAACGCTTCTTTGCGTAATATTGCCGAAAAAGCAGGCACAACGAAAAGCTCCTTGCTCTATCGGTATTCGGACAAGGAGGCGTTATACCACAGTATTGTCCAGCCTGTTGCTGATGGCTTTTGCGAGTTGTTACAAAAAACGCTGGCCGGGTTTGAGGCTTTAGAGCCGGAAGAACAAAAAGCACAAATCAATAGCTACTCCAATGGCAAATTTTCAAAGCTGATGGATTTTGTTTTCGCCCATCTTGATGAATTCAAAATCATGCTTCTCAGCGGCGAAACAAATTGCTATCAGGAGTTTATGCACAGAGTGGTTGCGATTGATATACAGACCACTTTGCAATACATTGAAAAGACTGGAAACGATGCGATTTCTTCTGGCCGGTTGACAATGGAATTGGCCCACCTGCTATCGAGCGCTTTTTATACGGGCCTTTTTGAAACCGTTATCCATGATATGACCAAAGAAGATGCTAAAAAGCACATACAAAGTATGAGCTGGTTCTTCAATGCCGGATGGAAAACGATTTTTGAAGGCGGGAAAGTGGGTGATGTCATGTGGCCGGATTAAAGCCGCCCGAATGATCTGCGTATAGGCGCTTTCACACAATCTTACAGCCGATGGTTTGATATGAAAATATTCAAAGCGTCGGCTACATTTTGACAGATAGGTTAGCAGTAACTAACAAACAAAGGAGGATATTTTTATGGAAAACAATGTGCAAACCTCAAAAATTGGCGTGCGCGATCTTGTAAATGTCGCAATCTTCACGGTCATTTATTTTGTGATCTTCTATGTGTGTGCAATGACCGGCTTTGTTCCGGTGATGGCTGTTTTTTATCCTGTGCTGACAGCGATCATTGCAGGCATACCCTGCATCCTTTTCTACACGAAGGTAAAATCCTTCGGCCTCGTGACAATCATGGGTGTGCTTCTGGGCCTTATCTTTTTCCTGATGGGATATGGATACTACGCTCTGATTACCGGCATTGTCTTTGGCTTGCTGGCAGATGTCATTATGAAGGCTGGAAAATATAAAAGCTGGAAAGCGATGCTGGCAGGCTATGCAGTTTTCAGTGTTTGGCAGGTCGGGACACAGCTTCCCATGTTTATCATGGGCGATGCTTATGTTGAAATGTACCGTGCCAGCCAGGGGGATGCCTTTGCAGATGGCCTCGCAGCCTTAGTGCAGGGCTATATGGTTCCAGTTGTCATTCTTGCAACTGCTGTCGGCGGTGTCATCGGCGCTTTGATTGGCCGCGCTGTCCTGAATAAGCATTTCAAACGGGCGGGAATTGCATAATGAGTGGGAAGGTATCAACGAATACGCAGCAAGCCGTTATCAATCTTGACCCAAGGACAAAACTATATACCTTAATGGTGTTCAGTCTTGTCATGGTTCCATCGTCTGAAAGCGAACTTGATACCATTTTGAAAATCGTGTTTGCAGGGCTGGCTTTCCTGATGTTGATAAACATCAGGAGGCCCGGCCTTGCCGCGGTTTATGCGGTGGCCTATTGTGCCGCTTATGGGGCAAATGGGCTACTGGCGTACATATCTGGAATGAGCCTTTTAGGTATTATCATTCGCTTGTTAGTCGAGGTGGTGCTTCGTATGATGCCCACCCTGTTTATCGCCATGAGTTTTTTACAGACAACAAAAGTCAGCGAGTTTGTGGCGGCGATGGAAAAAATGCACATTACCAGAAAAATCACAATTCCCTTCGCTGTGATATTTCGCTTCTTTCCTACGGTGGCGGACGAGTACCACAGTATTCAGGATGCAATGAAAATGCGCGGTATTGGAATTAGTAAAGGGCCGATTGCCATGTTGGAATACAGGCTCGTACCGCTGATTGCTTCTGTTGTGCAAATTGGTGACGAACTATCCGCTGCCGCCGTTGCACGCGGCCTCGGCGTGGATACGGAAAGAAGTAATTACTGCAAAATAAAGATCAAAGGGTTGGACATCCTTTTGATGGTTCTGTTAACCGCTGCGCTTATTCTCTATTACTTGTTTTAAGGAGGGGCACGATGATCGAACTGAAAAATGTGTCCTTCCGCTATAAGGACAGCGAACAGGACAATTCTCTTACGAATGTAAATCTATCTATTCACGATGGAGAAGTTGTCCTTATATGTGGAGGATCAGGGTGCGGAAAAACAACAATCACACGGCTATTGAATGGCCTTATTCCCAGCTTTTATGAGGGGCAGCTCACTGGTGAAGTCCTGCTTAATGGAGAAAACATCTCGAAGCAGCCGATCCATAAGGTAGCCCGCAAGGTTGGCTCTGTTTTTCAAAACCCGCGCACACAATTTTTTAATATTGACTCTACCAGTGAACTGATTTTTCGATGTGAAAATCTGGCTGTACCTGTTGAGCAAATCAGCCAGTATTTAGAAAACGCAATCAATGAATTTGGAATTGGAGAACTTGTTGGGCGAAATCTATTCCATCTGTCTGGCGGTGAAAAGCAAAAGATAGCCTGTGCCTCAGTTTCCATTCCCATGCCGGACATTTTTGTTTTGGATGAACCCACTTCTAATTTGGACTGGCGCTCAATCTGGATGCTGAAAGATATTATCATGCGATGGAAAGCCCAGGGAAAGACCGTTATTGTTGCTGAACATCGGCTTAGTTATTTGAAGGGTGTGGCAGATCGGGTTGTTTATATGAACGATGGAGAAATCAAAGAAGATATGCCCGCTGATACATTCTGGAGCCTGTCAGCAGATGAAATCAAACGCCGTGGGCTACGATCCATATCGCCAGTGTCTTTTGGCTCCAATGCCAGAACACCGCATAGTTCGGACTGCTATTCTGTGAAAGATTTATCGTTTCATTACAAGGATGGCGTTGGGATTGAAATACCGGCCTTATCTATTCCGAAAGGTGCGATTGTTGGAATTATCGGGGAAAATGGAGCTGGAAAAACGACTTTTGCCCGTTGCCTGTGCGGGCTTGAGAAACGGGCAAGAGGTTTATTCTCGTTCGGAAGTAGAACATACAGCAACCGGCAGCGGCTGAAAATATGCTATCTGGTTATGCAGGATGTCAATCATCAGCTTTTTACAGAAAGCGTTGAAGATGAAATTTCCATAAGCGTGGAACATACGGACGATGCTCAGCGTGAAAAAATAGTTGATGAGATCCTGCATGATATGGATTTAATTGCATTAAAAAGTATCCATCCCCTTTCGTTATCTGGCGGACAAAAACAGCGCGTGGCGATTGGAAGTGCCATTGCATCAAAAAAAGAAATTATGGTTTTTGATGAACCGACAAGCGGTTTGGACTATCGGCATATGTTGGAGGTTTCAAATTGCCTCAAGAAATTAAGCGCCATAGGGAAAACATCGCTGATTATTACCCATGACCCGGAATTGATTGCAGAATGCTGTGACTATTTCATTTTTATTGAGGATGGGACTGTGAAATGGTATGGGCCGTTTGATACACAGAACGGACAGCGTGTTCAACAATTTTTCGGTTCTGAGGAAGGAGGGGCTTTATGAAGCAGAAAGAAGATAATCCAATAAAAACTCTTTTTGAGTTTTCCGGCGATGCCAAGGGAAAGATGTCGCTGTCTGTAATTTTGACAGTTCTGTCAGAGTTATTTGGTATGCTCCCCTATTTGACCGCCGCCATGCTTGCCAACGAAGTTTTCGCAGGTACAGCAACGATACATAGTACACTGATTTGGGCCGGAATTGCCGCAGCAGGTATCATCCTCAAAACTCTGCTCGGTATTGTTGCATCCAGCCGCAGCCATAAGATTGCATTTACCATTTTGTGCAATATTCGGTGTGCGATTGCAGAAAAAATGCGAAAGGTTCCAATGGGTGTCATGCTGGAAACGCCATCCGGCGTATATAAAAATCTCATCGTAGATAATGTTGCAAAATTAGAAGATGCGATAGCGCATTTTATCCCCGAAATCCCTTCAAATATCGCAGCTCCGGCAGCCTGCATTGTTTTGTTGTTTGCGTTGGACTGGCGCATGGGATTGGCGTCACTCATTACAATTCCTCTTTGCATCCCTTTTATTTTCGGGATGCTTCGCGGATATGGTGAGAAAATGGAAACCTATCTGCGTAGCGGAAACGAAATGAACGCAGCGCTGGTTGAATATGTTGGAGGCATCCAGGTCATAAAAGCCTTTAGCCGTACAGGAGCATCTTTTGGCAAGTTTTCTAATTCAGTGAACTTTTTCCATGACAGTACGCTTGATTGGTGGCGGCAATGCTGGTTTTGGATGGCTGCGGTAAAAGCAATTCTTCCATCGACAATGCTGGGAAGTCTGCCCATTGGTGCATACCTCTATATGAACCAGCAGATTTCACTTCCGATCCTTGTTGCGTGCATTATCATCCCCATTGGTGCGATTGCGCCTTTGATGAAGCTGGCAAGTGCCGGTGAAATGCTGACAACGATTACCGCCAATCTGAAGCCCGTCAAAGATTTCCTCGCAACGCCGGAACAAAAACGGCCGGATGCGAAAGTTGAATTTGACGGAAGTGCATATTCTTTTGAGAATGTTTCGTTTTCCTATAACGATACCAAAGAAGTGCTTCATGGCATATCTTTCCAGACAAAACCAGGAACTATGACCGCTATCGTTGGGGCTTCCGGCTCTGGCAAATCAACGATTGCAAAGCTGATGGCTGGATTTTGGGATGCGACTTCCGGTATCGTTCGTTATGGTGGAAAGGACATAAAAGACATTCCATTCGATCAGCTGATGCAGGAAATCAGCTATGTGGCGCAGGATAACTTTTTGTTTAATAAGTCTATTCGAGAGAATATTCGCATGGGAAACCCACAAGCGTCTGATCAGGAAGTAGAGGCTGCGGCCAAAGCCGCAAACTGCCATGACTTTATTATGAAATTGCCGCAAGGGTATGATACCTTTGCCGGTGATGCGGGAGATCGGCTTTCAGGGGGCGAACGCCAGCGCATTACGATTGCAAGGGCTATGCTGAAACAGTCAAACCTTATCATTTTGGACGAGGCAACTGCCTACGCTGATCCCGAAAGCGAGGCTCAAATCCAAGAGGCTGTTGGGCGTCTTGTTCACGGCAAAACTCTTGTGGTTGTCGCCCACAGGCTTTCTACTATTCAAAATGCGGAGCAAATTCTTGTCGTTGATAAGGGAAATATTATTGCCAGAGGAACACAGAAAGAATTACTGGAACAGTGTCCACTGTATCATCGAATGTGGCAGCAGTATGTCGGAGCATCAAATCTGGAAAAGAAGGAGGGATAGGCAATGGTTGCTATGATTAAAAGAATACTCAATCTGGCGGGAAAGCATAAATCAAAAATCTTGCTGGGCATCCTCTTTAATTTCCTGAAAAGCGTATGTATGGCAATGGTTTTATGGGCGGTTTATATTGTTGCCTCTGATCTGGACAGCCTGACAATGGATGTAATCTGGAAAGCTTTTGCTGTCTTGTGTATCAGTGTGCTGGGCCGTTTCTTTTTTCAGTGGCTTATGGATATTTCCATGAGTGCTAAAGGCTTTGATATATTCCGTGATTACAGACTTCATGTCGGCTCCCTCATGCGAAAAGCACCTATGGGATATTTTTCTGAGCAGCGTTTGGGAAGTATTCAGAATGTACTTACAACGACAGTAACGGAGTTGGAACAATATTCCATGATGGCGGTCACTGATCTGACCAGCGGAGCGTTGATGGCGCTGGTAATGATCGTTTTCTTTCTATTTTCCGTTCCTGTTTTTGCAGTAATCACCCTTGCAGGTTCCATTGTCGGCATCTTAATTCTTCATGCTATTGGACAAGTTGCAAGGGAACACGCGCCGAAAGTATTGGCGGCGCAAGAAGATATGACGACTCAGGCGTTGGAATATATCCGGGGAATTGCGGTGCTTCGTGCCTTTTCCCAAGCGGATGGTAGCGAAAATGCCGTTTATGCCTCTTTTCGCAAAAAGAAAGAAGCTGATCTTGCACAGGAACACGCTTCTATGGCTTTGATGAAATGGTACTCTGCTGTTTACAAGATAACCGGCAGTGTTTTGATGTTAGCCGCCGTTCTTTTGTATCTGGCGGGAAGTTTATCGTTGCCGTGGTGCCTCATGGTGATTGTCAGCGCCTTTATCATTTTTTCCGAAATGGAGCAGATGGGAAATGGTGCGTTTCTTTCCCGTGTCGTCACCGCTGGCTTAAACCGCCTTGAAGAAGTTACTAACATCCCGCAGATGGACACAACATCAAATAAACTTGTCCCGAAACGGTTTGATATTGAGCTTCGGGATGTATCTTTCGGATATGAAAAGTCCCGAAAAATTATCGACCATGTTTCTCTGCTTATCCCACAGGGAACTACCTGCGCGATTGTGGGGCCATCTGGATCAGGTAAAACAACCCTTTGCAACCTGATTGCCCGCTTTTGGGATGTTCAAGAAGGTCAGGTTCTTGTGGACGGGCAGGATGTAAAAAATTACACTGCTGATAGCCTTATGCAATATATCAGCATGGTCTTTCAAAGCGTCTACCTTTTCAATGATACCATTGAGAATAATATTCGCTTTGGCAATCCTGATGCAAGCCATGAGCAAATCGTGGAGGCAGCAAAAAAGGCTCAATGCCATGACTTTATCGTATCTTTGCCCGAAGGATATAACACAAAGGTGGGTGAAGGTGGCTCTACTTTGTCTGGCGGTGAAAAGCAGCGTATTTCCATAGCGAGAGCCATTTTGAAAGATGCTCCAATCATTATCCTGGATGAAGCAACATCCAGCGTTGACCCGGAGAATGAACATGAACTGTTGGCAGCGATTGAACAGCTTACAAAGGGAAAAACACTGATTTCCATTGCACATCGCTTATCAACAGTAAAAAATGCCGATCAGATTGTCGTTATATCGGATGGCAAAGTGGCGCAAAAAGGAACGCACGCAGAACTGATTTCTCAAGATGGAATTTATAGTCGTTTTTGGAAACAGCGTGAACTGGCAAGTGGCTGGAAACTAAAGTGATTTCTTTTGCATAAACATCAGAACCTATTATTCTTGAAAGGGGGCGTGCCAAGGTGTTTTCTTTGATTATTCGTGAAGCATGGGAAGAATTGCAACAAAAACAGGCAAAGGAGCGCAAAGAGTTTATGAAGCCCGTAATAACTCCGTCCGGGGAGGACTACCTGGAAACCATCCTTGTTCTCCAAAAGAAACTCGGTATGGTACGCTCCGTAGATGTGGCCCGGCACATGGGATTCACCAAACCGAGCATCACCCATGCCATTACAACGCTGCAGGCCGGCGGATTTGTTGAACGGGATGAGGACGGCTTCATTCGTCTGACCGATGTGGGCCGCGAGGTGGCTGAGCGAACCTATGAGAAACACTGCTTTTTTACGGAAATGCTCATAGAAGCCGGCGTGGATCAGGAGACAGCAGAGGCCGACGCCTGCCGGATGGAGCACGCCATCAGCGAGGACAGCTTTCAGCACTTGAAGGTCAAGCATCAGGGATAAATCTTGTTTAGAAGGAGCGGGCAGAGAAAACAGATCTTTGCCCGCCCTTTTTCTCTGTGTTGAAGCTGCAAGATTTTGATGAAAATAACCGCCTGATGGGAAAAATTGTCGTTCAGTCAAAATCCAGCGATCTTTGACATTTACACTTAATATGGCGTTTTGAAACCATAAACAGATAGAAAGAACGGGAGGGATGTCTATGAGACGGAGAAATCAAAACAGCAGAGGTAATTTCAAGTTACAACAGGCGGTCTTATTCCAGAGAGAATGAGGCCGCCTTTTCTTATATATTCCGACAAAAAGCAACAAAGTTTTTGGAACAACACTGCACCTAAGATGATTGGCAGGTCCGCCGCCTGCTGGTAGCAGCGGCGGGCTCGTGTGCAAAGTATGGTCCAGATGGCAGGGAGCCAGAAGTGCATGATGGAAAGATGGATCATGCACATAAAGAGGTTCGTCCATCTGCTTACATTTCGACACACAGCTTACTTTACAATACGGTTCTTCCGCCGCCCTTTTCACGGGAGTAGGCGGGAACATCGCAAATCGAGCGATAAGCCTCCTCCTGCGGGCGCCGGAAGTCATGACGGACTTCTTTATGTGTATCACTCGGCCGGCAGCTCACCTTTGCGGTGTGCGGCCGGCCGCGTTTCTTTATATGGCAAGGCAAGACGCCCGTTAGTTCGGTGTCGGTCTCCGCCAAAGGTTCAAGAATTCCCTTAAAATTCTTGAACTATTTGGAGGATAAGGCCATGTGGCAACGAAATAATGGACGAGCAGAGGAAGAACTGCAAATCAAGTTTACAGGTTACTTAATCCAGGCAGTCAGACGAACCCAGCGGGATTATCTGAAGGCCCTTTATGCGTACAGCAATCAGGAGACCTTGACGGATACGATCTTTGCCGTGAGCCAGACGCTGGAGCAGGAAGTGATGGAGCGGCTGCCCCTCTGGGAGAAAATTGAGAGCGGTGCGCTCCTGTATGCCTTGAAACAGCTGGACGAGCGGGAACGGTATGTGTTCCTTGCCCGTGTGCTGGACAAGCGCCCATTCGATGTGATCGGCGTGCAGCTGGGATTGTCGTATAAGGGCGCGGCTGCGGTGTATTACCGGGCCATTCGGAAGTTGAAGAAGAGCATCGAGGGGGTGAACGGATATGACATTTGAACAGATGCTGCGGCGAGCCAAGGACGGTGACCATGAGGCCATCACAAGCATTTTACTCATGTACCGGCCCCTGCTGCTCAAGTATGCCGTGATCAACGGCAGACTGGACGAGGATCTGTACCAGGAGCTGTGCATCACGCTGATGCGGGCGATTGACCTGTTCCGGATTTAAGTCTATGAGAAAGGCCCTGAGATCGCTGTCTCAGGGTCTTTCCCGTGGGCTTAAAAATTGACTTGCCGCCCGGGAACACCTTGCGCTGCAAGCTGTTCCCGTTCAGCAAGTTTACAATTCATCTATTCCCAAAGGTAGCCGGTCATAGTATAATGAAGCCAACGACAAAGCTCAATTTAGGGGGATATAGCAATATGAAAAACAATAGATACTTAACTATTGGCTTATTAACAGGATTTATTGTCGGTGGTTGCATGGGTGTATTGGGATGGGCGTTTCTGCAAAATCTTTTTGCTATTCCTATTTGTGCGGGTATTGGAATGTTGATTGGAATTGTTATAGGTACATTGATTGATTATGGAAAAAATCATCAAGAGAAATAGCAAAAAAGCGTTATGCTTTTATACTCATCGAGCCACTCTGATCCAAACTTTCAAAATTGAGTACCAACCGTCCACCGGCGGCACCACCGAGCAGGAAACCATTGAGACCCGCTGCTAATTCAGCAAGATTTGCATTAGCCTGGCCTATTGGAAACAGGCCTGTTCTGTGTTATACTAAAATCAATGAAGGGGGTGAAGGCGCGATGAGTCCATTGGAAAAGAAACGGATTGCAGCGGTCAAGACGGCCGACGCGATCAACGCCATTGAGGGCGCGCCGATTTCCAGCTATGCACGGTCGCTGTCTGCCAGCTGGGCCCGCGGTGAGCTGACGGGCGAACAGATGAAGCAGGCTTTGCTGGCACATCATCGCCGGATCGCGGAGCAGGAGCGCCAGAGCCGTGTCTGACCCGTACCTGTATGAAGATGTGCCTGTCTTGAAAAACAAGCTGGGCATCAAAAATGAGCAAACACTGGATCGCATCGAGGCTGAGCAATCCAGAGCCAATATGATGCTGTTATACGAACAGGGCTTTCAGGACTTTTCTCCAAATGGCCTGCGGGAGATCCATCGGACCCTATTTGGCGACATTTACGAATGGGCCGGCCAGTACCGCATCATCAATATCGAGAAGCGGGAGAAGCTGCTGGCAGGCCGAAGCGTTTGGTACAGCAACGACGACAGGATAGAGGAAGATCTCGACGAGGCTTTTCGGCGGCTGGGAAATACTCGCTGGGATGGTATCAGCCGGGAACAATTTGTTCATCAGCTTACCAGCCTCTTTCCGCCAATCTGGCAGGTGCATCCTTTCCGGGAGGGCAATACCCGAACGGTTATAATGATGATGACATTTTTTGTGGAGCATCATGGATACTTTATGGATCAGGAGCTGATGGCTGCCAGTGCCGGCTATGTCCGCGATTCCTTTGTGATGGCCTCTCTGGATCAGTTTTCAGAATTTGAGCATTTGGAGCGCATTTTGCTGGACGCTGTTTGTGATGAGCCGATTGATTACAGTGCGGAAAGCCTGGAGGAGCCTGCCGAAGTACCGGAAAAATATCGCAAATACCAGAAGGAGCCCTATGTGCCGGAGCCGCATTACCGGCGTGAGGAATAGAAGAAGCGCACAGCGGAAGAAGATCCGTTGTGCGCTTGTCTTATTTTGGTGAGGTGTCTGGGGCGACGAATTTGTAGCCGTGGCCCCGAACGGTTTCGATGATACCAGCCCCCAGCTTGCGGCGGAGCTTGTAGACCATGCTGGAGATACCCGTCCAGCTGGCATCGTAGGAGTCCGCGGCGACGGCTTCATAGATCTGGCGGGCAGTGAACACCTGCCCTGGCCGGCGGGCCAGCAGAAGCAGAATATCAAACTCCATCGGCGTCAGCTCCACCGCCTGGCCGGACTTCCATACCAGCCTGCGATGCGGGTCGATTTGCAACGAGCCAAAGAGCAGCAGTGCGTCTGCGGAGGCGGCCACTGTGGACAAGTCTGCGACTGAAGCAAAGGCCGATATTGCTTTGCTAAAAAGGGCTTCTTCATCGTCCCTAAACGATAGAATTATAAACTTCCCAAGCAGCTCACCTCCAGTCATTCAAACTTCGCCCGCTTATTATCTTTTGGATCGTGCGGGGCGAACCATCAACAGGACGATGCCCGCGGCCAACAGTATGCACTGAACGATCAGAACTGCGGCCGGCATAAAGAAGGCGGGGTCCAAAGTACCAAGTGCTAGAGGGTACCTGCTGAAAAAATGTCCGTTCCAGATTCCCAGGGCGTCGGGCAACGGCAAGGCCATACACAGGAAGGGTACCGCCATCCACACATACACCAGCCAGGGCCGGATCTGCCCCAGTAGCCAGCCGCTCCCCAGTGCGAACACAAGGGCGGGCAGAAGGGTCGCCAGAGCCGGGAGCAGAAGACTCCCCCAGCCGTACCAGTGGAACATACGGCCGTAGAACACCGCCGCCTCGCCCATGCACAGCAGACTCAGCAACACGCCCCCCGTCAGGGCCGCGGCGCACCGGACCAAAGCATATTGCCTGGACGGCATCGGCGTAGCGTCCATGAGAACCGCCGCCCGCCGGGCCTTGGGCGAGGTATAAAAGGTCAGAAAGAACAGCATCCCGATCCACAGCAAAGGCAGCATGCGGGAGAGATAATCCCCAAAGCTCCAGGGGGAGAAGGGGGCGGTGTGGGATACCCCCAGGATGGTCACGGCATGGAGCACCAGCGCCCCGTAGAGAAGCAGCACAACCGCCAGCCCGATAAAAAACTTGTTCCACAGCAGCCTGCGGCATTCATATCGAAAAATCTTACGCAAGGTTCAAATCCTCCTCCGTTAGCCCGCAGGCATCCAAAAATTCCTGGTAGGTCAGATAGGGATACATGGGGTCCAGCTCCCGGTTGAACAGGTCATGGAGGATCTGATCCATGGCCTCCTCGCCGTCCACCAACTGCTCCGCTTTCCAAATTTTCAGGGGCATCTCATTGTACTGCCGAACCTGAGACAGACTGTTGGAGATGGCAAGCTGCACCTGCTCCGGCAGCATCTCCAGATATTCAGGATTGCGCACATAGAAGTTCAGGTAGTAGTCATCTACCGCTTTCTGCCACTGATCCACATAATGCTCCTGGGCATAGTCCTCGCCGTATAGTTCCTTGACGATACGGTAGGTGGTGTAGACGGTCAGGCCCTCGGCGGACCAGGGGCTGGTGGGCTCGGAGGTATCAAACATATTGCCCAGGCCCCACCACTGATGGACCAGCTCGTGGATCATGACCTCACCGGCGCCGCCGCCCTTTTCGGCGTTCCCCAGGTTGGCGGCGGTAAAGTCCGCCTCATCCAGCAGGCTGGCCCCGGTGGTGGCGTAGCCGCCGCCGGCCACCCGGCTCTGGATGAGCTTCAGGGTCTCCCCG
Source organism: Pseudoflavonifractor sp. An85 (assembly GCF_002161235.1). Lineage (GTDB taxonomy): Bacteria > Bacillota > Clostridia > Oscillospirales > Oscillospiraceae > Enterenecus. The sequence continues at coordinate 107,797 of NZ_NFHE01000001.1, forward strand.
GTTCCGAAGGAGAGGGAGCCATAATGCTCGGTGCAGTAGTCAACTACTTCCTTCACCGCGTCCACGGCTTCGGCAGCCTCCATGACAGCCTGATGCTTGCGGCCGTAGTAGAACTCAATGGTCATGCCGCCGGCCTCGATGTCCTCCCGGATATAGTCCCCGGCGTAGAGAATGCCGCCGGCGCCGTTGTGTTCATACCGCCATGTTCTGGTGCCGTCCTCGTGCTCCGCGACGACCTCCGCCTCGCTGGAGCCGAAGGGGATCGCCAGCATATTTTCCGGCAGAGTGATCTCAATTTCAGCGGGATAGCCGGCATCACCGGGCATGACATTCATCACACGGGGCGAGAGGGCCGAGTTCTCCAGGCAGAGGTATTCGTCACTCAGCTCCTTGCCCCCCTGCATGGTGGGCAGGCTCTCTTGGGGGAAGCCGCTGTACTCCATGGTCAGCTCCACTTCTTCCTCTGCGGGAATGGTGACTTCCAGCAGAGCCTCGTTATACTCCTGGTAGTCGCTTACCGTGAAGGGAACATCAGCGCCGTTGGCTTTCACATTGGAGATGGCGTAGCCAGGGTTGATGCCGAAGGAGATGCTCTGCTCCTGGCCGGAGGTGTTCCGGAACTGGTAGGAGGCCCGGCCCGTCACGGTGCCGGCATCGGTGTCCGGAAACACCTGGGCGGTGCGGCGGACAAAGGTGACGCCCTCTGCATAGGGGATCTCATAGAAGGACATCACCGTTAAATCCGGGTTGCTGTGGTCGATAAAGGGCTGGGCGGCATAGGCGGCGCCGGAACAGATCAGCAGCGCCAGGGCGATCACCGGGCGGTAGAACCGCCGGGCGCTCCGGGCCAGGGAGCCGAACACGCCCTTCCCATATTGCCGGATGCAGAGATAGGAGATTGTCCAGACCCCGGCCAGTGCAAGGAGCCAGGTGAAACGCATCCAGGCCACCGACCGGAACACACGGAGGTTGGAGAAATCATCGGACAAAGCCCACACGCAGGGGTTGAGCCAGCATAACTGCCATTCCGCTGCCCACACCGTCAGGCTCAGGGCGCAGAAGGCGATAAACAGGACGATGGACAGATCCGCCCGCCGGGTGAACTGGTAGGCTGCGGCCGCCGCCAGGATGCCCAGGGGCAGCGCCAGCCCCATAAACAGCAGATAGGCCAGCACATAGTTTGCGCCGGTGAACACGGCGCCGATCAGCCCCGCGCTGATGGGCAGCCAGACCAGCATCGTGAGGCCCACTGTCAGCACCGCGGCCGTCAGCAGGGCCAGCAGTCGGGTCAGGGCTGTGGTCAGAGGGGACACCACCGCGTCGGTGAGAATGTCCACCCGGCTGCGGCAGGCCCGGTCCAGCTCAAAGATGGTCAGCAGGCCGAAGAGGATGGCGCCGGCCACACCGCCGGCAATCGCGGGGTTTGCCAGATACATGGAGAGCATGGTGGTGGATGTGGCGGGCTTGTAGAGTACCAGCCCCAGCACCGGGGAGAGGACCGCCAAAGCCATCATCAGCCAGGTCAGGCGGCTTTGCAGCAGCCGCTTCAGTTCCAGGGGAAAGAGCCGCATTGTCTTCATTGTACCGCCTCCCTGGAGATCAGATAGAGGTAAGCATCCTCCAAAGAGGGCTCCTCCGCCTGGGCATAGGGCGGCAGCTTGTCCGCCACGGCCCGGCAGCGGATGCCCTGACTGGTGTTCACCCGGGCGGTGATGTGCAGCCCCTGCTCCAGCGTCTCATCCTTCTCCCAAAAGATGCCCACATGGCCGGCAGCCGACTGGATCAACTGCTCCGGCGTGCCGGTGAACAGGATGGTCCCGTGGTGGATGACCACGATCTGGTCGCACACCGACTGCACATCCTCGATGATGTGGGTAGAGAGAAGCACCAGATGCTCCTCGGCTGTGCGGGAGAACAGGTTGCGGAAGTGGATGCGCTCCTCCGGGTCCAGTCCCACGGTGGGCTCGTCAAAGATCAGGAAGGGGGGATTCCCCAATAGGGCCTGGGCGATGCCTACCCGCTGGCGCTGGCCGCCGGAGAGGGTGCGGATCTTGGATTTTGCCTTTTCTTCCAGATTGACCGCCTGGATTGTCTTTTGGATCGCGGCCTTGGGATTCGCAATCCCCTTGAGTGCGGCCATGTAGTCTAAAAACTGGGTGACCGTCAATTCATCGAACAAACCGAAGTCCTGGGGGAGATAGCCGAGGCTGGCTTTCAGATGGCTCTCGACCTTGGCCAGCGGCACCCCGTTCAGCAGGATGTTCCCTCCGGTGGGCTGCAGGGCCGCCACCAGCAGCTTCATCAGGGTGGATTTGCCCGCCCCGTTGGGGCCCAGCAGCCCGATGAGGCTGGGGGATTTTAACTCCAGGTTCAGCCCCTTTAAGGCCTGCTTCCCACTGGGGTAGGTCATACTGACATTTTGAATCTTGATTTCCATATTGTTGGATTCCTTTCTGCTTGGGATGAGGAAAGAATACCAGGGCAATATGGAGCGAAGATGGAGGGAATTTGTGATTTGTATGGAGAAAGGCAGAAAACAGGGCAGGCCACCGGCCTGCCCCGTTCTAACACTATAAAAGATGTTTTTTCACCCAGCTATCCAGTAAGGCCATCTGTTCCTCTGTGTGGAACCAGTGCTCACCGCCCTCCAGGACGGTGAGACCGGCGCCGTGCTCCGCCGCGAACTGCTCCACACTCTGACGGGACACCAGATGGTCGCCCCCGGCATAGAGGATTTCCGTGGGGACCTGCCAAGCGATGGGATGCTCCCGCACATAGCACAGGTACGCCCAGGACAGGGTCTCCCCGAAGTCTGTGGGGACCTCTCCCCGTTCGCATAGCGCCTGCTCCGACACACCGGCCCAGGCCATCATGTCCAGGATCAGCCGTTCCATGTCCAGCACCGGCGACACGAACAGCGCCCTGTCCGGCGCCTGATCCCCCAGGGCCAGCATGGTGAAATAGGCCCCGATGCTGTTGGCCAGGAGAATGATGTGCTCATACTGCCGGCGGGCCTCGTCATAGGCGGCCGCGATCTGGGGTGCCGCCTCCCAGGGAAGCTCCCCCCGGTAGTCCACCCCCAGCACGTCGAAACCGGGGCAGACGGCCCGGAAGCGGTCTGCCTCCCCGGCGCTGCCGCCTTTGCCGTGGACATATAAAATTGCGCGTTTCAAACCTGTTCACCTCCGTCCTCAGCCTGTGGACTGTCTGCGGCCATACGGTCCATCCGTTCCTGTACCTCGGTAAAGAACCGGGACAGGTGGAACCCGTCCGCCACCGCGTGGTGGATGTTCATGGTCAGCGGTATGACCAGCCTGCTGCCCTCCGCCTCGTACTTGCCCCAGGTGACCACCGGGGCCAGAAAGTCCCCCTGGTCAAACACATGGACATCGAAGTGGCGGTAGCGAACCCAGGGCAGACAGGACACATCGAAGTGATTCGTTGGCTGCCCTTCCACCACGCCCCGGAGTTCCCGGTACTTTTCCCGGTCCTCCAGAAAACGGGCGTGGAATGCCGGCAGGTCCTCCATGTAAGGCGTAACCAGCTTGGTGAAGTTCCCGTCCTCCGGGTGGAAGTGGGCATAACTGGGGGAAACAAAGTCCCAGCGGATCAGGTTTCCATCCTGGTCCCAGCCCAGTTTGAACTCCTCATGGGCGTTGATCACCCGGGATACCACCCAGATCATGGCCGGATAGAACTTCATGCCGCGCTGCTTGACGAACCGGACTAGCGGCGTCACATCCATGTCCACCGTCAGGCTCATGACCACTCGCATGTGGTCCATATAAAACTGAAACAGATCGCCTCTCGGCCAGGTGCTGAAATCAACCTTTTTGTAATTCATCTCAATACTCCTTTGCATGATTGTTTTCCCGTTTCATCATGCAAGGCCATTGGGATGGGGTATTTCCGTTTGCTCCATACAAGCCATCCAGCTCAAGCCTTGCATGGAGCCGCATCAAGTCCGCGCTTCATTCGTTCACCTCCTCAATGAACCGGGCGCAGGATGCCCTTTCCGGCAATCCAAAAATGAGATGTTTTTTCCAGATATCTGCCTTGTAGCCACAGGTGTGAATCAAAATCGTCTGTTCCGCAGGCACCCTCACTTTCATTGGATCATCTATGCTTATCCTATCATATTCCCGGCGGCAAGTCCAGAAACAGCGTCCGTTTCAAACCGCACCGCAGCCCGCACCCCGTCCTCTGTATTTTCGATGGTACATTCCGCTCCATGCCGGGCCAAAATCATTTTCACCAGATACAGCCCCAGGCCGCTGCCACCTGTAGCCCGGTTCCGGGAGGTTTCTTCCCGGTAGAATGCCTCAAACAGATGAGGCAGGGCTTTTTCCGAGATGTGGGCCTCGGTGTTCTCCACCGTCAGAGCTGGGCGGCCGTCCAGCAGGCCGCACCACACCCGCACCTCCGCCCCCTCCGGCGAGTAGAGGGATGCGTTAGAGAGCAGATTGCCTGCCACCCGGCCCAGCAGAGAGGCGTCCCCGATGACAACGATCCCCGGCGTCAGATCCTTTACCAGCCGCTGGTTCCGCTGCTCCAGAAGAGGTGCGTCCAGGGCAAGCTGGCGCTCGATCAAGGCGGACAGCTCCACGGGCTCCCGCTTCACAGCCACAGAGCCGCTTTCCATACGGGAGATCGCCAGCATCTCCTGCACCAGATTTTCCATCCGTCCCGTTACCCGGAGCGAGCGAAGCAGGTACTTGTCCCGGTCCTGATAGACGCCAACCCCCTCCAGCATGCCGGAGAGCTGCCCCTTCAGAATGGTCACCGGAGTTTTCAGCTCATGGGAGGCGGCGTTGAAGAAGGCCATCCGCTGGCGGTCCAGCTCCCGTTCCCGTTCCACCTCACCCCGGAGCGCCCGATTGGCGTTCTCCAGGTCGGTGAGAGCGGTGTCCAGCCGCCGGGCAAGCTGATCCAGACTGCGGCCCAGCTTGCCGATCTCGTCCTTGCGCTTTTCACCGCATTCCCAGTGGAAGTCCAGCTCCGCCATTTTCCCGGCGATCCCGCTCATGCGCACGATAGGCCGGGTGATGTATCGGGAGTAAATCAAGGCGCACAGCAGAGAAAATACCAATAACACCATCAAAAGCCAGGGGGCTATCTGGATCAGCGCCCGCACCGCCAGATTTTCCACTTCGATCCGCGGGGTGACATAGAGGGTATAGCTCTCGTTCTGGCCTGCAAACACCACCTCGGCGGTAATGGTAGCCTGCTCCGACATGGTGACCGCTACCGTATCGCCTTCCCGGATGTCCTGGCTGTGATAACCGACGGTGCTTTCCTGCTCTGAGGTGGTGACAATCATGGTATCATCCTCATACACAGCCTGCACCGTCAGCTTGGCCCCTGTGTCCACCAGGCGCCCGTCCGGCCCCACCAGCATGGCGTTGGCCCCGGAGGTAAGCACAAAGTCATCCAGCAGCTCGCCACAGTCCGCAGGAGTCGTGTCCGCCAGTTTCCCCACCAGGGCATCCACCTGAGCGGTAAGGTCATCATTTACTACGGCGGTATAGGTGCTGGGGGAGGCCCAGGCGATAAAGCTGAAGGTGACCGCCCCGGCCGCGAGCAGGACGCCGGCGGTAATGAGAAAGATCCGGGCTGTCAGGCTTTCAGTGATCCTCTTTCGCAGCACGGTAGCCCACCCCCCTTACAGTATCAATATAGTTCCGCCCCAGTTTGTGGCGGAGGTTTTTGATGTGGCTGTCCACCACCCGTTCGTCCCCATAGAAGTCATAGCCCCATAGTTTTGCCAGTAGCATCTCCCGGGTGAACACCCGGCCCGGCGCGGCCAGAAAGGTGTGGAGCAGTTCAAACTCCCGGGCGGTCAGGTCCAGGAGCCGGCCGTCCAGCAGGGCCTCCCGCGTGTCCAGATCCAAAGTCAGGTCCCGGTACCGCAGGCGGCTGTCCTCCCCGGCGGTTCCACGGCGGCGGAGGATGACCCGGATCTTTTCCAGCAGCACCGGCATGGAGAAGGGCTTGGTCACATAGTCGTCGATGTCCATACCGAAACCCCGGAGCTGCGATTCTTCCCCATCCAGGGCGGTGAGCATCAAAATAGGGACCTGGGACTGCTGGCGGATCAGCTCGCAGACCCCAAAGCCGTCGATTTTCGGGAGCATCAGGTCCAATAGAACCAGGTCGAAGGTCTGCCCGCCAAACAGAGCCAGGGCTGCCACGCCATCCCCAGCCACGGCAGTCTGGTAGCCGGCATCCTCCAGGTAGGCGCGCAGCAGCTCCTGAATATCCGGCTCGTCTTCCACAATTAAAATGCGTTTCATTTGTAATCACCCAATCGAAGTATATCATGGGATTGTGAATTTATCATGGAGAAAAGAAAGTAATCACAAAAAGAAGCGCACAGCGGAGAAAAATCCGTTGTGCGCTTGCTTCATTTTGGTGAGGTGCCTGGGACGATGAATTTGTAACCGTGTCCCCGCACTGTTTCTATGATGCCAGTCCCCAGCTTGCGCCGGAGCTTGTAGATCATGCTGGAGATCCCGGTCCAGCTGGCATCAAAAGAGTCCGTAGCGACAGCCTCATAGATTTGGCGGGCGGAGAACACCTGCCCTGGCCGGCGGGCCAGCAGGAGCAGAATGTCAAACTCCATCGGGGTCAGGTCCACCGTCTGGTCGGACTGCCATACCAGCCTGCGTTGCGGGTCGATTTGTAGATTTCCAGATAATAAAGTAAAAGCAGTGTTTTCTTGAACCTCAATATGTTCTGCCCGAAATGCTCGCACGAGCCGCTGGAGCAAAGCATCTTGTGCCTTTGTTGGATTCGTTATTCGAATAATGATGGTCTTTTCCATCCTGACGCCTCCTTATGAGCCGTCGTAGTGTATTAGGCGCAGGGGAAAAGACTGCTGAACGACGGCTTTTTTTCTTTTGCCGTCGTCCGGCAGCAGTTAATTTTCGATTTTTTTCTTATGGGAAAAGACAATCAATCCAACCAGAAACATCACGATAAGGCAAAGTACAATGCTGATACATCCGCCGATGGTGGCCGGTACAGGGGCTTCATAGTAAGTAGATTTATCCGAGAAGAACATGGACACACGATATGCGAAGCTGCCCGGAATGATAAAGCCACTTTCTGAACCGATAAACAGGCAGGATGCAAAGCCATATATAACCCCTACAACGCTTGTTACAATGATATTGCGGCTCAAGTTGATAACGATTGCCCCTAAACAGGTAGTTATCAAAACGACAACACCAGCTTCAATTCCAAACCCGATTGCCAGATTGAGGAACAGGGAAATACCTCCGGGCAACCTGCCAGCTCCATTGAGTACCATCACAAGCAGGCCAAATGCGATAAATAAGACAGCCGCGAAGCCGATACCGATAACGATGCTGACAGCGACTTTCGATAGAAAGAGCTTCTTCTTTGAAAAACCGTAGGTAATCCAGTTGATGTAAGTTTTGTTCTTGTATTCCTGATAAAACAGCGAACCAATCAAAATGAAGATCACCATTGGGAAGAACATGGAAAACTGGTTATTCATAAAGAAGAACAGGTCAGCAAGCGATTTTGTGCTGTCGTTAAAAACTGCTCCTGCTCCGCCGGTAATGATGGGAAGAAGCGACAACAGCAGAAGAAATACCATAAACCATTCCCGCTTCAACTTGTAAAACTCGTTTTTAATCAACATTCCCATTATGCTTCCTCCCTCTGGCCGGAAGTCATAATATCCTCATACAGTGCTTCCAGTTCCTTTTCGTTATAATCGTTTTCTACAATCTTGATGATTTTTCCGCCACGAATGAAAATAAGAACATCCGTGACGGCGGCAATCTCCGTCAGATTATGGCTTGATACCAAAATACAGTGTTGGGGCGATTTCAGGCGTTCTTTCAGAAGCAGCCGGATTTCCTTTATCCCCATCGGATCAAGGCCATTGGTAGGTTCGTCCAGCAGCAAATATTGAACATTGCCTAAAAAGGCGCGGGCAATTCCCAGCCGTTGGCGCATCCCCAAAGAAAGTTGAGAGAACAGCTTTTTCCGGGCGTCCAGCAGGTTTACTTGTTTGAGCGCCGCTTCAATGTTTGGCTGTTTCAGACCTAAATACTGCGCGTGGAGCTTCAAATTTTCCTCTACGGTGAGCCGGGGGTAAAAAGCCGGGTATTCAATCAAACTTCCAAAACATCTGCTGGAAACGGGTTGCCCATCTGAGAGGATTTCTCCCGAAAAGGCGGTCAGGCCCAGCATGGACTTAAACAGTGTTGTTTTACCGGCCCCGTTTGGCCCCAGAACACCATAGATTTTTCCTTGCTCTAAAGTCAGGTTGATGTTGGACAGCAAGGCAGTATTTCCAACATTCAGATTTACATTTTTGATTTGCAGCATGAAATTCCTCCGTTATTGAAAAAAGATGAAAAGTAAAAAGGCCACAGCATAAATCAAAAATGAAATCCCGATGGGCTTTGATCTCTGTTTTAGCCCTTTTAGGCCATCGCTCAATATGCCATTCAAGGCCATGAGCAGGCACACCGCAAAGGCGATGAGTGAAATTACTAAAGCTACTTTAACCATTGTTTGTACCTCCTATGGCTCATACTTTACCAAAGAGGTTTAGGATTTGTTTGAGAAAAGTCTAAGGAAAGTCTAAGGATGAAAAAAGAGCTGCCGAAGCAGCCCTTTAGAAATTGACAATGGGAAACACGATTTGAATTGCAAAGATACCGTTTTGCAGAGAAGCCGAGATTTGCCCGCCCATACGGGTCACAAGTCTTTGAGCGATTGCCAGCCCCAGCCCGGTTGTCTTTTTTGTCCGTGACTGGTCGGTGGTGTAAAAACGGTCAAACAAATGGGGAATATCTTCCTGCTGAATACTGCTCGACGCATTTTTAACGGTTATGACCGTTTGAGCTTCTTCTAACGCTGCGGTGATCTGATAATTTCCCTCCCCGTGAACAAGCGCATTATAAACCACATTTGAGAAAATCCGGGTCAAGGCATCTGGATCGCCCCAAATGATAGCCGGTGAATTTGGTATGACGATATGGGGGACGCATTTTTTCTGTTCAAAATCGCCATAGTATGAGGCGACAACATCCCGAAGTACACTGTGTATATCTGTATTCCTGCAATTCAATTTCAGCTCGTCGGCCTCAATCCTTGCAAATTCAAACAGTTGGTCGAGAAGCAGCTTTACAGCGGAAATTCTTTCTTCCGCAATCATTACATATTCTTTTTGATCCCCGGTTAAATCCTGTTCCTGTAAGAGCTGGATATAGCCGTTTGCTGTTGCCAGTGGTGTTCGCAAGTCGTGGGACAGACTGGTGATAGTATCCCGGAACAGGGTATCGCTCCGTTCGATTTCCTGACCCATGCTGCGATATTTTTTCAGAAGATGATTGATACTTGTAGCCAGATCCTGTATTGGCCTATCCGTTTTTTCCACCATGATTTCTGTTTGCGTATCCCGGTCTGTCAAAAAATCAATCTGCTTTTTGATTTTCCGAACCAGTTTCCGCTGATAAATCAGTTTCAGGAACAAAAACAGGGAAAGCATTGCCAGCAAGATACATAACACAATCATGCGGCCATCACCGCCTTTCCAAACCGCGCAAATCCAGCCTTTGAAACAAGGAGAACGAAACGGCTGTCGGTAAAAACAAATATACTACCAGCGTAATCAAAATGGGCATTAAATTCTCCCCAAAGGTATTGATCTGCAAGCTATGGGAAAGCCCTACCACCCAATACTTGTAGAGCGAATAATCCATATCCAATGCTGTGCTTATCTTTGTGAGGTATAGATACAAAACCCCCAGCAGAAAAAATGCGGCAATCGTGACAATTAGCCGATGCCGGAGCAGGTAACTTAGCAGATTGAGAAATGCGGTGTACCCTAAAAAGCACAGACATTGAAGCAGAAGAAAGGCTCCGATTGCAGAAAACGAATAGTCTATGTCATACCGGGATGCTCCCATTATCAAAATGGACAAATATGCAACACCAAAACATACAAACAGAAAAAACAAAACGCCAATCCATGAGGCCAGTAGTTTTCCAAAAAATAGATGTACTCTGCTTGTTCCTTTAGAAAGTGCGATACTGTATGTGCCGGTATGAAAATCTTCTGTAAAGTACAGGCACAAAAAGAGCGTCAACGGAAAAATCAGGCTGTAATCTGAAAATAGAAACTCCGTGAACGAAACCAGTGATATAGCCGGAAGCATACCATTTACCGAATTATGATAAAATGTCAGGGCAAGCGCAAAGACAAAAAAAGCAGCCAGTGCGAGGCAGGCCCAAAACAGGCGATTTTTGCGGATACGGAATAACTCACTTTGTATCGTCTGGATCACTCTTTGCACCTCCTGTCATTTTCAAAAGATAGTCGGTCGGCTCCATACCGGCAAGCCAGATTTCCGATACCTCTATCCCGGAATGAACCAGCAGCGTATTGATTTCCCCGGATTGCTCATTGCAATGAAAAATTCTAATCAGGTCATGGCCCAACACTTCAAAATCTGGGAACCGCTGGCTTAAAATCGTAATAGCCCGTTCTAATTGCGGGGTTCTTATCTTTATGCACCGCTGGCAGCTCTCTTTCAATTCCCCAGCCGTAAGCTCACAAAGCAGCTTGCCATCTGCCATCACGCCATATTGGGATGCAAGCCGGGAAAGCAGCGTATAATCTTGTCCAGAGATTAGAAGCGTGGTATGGTTCATTTCATGCAGATAGGTCAGAACAGAAAGCAGGTGTTCACATTCTCCCTTATCCAGCCCGGAAAAAGGGTCGTCCAGAATTATCATATCTGGATTTCCCAAAAGGGCAACCGCTAAATTCACTAAACGCTGGGTCGATAATGGCAATCGCCGCACCGCCTTTTTTTCTTTCAGGTTCAGATGCAATATATCTAAAAAACGGCTTTCTGTACTTCCAAAAGCAGAAGAAAAATAGTGTAGCATATCAGCCGGTGGCAGAGAGCCGATTGTCACAGATTTTTGGGGTACAAATCCAATCCGGCGGCGCTCCTGCTGATAGTCTATATTGCCAAATAATTTGAGAGTACCAGATTGAGGTCGGAGTGTGCCAATAATGGCCTGCAACAGTACAGATTTTCCTGCGTTATGACCGCCATACAGTGCATAGATTTCTCCACGCATTACCTGAAATGTGATATTTTTAATCCCGTTTCCGTCCGGGAAAACATAGGTCAACCCGGATGTTTCCAAAGCAGCCCCCAAAAAATCATCCCCTTTCCACATCGTCTTATTGTAGCAGATCGGCGTGCAAATTTTATAAGATTTCTCTAAGGATTAGCCCTGCATTTTGAAACCGAGGCCCCAAACCGTCTGAATATACTTTTCCTCTGGATTGACTTTGGCAAACTTCTTGCGGAGATTTCCAATGTGGACATTGATTGCGTTATCGTCCCCGATAAAATTTTCATTCCACACGCTTTCAAAGATATTGTTCTTTGTGAATACTTTTGAGGGTGCGGACATCAAAAGCTGTAAAATCAGATATTCATACCGTGTCAAAGCAATGGGGGTATTCCCGATTTTAGCCTCCATAGCTTCTGTATCAAGGGACAAGTCCTTAAAATGAAGCGTCTTGCCATTATTGAGGCCGGAGGATTTTTGAAAGCGCCGCAGCACCGCTTCAATCCGAACCAGCAGCTCTTGATTGTCGAATGGCTTTGTGATGTAATCATCTGCGCCGTTTCGTATGAGGTTCACTTTGCTGTCTATATCCGTTTTAGCGGACACACCGATAATCGGAATATCCATCGCACTTTTTATCTTCTCCAATACTGTTTCTCCCGGTATGCCGGGCAGCATCAGATCAAGTAAAATTAAGTCAAAAGTGCCTTTCTCCATCAACAGAAGCGCCTCGCTCCCCGAGTAGGCAGAAGTTACATAATAGCCGTGTTGGGTGAGAAGTCGCTTTGTCATGTCGTTGAGTGGCACGTCATCTTCGATGATTAAAATACTAAAAATTTTTTCCATGTCTATGCTCCTTGCCAATCGGTTTTCCTTTCCGACATAATCTATAAATCAATTATCAGATGTCTCTATTATAATTCCTGGTCTGAAATAGGACAAGGGCGAACCTCCCCTCTGACGGGAAATAAAATATCACCTCATATCAAATTTCACTTCATTTTCATAATTCAACCCGAAATGTACAATGATATAGGGTGATATGAAAATGTACCAAGATGAAAGAAGGTTTGACTTTCATGGGCTCGGTCTGGCACTGAAACAGGCCAGAGAGGCAAAGGGCTGGACGCAAGCCTATGTTGCGGAATTGGTCGGCAAGACTGACAAAACCATTATGAACATTGAGAACAAAGGCCAGCACCCCAGCTTCAACCTGTTTTTTAAGCTCGTCACGCTGTTCGATATATCCGTAGACCAGTTTTTCTATACGGAGGGCAACCGTGGCGGAGACAGTTGCCGGAAACACATTGATGTACTTTTAGACTCCATGAACGAAAAAGAGCTTGTTGTCATGGAGGCTACAGCGTATTATTTTTTCCTTTTCAAGAATACAAGGAATCACAAAAGAACTGAAAAGCCGCAGGCCGGGAAATCCCCAACCTGCGGCCTCACTGCGGCAAAATTACTCTGCCGCAATTTCCCATTCTTTCAAGTTGAACTCACTCAGCGGATAAATTTCAGAGGCAGATGCCTCAAAGCCAAGCGTGATGTCTCCGTTGCTATTGACGCCCTCCAGGACGCGCTCGATAGCGCCGCCATCATGGCGCAGCAGCATTCCGACTTGAATTTCTGCACCATGCTTGTCGTAGTATCTCAGCCGCATTACTTACCTCCAACAGCCGCCTTATCGTAATAGTGAACATAGACATTGTAATCCCGGAACCGGGTGATCATCCGAATCCAAATATACAAGTGATCTGTTTCGGAATAGAGGTTGAACTCCGTCGCCTCGCTGGTGGCCTGCGCGTACCTGCAGAACCGCCGCATAGTATTCAGCTTTTTGAAGGCAGGCAGCTTGAACAGGGCATTCTGGAAATCGTCGATCTCCTTCACCAGCTCCGGCGCTGCCTTTTTCCCAGGTCCATCGTGCCAAGTTGTCCACCACCGATGGCCGTCATAATCCGAGCGGGAGTAGGCGATCTCGCTGACGGGCCGGCCAGTAAGCTGCATAGGCGGTGTATCGGTGTGCCGGAATACTTCCTCAAAGGTGCAGATGGTATCCAAATAGCATACGCGCCCTTTTTCAGAGGCCGGAAGTCTGCCGCGCTTCACCGCATCCCATTCTGTAAGGGGCAAAGGAGCATGGGCGGCATCCCGAAGGGCCTCGTCCATGCCGCAGGCTTCACAGATCTGCACATCCGCATAGCGGCTGAGGGCATTGACCATCAGGTGGGCTGCCAGAGGGGCGCCGCACCGCAGGCATTGGGGCGGCTTTACAGCATCGCCGTCTGCATACAGCTTTTTATCTTTACGCCAGGCAGTCTCCAACAGGTCTTTGGGATATAATTTGATTTTCATGATTTTGTGCTCCTCCTTCTGGATTTCTTTATTGCTGCCCGCTGGCGGGCTTCGGCTGTTTCTTTGAATGTCTGAGCAAGAGGCGGGTCATGCCTTGCGTCGCTTTCTCTGCGGCGGGCTTCGGACCAGGGGATAGAAGCGGGCAGCTCGCCCTGAAACAACGCCAGCAGATCGGCGGCCATATCCTCCCGGCGGCGATACAAACTGCTCCGCGCAAGATTGGTGTCGCAGTCTGTGATCGTAGTCCGCAGGATAATTCCGCGCTGCTCAAAAGTGAAGCGCCGGTGATGTGACGGATCTTCGGCCTCGACCCGCAGTGGGGGCGCGCCAAGGGAATTTTGCAGCCCGCGCCACCCGCTGTAATCGGTGTAGTGGAAATCCGGAATGTAGTTTGCCAGCCGCCGAAGCGCCTGATATAGCCGCTCATATCGCCGGCCGAGTTCTCCCTTCAAGCGCCGCTCGTAGTAGGTATAACCCTCTGGGTCCAGTTTTTTTAGTTTTTTGGCATTGAAGAGGTATTCCACATATTCTACGCCGTCCTCCAATCGAACCTGTCCGGTGCGTTCTCCCAGGCCATTACGCTTGATCCAGGCGTAAAAGCGTTTGCCAGCGGACCTGATATTGATATATCCACAATCTTTGGGACATAGGCCGCCCAGATTGACCGTGAGGCTGTCCCAGAATACCAACTGGCCGAAGCTTTCCTGATAGAGTTTGATGGCGAGATTGCCCTCCGGATAGGTGGCAATCTTGATGGTCAGGGCATATTCCGTTCCTTTCATACTAAAGGATATTGGTTTCATGATTTCCTCCAAAAACAAGGGCCAGCAGACTGTAAAGCACAGCCTGCCGGTCCTCGTGATAGGCCTGCCGGTAAGGGCAGTGTGTAGGGGTGTCCAAAACACCCCCGTTTTCTTTGAAGTCTAAAATGGTATTGGGGCATTGCTTGCCCTTTTGATGCAATCATCAGGCCGCATCAACTGTGCTTTCAAAAAAGCGGAACCCCGGGACATCCATCCTTTGCTTTGCCAATGCGGCATAGATTTCTCTGTACTTCATGCGCTGTGCCTCCCCGTTGCGAGAGGGCTGCCATCAGCAGCATCGTCTGTCAGGCCTAGTTTCCAGCACAGGGCAAGAACCTCGGAATCAGAAACACGATAGAGCTGCCGCTTGGCGTACTTGGGACGGAAGCAGAAAATGCCATCATCAAACAGGAATTTCCCGTCCTTACTGCCATAGGTGCAGCTGCAGCCCGCCAGCAGACATTTCATTCGGTCAGCATCTTTTTCGATCTTCTCATGGTCGTACCAGATGCTGTACTGGACGGCAACATCCAGATTGCGGTTTTTCCGGCAGCGGTGTTCCAGAAATTGCAGCAGCCGCCAGCAGACCTCGGCACGCTTTTCCACGGTCTGATTCTCATTGAAACTCAATGTAAAGTAGGAGTAATCCCGTCCGGACAGGCCACAGCCGTGGAGCGTATTGCTGAAATCATTGCACCAGAAGAAGAGATCCCACTGACAGCTCCCGAAAGGCGCCGGCTCGGTATCCTCATACTGATAGCAGACGAAATTTTGGGCGATGGCGTCCATAACGGGCTCCATAATAGAATTTCGTACCTCAGCAGCCATAACCAGGGCTTGGCCCTCATCAGCCGCTGTATGCGCACGGCGGTTGGCTTTCTTCTGTTCTTCCGTATAGACAAATTGAAAGCGCACGGAATGAACATCGTACATAGCGTAGCCCCGTTCGACCCATTCCGGTCCTGAAGGCGAAATATAGGACTTGTCATGCCATAAGTTCATATTTATCTCTCCCTTGTGGTAATGGTTAAAATTCTCTCCATCCGGTTGTTTTTCCGGTCTTGTTGTGCCGTGCCATGATCAGGCGGGTAGTCGGTGCTGAGGGCTGTACCACCAATTCCCCTTGCTTGTAGGCAGCTTCGGCTGTTTCCAGCGCATGGGAAAGGTCATAAGCCTCCACGGGAAACTCCTGAACGATCTGTTCTTCAATCGTTACGGTGTATTTCCTCAGCATTGGGTGAGATGGTTTTTTCTTCATATTCTACTCCTTTATAAAGAAAGGGACCGGCAGACCGTAGCGGTACGGTTTGCCGATCCCTTTGTAATGATGGCCTCTGCCTATTTGGCAGAGCATTTGGCTGGCGCAGGAAAACTAAGGATGTGAAGCCTCCAAATCCTCGGATTTGAGTACACGGCCCTGTTTCTCCCGCAGCTGGGCAATATGTGCCTTCCATTCCTTTCGGGCCTGTTCTGCGCGTTGCAGTTCCACGACCTGTTGCTCCGGTGTGAGAGCGGAAAACTCATATTCCCGTTTGTCTGATTCTAAATCACGAATGACCTTCCGCATAATGGCGAGCGCCATTTCAGAGATGGTGGGAGGATGGTTTTCTATTGCTTCTCTGCCACGGCGGAACAGATCTAAATAGGCATGATACTGTGCCTCAGTGATGAACTCCCAGCCGTAAGCATCCTGAATTTCCGCCTCGCTGTGGTACTGCATGGCGGCTTCAAAGTCAGCTTGCCTTGCGGCGGCCTCTTTATCGATTCGCCGCTGCAGTTTGGCGGATATGCGCTCCAGGTCTTTGAGGATCAGGGAGCAGGCCTCCGCCTCCTGTAAATAGCCGTGAGCCTCGCTGCTCAAGTATTTTTGCGGCCGCTTCATGCCGCTTCCTCAGACGGCGCAGGCACCTCATAAATAATCTGCACAGGAATCAGTTCTCCGGGGCGGATATGCTCCGCAAGCTGCCATTCCCCGTTCCGCAAGACCTGTGAAGTGACATCATTATAGATCTCCGGGGGAGTGTGGTAGTCATTCATACACTCCGTAGGAACATACAGGCAGAAAAGCGGCAGGCTGAACACATGCAGGCTCTGCAAAACTACTTCACGGAGCTGCCTTGCCAGTGCCGCGATCTCATCCATGTCCTGTCGCTCAAAGGCGGCCTCGGAGATCTTTTTCAGGTACGGAGTATCTTTGATTGCCTCATTTATGTATTTCACGGCCTCGTCGCCGTAGTGGCTCTTGACGCGGATACCACCGAGGGAAATGTACTGAGTGTATGCGGTGGCAGTCTTACAGATGTTATCTTTCAGGTCTTTGAATGGCTTTGCGTATTTCGCTTTCAGATCTTCCATCGAAACGACCTCCAGGTTGCGCCGGAGCGTATCCAGATGGAATTCCAGGTCTTCACGCAGTTTCTTTTCTTTTTCGTCCATGTAGTCAAACCTCCAATCTATTATGATTTATGTGTCACAGCGTCAGCAGGGGCTATGTCCTGCGGATTGCTGGCGCAACTCTTTCAGCAGAGTGCGTGCCACATCGGACACCGCCTGCCAGTAAGCCTCACCGTAGGCGCAGCTGTGTTCCAGCTGGTTGGCGATCCGCTGCGGCAAATTGGGGGAACGCAGTAGTGCTTCTTTCTGTGTGTCAGAGAGCTCTTGAAAATCGTCACAGTTCTCAATATGCTCCCTGAAATCATCCCGCAGGCATTCTGCGCGGTACAATTCTGCCGTGCTGCGGCAAAATGCAGGGGAAAGAGGCAGCGCCCGCTGTTCCAGCGCAATCGAAAAATGGTTCTCACAGTATTCGCCGTCCAGATAGCACTCATAGCTGTTGTCAGACTCTTCTTCGACGAATTGGCTGCTTTCTTTCCAGCGTGGAATGCTTCCAGCCAGAAATTCTTCCCGAAGATCATTGTGAAATTGATGTAGGGCATCGGTGCGCTCCGTGAAGATCGCTTCATAGGAACCATACTCCCCATCGGTAGCCCAGTGGACGGCGACTACATAGAGCGTCCCTGTGGGATATACCTGGGCAGGATGCTCAAGGGGAACAATCATTTCAGGCCCCATAATGACCATATCCAGGCCAAGATCCTCGATGTGTTTCTGCTCACGGTAAAGCTGTGAAAAGGTCTGCTCCAGCGCAAGACGGTCCGCAGAGAGCACCGGCGCTTCAAACGCGCAGTAGATGTCCGGCGTGTCGTTGTCAGTCTCCCGGTCATCCTCGGTGCGGATTTCAAGGATATTTCCGAAGAGCCCTGCGTAATCGCTCGCTTCATTGGCAACAATGCGTCCGCCGACTTTGTAGCAGACACCCTCATGCCAAAATTCTTCTCCAGGCTGATGATAAATCATCATTGCTCCCTCCTTTTTGTGGGGTGGGGCTGGGTACAATGCCCTAGCCCCGCAGATCAAAAAATCGTTCAGTTATCCGCGACGAAAATGGCGGCACCGCTCATACACATGCAAATGAGTGGCAGCAAAAGAGCGGTAGGCTTGCAGCTTACCAGACTGGCGATCCCGATACCCGCTGGGGCGGGTCGTGTTGTGATCAGTCGTCACTTTCCTGTTCGTCTTCGTCCTCTTCCCAGGGAGAGTCATCAACATCAGTATCTGCCTCCTTCATCTGCTCGGCGGGTTGCTTTGTCCGCTTGAAGGCCAGAACAAGAGCATCCTCACCAAAATCATCTTCCTTCTTCTTGCGTTTCTTTTTCCTGCGGCATTTTTCCATGGCAGCGTCATAGTCATAGCCGATGCCGGCCTGAAATTTGCCTGCAATTTCCCTCATTTTTTCCGCATGATACTCATAAAGGGCACGATGGAAACCAGTCAGGTCCCATTGCTCACAGGCCATCTCCAGCAGCCGTGCATAGTCCCGTAAGGCATTGACTGCTTTGCAGATATCGCCATAGCAGGTCTTGAACACATGGGAGCCGTCCAAATCATGAAAGCAAAGGGAGAGTTCCTGCCCCAGCAGGAAGTCTAACTCCATCGGCTGCCGGAGCACAGGCTCGTATAATCCTTTTGGCAATTCTAAAGCGTTGTGCTGCTGTTCATCCATTGGCGTGGTCCTCCGGCGGAGCAGATACCAGCCCAGCAAAAAGCATTTGCATGGCAGTACGGTATCCAGACTCAAAAGCCTGTTCAATCACAGCGCTGTTGCGCTCACCGGCGGCCGTTTGGTACACCTCGAAAGCTGCCAGAGCTGCAGGAGTTTTGGAGAGTTCCCCGCGTAGGGCGGTCTCAGCCGCAGATACTGTGTGGTTAAGTACCTGCTGCTTTTTGTCCTGCTCCTTAAAAACACTCGGTTCGTACTCGCCGTAATAGAGGTCATGCAGGAAATTGGGCTCAATAGTCATGCCATGCGGCAAAGACATTTTTGGTTGGGTAAGGCCATCGGCAATGCGTTCCAGGGCCTTGGTGAGATGGGGCAGCTGGGCGTCAAAAAAGCGGCGGCCGCATATCGTTTCGTGAAAATTCAAAGATTGCACCTCCTGTCAATGAAAAGCCCGCCGGCGGCATATGAGCTGCGGCGGCTGTTGATTCGGACCCCGGTGGGGCATGGTTTCTTTCTGGGTCAGTCGAAACAATCGTGCTGCATAGCCTTTTCACAGGCCAGAGCCAGGCCATCCAGCAGTTGCGGAACAGCCTCCATATACTGGGCCGTAATGCCCAAAGCATCAAGAGTTTCCTGCACATCGCCGGTATAACTGTACTCATGGTTCTCCAACTCCTGGAGGAACATATCACAGATAAAACCTTGCCCGGTTTTGTCGCCGGCAATGGCATCTTCCAGCTCTTTTCGGTGTAGGGTGAACATTTCATTCAGTTTTGCGACATCGCTTTTACGGCAGTAGCCGCCTCCAAAAATGCTGCATACCTGGCGGGTGTCCGAGGGGGACAAGCCCAGCTTGCGCATTCCTTCAGCAAACTGCTGTTTATTAAAAGCAAAGAACATGGGAAATGCGTTTACTTCCGCCTGCTGGCGGTTGCGCATCTCTTGGTATTGGTTGGTACTCATGCGGCACTCCTTTCTTCTGGTACGCCTGCTGCCAGAGAAATTACCCGCCATTCCTCCGGCCGGCGCTGGTTTTGGCAGACCTTTTCTAAAATTTCATATTTTCCGCAGATAGCGTACTGTATCCAGCATCGACATGGGCGGCCGCCGGTTCCCTGCGCTGAAAAGTGTTCCAGTGCGTACATCATAGGCGCCGCCTCAGTCCAGAAGCGCCAGCTGACGAAGATCATGCAGCAGGCTGCGGTTGTTCTGTTCATACTGGGGCAGGAACGGCTGATCCAGGTCGAAGTTGTAATAGTGATAGAACAAGATCTTGAACACAGATGCCCGGCGCAGTTCCTCTGGTATGCGGCGCATCAGCTTGCCGATTTCCGGGATGGCCCGGTACTGCTGTTTCAGGAATTCCTTATCTTCCCGGGGAAAGTTTCGGTACAGCCAGTCCTTGACAAGCACCTTCCCGCCGCTGAAGTGATACTGTTGGTTATCATCAAAACAGAGGCAGTATTCAAAATCCCGGCCGCGCTCACCGGGCCCCGCCGAAAACGGGTAAAGGCGGCAGGTTCGAGGGCGGGCGGCATAGATACTGCACTGGTTGCCCTGCAGAAAAACACAGGATGCTTCTGCTCCAACCGTTTTGAGTGTGTAAATGGGATACCCTTCATCGGTGAGCGGTGTGGGCTCGCAGTATTGGAGAAGCACATCATCCGTACTGCGGACACCGCAATGCTGCTCTCGAAGGTGTTTTGCCATCCGGTAGGCGTCCAGGCTTTCCACCATGACACAGCCCTCAATGCGGCGGCAGCAATGGCCGCATTGGCTGCACTGGTATGTGACAAACTCCTTGGCGCTTACGGAAACAGCAAGGGTTTTGGATTGTTCCATACATTCCTCCATAAAAAAGGCCGCGGCAGACAAGTGTGCCTGCCACGGCCGGGACCTATGGGGCATTACCCCTTATTGTTTTGACTTCTCTACGCGCACGCGGCCAGAACCGTCGGGAGCGGGCTGGCGGCCGCCAGCGGGAAAGGATCCATCGAAAGGAAGTAGTTGGAGTTGAGCGTTTCGAAATGCACCAGATCCCCGGACTGCTGATGGATCGCCACAACGGGCGAGGTCCGGTAGTCGGAGCCGTTGGCACGCAGGAAGGCGCAGTGGCCGAGAACCAGCGGGCACAAAAGCATTCCGTGCATTACAATGGACTTTTTCGATTTCGTCATAATAATCAGCCTCCATTCAATTTTAACTTTGACCTGCCAGGGACGACAGGCATCTACTCATAGCACAACTCCAGGAACACCGCGCGAACCTCTTCCAGAAGCTCCTTGATACGTTTCATGGGGAGTTTTTCGTGGCTGGCGATCTCACGGATGCCGTAGCCGCAGCCCTTCATACGGACGATGTTCATTTGCTGTCTGGAGACACGGCCAGCCAGGTCGTGAAGCAGCTGCTTCATCTCAAATTCCTGCATCAGATCATCCTGCGCCGGCAGCAGTTCCTCCAGGGGCACTCCGTCCGGGTACAGGCCAATGTGAATGCTGAGGATTTCAGCGTTGCGCTTGCGGCGTTCTTGACTACGGAAATAGTCATAGAGGCGAAACCTCATTTGCCTTATGGCGATTGTGCTGAAAGAATACTCTTGGGCAGATGTGCTATCGCAGTAATCCCGTACTGCCTTCAGGTAAGGGAAAATGACGACATCATAAAACTCGTCTTCCGGCAGGTGGTTGTCGTTCAAAAATTTGTAGACCAAGCCGTGATGTTCAGCGGCAAACTCCTGTTGCTCCTTCGTTAACGGTACTTCACATAACATATATATTTCCTCCAGTCTAAAGCAAAAAAGGGATACCCCCGGCGAGAGCCGAAGGTATCCCTTGATGACATGTCATGCAGCTGAGG
Source organism: Pseudoflavonifractor sp. An85 (assembly GCF_002161235.1). Lineage (GTDB taxonomy): Bacteria > Bacillota > Clostridia > Oscillospirales > Oscillospiraceae > Enterenecus. The sequence continues at coordinate 129,010 of NZ_NFHE01000001.1, forward strand.
CCGCAACAAAACTCATTACGCAGGCAGCTTCTCGTAGCTGCCGTTGATCTCGCCGACCACATAGCTCCCATCGGGGCTGCCGGGCGCCGTAGCGGACTCCGGGATTACATAGTCGCAGTCGTTGGCACGCTGCTCCTCGTTGATCAGGGCCCGCTGGATGTTGATAGCCTTAATCTGCTCCTTAAAGCCATTGGCATAGGCGCGGATCTGAGCCAGTTCCTCGCCCTGGAAGTCGCGCACAAGGCGGAAAGTGGCAACGCTGTAGTCGTTGCTGCCATTGTTCTCCTTCTTGAGCCCAATCTGGATCAGGCTGCCATAGGTGGCGCGCCGGCGGTAGACAAAGGCCCGGTTCAGGAACTCCTTGAACGGCTTGATGCTGGTAGGCGGCAGAGAAATCAGCAGAGGCATATACTCGCCGCTGCGCAGCAGGTAGATGTCCCGCATATTCTTGCAGGCCTTGCCGCGGCCGCCGTCTCTGGCCGAACCGTATGCGTTCATCGGGCAGGTGGCGCAGGCGCCGCCCGGTTCCCCGATGCCGGTCTTGCCGTCCACAGAAGAGCAGAGAGGCTTGGTGTCCTCGTCATACTCGCTGCCTTCCGACCACAGGGTATAGGCAGAATGATTGTAGAGAATGACTCCTTCCAGGGTCCGGGCATAATCCGGATTGTCGGGGTCTTCCGTGGGGATCTCGAACTGCAGGGCGCCGCCGGCGGGAATTTTCACCCGCTGGAAACTCATCATCTGCAGGCCGTCCGCATCCTCCGCGATCTCATCGCTGCTGAAATCACCCTCCACCATCGCAGGGAGCAGGAAAGTGTTCCGCTCAGGAGTGTTCATCATAGAAGTGTTCTGTTCGTACATAGTTCGTTCCTCCTTAAAATTGGATGGTTGGCAGCCACTCAGGCGGCCAGCTGGTTGATACGGCTCCACTGCCTTGCCGGCATGGAGAGAATGTTGTAACCGATGCCCTCCAGTGCAGTCGCCCGGTCATAGTCCGGGACATCCTGGCTGTGGCGGGTCACCGCATTGGATAAACCATAGAGCGTCAGGTCGTTGCCCTCGATCAGCCGCTGCAGCACACCGGAGCTTTCCTCATCAGTGATATGGAAGTCCCTGCTGACCAGCTTGACAATGCCGGGGACATCGGTGGTATTCATGCGAGCCTCCTTGGCCTCCCGCATCATGTTGACTACACGGGTAAAGCGCACCTCGTCTACCACGGCCCGCACCGTGTCCTGGATCTTCATGGCAAAGGCTTTGTCGTCGGCCTCCAGCGTCTTTTCCGAATACAGCTGATAGTTCTCCGAAGCCTCGTTGACGCGGCCCACATGGTTGCGGCGCGTCTGGGCATCGTTGACTACCATACCGTTACTGCATACCAGCCGGTAGACCAGCGGCTGGATGTTCACCGAACCGAGTCCCACCTCGCTGTTGCTGATGATGATGCCGGACTGAACGATGTCGCCAGGCACGACCTCGGCCTCCAGGCGGGTGTTGACTACCTTGATATACATGCGGCTTTCCGTGAGCTGGCAGCTCTCAAAGTGCATTCCCTCCATATCCTGAAGGACGGGAAGGACGATACTCGCAATATCAAGGTTGTCAATGCGCCGGTAGCGGTTGCTTAAAAATGCCCGTGCCGTACCCTCAATGGTGCGGATCATACGGACAGAGGGCTCCCGCTGGAACCAGGCGTTCACATTCTGCGCCAGCAGCTGGGGATATTCCTCCATCATCTTGTCATAGTAGGCTGCCGGGATCTTCAGGTGTGTGCCGATCTGCCGGTGGGCAATGGAATTAACCTCCAGCGGTTCAAGCGCCGGGACACCGGACTGGTCATAGGCGTTGAGGTACAGCTTCGAGTCAAAAGGCTCCAGACGAAGGCTGCGGGTGTCCAGCATATAGTCGGCTTTCAAATCAGCCTGGCGCTGGATCTCCTTTGCCATGTCTACAAGACTGATCCCTGATTTCATTGTGATTTCACTCCCCTCTCTGGGTGATGGCGGTCACCAGGAGACCTGGATGCCCTGCGCCGTGGTTTCAGCCGACAGGCCCTTGCTTTCAAACACTTCCACCAAGCGGGGCCAGTAGACCTTCGCGGGAAAGTTCGCAAGATGTTCCTGCGGCACCAGTTCATCGTCCTGCTGGATGCAGATGTCGCCGTTTTCCCGCAATGTGAGCTTGCTGTGTCCACGGGAATTCAGGTCGGCGATCAGTGTTTCCATGACTTCGCGCCCACAGTTTTCGTACCAGATGCGCGGGTCAATGGGCTGCTTGTTGGGTGGGATATTGGCCTCATCGCCCTGTTCTGTGCCAGCCTTGGACAGAGGCACGATTTTGAGCAGGTCACACTTGATAGTCGCGTCCTGGCCGAATGTGATGTCTGCATGGTCGAATCCATCTACATTATGAAGCCGGATACGCCCAGTTCCGTTGGTGCGGATCAGCTCTGCCGGCCGTTTTTCACACCACTCAAAGCAGGCGTCAGCATACGACGAGCGCAGATAGGCCAGAATCCGATGGTTGGCATAACGGAGCAGCAGGTCGTCTGAAACAGGTTCCTCCAGTTCCGGGACCTGGAATGTGCTCTGGGAAATGCCTTCAGCGTGCAGCCGGCGCTCTCTCTGCTGGCGCTGCCGGCGGCGTTTGGCCTGCTGCATATACGGGAGCAGGAGGATCAGAACGACCCAAAGCCCCCAAAGGGTGAATACCCCAATCAGCAGCCACGCCTGCCACGGCCCGCGCACCAGAGCCATGATGGCAATGACAGCACCGATCAAAATGGTGATGCTGCCGCTCAAAAGTCCTTTGTCATTACTCATTTCTTTACCGTCCTTCCTTTAGAATTTTGCCTGAAAACAAAAAAAGAGGGACCGCACCAAGCTTCAGATCATTCTGAAAACTTGATACGGTCCCTCTTGGATGCCGGGAGCTATTCCGGCAGGGGTTCACGGTCGCCGTTCATCACCTCGGGAGGTGACGGAACAGGCGCCGCGTCGTCAGGGTCATGCTGTCCACTTTCGGATTTTGCTTTGGAGGACTGCCCGGGGAGAAATCCAAAGTCCGTCAGCCATATTTTCAGCTTCTTGACTGTGGTTCCGTCCTTTTGGCGAACATCCACCAGTTTTTGCGATCCGGTGAGCCAGATCATGCTTCCCTTTTTGACCTTGAGCCGCATGAGCCGGGTAACATCGTCACCGCGGGCCCATACCTGGTAGTAGTCCGGCGGGGTGTTGCCGGAACGCTCCATCAGGTCGAAACAGACATATTGCTGTTTTGACTGGCCCTCTTTCGGGACAAGCTCGTGCATGACTCGGCCAAATACAACGATTTGTGCCATAACACTTCCTTTCTTCGCCTCTGGCGTTAATATCTATATATAAAAAGTGCCAGCGGATACCAGCCCCGAAAGGGCGCGGCAATACCACTGACACTTGATACAGCATACAACCTTGACTGCGTGTGCAATGCAGATTTTTAATCTGCGGTACAGAAGCTAAGTCTGTATCCCACAAGGGGAAACGCACAAAAATCAATTACAGGATAAGTGTAGCACTATATCTTGTGTTTGTCAAGTGGTATTATACTATATATAGATATTTAAGCGAGGCGAATCACAATATATGGTTCATGTCGCGGTAGTAATCATCCAGCAGATAGAATTTGAGTGCTCGGGCTGCCGGCGTCCCGTAGCTGAATATCAGACGATAGAGATTGCCTGTCCCATCCACGCCGAAGGGACCGAGCCAGTGGGAGATGGTGTTGCCATCGAGATACCAGAGCTGAATATCCCGGTAATCATCTTCACTGACAAGCCCGGAAGAAGCCAGACGATAGGCGTCTTCCTCGTCGATCATGGGGTGGGAAAGAAAATGGCGGTAGAGCTCCTCCGACAGCCCAAGGGCCTGCTGGTAGGTCAGGGGATTGGGGTGGTCCAGCCACCAGCGGGTAATATCTTCAAAAGTACGCAGACGCGGTTTGGGATTGAGGGCCCGGAAGCGCCGGATGAAATCTTTGATTTTTTCCAGGTCGGCCGGCGGAGGGAGCGGGATCTCACGCACTTCGTCATCTAAAAAGCCGAAAGCAAGCTGCTCGCCGGTTTCATCCTCCAGCAAGAGCGAGGTGCGGGACAGCGGTGAGACCAGGAAATGCTCCATTGCAAAGGTGTCGTCCAGAAAACGCTGGATTTTGTATTGCTCAATGGTGTGGGGCTTATACATTGGGATGGACCTCCTTTTAAGTATTCCGCCTATTAAATAGGAAAAAGAAATCAATTTTCTGCAAGATCATTTGCTTTTTTATAAGACTGTCAAAAATAGAGGGATACGGCACTGAAGCTATGGCTTTGGTGCCGTATCCCTATTTCTTACTCATGGGGTGTTTGCTCCCTGCTTTCCAGCTCTTCATCACAGGATGCTGCGTTCTCCAGTACCTCGTATCCAAGAAAACTATTGGTGGAGAGGGCAGCGTCCAGATAGTCGTTTCCGACGGCAGGCCGGCTCCCTTTTTGAAAATAAAAGCGGTAGCGGACGCCAATCTGGAACTTGGCAGTTTTGCTCAACAGCAAGGTGCGTTCCGCACCCTGTTCATCAATCAGCTGGATCTTGCGGTAACGACGCAACATAGGGGTGCTGACGCCGGCGCAGATTCCTTCCACCACTTCGTACCGGCCCCGGGCGGCGGTGCGCCACAGGCTGCTGCCCAGCACCAGAGAAGCGGCAAAAATGAATCCACCCAGCACCAGAAGGATGCGGTCTGCGGCGACAGTGAAGATAACAAGGCTGACTGCGATGCTGGCGACTCCGGCCAGAAATGTCAGCAGGATCTTGCGGCGCAGGACAAAGGGAAATTGACTCCATTGGTTTTTCATGTGCTGATCCTTTCAAAAATGATTTGCTGGCGCAGATACAGGTTGGCAACGGCCAGCGTTACAGCCTGGCTGCTCCGGCTGTTCTTCATCAGGCTGGCGATATTCTGGCAGGTGGTCTCGCTGTCGCCATACACCTTCTCCATCAGGACCCGCTCACTGGGGAGGGAGAAGACATCCTGCTCCACACATTTGATGATTTCAGCAGTGGAAAGCAGGGCCTGCCGGGAAAGCCGCATGACGCGGGATTCATAGTCGGTCCGGCGGTCTTTGCGAAACAGCTTCAGCGCCTGCCCGACTGAAACCCGACGGCTGAATACCAGCTTCATAAACGATACGCCGCGCACCAGGGCAGAGCCGCTGGTAGGAATGATGCCCAGGGAACTCAATAGATCATACAGCGCATCGTATTCGGTCTCCCCGCAGCCGGAAACCAGCAGGCCGCGGGTAAGCAGGCGGTTCACGCAGTCATCCCAGGGCCGGCTGACAGCACCGCCCATAGATGAGGCCAGCTTATCGCACTGAAAAGAAATATCCTCCCACTTGGAGATCCGCCAATTCAGGGCAGTCCAAACAACCAGCTCCTGCATATCCACCATGTAGGGCTGACCGCCAAGGCGGATGACCGGGCAGGACCGGCCGCAGCCATTGGTTTCCCGCTCCAGACGGCCGATAGCAGTATATAAGGTTTTCTGTTCCATTGATCAATGCCTCCTTTTATATATCCTTTACTGCGGGAAGGCCGTGGTTTTCAACAGATTCAAAGCAGGCTTGCCAGAAAGCGGGGGTCGCTGCGCAGTTTGGCGACCGAGCGCGAGATCCATGCACCCACATGAGAGGGCGGAACCTGGTAGAGTTCCGCAATATCCGTGACCCGCATCCCCTGGAGCTTGAGCGCCAGAGCCTCAATCCCAAGCCGGGCCACACCGTCATAGTCCTGCTTGCTGGTCTCCAGAAGCGACAGCGTTTCCATCAGGGACACTTGGGCGTCAAAAGCGTCGGACTGCGGCTCCAGGGCCTCACCGTCGGCGGCCAGTTCCCCATGCTCCCCAATAATGAGCCGGCTGAACATCTTGCCCCTGTTGCAGATCGTCCGGCAATAGGACAGAAGCCCGTTTTTTACGACCGTTTTGGCGTAGGTGGCAAACTGTGCCCGCCCATCGTCCTTATAGGTGGCCGCGGCTTTGCAGAGCCAGACGCACCCCTCCTGGAACAGATCGCTGTACTCCAGGCCGCAGATAGTCGGATTCACATGGATATAGTCGCAGATCACCCAATGCACCACTGGCAGGTTTTGAGCAACGAGTTCCTGCTGCTGTTTTGTCAGGCTGGTCATTTGCTCACCTCCCGTCAGGCTGCCGCCTGTCCGGCGGCGGGAGGAGCTGAGGCCTGCCTACAGAGGCGGACGACCTCATCGCACATCCATTCGGAAAACTGGCCGATATGGGCCTGCCGTTCATCCAGCCCCAGCTTTGCCTGGAGCCAGATGTAGACCTCCCATTTTTCCATGTGCCGGCTCTGCTGCAGCTGCTCCAATGCCCGGTGCGCCAAAATGCGCTTGTGTCGGAGATCTCCATTTGCCAAAGTTCCCATAGGCCGGTGCGTCCTGTCATGGGCGCTCACATAGGCATCGCAGGCGGGCCAGCGGTCGCAGAGATAGAGAAATTTCCCCTGGGACCGGCGGTTCAAGCCGTAAACCACGCTGGCAGGGCGGAGAGAGGCATTGGCATGGCAATAAGGACATTTGATCTGTTTTTGCTTCATCATAAAATCATCACCTCCAAAGACGCGCCAAAGGCGGCGCGATGGCGTCTTTCTGTGTAAAAATCAGCTGTTCTGGCTGCAGCTGGGGTCCAGACAAAGCTGCCTGAGCGTACATGCGGAAGAGTTCGGCGCATGCCATTCGATGTACTTGGAAAAAGCGGCGTCAAAAGAGCGGTGCGACAGGACATCGCTACACTCGGTGGGCTCTACTTCCTCACCGGTCAGCTCATGTACGGTTTCCGCAGGCAGAAGCATGACCTGCCCACACTCATCCACTGTCAGCAGGAATCCGGAACAGGGCTTCTCCCGGCCATACATACAGGCATCGCAGCCACAGCTGACAAAGATGGCATTGCGCCAGTTCCCACGGACGGCCCGCAGAAAGGAATAAAATTTGCAGGATGTTTTCATCCTCTACCTCCGTTATTCGTTTTTTGAGAAAATAAAAAAGCGGGGACCAGCTGTGGATGTCCACAAGCTGATCCCCGCTGACGGCATTTAAGCGAACAAGCCCTTAGTTGGCCGCGCCGAACAGGCCCTCGATCTCCTGCGTGATCCGGGGGATGACCGTATCGTTGAAGATGAGGGTCAGGGCCGCCAGCAGCAGGGCGCCCAGCACAACGGCGATGATGATTTTGACCGCATCAGAGATGTAGAAATCGCCGCGCTGGTTGGAGAGCGCCATACGGGCCCGAAGCGCGAGGCCGTTCGCTTTGCTGCAGATGCAGCTGGTAAACTTCTTCATGGAAATACCTCCTGTAAATGTGATATTGGATTTGGGTATGGTTATGGCCGGTCAGGACCGGCGGATAGGCTTGAGCAGGCTGTTTTTGTTGGAGCGGGGCCTGTCCGGATACGCTTTCGGCTTCTGGCGCAAAAGCCACCGGAACCGGCGCCGCCGCACATCTTCGCCGTCAGGCGGAATATATTTTTTCTTCGACATGGATTTCTCCTGTTCAGACGATAGGTTCAGGACCGGCCTGAGAGCAGGTCGGCCCTGGGGAAATGGATGGAAGGCAGCCGGCATAGCGGCTGCTATGGGAACCCACTGCGGTACAAAACATCACCTCCATCGTAGATTCGCCCCCGGATGGGAGCGGGTATATGGAAAGCCCACACCAGAGGCGTGGGCGGATACCTGTCAGCCGAAGAAAGCGCCCAGGGAACTCATGACCTCGGTGCAGAGGACCACCAGATAGATGATCATAATGCAAATGAGCATCATCATGGAGTAACGCTGGATCTTCTTGGGGCGCTTGGCCGCTTCCTTTTTCAGATTGTTCTGCTCGATCTGCCTCATGTCAAAGCAGATCATCTTGAAGTACATCCGCTGGTCGTCGCCGCGAAGCACGCCGATCAGGCCGCGGATTACATCGGACAGCATGGGGCTGCCAATGCGGGTTTCAAAACGGATCAGGGCATTCTCATAGTTGCCGGTTTTCATGTCGGCAATGGTCTGGTCCAGCTCCGCGCCGAAGTCCTTGCCCGCTACCCGGCGGTAAGAGGTAAGGATCTTCAGCACATCCCGGTCGTTCTCCAGGTTCTGCCCAATAGTCAGGGCGAACCGGGGGATCTCGCTTTCAATGAGCTTGCGGCGCTTCTTAACGAAATCGAAGACGCTGTAATAGGTCGAGAACCACAGCGCCACCGCAAGCCCGATCAGCACGGGAACCATCAGCGGCACCAGAAACACCATCAGGATAGAGCTGAGGCCGACGGCGCCTGCCGTGACCCAAGCCCGGGCTGTGTAGACCTCCGGCGTCAGTTCCAGACCGGCAATATCCAGCGCCCGCTGCAGCTTGTTCCGTTTGAGTTTATCCAGTTTCAGGTACGGGGCGATCAGTCCGGCGATTTTGGTGATGTAGACATCCAGCAGTTTCTCGGACTTTACGCCCTGCTGCTTGCGGGCCAGCATCATCATGCGGGAGGTCTTCTTTGTGGGAATATCCACAAAGGCGCAGGTCAGGTTGTAGGTGGCAAAACCAAAGAAGATGATCGCCACAAGTGCCAAAAGGGTCATGCGCCGTCACCTCCGTATTCAATGGGCTTGCTCAGCTTCATGATCTGCGTCAGGGCAAAGAGAATGATGGCTGCGCAGATCGCCAGGGCAATTTTGCCGGGTGTGGTGAAGATGAGCGTATGGAACCAGTCTTCATTGAGGAAGTAAAGCAGCGGCACATTGGCGACCACCAGGAACATCATCGTGATGGCCTCACGGCGCGGGCCCTGCATCATGGCCTCCAGTTCAGACTGCACCACTCGCACATCGCTGAACTTCTGGGCGATGGTGGGCAGTGTGTTTTTCATGGAGCGGTCAGACTGGCACTGAATGAGGATGTTGCACCACTCATGAAATACCCGGTTGGGGACCTTCATCTTCAGCGAGTTGATGGCGCTGGTCAGGTTGGCGTTGATCAGTTCCGCCTCGTACACAAATGCCTCGAAGTTGGCCTTCACCGGCTCATTGATGTAGGGCAGGTTTTCCTTGACCGCCCGTATCAGGTCCTCTGTTCGCAGGTAGGAGGTGGTGATGATGGAGATAGCGGTCTCCAGTTCCTCGTTCAGATGCTTCTTGTAGCTGGCGGCTGTGCTGCGCAGATACCAGATGGGGGCCAGCGAAAAGCCAATGCCCAGGATCGGCACCATATACACATTGTTGATGAGCAGCGCCAGCACAGCGCCCACCGCAAACAGGATCAGCGACAGCCGCTTGACCGCCTCATAGCGGTCGGAGCGGCCGGTGCCTTTCAAAATCTGTTTCAGCTCATAGTCCTGGTTGAAGAAGCCCTTGGCGGGCGTACCCATCAGGACATTGAGTTCGTCAGACAAGGTAGCTGCCTTGCGCTGGGAGCGGAACAGGGCGTCGATAAAATCCCCCGGCCGCACACCGAACAGGGCCAGGAGGCCCGCGCTGATCAGCGCAAAGCAAATGATGTAGATCCACTGCAACCTTTAATCCACCTCCTTCGGGGCGTCCATGAACTCCGCCAGCTCCTTATTGGAGATGCCGTTGTCAAGGAGCCGTTTTTTCAAAGTATCCGAGATCAGGCCCACCTTCCGGTGATGGCCCACCACATGGATCTCTCCTTTTTCATCGGTCACATTGTCCTCCACCTCAAATTTGTAGAGCGTGTGGGAAATGAGCTGTCCGTCCCGGTAGTCCTCGCCCTCCAGAATCTCCATGATCTTACGGGAACGGTCTTCCAGCTGCTTGGTAAATACCACGATGGGATAGGCCTCCACCATGATCTCCATGAGCACGGCGTCGTCCATGCTGTATTTGCGCTTGGCGAGGGTCATCATCCTGCGGTAAGTGCTGTTGCAGGAGTTGGAGTGGATGGTGGTGCAGACGGTATGGCCGGTGCGGGAGCTCTCGGCGGCCGACAGGCTCTCTGCGGCGGACCGCATCTCGCCGACGCCGATGACATTGGGGTGTTTGCGCAGCACCCGCTCCAAAAGGAAGTCCTGGTTGATGTTCAGCGCCGGATTTTCGCTGGGCCGGGTCAGAAGGTGGATGACGGAGTTCAAGATATTTCCGTTTTCATCCCGCTTGACCAGATCAAACTCGCGGCTACCTTCCTCAATGGTGATAAGGCGCTGGTTGTTGGGAACATTGGAGAGCAGCCATGCCATGATGGTGGTCTTGCCGGAGCCGGTGGAGCCCGCGATACACACGCTGACGCCATACCGGATGCAGGCCATCAGGAAGTGGAGCATCTCGGCGGTGGCGCTGCCGGAATCCAGCAGCTTCTGCTCGGAGACTGTCTGCTGGTTGACGATACGGATGGAGGCGTTGATCCCTACATCCGGGTCCACAATGGGCGTCTTGTCCACAGAGATACGGATATTTTTGTCCAGAAATCCCACCACACTGGGCATGGTGTCGTCAATGACCATGCCGCAGGCGTTGAGCATACGGCGCACCACATCAATGGCGTGCTGCGGGGAGGAAAACTTGTCCGGGATCTTGATGCTGCGCCCGCCGGCCTCGATCACCTCGATGTCGTTGTAGGCGTTGATGTTGACTTCCTCAATGCCGGGCTTGTAGATCCATTTCTTGAGGAAGGAGTAACCGGCCATATCCTCGTAGAGTTTTTCACACAGTTCCTCGGTGGTCAGCCCTTCAATGGCGTATTTCCGCTTGACGATGTACTGTACCATCAGCTCTTTGAGCAGTGTGGTGGCCCGCTCGGCGTTTCCCTCGCCGGCCTCGGCAATGGTGGAGGCGTGATTTTCAGCAAAATACCGCTGCACATCCTCCAGCACCTGGTCATAGGTCAGGTCCTGGTTGGCCGCCGGCGTGAAGAATATGTCGTTGAGATTATTCATCGGCGTCATCCTCCTCGAACTCGTCCTCGTCGTCCGCATCCTCTGCCGCCTGCTCGGCCAGCTCCATCTGCTCCAGGGCGTCCAGCACCTTGTTAAGTGAGGCGGTGTACTTGGGATTGCAGTATTTGATGGCCTGGAACATCCCGCCCTCGGTGGCGCAGCGGTCGATCTCCTTACCATAGGGCAGAAGGCCGTCAAAGCCGCCAATGATATAGCCCATTTCATCCAGAGCGTGGAAGGGGCGGGCCATGCCGGCAAAAGTTATGTGCCGGTCATAATGGAACCGGCCATCTACCAGCAGGGGCTGATGGGCCTTCAGATAGTTGACGCCCTTTAAGTCGGGGGTAAGCAGGCGGATGACCAGATCACCGGACTCGATTGCTGCCGGAGTGAACACATTGGTCATGCTGGAACTGCAGTCCAGAATGACGAAATCCACCAGCTTTGCGGCAGCGTTGACCAGCTGGAGTACCATAGCATATTTGACTTCCGGATAGCTCAGCGGATTCTCACCGGCGGAATAGCCCATCAGGCCGATGAAAGGATAGCTTTTGAGCACCGTAACATGGCTTGCCACCAGTGTGGTGTCGATCTCCACGCTGCTCAGGACCTGCCCCACCGAGGCGTTGGTCTGGATGATCTGCTCCGGCAGCCAGACCGGGAGCATGGGGACGCTGATCTCCGCGTTGATGATGATGGCTTTCCGCTTGTCGCGGGTCAGGGCTTTTGCCAGGATGCAGGAAAACATGCTTTTCCCGCTCCCCGGGCTGCCCCAGACAGTAATGACTTTTCCCATAGGAAACTCCTTTCCCAAGGGTGGAATGCCCTTGACTTTTTGCAAAACAAATGTATAATATAAGATAGATTATCATAAAATGAATTATGATAAAGGAGGCGTTAACATGAAGTTTATCGGCAGACAACGAGAACTGGAGTCTCTTGAAAGGGAATACCAAAAAGACAGCAGCTTTGTTGTGATTTACGGCAGGCGGCGTGTAGGAAAAACAACACTAATTAAAGAATTTATCAAGAGTAAGCTGGCATTCTACTTTCTCGCAACGGAGGAAGTGGAATCACAAAGCATAAAACGGCTGTCTGGTGTTGTGTCCCGGGTAACACGGAATCCGTTGCTGCAGCGTGCAGCCTTTTCCGACTGGCTGGATTTGTTCCATATCATTGCGGAATTCCGGCCGGAGGAAAAGAAAGTCCTGGTTATTGATGAATTTCCCTATCTGGTTAAGTCCAATCCGGCGTTCCCGTCTATTCTGCAAAACGCATGGGACGAAGTTCTCAAGGACAGCAATGTGATGCTGATTCTTTGCGGCTCCTTGATTGGAATGATGCAAAAACACGCGCTGTCTTATGACAGCCCCCTGTATGGCCGCCGGACTGCACAGATCCGGTTGGCGCCTTTGTCGTTCCCGGATGTGTATGCCGCTCAGCATCTTTCTTTTGAGCGTGCGGTGGAGCAATATGCGATTACCGGCGGCGTACCCAAATATCTGGAGTTTTTCAACGATCAGGAAGGACTGCTGGAACAGGTGGAGTCTGCGGTTCTCTCGAAGAACGGTTTTCTGTATGAAGAACCAAACTTTCTGCTGAAAGATGAAGTGGTATCCGCTGTCAACTATTTTTCCATTATCCGCGTGATGGCGGATGGAAACCACAAGCTGGGGAAAATTGCGGGAGCTCTGGGGACAGAAACTTCCGCGCTGACGCCATATCTTTCCACGCTCAGCGACCTTGGCTTTGTCGTGAAGGAAACGCCGGTTACGGAGAAAAATCCGGAGAAGTCCCGTAAAGGCCTTTATTTCATCTCTGATAACTTTGTGCGTTTCTGGTTCCGGTATGTCTATCCATATAAAGGGGAACTGGAACTGGACAATACGCAGATTGTTCTGGATGAAATCCGAAAAGACTTCGTACAGAAGTTTGTGGCCTTCGCCTATGAAGATGTCTGCAGATCCATTTTTGCAGACCTTTGCAGGGAAGGTGCCATTGACTTTGTTCCCTCGCGGATCGGAGCTTACTGGCTGAATGATTTGGACAGCGATACGGAAATTGATGTGATGGCGGTGGACCATCAAAACAAGCGATTCTTTGCCGGCGAGTGCAAATACCACAATAAGCCGGTGGATGCGCCTGTCTTTTTTGCTCTCCGCGATAAGGTGCAGGCTTCTGGCGAAATCCAAAAGGTATGGAAAGGCTATCAGCCTATTTTTGGGATATTTTCTAAAAGCGGTTTTACCCAGCGTCTTGTTGACTTGGGCAAAGAAAATCCACAGCTTTTCCTGATTAACGAGGATCATCTTTCTACCCAGCAGTGAGGAATCGGGCGGTGAATCTGTTCACCGCCCATTTTTATTCGCCGTCTTCCGGGATGCTGTCCGCAGGAGTTGTTTCCACACCGCCTTCCGTATTTTCGGTGCCCGCTTCGCCTGTGGACTCGCTATCTGCGGCGCCTTCAGCAGTTTCTCCGCCATCCTGGCTTTCAGCATTTTCTTCAACCAGTGTTTCGGGGAAGTAGATCTCCTGAAGCGTCTTGTCCTGCTCAGCCAGCAGTTCCTCGGCCAGCTGGTCGTTGTTGCGGGAGATCAGCGCCACATGGGCCACGCCGTCATTTTCCATCTCGGTAATGATACGGGCCTGCTCCGGGCTTGCCAGCACAGTGATGGTGGCAGACTGCTGCGGCTCTTCGTCCTCGGTAGGCTCCTTGGTGTTGTCCACATTGATACCGTCAGAGTCGGTGACCGACAGCACCTTGACAAAGCGCAGTTCCGGCACCTCTTCCGCCGTCTCCAGGAAGTGATAAATGCGGATGATGTCGCCCGGCTGCAGCTTATCCGACAGGCCGGAGGCCAGCGTTTTTACAGTCAGCGAGATGGCGACCTTGCCGGAGGGAATATCGTTGAGCGCCACATCCGAGGAAACAGGTACGGTGCTGACCTTGCTGGTGAGGATATAGTCGCCTGCGGCCAGGTCGGCTGTTACATACAGGCCCTCCACATCCTCCATGCTGTGGGCCACATTGGACGGGAGATTGTACCCGCCCACTTCTACGACTTCGGCATTGTCGCTGGTGATCTTTTCGCCTTTCAGCACCGGCTGGGTGATGCGGACGATCTCCGTCTTGCCGTTGGTCTGCCGGGCAATGGTGGGCAGTGCCACAAATGCGATGACCGCCGCCAGAACCAGGGACAGAATGCCGAAGATAAATCGGTTGTTGAGTTTCATAAGCATCTCTCCTGTCATAAAAATAGTTCAGCCAGCGTCGCCACAGAGCAGCCGCAGGCCAGAAAAGGTAAAAACGGGATCGCGGTGGGCTGTTTGTCCCGCAAGAGCCGCCGATACAGCAGCACCACCGGCATGGCGAAGCCGGCGGCTACCAAAAATACCAGGGCCATGCCGGAGGGGCCATAGACCAGACCCAGTACCCCGCAGAATTTGATATCCCCGCCTCCCATACCGCTGCCGCCGGTCGCCATAGCAGCGGCCAGCGGAATGCAGAAGCCCAGCAGCGCACCCACCAGAGCCTCGGCCACAACGGGCCAGATAAAAATAGGCGTCCGGTCATACTCCAGAATGAAGCAGACCTGGATCAGCGGGGCCAGCGCGGCCAGGGGGATAAAAAAGACGAGCGCCCGGTCGGGCACCCGCCTGTATAGGATGTCATAGACGGCAAAGCCCGTCACCACCAGAAAAACAGTGAGCAGGTAGGCCATCCACACATTACTCTCGATTGGTGTACCAGTCATCATAGAGGCTCCCGTCAATGGAAACATAGTCATTCAGGTTGATACTCAGCATCCCGTCCGGCGTCCAGGTATCCCAGACCTGGGTGAAGACGGTGTAGTTCGTCGCATCCGGGAACCAGATGGGGGTAAAGTGCACTTCCCGGCTGTAAGTAGAGAACTCATTGGGCTGGAAAGTGAATTTGGCGCTCCGGCCGCAGGACACTCGCTGCAGCAGGCGGAGATAGGTTTCATACTGGAACTCCGGGAACACCGAAAAGGCCGTCTGCGGATGGGTGATGTGGCTGGTGGGCGCGTCGGTGGAGAGCGTGGCGGTCACATCCTGCTTGACGCCGTACCCGCTCTTCATGGACTTTCCGGAGGCCGTCGGCACAATATCGTCCGGCATCAGGGACATGACGCCGCTGATGGAGGCGGAATAGCCGGTGTACTCATATTCCCAGTAGCCTTCATCCACCCAATGCCCACCGTCTTCCCCGTGATCGCACCACACCCATACCGGCACCCAGTAGCAGCTCCAGACGCCCCAGTTGGCCGTGAGTTTCTGCGTTTCATTGGGCAGGGACGGCACAGTATAGGAGGGATTGGTGTCTGTGGCTACCGGGTCGGGCGGGATATGTTCGTTCAGGTCCACGATCTTTGCCACAAAGGTATCCTGGGCAGTATAGGCGCCGCTGACGGATACCGTGATGGTGACTGTCTGCGGTGTAGTGGGGGTATGCCACTTGACCCAGACTACCTGGCTATCGCCAGCGGGGATTACGATATCGTTGACGCGATAGGTGGTGCCGAGGATATGGAAGGTCACCGAAGCGGGATTATCCGGCGTCAGGTCGGTATCCGTCCGCAGGGTGACAGAGGTGATGACATCGGTATCCACCCGGTACTCCACATCAGGGGCCTCGATCTCACCCTCGGGCGGGGCTTCATCAAACCAGACGATGCCGACGCCAAGTGTATTGATGATGTCGGAATTGTTTTGCGTCCCGGTGGTGTTGCCGGTCCAGGCGGAAATGCCAAGATCGCTGAACTCCAGAAACATGGACAGCGGCAGGTTCTTATGGGTCAGCGAGGTCATGGTTCGGCGCAGGTTGCCGCCGGACATCTGATCGTAAAGGCCAGCCTCAGTGGCTGTCATGCAGTAATACTGGCCGTTGTGGGTAAAGTAGGCGATGGGCTCGATCAGCAGCTTATATTCGCCGGCGATCATCCGCTCGTAGTCCACGCCCGCAGCCTGGGCAACCATCATGCAGGCGTACTCCGAGCAGAAGTACCGCTTGATGGCGTCAATGTTGCTCTGGCCTTTGCTGCTGACGATGGTGGGCATTGACTGCGCGGGCTTGATGCAGGAATAGGCCACCCCGGACTGGAGGGAGAGGCCGGAGCCGCTCAGGTACTGCAGCTTGTTGACCTTGCCGAAATGGAGGATACTGCTTTTCTGTGTCCGGTTGGAAAAGTCCAGCGGTGAGGACACGGCAGCGCCGCTTTCCGCATCCACAACCGTGATGCGCACGCCATCGTTGCCGGGATTCCAGAAGTTTGAGGATGTGCCTTGCCCCATCCCGCCGCCGCCACCGTCAATGTTCCCGTTGCCTCCCGATGCAAATGCCGTGGAGGGAACGAGGCAGAACACCAGGGCGAGGCTGCATAAGAGGGCGAGAAGTCGTTTCAAATACATCACGCTCCGTTCTTTTTGAAAATAAGAAGGCCGCCACAATCCTGTGACGGCCTTTCAAGTCCATATTCAGTTGTAGGTGGTCAGCCGCCCATGTTGCCGACCTGCTTATTCAGATCACCGTCGCTGTCGCCGGTAGACTGCTGCACATCGCCGGGGACTACCCAGCCAAACACCGGATCATAAACAGCGCCGCTGCCATTGCTGGAGCCGGGGGCCGGCTCATTGCTGGAAGTGGATTCCTCTTCAGGAGGGGCAGTGACTTCCGGTACTGCCGGGTCGGGATTGACCTCATGCTCTTCGCCGGGATCTTCGATCTCCGTCTTGCCTTCCGGCACAGGGGGCGGTGTTTCATCCGGCTTCTCCGTATCGGTAAAGTCGATTTCAACCTCGCCCTCAGATTCTGAGGTCACCTTGGGATATTCCTCTTCGGCGTTGGAAGACTGGCCGGGTGCATAGGCGTCTGCGCCCCCGCTCCCGTCGCCAGACTGTGCGCCGCCATCCGACCAGTCGCTGCTGGTGCTGCTGGGAGGAGATTCATCCGGCTGGAATTCTTCCGTGCGGTCCCGGCTCACAAACCAGCAGACGCCCAGAATGGCAACGCAGAGGACGGCCAGGATTGAAACAATAAAGCCTTTGGATTGGAAAAACTTCTTCATGTGTGTCCACACTCCTTTTTGCTGTTATATAAAGCCTATACTGCGGAGCTGACTGGAATTTCAACAGCGCCGCTAAAATTTGGTGTTGTGGTAGCCGGTCAGCTCCACCCGCTGGGTGATGGTGGGGTAACTGTGCCCGAACATGCGCACATAGAACTCCACATCACAATAGAAGATATACTCCACCCGGTCGCCCACCACATTGAACTCCAGGCTGATGTCGGATACCTCATAGTCCTCTGTGGAAAGCGGGATCTTTTCTGCCAGGCCGCCGGCGACAGTGGCCTCCAGCATTTCCGTATAGTCATTGCTGGAATAGAGGGTGCGCAGGTACTCCTCGAAGTTGGTCTCCCGCTGGGAGCGGTAGGTGTCCGCATAGATGGTGGCGCTCAGGTTGTTCAGCTCCATTTTGGCGCCGTTGCGGATGTTGATGCAGGTGATCCGCACCGAGGCGTACAGAAGCAGGAAAGAGATGAGCATGACGACCCCGACTACAAAGAAGCAGGCAAAGAAAGTAATCTCGCCCCGCTCGTTGCGAAGCGGCCGGCGCAGCCATGAAAGAAAACGCTTCATAGGCCACCTCACTTCCAATAGTGCTCGCTGACGCCGGAGCCGCGGGCCACCACCGTGATGTTGACCAGATCCAGGTTCCAGAAGCCGCCCAGTTTGGCCTCGCCCTCAATGGTGATATAGAAGGGCGTCCCAAGCTGGATGGCCCGGGACATCCCGGACGGCGTAGGCGTCTTGTATGTGGCATCGATGGAGTATGTGATATTCTCCGCCCCCTCGATCTCCGAGCACAGAAAGTCAAAGAGCGAGTCGGTCTCGCTGTTGATGCCGCCGGACAGCTGGATCTGTTTGACCATCTGATCTGCCGCATGGTCTAACTCCTGTTTTGTGGAGATGATGCCGAACAGGTCAATGATAAAGGCCAGCAGGATGACGGCGATGAAGATGAACACCACCGTGGAGAAATAGTTGGCCTCGCCCCGTTCGCTCTTCAATGTCCTGCGGACTTTTTGCAGGAAAGTATGAATGTGAACCACCACCTTTACTTACAAATGAAAAACAGCCGTCCCGACCGGAACGGCTGCATTACAAAGTTTTGACTGTACCAAGTATAGCAGATTTGGATTTACGGCGAAAGGGCAGGACTGCGCCAATGTATGGGCAATCCTGTGCCAATTCTTTTTAGCGATGGCGATTATACAAATCCAAAATGAAATTCTAGATTTGTGTAATCGAAGTCTGATAGTCAAGGGCCGAAACCACTCGAAAATGCCACTATTGAGTAATAGGAGAACAGAAAGGAGTTCGGCATTGAGAAAGGCCGCTTCTCTTTCCGCCTAACTGCCCCATACAGTGAGGAACGGCGGGAAGCAGCGCGGCAGTGTGCCAGAGATAACAATGCCGCTGACAGGCTGAAATGATGTAGATTTGTTCATGAGCCCTTTGGTATAATAAACTTAATCCTAAAATGCTCAAAAACATATCCGTCAGAGGGTTAAAGTGATAAATTGATGCGAATTTTGGAATGCAACCGATAGTTGCTAAATAGTTGGTAGAATGAGAGTGCCGCTTTCGCTACAATATAGGTGGAGGTGAAGAATATGTCATTAGGCGAAAGGATTAAGGAGCAACGAAAAAGCTCTGGATTATCACAAGAAAAAGTGGCTGAGTTTGTCGGTGTAAGCCGACAAGCAGTAACAAAGTGGGAAACAGGTCAATCCGCCCCAAGCACAGAGAATCTTTTCAAGCTGGCAGAGATATTCGGCACGACAGTAGATATACTGTTAGCTTCCGATGAAGAAGAAAAGGACACACCGGCGGAACAGATTTACTATCTTTACAAAATGGAGCAAGAAAAGAAACGTGAAGAACGCCGTAAAAAAATAAAAAAGAATATATTTTTTACACTGGTTGTTGCCGTTGGGTATGTCATTGTCTATCTTGTTGGACGCATTTTCGGTACAACTGGGCAGCAAACAAGTGTAATAGGGTGGCTATTTGGAGATGATCCAGCACAGTTAAGCTATTTATATGGTTGGCTGCTACATCAAAATATATTTTGGATTGCTATGGCGGTATCCGTAATCCCTGCATTGTTTGGGAAAAAGTATTTTTCATTTACAACACTGGCAGGATTTGCGCTTGGACTACTTATTGGTGAATTAGGGGGCCAAAACCCCGCAGGAGCAGCATACGGTTACGGTCATTACGGTTGGGCTATTTGGGGCGGTATCTTTACATTCTCCATTGTAATGGGTATTATCTTTGAAAAAATCACCAAAAGCACGATTGACTGGAAATCCAAAAAGTTATGGGTTTGGTCAGCAGTTTTCGCTATTGGTATTTTATCTATTCTGATAATTATTAGAATGAGTATGCCTACGAGCTTTGGCTAATTCTATATCAAAATATTCTACTTTGAATGATGTGCAATAAATATTGGAGTACTGATGATATTTGTTGCGTATAGGATCACAAAGCCGTATTTGCATTCACAATTATTTTCAACAACTCTGATTATCTCGAAAAAGCCTGTAAATACAAGGCTTTGATAAGGATGGTAGCAAGAAACCAGTAAAATCAAGGCTTTGTGGACAGCAACAGGCAATGCGACAATTAAAACTGAATAAGTTTACAGAGCAGGGATACCGTTTTCGTCAATGGTATCCCTTTTCTGTTGCTCCACACTGACGCCATAGGTACAAAAACCTGTGGCGTTTTTTTGTGCCCATTTTTGGAAAGGAGCCGGATAGATGAAACTGAATGAAGCAGAAATGAGGATGGCGTACCAGATCGAGAGTACAGACCCGAACGCTGTCCTGAATGAAATTTATATGACCTGGCGCCTGTCAAGGAACCAGGCCACCAGGGATACGGCGGAAAGCCTCATGGCGAAGCTGCGCACCCTGTCAAACAGCGAGTGCATGGATTTGATCCGGGAGGTCCAGGCAAATTACCGTCTGCCGGGGAAGCCCCAGACCATCGGGGAAATGCTGGCGGAGGCCAGACAGAAGTCCGGGGCACAGAAGCTGGCCGGACACGATATCATGGCCCTGGAACGGTTTGACCCGGACACCCGGCACATGATCGTCTTTGACGTCCTCTCCCATGAGTCCCCTATGGGATGGAAAGGAGAAAAAATGCGTCTGTTCCTAACCGAAGCCGGTTATGGCAAAGCCCTGGAGAACCAGGAGAAGGGATTTATCAAGATCAGGAACCATGCGAAGGTGTGCGGGGGCGATCTGCTCTATGACCGGCGTGACCGTGAGCTGTAGGGCTTAAAAAATGTGTCAAAAGGGGTGGAAAATCCTCTGTTTTTCCTTCTGTGGGCGGCGGTATGAAAGCCGCCCATATTCTTTCCCCTGATGGACAGGGCGGCAGATTACAGAGGGTATTTTCCGCGAAAATCAACACTTTTTCAATCCATGAGGAAGGAGGTAAACGGCATGGCGGTTTTCCGTATCGAAAAGACCCGTGATTACACGGTCATGTCAAACCACCATCTGCGGAACACGGCGCTGTCCCTGAAAGCGAAAGGGCTTTTATCCCTCATGCTCTCCCTGCCGGAAGGATGGGACTATACCACAAAGGGCCTTGCCCGTATCTGCAAAGATGGCGTGGACAGTATCTGCGCCGGGGTGCGGGAGCTGGAGGAACAGGGCTATGTGATCCGGGAGCGTGTCCGGAACGCCAACGGGCAGCTTGGGGCTATCGAATACACCATCCTGGAGCAGCCCAGGCAGCCGGAACCTGAACGGGAAAAACCTGGACGGGAAAATCCAGTTCAGGCAAATCCAGTCTTGGATAACCCTGTATTGGGAAAACCTGAACAGGGAAACCCCGCACAATTAAATACGAAAGAATCAAGTAACTATGGATCAATAACTGATTTATCAAATACGGAGCTATCAAATCCTATCCAATCAAATCCCCAGCCCCTTATGGGGCATCCCCCAGCAGGGACAGGGATGGGAACGGATGGGATGGGAGCCAGAGAGGTCTATCGTGAAATTATCCTGGACAACATCGAGTATGAGTATCTGATCCAGGATAACCACATCGACCGGGAGCAGCTGGACGAGATCGCGGAGCTGATCGTGGATACGGTATGCTCCGCGCGAAAGACGATCCGCATTGCCGGGGATGATTACCCGGCGGAGGTGGTCAAATCCCGCTTTATGAAGCTGGACAGTTCCCATGTACGGTATGTCATGGACTGTATGCGGGACAACACCACTTATGTCCGCAACATCAAGAAGTATCTGCTGGCGGCCCTGTATAACGCTCCGTCCACCATCAGCAATTACTATTCCTCCCTGGTACAGCATGACATGTACGGGGACGGTAAGCGAGGGAGGGGTTAAATGCAGGAAGAAGTAACCGGCAAAACCGTGACCCTAATCGTCAACGGGGCCAAAATGAGCGAGCAGGTGTTTGAAAAGGCGGTAAAGAAGTTCCTGGAGGAAATCCAGAAAAGCAGGCAGCCGAAAATATACCGGGGAAAGCAGACCCTCAAACAGCTGGCCTCCCAGAACGCCGGGCTTGCCAATATCGAGATCAGCGACAAGAATATCAAGGCCTTTACCCATGTGGCGAAGAAATACCATGTGGATTTTGCCTTGAAGAAAGACACCGCCGCCGAGCAGCCCCGCTACCTGGTCTTTTTCAAGAGCCGGGACGCGGACGCCATCACGGCGGCCTTCCAGGAGTTTGCCGGCCGCAGGATGGGCCGGGAGGAAAAACCCGCCATCCGGGACCGGCTGGAGCAGGCGAAGGAACAGGCGGAGCGGAAACCGGAGCACCGGACACTGGACCGGGAGAAAGTCAAAACCAGGGATCGGAGCGTGCAGCGATGAACATGAAAAAACTGATCCTGGCAAATCTCCCCTATCTGCTCTTTGTCTATCTCTTTGACAAGATAGGCGCAGCAATACGCCTTACCCCCGGCGCAGACGCAAGCGAAAAACTCTTGCAGCTTGGTACAGGCTTTGCCGCTGCCTTTTCCAGTATCGCGCCGAGCCTGCACCCCGCCGATCTGCTTATCGGCGTTGCGGGGGCGGTCATTATCCGGCTTGCCGTTTACATGAAAGGCAAAAACGCGAAGAAATACCGAAAAGGCATGGAATACGGTTCCGCGCGTTGGAGTGCATAATCTTAAGTGTAAAGGAACTCTACATGGACGCACAGGAGGATATGCACATGAATGATTACAACAAAATCACAGCCCTTTACTCCCGTCTTTCCGTAGGGGACGAGGACAGGGACGGCGGCGAGAGCAACAGCATACAGAACCAGAAAATCTTTTTGGAGAACTACGCCAGAGGGCAGCGGCTGACGAATATCCGGCACTACATCGACGACGATGAAAGCGGCAGATTTTTTGACCGTTCTGCCTACTCCCGCATGATGGAGGACGTTGAAAACGGGAAAATCGGCGTTTGCATTATGAAAGACCTTACCCGCTGGGGGCGCGACTATCTCCAAGTCGGCAACGCTATGGAGATATTCAGACGGAACAACGTGCGTTTTATCGCGGTCAACAACGGCATTGACAGCGAGAAGCCCGACACATTGGAGTTTGCGCCCTTTATCAACATCATGTCGGAGTGGTACGCAAAGGACATCAGCAAGAAAGTGAAAACGGGCATTAAGACCAAAGGCATGAGCGGAAAGCCGATTGCCACCGAAGCCCCCTACGGCTATGTCAAAGACCCGGACAACAAGGATTTTTGGATAATCGACGAGGAAGCCGCCGAGGTTGTGCGCCTTATTTTCCGTTTGTTTATCGGCGGGAAGAACCGCAACCAAATCGCCGTATATCTGAAAAACGAGCAAATGCCGCCCCATGCCCCGCCCTCTTTCTCTGACCGCGCTACCCTATGGAACAGTGTGGAGCTTTACGAGAAAACCGGGAACGCCCAGCTTGCCAGAGAGATTGACGCAGCACTCCCCATAGAATTATCCAGAGAGGAACAGATCCGGCTTGTCCGGGAATACTGTTCCTCTCAATTTGTTTCCAGAGGAATGTGCGTTGATTTTGCCATTCACGACACCGACAGCGGCAACCCCCATTGTCATATCATGCTTACTATGCGCCCCCTTGACGAGCGCGGCGCATGGGCGGCGAAGTCCAAAAAGGAATATGACATTGACGAGAACGGCGAGCGCATACGCTTACCAAGCGGCAGATACAAGACACACAAAGTTGACCTCACAGGCTGGAACGACAAGGGCAACGCGCTTTTATGGCGCAAGGCATGGGCGGATATTTCAAATGCCTACCTTGAACGCGCCGGACGCCCGGAGCGTATCGACCACCGCAGTAACGCCGAGCGCGGCATTGACGAGCTGCCTACCGTCCACATGGGCGTAGCGGCTTGTCAAATGGAGAAGAAAGGCATAGCCACCGAGAAAGGCGAGCTGAACCGGAATATCCAAAAGGCAAACCGCCTTATCCGGGAAATCCGGGCGCAGATTGGAAAGCTCAAAGAATGGATTGGCGAACTGTTCAAGGCGCGGGAAAACGCCCCGGAGCAGCCCCCGCAATCCCCCGGCCTTGCAAATCTGCTGATGAAGTATTTAAGCGTTCAGAGAGAAAAGAGCCGGAAGTATTCGCAAAGTTGGCAAAGGCAGCACGCCGCCGATGAACTGAAAACCGTTGCAAAGGCAGTAGGCTATCTTTCCGAGCATGGCATTTCCACCCTTGCGGAGCTGGACGCTACCCTTTCCTCTGTCAGCGACCAAGCCGACGCTATCCGGGCGGGCATGAAAACCGCCGAGAAGCGCATGAAAGAATTACAAAAGCTGATTGAATACGGGAAGAACTACACCGAGTACAAGCCCATTCACGACGAGCTGAAAAAGCTGAAAAATGGCTGGACGAGCAAGCGCGACAAGTACGAGGAAGCCCACCGCGCCGAGCTTACGCTATGGAACGCAGCGAGCCGCTATCTCCATGCAAATCTGCCGAAAGGGACAAAGAGCTTGCCTATCGCTGAATGGGAAAAAGAGTACGCCACCCTCAGCGGGCAGAGAACAGCGGAATATACCAAGCTGAAAGAAACCCGCGCCGAGGTTGCCGAGCTGCACAATATCCGCAAGTGCGTTGATATTGCGCTGAAAGCCGACCAGCCGGAGCAGACCCGCACCAAGCAGCACGACTTAGAACGATGAAAGGAGTTGAGATTTTTGTACTACACCCAAGAACAGATAGACCGGGCGAACCAAGCCGACCTTGTTTCTTTCCTGCAATCACAGGGCGAGCAGCTTACCCGCGCCGGGAATGAATACCGCTGGAAACGGCACGACAGCCTGACCGTCCGGGGAAACAAATGGTACAGGCACAGCCAGAGCAAGGGCGGCGGCCCCGTTGATTTTGTCATGGAGTTTTTCGGCAAGAGCTTCACCGAAGCCGTGGAACTTCTCACAGGAGAAAAGGGAGCCGCACCGCCGCCGGACAGACCTTGCCACGCGTCCCTTTCCGACTTCCGGCTACCGCCCCCAAACAACGACAACAGAATAGCGAGGAACTACCTCACAGCAGCCCGCCGCATTGATGATGATGTGACGGGCTTTTTCTTTGCCCGCGGCGATATTTACGAGGACGCAGCCCACCACAACGCCGTATTTGTGGGGCGGGACGAGGACGGAATACCGCGCTACGCCCACAGCAAGGGAACGGCGGGAAACTTCCGGTTTGATGTGAAAGGCAGCGACAAAGCCTTTAATTTCTGCTACCGAGGCGAGGGTGACAGGCTTTTTGTCTTTGAAGCCCCCGTTGACCTGCTCTCTTTCCTCTGCCTGTTCAAAAAGGCGTGGCAGAAGCAGAGCTATTTGTCATTGGGCGGCGTGGGAGAAAAAGCCCTGTTGCGTTTCCTCTCTGACCGCCCGAACATCAAGACCGTTTACCTCTGCCTTGACAGCGACCAAGCCGGAAACGACGCTTGCAGCCGCCTTGCGGAGCTTGTGCCGGAGGGCTTGACCGTCCACCGCCTTGTGCCGCTTCACAAGGACTGGAACGAGGTATTGCAGCACCGGGCGGAAATCACAGACGGGAAGTATATCCGGGAAGCGGTCTACGGCTTGAAAGAGCCGCCGCAGGAAGAAACCGTCGAGATTATCCGCATGAGTGAGGTGGACACACAGACCGTTGAATGGCTATGGGAGCCGTATATCCCCTTTGGGAAAGTAACCATTGTGCAAGGCAACCCCGGCGAGGGCAAGACCACCTTTGCCCTACGCCTTGCCGCCGCCTGCACCACCGGGGGAACGCTGCCGGGAATGAAGCCCTTGCCGCCATTCCCAGTGATTTACCAGACCGCCGAGGACGGGCTGGGCGATACCGTCAAGCCCCGCTTGATAGAAGCCGAAGCCGACCTTGACCGCGTGCTTGTGATTGATGAAGCCAAGCGGGAGCTTACCCTCTCCGACGAGCGCATAGAAAAGGCAATCACGCAGAACGGGGCGCGGCTGATTATCCTTGACCCCATACAGGCGTACATGGGCGAAAAGACCGACATGAACCGGGCAAACGAAGTGCGCCCCATGTTCCGCCGCCTTGCCGATGTTGCCGAGCGTACCGGGTGCGCCGTTATCCTTATCGGGCACTTGAACAAAGCCGCCGGAGGGCAGAGCGCATACCGGGGCTTAGGTTCTATTGACTTCCGCGCCGCAGCAAGGAGCGTCCTGCTGATCGGGCGCGTGAAGCGGGAGCCAAATGTGCGCGTTATCGTCCATGACAAATCTTCCCTTGCGCCGGAGGGCAAGCCCGTTGCCTTTTGCCTTGACCCGGAAACAGGCTTTTCATGGATAGGCGAATACGACATAACCGCCGACGAGCTGCTATCCGGCGCGGGCGGGAACACCGCCACCAAGACCGAGCAAGCCGAGAAACTGATACTTGAGCGGCAAGCACTTGACCGGCACCGTTATCTACGGCTACCTGTGGGACGAAAAGCGGGAACACTGGCTTGTGGACGAAGAAGCCGCCGAAGTGGTACGCCGTATCTTTTCCCTGACGATGGAGGGCTACGGCCCCTATCAAATCTCAAAGCTGCTGTCCGAGGCAAAGGTTGAAATCCCCGCTGTCCATCTGGCACGCTTTCAAGAGGGAGTAAACAGGACGAAGCCGGTCAAAGACCCCTACGGCTGGGGATCGTCCACCATTGTGAACATCCTGAAAAAGCGGGAATACCTGGGCCACACCATCAATTTCAAGACCCGCAAGCACTTCAAGGACAAGAAAAGCCACTATGTTGACGAAAGCGAGTGGACGATTTTCGAGAATACCCATGAGGCCATCATCGACCAGGAAACCTTTGACAATGTGCAGCGTATCCGGGCAAATGTCAGGCGTTACCCGGACGGCTGGGGCGATGCCCACCCTCTGACCGGCCTGATGTACTGCGCCGACTGCGGCGGCAAGATGTATGTCCATCGCGTCAATAACGGCAAGCGTGACCCACAGTTTACTTGCAGCCAGTACAGCAAAATCCCATGCGGGACGCTCTGCGGTACACAGCACCGTATCCGGGCCGAAGCTGTCCTGACCTTGATAACCGATATGCTCCGGGCCATCGCGGAGTATTCCAAGAATGACCGGGCCGAGTTTATCCGCACCGTCCAGGAAACGCAGGCCGCCCAGCAGGCCGCCGACATATCCAAGAAGCGGAAACGGCTGGCCGCCGCCCAAAAGCGGGCCGGGGAACTGGAAAAGCTGATTTGCAAAATCTATGAGGACAACGCCCTGGGAAAGCTGCCGGATGCCCGGTATGAAGCCCTGGACGCACAGTATGCCAAAGAGCAGGACACTCTCCATGCGGAAATCACGGAACTGGAAAAGGCCGTTACCGGCTATGAGCAGAGCCGGAAATCTGCGGAGAAGTTTATTGCCCTGATTGATAAGTACGAGAACTTCGACACGCTGACAAACACCATGCTCAACGAGTTTGTAGAGAAAATCCTTGTCCATGAACGCGCCCGGAAAGGCAGCCAGGACACCACGCAGGAGGTTGAAATCTACTTCAACTTTGTGGGCCGGTATATCCCGCCCGCCTTGCAGCCGGTTCCCCTGACCCCGGAGGAACAGGAAGAACTGCGGAAGAAGGAGGTACGCAAGGACAGGCTTCACCAGAACTACTTGCGCCGCAAGGCCAATGGCAAACAGAAGGAATGGGAAGAACGCTACAACGCCAAGCGCAAGGCCCAGGTGGAGTCAGCAAAGGCCGCGATCCGGGCCGAGGACATGGAAAAGGGCGTTTTTATCCCCGTCAGCCAGTTACCCAGGCAGGAGCCGCGCAAGGCCACCATATCGGCCAGCGCCGCAGTTTAATCATCACAGTGCAAAGGAGGACGAACATGAACGAATTGACTTACACCCGCTACGGGGATTACTACATCCCCGACCTGAAACTTTCCGAGCAGCCGGAGGCCCCCATCGGCAAGTATGGCCGTATGCGGCAACGCTATCTGAAGGAACACCGGCCTGGCCTTTACAGCAGCTTGATTTTGAGCGAAAAGCTGTACCCGCACCTGTTGGAGATTGACCGGGCAGCGCATGAACGAATGGACGCCATGCTGCCCCGCATGATGGCGGCGGCAGGCGTCACCGAGGAATTGAAAGCCCGTGACCCCATGCGCTGGGTGGGGCTGATGAACACGCTGAAAGCGCAGGTGGAGGAAATTATTCAAGACGAACTGATTTACAATTAGTTTTTAGGCAGAGGCTTTGGTCTCTGCCTAATTTTATAATCATTTCGACACATTTCCTGCCTTGTACTATTCGAGAAAACGAATTATAATGTTAAGGTTGGAGGTGCAATATGGACTATATGACATTAAAAGAAGCTGGCGAAAAATGGGGCGTGACCCCTCGTTGGATAAATTATTACTGTTCTTCGGGCCGCATTCCCGGCGCTGTGAAAATGGGGACTGTCTGGCTCATTCCTAAGAACGCAGAAAAGCCCATTGATGGCAGGACAAAAAAAGCAAGGAGCAATCGCAATGGAAAATAGGATTATATTGATTGAAGATGACGAAGAAATCAGAAGCATGGTGAAAGACTATTTGTCAGGAGAATTTCAAGTGCTTTCTTTTAGTGATGGTAAAACAGCTATTCATACTATCAAGAATTATGATGAATACTCTCTTGCACTCATAGACCTTATGCTGCCAGATATGAGTGGTATGGAGATTATTAAGACTATTCGGCAGGTCAGCACGATCCCGATCATCATTATCACCGCAAAGGACAATGATACCGATAAATCGTTAGGGCTGAATTTGGGGGCCGATGATTATGTTGTAAAGCCATTTTCTCTGATTGAGCTTACTGCAAGGATTAAAGCCAATATTCGGCGTGCCAGAACCTATCAAGCCATGCCAAACGATGCAGGCGTAAAGATTAAGGATTTAGAGATTGACCCAATCAGTCATACTGTTAGCCGCCAAGGAACTCTGATAGATTTAACGCCCATTGAATTTGAAATTTTGTATCTGCTGGCAACCCATCCGGGACGGGCTTTCTCGAAAGAACGCTTGTATGAACTTATTTGGAAAGAGCCATATTTCGGTAATGAAAACGTATTAAATACCCATATCAATCGACTGCGCCTGAAACTGAAAAACGGTGAAGAAGATACGACAACCTATATTAAGACCTTATGGGGAATAGGTTACAAGATGGAGGATAAATAAATGTGGGTTCTGTTTGCTGCGCTTTCAGCCGCTTTGCTGCTCATCTGCATTTGGCAGAGAATACAGTATAGGAAATTGCAAAAAGAAATCAACTATATCAGTAACCGACTGGAAACGCTTTCTATTACTTCTGAAAATGGCTTTGTTCTTCTCCCTACCGATCATGCCTGCATGAAAAAATTAGGGGCTGCGATTAACACATTGCTTCAAAATTTCTACGAAAAGAAGTCAGAATATGAACAGGCACAAAAGGCGATGGCACAGGTTCTTACCAATATCTCACATGATATTCGTACCCCTCTGACTGTGCTGAAAGGAAACAGTGAAATGTTAGCTGCTAAAGTGGATGATGTATCTGTGCCGGAGGTCATTCATACCATGGCTACCAAAATTGACCGTAAAGCAGATGATTTGATAACAACGATAAACGACTATTTTACAATGTCCAAAATTGCTTCCGGCGATCTTCCTCTGAAACTGCAAAAGGAGAATGTTTCAAGATTATGCCAAGACACCATTTTGGAATATTATGATCTGCTTGAAAAGCAGCAATTTGAGGTGGATATACAGATACCAGCCACGCCGATTTATGCAGACACAGACCGGGACGCCTTGCAGCGTATTTTGAAAAACCTAATAGACAATGCAATCCGGCATGGGGGTGATGGAAAGTATATTGCCCTGCGTCTTACAGCAGAAAAAGGAAAAAGTGTCATTGAAATAGAGGATCACGGGAAAGGAATGTCGCCACAACAGCAAAAGCAGATATTCACAAGAAACTATACGACTGCCCCGAAATCATCAGGAAATGGTCTGGGATTGGCGATTGCAAAGAAACTTTCTATGCAGATAGGAGCAGAATTGCAGGTTCACAGCATACAGAATGAGCAAACGGTTTTCTCGGTCATTTTGAAAAGTTAGAAAAAAGTTAGATTTCAGGCAGAGAAAAGAGAAGTCTGTTTTGTATAATGGGAGCCGTACAGGAGGAATACAAAATGGATTATATCATGGAAACCGTAGGGCTGCGAAAGTCCTATAAAGGAAATGTCGTTGTAAACGATGTGAATATCCATGTTCCCAAAGGGGCTATTTATGGCTTTGTCGGGCCGAACGGTGCCGGTAAAAGTACGGTAATGAAAATGATCCTGAACCTTATCCAGCCAGAAGCCGGAGAAGTTCAGCTTTTTGGAGAGAAAGTCACCGATCAAAGTTATGAAGTTTTCAAACGGGTGGGTTCCATTATCGAAAATCCGTACTTTTACGAGAAAATGACGGCCCGGCAAAACTTAGAGCTTCATTGCGACTATATGGGATTTCCCAATAAAGAGCGCATTGATGAAGTTCTGCAAATGGTTGATCTGCAAAATGTAGAGGGAAAGCAAATCCGCCATTATTCATTAGGTATGAAACAGCGGTTAGCAATCGCAAGAGCTATCCTTGCAAAGCCAGAATTTCTAATTTTAGATGAACCGATTAACGCATTAGACCCCGAAGGTATCCGCGAAATGCGGAACCTGTTCCAGCGGCTTAATCAGGAAGATGGAACGACCATTTTTATTTCCAGTCATATCCTATCCGAAGTTGATCTAATTGCTGATACGATTGGAATTATTCAACATGGCAACCTACTGGCAGAACTGCCCATTGAGGAAATCCATAAGCATCAAACGGAGTATATCAGTCTACAAGTTGATGATGTAGCCCATGCAGCAACTTTATTGGAACAGATGGGCATTACAAACTTTAGCATATTGGATAAAGAGTTCATCCGGATTTATGACTCGAACATTTCTGGCAAAGTTTTGTCAAAAGCCCTCATTGAAAGTGGTGTTGGTTTAGAGAGCTTAGGGCGTAAACAGGACACTCTGGAAGATTATTTCTTTCAGCTCACAGAGGAGGGAAAATAAAATGGCACACCTTATTAAACTGGAATTGAAAAAATTTGGGACTGCTCGAAATATAATTTTTACGTTTGCCGCAATCCTTTTCAGCATACTGTTCATTACTGTATCTTTGTGGGATAGTATGACAGACCCGGAGCAAACCAAAGACACGTTTGAAAGTACATATCTTGTTATTGGCTTGCTGATGTCCTTTATTTTCCTTGTGTACTCGTCGGTTTTAACTGCACGTCTGGTAATTGGAGAATATAGTCAGCGGACAATCACGATTATGTTTTCTTATCCTTTGAACCGCATGAAATTGATTGCCAGCAAATTGATTATCATTATGGTTTATACGGCAATTTCAATGGCGATTGGATATATTTGTTGCAGCGGTTATATCGTGCTTGTGGACAGATTTTTTGATATGCTGGAGGGAACATTCCAAATTTCCATGCTTCAGACATGGATACCAATGGCAATAACTGCGGTAGTTGTATGCACGGTACTATCGCTCTGGCCATTTATCATTGGCATGATCCGAAAATCTGTTCCCACCACAATCGTAACTTCATTGATTGTCATTGTGTTCCGGCAACTCATTATCAGTAAAAATACAACATATCAGGAGTCCTTGCTACAAATCCTTTTGATTGCAATCATTACGTTTGGAATGGCTTTATTTATTTTCAAGAAGAAAGTACCAGAACTATATTAATTCCATCTGTCGGGCGACGGCAAAAGAAAAAAAGCCGTCGTTCAGCAGCCCTTTGACACGCCCATACGACCAGGGGGCTGTCGGGAAATAGATAGTTCCAAACAGGGGCAGGTGTGACTCATGCGAGTCACGCCTGCCCCTGAAATTTATCCTCAAAAAAGAGAAAAAGATGACTAACGACAGCCATCTTTCTCCCCGTTCCATGTTATAATGGAACTATGCTAACCAAAGATTATTATAATGACTTTTTTGAAATTGGGCAACAGAAAATTAACTTCAGTTTCTTCGAATTGAGGCTACCCGACGACGATCCAGTCTATACCCTGAAAAAAGTGATGGAGGAATTAGATTTTTCAGGCCTGCTGGCCTGCTATTCGGATAAGGGAAGAACCGGGTATAATCCAATCATGCTGTATGCTGTTGTTACCTACGCAAACATGCGCGGGGTCAGGGCTGTTGACCGTATTGTAGATTTATGCCGGAGAGACCTTGCTTTTATCTGGCTGACCAAAGGGCAGAAGCCCCAGAGGGATGCTTTTTACGATTTTAAAGGAAAAAAGCTGACGGAGGAAGTCCTGGACGATCTGAATTACCAGTTCATGCGCCGCCTGGAGAAGGAAGGCCTTATTACGCTGAAAGAACTTTACATTGATGGGACCAAAATCGAAGCGAACGCAAACCGGTACACCTTTGTCTGGCGGGGCAGCATCAACTATCACCTTGCCGGCCTGCTGGACACCATCGATGCCCTTTATGCAAAGTACAATGCCTTCCTGCTTGAGAACGGCTATGGCCCCAAATACGATCTTGGGGATGCCCATATGTTCGTGATCGAGGGGATGGACAAAGTCCGGAAAGTTATCGAAGAAAACAGGAAGCGGAAACTGACAAAGCATAAGAAGATCTCCAATAACACGATCCTTGAGATTGATTCCTGTTCCCCTCTTGAGATCCTGAAGCTGCAGAAGAACCTGGTGCGGATCGCAGAAGGGGAAGGGATCGGATTCGTTTTCGGAAAAGGGAAGCATAAGCCGGAAATCCAGAAACTCTACGAGGAACTGGAAGAATGCGGCAGGCGCCTGATGGAGTATAAGAAATGCTTTGAGATCATGGGGAAAGACCGGAACAGCTATTCGAAGACGGATCTGGAAGCAACGTTTATGCGGATGAAAGAAGACCATATGCTGAATGGGCAGTTAAAACCGGCATATAACGTCCAGATCGCGGTAGAGAATTACTTTATTGTCCACGGATATGTCAGCAATGACCGGACAGACTACAATACGCTGGTCCCCGTCCTGGAAAAGCACAGGAAAGCGTTTGGAGACACACTGGAGGCAGTAACTGCCGACAGCGGATACTGCTGCGAAAAGAACCTGGTGTATCTGAAAGAGAACGGGATCCGGAGCTATATCAAGCTGCAGGACCATGAGAAGAGGAAGACACGGGCATACAAAGAAGACATTGGGAAGTATTACAACATGACATACGCCGTCTTTGAAGATGAGCATTATTATATCTGCCATGATGGAAGGGAACTGCACCATATCCGGACAGAAAGCAAAGAGCAGGACGGCTATACGCAGACGATAGAGGTATATGGCTGTGAAGACTGCAGCGGCTGTGAGCATAAATCCAAATGTCTATATAAATACAATGCGGAAAAGAATCCTGATCGGAATAAAATCGTGAAGGTCAACGAACGGTGGGAAGAACTGAAGGAAGAGTCCCATGCGAATATCCAGAGCGAGGAAGGGATCCTGAAACGTCAGACCCGTTCGATCCAGACGGAGGGCCACTTTGGAGATATCAAGGAAAATGAAAACTTCCGTCGTTTTAACTACCGGTCAGAGGAGAAAGTATATAAAGAATTCATGCTGTATGCGATGGGCAGGAATATCATGAAATACCACCGGTTTTTACAACATGAAATCGAAAAATATGAAGGGAAAAAGGGGCAGAAAGCAGCTTAGCTGATGGAGCGCTTCAAAAAGTCCAAACAAGGGGTTTTTGCGCCCAAAAACAGGGCAGTGAAAAAAGGAAGAGACACCCTCACAGTGAATTCAGACCTGAAAAAGCCTGAATTTTGTGGAAGTGTCTCTTTCCCGCATATCAGGGGCTAAAAATCGGTATTAACCGACAGCCCCTTCTTTTATGCCCTCAATAAAGGAGTGACGCCCATACGCCAACACGGCGGCTTTAGGAGGGAGCCGCCATGAAGCACACTGACTGCCGACAAATTCAGACGATATTTGCGCTACCGTCAAAAAAAGCCCAACCACCGAACAGGCCCCGTCTGGCAGCCGGTGCGAAAATTGTCATTCTGTAAGTGAATATTGGAGTTTTTGCGCTCGAATAGCTTCATGCTGTCCGGGCGTTTTTTCATATTTATGGGGCTTGAACATCGGGTCAGCATGGCCCGAATCCTGTCCCCGGTGCCGCTCCCCGCCGCCCCGTTCAGATTTTCCCGCAAAAAATCTGAACGGAGGAAAGGCAGATGGAAGTCACCATCCATTACAACGGACAAGCTGTGGCCGTAGAGGTCACGCTGGAAGTCTATGAATTTCTTGACCGGGCCGACCACAAAGCCGAAAACCTGTCCCATGAGCAGCGGCGGCACTGGGATGGCCGGGAGTTTGACGAATACATAGTTGCCACCGAGGGCGTGGGTATCTACGGCGAAACGCCGGAGGATTACCTGTGCCGCAAGGAAACGCTGGGCGAGCTGACGGCCGTCCTGGACACCTGCACCGAGGCCCAGCGCCGCCGGTTCCTGCTCTATGCCCTGGACGGGCTGACCCTTGCGGAGATCGGGACGGTGTGCGGCTGCTCCAAAGTGGCCGTGTATCAGAGTGTGGAGGCAGTCAGAAAAAAATTTATAAAATTCTTTGAAAACAGGCTTAACGAATGACCTGTTTTCGGGCTACCAAGTGAAAGGGATTGTTTCCCTTATCCCAGGGGAGGCGGACAGCGGACAAGCTGCCCGCCTCTCCCATTTTCAGGAGGTAAGCCTATGAAAACAATCAATCTGCGGTGGATTTATCCCCACTACCAGCACGACGAGTTTGTAGAGGTCAGCGACGAGGTCTGGGAGGCCATGCGGCAGGCCCAGCGCGAGATGAACAACTATGAGCGCCGGAAGGTCTACCACCGCGCCTGGTACTCCCTGGACGCATATAGCTGGGCGGAGAACTATGCGCTGGAACACGGCAGATCGCCGGAGGAAATCTTTTTGGAGCGCGAGGAACGGGCCGCCCATCTGCGTCTGCTGGCCGCCTTGCCGGAGGCCCTGGCCCATGCCACCCCCACACAGGCCCGCCGCGTCCGGGCCTACTACATCGTCGGTATCAACCAGCCGGAAATTGCCCGGATGGAGGGCGTACACAGCAGCAAGGTCAGCGTTGCCATCCGGCGGGGCCTGCGGAATATGCGCCGTTGCTATGACGGCCTTTTTCCGTCAGAGTGAGGGCGGGCCTATGCAGACGATCAACCTCAAGCAATATTACCCGTTCTGTACCGAGGACACCTTTGTGGAGGTGTCGGATGAAATCGCCGAGGCGTTCCTGCTGGACAAGCGGGCCGAGGCCGCCAGGGAGCGTAAGATGTACCGCTACAAGGCGTTTTACTCCCTTGACTGTGACGACGGGATCGAGAAGGCCGCCATCGGCTGGGCGCAGCCATCGCCGGAGGATTGCCTGATGGAAAAGGAGGCACAAGCCGAATATGCCGAACTGCTCCGGCGGCTCTATGAGGCCCTTTCCTCTTTGCCACCAGCGCAGGCCCGCCGCGTCCATGCCCGGTATATGCTGGGGATGAAAGTAAAGGACATTGCCGCGATGGAGGGTATCACTCCATCCCAGGCGGGGAAGTCCATCCATGCGGCGCTCCGGCGGCTGCGCCGGTACTTCATACGCCGGAAATGGACAAGAGGCCTATGAAAACCATCAACCTGAAAAAGTATTATTATCCCCTCTACGAAACGGACACCTTCATAGAACTGCCGGACGAGATTGCCGACGCCATCGCAGAGGAATGGCGCACCGACCACAACTCCGAGCAGCGGCTATGGAGCCATACTTACTCGATGGACTATTCCCCCGGCCTGGAATACCACCTGCTCTATCATGCCCTCTCCGCTGAGGACACTCTGCTGGAAGAAGAAACGCGCCAGGAACAGGAAGAAGCCCATGAATTGATGTTGCAGCGGCTCCGGGAGGCCCTTGCCACCCTGACGCCGCGGCAAGCGAGCTGCCTTCATGCCCGGTTTTGGGAGGGCAAGCAGTTTAAGGGGATTGCCGAGGCCGAGGGCTTCACCACATCAGCGGCCGTTGTCACGGTTCGCAACGCCATTATCAAGTTACAGAAATATTATATCAAGCGCGGCTGGATGAAGCCGCCAAAGGAGGACGCGATATGCACAAAGAAATCACCGCCCAAGCGAAACAGAAAAAAGACGAGCGCGAAGAAGTCCTGAAGGAGATCCGGCAGCTTGAGAACCGCCAGAAGATTTTGGAGAACAAGCAGCGTAATGAGGAACGCAAGGCCCGCACCCGCCGCCTGATTGAACGCGGGGCCATTTTGGAGGGCATTTTCCCTCTGGCCGCCGACCTTTCCGGCGTGGAGGTCAAGGCGTTCCTGATTGCCCTGTCCCATCTTCCGGGGGCGGCGGAACTGGCCGCAAAACTGCCGACATCCGGGGACAAGCCGTAAGTCCCTTGTTTACAAGGGCGCATTATCCGAGATATTCAACTATCCGAGGAAATTTTCAAATAGTGGCTATATATAAGGATTTCAAAGAAATTTCCTCGGATAATCTTTCTCTACATGATACAGTTAAAGTCACCAAAGAAAACAGGAGGCTTTAACCATGAGACAAAAAACAAATGAAAACAAATCAACATCTTGTGTGTATCAGGAACTGAATCCAGAGATGGACGCTTTCCTTGCGGGATATCTTGAAGATGGGCGGCACAGAGGTTTGCGGGAAAGCACCATCCATCTCCATGACAAGATCGGCCATTACTTTTTATCCGCTGTAACTGAAACAGGCTGTTTGAAGCCACAGGAAATGGATGCCCACAGTATAGGGGCTGCCTGCCTGAGAATCCGCAGCAGGTGGTATCTTTCACATATCCGCACTTTTCTCCGGTATGCTTATCATTCCGGATATACCGGCAGGGATTACAGCGGTGTCGTCCCTCTCTTTAAAAGGCCGCAGCCGTACCCCTCTGTTTACACGGCAGAGGAAATCCTGAAGATTGAAAACAGTGTTGACCAGGATTCTCCGCATGGGAAACGTGACTACGCTGCTCTGCTCCTTGCGACACGCCTTGGAATCAGGAGCGGCGATATTTCATCCATGACGTTTAAGGAGCTGGATTTTGAGGGGAATTTAGTCCGGCTTACGCAGCACAAAACAGGCATTCCCATTGAACTTCCCATGGTTCCAGATGTAAAAGACGCTTTAAAGAGATATTTACAGGAAGAACGTTCCGACTATGACAGCCCATATGTGTTCCTGCGCATTGTCCCGCCTTACAGCCATATCTCTGTTCAGGCAATCACTAAGATTGTAAGGACTGCCATAGCGGCAGCCGGGATTGACCCTGACGGGCGAAAACAGGGCCCCCATGCTTTCCGCTCATCCCTTGCAAGCTCCATGGTCAATGACAACATCCCTTATGAAGTGGTAAGGAAAACTCTAGGGCATACAGACCAGAACGCCATCCGTTCCTATGCCCGGCTGGATTTGGAACAGCTTCGGGGATACGCCCTCCCGGTAATGGAGGCGGCGGGCACATTCGCCGCTTTCCTTGAGGGGAGGTGCTCCCTGTTATGAAGGAGTTTCAGTCCGTTTTCAGAAACGAATTGGAAGAATACCTGAAAATCAATCAGGGTACTGTCAATGAGGACACCTTGCGGAATACACGCAGAGTATTGCTTTCCTTCGATTCATCGCTGGCGGAAGAAAATACAAATGTGATTTCAGAAGCGGCAGTGAATCGATGGATCAGAGAAATCCGCCAGACAAACGCAGCCAAAACGGTCAGCGACAAGGTAAGTTATCTCCGTAAATTCCTGCGGTATCTCCAGTATAAAGGTTACCGTGTTTTTATGCCGGACTGCCCCAAAACATCAGACAGCTATGTCCCATATATCTTTTCAGACGAGGAAATACAAATCCTTCTGGCCCGCGCCGACAGTTGGGCCGACAAACATACAGACCCGAAAATCTGTCAGACCGACATGGAGTTCTGTATGCTGCTGCGGATGCTCCTTGGGTGCGGGTTCCGGCTGGGTGAGCCGCTCGCCGCCAAAGTCAAAGATATAAATTTCCAAAGCGGAACCATCCTGATCCGCCATGCTAAAAACAATAAACAGCGTGTCATCCCAATGGATGTGACCCTGACGCAGATGCTGGAAAGATACTGCATCGCTATGGGGATCAAAACAGAGCCGGAAAGCTATCTGTTCCCGTCATCCAAAAACAAAGGGGCTGCCGTCAGCAAAGGGACTTTTGATTTACGCTTCCGGAACCTTTTACAGGAAACCGGCCTGTATGTTCCGGGCAAGGCCCATTCAAGAGGCCAGTGCCTTCATTGTTTCCGTCACTATTTTGCCATCCATTCCTTTGCGCAGGCAGAACAGAACGGACGGCCAGCGGAAGATTCTGTGCCCTTCCTGTCGGTCTATCTTGGACACCATGACATGGATGAGACAGAAAAATACCTGAAATTCAGCGGCGACATGTTTCCGGAATATATAGAGCTGTTTGAAGATTTTGCTTCCGGCGTATTTGCGGAGGTGGCATATGAGGAATAAAAAACTTCCTGAATTCACGTTCCTCCTGGAACAGTTTTTTACGGAATATATGCCGCTCTCATCAGGGCTTTCCCCTAATACCGTCAGATCCTACAAGCATTCTTTCCGTCTCCTGTTCCAGTACATCCATCAGGTCAAAAAGAAAGAAGCCGGTGAGATACTGTTCCGGGATCTGGATTATGAGACAGTTGACGGATTCTTACGGTGGATTGAGACAGAACGGGGATGCTCGGTATCCACAAGGAACCTCCGGCTTTCAGCGCTTGCTTCTTTTGCCGCTTATGCACAGAACAGGAACTTTGAAGCGACGACTGTGTTTGCCAATGCGGTCAGGAGGGTGCCTGTAAAAAAGAAAGCCATTCAGCCGAGGACTATCTTTACCCTTAGCGAAGTGTCCGTCCTGCTCCGGCTCCCAGACCCTGAAAAACGCCTTGGATTCCGTGACCAGGTTCTTTTGAACCTGATGTATGCCAGCGGGGCAAGGGCACAGGAAATCTGCGACCTCAAAGTCAGGGATTTCTTTAAGGAAAAAAATCTGTATAAACTGACAATCACTGGAAAAGGGAATAAAACCCGCAGGATCGTAATCGCAAGCCCCAGCGGAATCCTTCTGGAACGGTATCTGATAGAAACAGGGCGTGCCGGACAGGCAGATGCATATATCTTTACCAGCCAGACCCATCCGCAGATGACGATTTCCTGCATCGAAGAGATTTATAAAAAGTATGTTGCCATTGCGAGGGCCGAGAACCCGGGAATGTTTTTGGAAAAACGCTATACCCCACATACCATGCGGCATACAACCGCCACGCATATGTTAGAGGCCGGGATTCCAATGATGGCAATCAAGAACTTCCTCGGGCATTCCTCAATCTCTACGACCGAACGGTACGCTGAGCTTTCACAGGGGACTGTGAACAGGCATATCCGGGATTGGAACGAGAAATGGTTCTCCCAGCAAAAGGAAAGTTCTGTAAAACGGAAAAAGGAGAATCAGTTGCCGGACTTTCTAAAATAGTTGTTACATTATCCGAGGAAATTTCTTTGAAATCCTTATATATAGCCACTATTTGAAAATTTCCTCGGATAGTTGAATATCTCGGATAATGCGCCCTTGTAAACAAGGGACTTACGGCTTGTTCCCGGATTTCGGCAGTTTTGCGGCCAGTTCCGCCGCCCCCGGAAGATGGGACAGGGCAATCAGGAACGCCTTGACCTCTACGCCGGGAAGGTCGGGGGCCAGAGGGAAAATGCCCTCCAAAATAGCCCCGCGTTCAATCAGGCGGCGGGTGCGGGCCTTGCGTTCCTCGTTGCGCTGCTTGTTCTCCAAAATCTTCTGGCGATTCTCAAGCTGACGGATTTCCTTCAGGACTTCTTCGCGCCCGTCTTTTTTCTGTTTCGCTTGGGTGGTGATTTCTTTGTGCATATCGCGTCCTCCTTCAGCGGCTCCATCCAGCCGCGCTTGATATAATATTTCTGCAACTTGATAATGGCGTTGCGAACCGTGACGATGGCCGCTGATGTCGTAAAGCCTTCGGCCTTGGCAATCTCCTTAAACTGCTTGCCCTCCCAAAACCGGGCATGAAGGCAGCTCGCCTGCCGGGGCGTCAGGGTGGCAAGGGCCTCCCGGAGCCGTTCCATCATCAGGGCATGGGCGGCCTCCTGTTCCCGTTCCGTTTCTTTCTCCATCAGAATATCTTCCGGGGAGATGACCTGTTCCGGGAAATGGTGTTCTATGCCGGGGGAAGCGTCCAGAGAATAACAGTGATAGTGCTGCTTGGCGTCATTTGCGTTCTCTGCGCGGCTTTCCTCCACAATGGCGTCTGCAACCTCGTCCGGCACTTCCACAAAAGTGTCCTTCTTGCAAATCGGGTAGTAGTATTTTTTCAGGTTGAGGGTTTTCATAGGCCGCTTGTCCATTTCCGGCGTATGAAGTACCGGCGCAGCCGCCGGAGCGCCGCATGGATGGACTTCCCAGCCTGGGATGGGGTGATCCCCTCCATCGCGGCAATGTCCTTCACTTTCATCCCCAGCATATACCGGGCATGGACGCGGCGGGCCTGCGCTGGGGTCAGAGAGGAAATCGCCTCATAGAGCCGCCGGAGCAGTTCGGCGTATTCGGCCTGCGCCTCCTTTTCCATCAGGCAATCCTCCGGCGATGGCTGCGCCCAGCCGATGGCGGCGTTCTCAATCCCATCGTCGCAGTCAAGGGAGTAAAACGCCTTGTAGCGGTACATCTTGCGCTCCCTGGCGGCCTCGGCCCGCTTGTCCAGCAGGAACGCTTCAACGATTTCATCCGACACCTCCACAAAGGTGTCCTCGGTGCAGAACGGGTAATACTGTTTGAGGTTGATGGTCTGCATAGGCCCGCCCTCACTCTGCCGGGAAAAGGCAGTCATAGCAGCGGCGTATATTTCGCAGCCCCCGCCGGATTGCAATGCTGACCTTGCTGCTGTGTACGTCCTCCATCCGGGCAATTTTCGGCTGGCTGATACCGGCGATGTAGTAGGCCCGGACGCGGCGGGCCTGAGTGGGGGTGGCATGGGCCAGGGCCTCCGGCAAGGCGGCCAGCAGACGCAGATGGGCGGCCCGTTCCTCGCGCTCCAAAAGAATTTCCTCCGGCGATCTGCCGTGTTCCAGCGCGTAGTTCTCCGTCCAGCTATATGCGTCCAGGGAGTAGTAGGCGCGGTGGTAGACCTTCCGGCGCTCATAGTTGTTCATCTCGCGCTGGGCCTGCCGCATGACCTCCCAAACTTCATCGCTGACCTCCACAAACTCGTCATGCCGGTAGTGGGGATAAATCCACCGCAGATTGATTGTTTTCATAGGCTTACCTCCTGAAAATGGGAGAGGCGGGCAGCTTGTCCGCTGTCCGCCTCCCGCTGGGATAAGGGAAACAATCCCTTTCACTTGGTAGCCCGAAAACAGGTCATTCGTTAAGCCTGTTTTCAAAGAAATTTATAAATTTTTTTCTGACTGCCTCCACACTCTGATACACGGCCACTTTGGAGCAGCCGCACACCGCCCCGATCTCCGCAAGAGTCAGCCCGTCCAGGGCATAGAGCAGGAACCGGCGGCGCTGGGCCTCGGTGCAGGTGTCCAGGACGGCCATCAGCTCACCCAGCGTTTCCATGCGGCAAAGGTATTCCTCCGGCGTTTCGCCGTAGATACCCACGCCCTCGGTGGCAACTATGTATTCGTCAAACTCCCGGCCATCCCAATGCCGCCGCTGCTCATGGGACAGGTTCTCGGCTTTGTGGTCGGCCCGGTCAAGAAATTCATAGACTTCCAGTGTGACCTCCACGGCCACAGCTTGTCCGTTATAATTGATGGTGACTTCCATCTGCCTTTCCTCCGTTCAGATTTTTGCGGGAAAATCTGAACGGGGCGGCGGGGAACGACACCGGGGGCAAGGTTCGGGCCATGTTGGCCCGATGTTCCGGCCCCACAGGTATGAAAAAGCGCCCGGACAGCATGAAGCTATTCGAGCGCAAAAAACACGGTATTCAGTTACATTGTGACAATTTTCGCACTGGCTGCCAGACGGGGCAGGTTCGGTGGCTGGGCTTTTTTTAACAAATTAGGCGGATGAACGATGCAAAGAAACACGGCGATACCTCCATGATACCGCCGTTCCAGACATTATGGGCGTGTTAAGCAGCCTGCCCTTCGGCGGTTTTTTCTTTTCTGCCGCCGGGCAGTACATTCTTTCCTCAATTTCTTATATCTTAGCCTATAATCCTCACAAAATCCTCACA
Source organism: Pseudoflavonifractor sp. An85 (assembly GCF_002161235.1). GTDB lineage: Bacteria > Bacillota > Clostridia > Oscillospirales > Oscillospiraceae > Enterenecus. The sequence continues at coordinate 170,940 of NZ_NFHE01000001.1, forward strand.
GCATAACAGCGTTTCGACATAATAACACGCTGAAATCTCGCAAGTTTGTGACAATTAGAAAACCGAAGGCAGAATGCCCCCGGTTTTCTAATGGATTCAGTCGCTTATTTAGATGTCCTTATTCAGCTACCTATGCCGGACAAACTCAATTTTGATGAAGCCTTTCAATAATGCTGCTTTTGGCAAATTGTCGGTAAAGAATTGTGGGAATAATTACTGTCAAGCAGATAAGAAACGGATAAACAATCAACATCGGCCAAATTACAAAGTGATAAGTGAAGAACCAGAAACTACTTGCTATCGCCTGCACAATGATTAGAGAGAACAGCACCCCAACGATCAACGAGGCTATAATTGTTCCCACAGCATAATACAAGCCCTCATAGGACAACATCCGTTTGAGCTGTCTGCCTGTCATGCCAATACTTTGGAGCATAGCAAATTCTTTTTGCCGCGTAATAATGCTTGTCAATACCGAGTTGATGAAATTAACTATACCGATCAGACCAATAATAACACTTAAAGCACCGCCGATTGTAATAATAAGGGATGTCATGCTATTAAAAGACTGAACATAGGTTTCTTTCGATTCATAGTCCATACTTGGCTCAATATTTTCCACATAGTTGCTTAAAAAGCTGTTCATATCGCTGTCCGTCCCGTCCTTAACATTGAACGGAAAACTTACCAAAAGGAGATTGAGGCAGAGCGGCTTGAACTGTTCTGTGGGCAAATAAAAACGTGCCGCGCCCGTGTTTCGCTCTGTATCGGTATTTTCATTGATAAGAACTTTTGCCATAACGGTAAGGTCAAAGCTGTTATCCAGTGTACCGGCTAACCCGTTCATCTTCCAGTGATGAAAGGTGATCGTATCTCCAACATGGATAGATGGATTGTCAATTATATTCCCATTGTCATCCATTGTAAGCGCGTACAGCGTGTATTTTCCCGTTTTAAGAGCGTCCCAATCAATTTCGCCCTCGACTACATCCATCGAGTTTAGAAGAAAATCGTCTGCCCCATACAGAGCAATAAGAGGATTTCCATATTCGTCCTTGTTGTAATTTGTTACGGCGTCTGTTTCAGCGGAAAATCTTTCTTCTGTCACCTTGCTGGAATATAGTCTGCCGCCATCCTCGTAGGCGTCCTGTTGTTGGACTGCACTGATAAAGGTTTCGGACAAGTATGTTTCACTGCGGGCGAAGTTATAGTTGAAATAGTCCGCGGAAGAAATGATAAAATCCTTGTTTAAGAACTTCTCAACATACTTATCAATATCAAAACCACTGGATAGAGTAAATACGGTGTTAAACAGTACCAAGCTCAATGTCATAGACACGATTACAAGGATTGTTCGTTTTCGATTTCTCCCCAAATTTGCCAAGGCCATCCGATGAATTTTTGCGCCGCTGGTTGATTTTTTTACAGCCAGACGCTTCTTTGTTTGAAATGCGCCTGCGTCATTTTCTGTGTAGCGGATAGCCTCAATCGGTGAGATCGCTCCCGCTATTTTAGCTGGTTTTCGCACACTGATAGAAACAGTAACAAAAGCAAAGATAGCCGAGCCAATGAATATCAGCGGATTTACTGTCACCACAACGCCAGCGTCGGAAGTATAAGTTGTGCCGTTCATCAGAGCCGGAACTAAAGCGCGGCCAATGAAAAAGCCGATAATCAGGCCAATGGGGATACCTACCGCAGACAGAAGCAGGGCCTGTTTGTTGATAATCTTTTTGATCTGCCGCCTCGTGGTTCCCAATGTTTTAAGCTGCCCGTAAGACTGAATATCTTGAATAACAGAGATTTGAAAAATATTGTAGATAATCAAATAGCCTGTTGCCATAATCGCGAGTATTCCCACAATACCGGCAATAAACAGGGCGGAATTTTCACTGATAGGGCTGCTTTGATAAGCGGGACTGACACGGGCGACAATATAGTTTTCGTCTGTGGGCTGTCCTCCAAGCGTGTCACAGGTGTAGCCGGTTTCTGTAAGGAGCTGCTGCAATTTTTCTTCTACGGAGCCGCTGCCACGGAACATGATATACGCCGTCACAATGCCAGAATAATCATTGTCCACAGGATAGGTATAGGTGAGTAAGTCGGCATGGCTATCTATAAAGGCTTTCGATATGATAATACGTCCGATATTACTTAGGCTGTCTGTTTCCCAAAAGCCGCACAGTGTAAAATCAGTTGTGTACTTCTTGCCCTTGATTTCATAATCAAGGGTGACTGTCGCGCCGATTTCAGCCGGAACCCCCAATGCCTCTAATGTCTTTGTGTCGGCTATGATCTCATTTTCAGCTTCGGGGCGGTGTCCTGTTGTCGGCTCGTATCTGGCAAATTCCAATGCGGTATCATCCATATACCACATATCAGAACGCCATTTCGCAAGCCCCGGATTGTTAAGATGGTAAGAAACTGCCTTTGTATAGGCAATTCGGTCAATCAATTCGTTGCCCTTTACATCATCAAAAACTTCGTCACTAATGTAGTTGAGAACAGCTTGACCGTCCCCGCCCATCTTTCGGATATTTTGGTCTTGCACCGTATCAATTAAACCGGAACCCAGTGTGAAGATCGTTGTGAACAAGACGGTTGTAAGAATAATGGCAACAATAGCAATGATATTCCTGCTTTTGCTGGCCTTAAAGTACCGCCTGGACAATTTCTTAATAATGGGTCTGTTATTGTTGCCAAATAAAATATCGTTCATTTTCAACACCCCCATCATTCAGAAATTTTCCCATCCTCAATACGGATAATCCGATCTGCAAGCTGGGCGATCTCGTTGTTATGGGTAATCATTACAAGGGTCTGGTGAAATTTCTGGCTGCTTACTTTCAGCAGGCCAAGAACATCATTACTCGTCCGGCTGTCGAGGTTGCCCGTCGGCTCGTCCGCTAAAACAATCGCCGGTTTCGATACCAGAGCGCGTGCAATCGCCACGCGCTGCTGCTGGCCGCCAGAGAGATTATTCGGCATATTGTTCAGCCTATCTTCCAGGCCCAACATCCGAACAACTTCCTGCATATAGTTATTGTCCACCTGATCGCCGTCCAATTCCACCGGCAGAACAATGTTTTCATAGACATTGAGGACGGGGACAAGATTATAATTCTGAAAGATGAAGCCCATTTTCCGCCTTCGGAAAATGGTAAGCTGCTCGTCTTTCAGGGTGGACAAGTCCCTGCCGTCCACAATGACCTTGCCGGAAGTAGGGACATCCAATCCGCCGATCATGTTCAGAAGTGTGGACTTGCCGCTGCCGGATGTACCGACAATGGCGACAAATTCTCCCTGTTCTACCGAAAGGGAAACGCCATCCAAAGCCTTCGTAATGTTTGGCTCTTCACCATAGTATTTTTTCAAATCTGTTGTTTGTAAAATAGGCATAAGTGCTACCACCTTTCTTTTTGATGGTTCCATTGTAAAATGCAATCCTCACAGAAATGTCACAACGGTTCTTGAATTTCCCTTGAAAACGCCTTGAAATGTCACAATCCTGTGACATTTCAAGAATGGGGCAGGAAAACTGAAAAAGTGGAGCCGGTGCCGAGTTCCGAAGATACGCGGATAAAGCCGCCTTGCCGGGTGATAATTTCACGGGCCAGATACAGACCAATCCCAATACCGGGGGCGTCATGTACGCTGCTTTCACGATAGAACCGCTTGAAAATCGTCCCTTGATGCTGTTCGGGAATACCAATGCCTGTATCAGAAATATCAATCTTCACATACATTTCCAAACTCACGACAGCCACATGGATTTTCCCGCCCTCTGGCGTGTACTTTACCGCGTTATCCAGAATGTTGAACAGGGCTTCGGTTGTCCATTTCCGGTCATGGGCCGCAGTGACCGTTTCCGGGCAATCCACTGTGACTGCAATCTTTTTCTGCTCGGCGTGCAACAGAATACCGCCCAGCGCCGCGGCAAGGGTATCATAAATGGCCTGCGGCTGCGGCTCCAAAGAAATCACGCCGGTTTCAAGACGGGAAGTTTTAATCAGCGCCTGCATGAGAAAATCCAGCTTGTCGAGCTGGCTGTCCATAGCAACAAGAAATTCTCTCTGCTTTTCCGGCGTCACCGTCTGATCCAGCAGCGTCGCGTCCAACATTTTCAGGTTTGCAATCGGCGTTTTGACTTGATGGGATATATCCGAAATCAATTCCTGCAAGTCGGCCCGTTCCTTTGCAATGCTGCTTTTGCTTTCCCGCAGCACTTCATAGAGACGGGAAAGGCGGTGCTGGATTTTATAAAACAGGTTTTCTTCCTCGGTGTACTGTGGCGGGGCCTGATCTGCTGACATCATATCGTCAAGCAGCTTGCACAAGGCATCTGAAAACAAGGTTAGTTTACGGCGTATAAAGGTCAGAAATATGGCCATACATCCGATAACACTGGCCACATAGAGCAGTACACAAACCAGTGCAAATGTGTTTTGCGTCAAATAATACACGACAGACAGTAAAAACAACGAAAGCAAAACAAGTACCGCGCAGATGGCAACACAAGCCTTATTTACTGATAACTTTACTGTTTTCATTTGTTCCAGCCTCCAATCCACATGTAGCCCATGCCGTACACTGTCTTGATGTACTGGCGGCCTTCTGTTTCGATTTTTGTTCGTACCCGGCTGATGGTTGAAGTCAGGGCGTGTTCATCCACAAAGTTTCCGTCAATATCCCACAGCTTTTCCAATAGCACCTGCCGGGTCAAAACGATCTGCGGATTTTTCGTCAGCACCTTCAAAAGACGGTACTCCATCGGGGTAAAGGCGATGCTTTCCCCGTGAAGTAGGGCGGTCATTTCCGTAAAATTGATAAACAGATCGCCGTCATTGTAGCAGTCTCCGCCAGACTGTTTTCGGATACGGGCCAGCAAAGCGGACACCTTTTTCTGGAATACGCTCATGGGAAAGGGCTTTGTCACATAATCATCCGCCCCCAGCTCGTACCCTTTCAGCATATCGCTTTCCATATCGTTAGCCGTGAGGAAAATGACCGCTGTGTCCGGGTGCCGTTCTTTTATATCCCGGCAAAAATCAAATCCGTTTCCGTCCGGCAGATTGATGTCAAGGACAATCAAATCATATTCCTGTTTTTTACACAGACGTTCCGCAGCACTTTTTGTCAAAGCAGCAGCGACCTCATAGTCTGCGGCAGACAGGTTATAGCAAAGGGTATTATTCAAAAGGCGGTCATCCTCGACCACTAAAATTCTCATGCGCTCACATCCTTTTCTTTGTAGAGTATCACCCAAATGTCACAGAAACCTCGCAAAAAACAAGTTCCCAAAAAATATTTTACCGCATATCAGGAATGACAACAAGCAGCACGATTTGATAAAAGGTGCGGAGAATATTCCCCGCACCCTTCATCACTCCATAATGATTTCTGTAATAATTATTTCCTCCGCCTGCGCTTTCAATGTGTTTATCAGCCCCACCCAGCGCATGGGGTCACGGGCCTTCAAATCCTCGGTCACGCCCGCCGCCTCCATCATGCGGGGCAGCATGACGTCCATGCGCTCCCGCGCCGCCCGGTCAATCTCCAACAGGTGCGGATACAGCTTTTCGCACAAAATCAGGCTGGTGTAAAGGCCGGGGCGGTGTTCCTTCAGGTAGCGCCGCCGCATACGGCCATACTTGCCGATGGGGGCCTCCGGCTGCTCGGACAGTTTCAGATCGGGGATGTAGTAATCTCCGCAACGGGTATAAGTCAATTCGCTCATGTTCATTCTCCTTTGCACTGTGATGGTTAAATTGCGGCGCTAGCCGATACGGTGGCCTTGCGCGGCTCCTGCCTGGGTAACTGGCTAACGGTGGTAAAAATGCCCTTCTCCATGTCCTCGGCCCGGATCGCGGCCTTTGCCGCATCCATTTTTGCCTTGCGCCTGGCGTTGTAGCGTTCTTCCCATTCCTTCTGCTTGCCATTTGCCTTGCGGCGCAAGTAGTTCTGGTGAAGCCTGTCCTTGCGTTCCTCCTTCTTCCGCAGTTCTTCCTGTTCCTCCGGGGTCAGGGGAACCGGCTGCAAGGCGGGTGGGATATACCGGCCCACAAAATTGAAGTAGATTTCAACCTCCTGAGTGGTGTCCTGGCTGCCTTTGCGGGCGCGTTCATGGACAAGAATTTTCTCTACAAACTCGTTGAGCATGGTATTTGTCAGCGTGTCGAAATTCTCATACTTGTCAATCAAGGCAATAAACTTCTCCGCAGATTTCCGGCTCTGCTCATAGCCGATAACGGCCTTTTCCAGTTCCGTGATTTCCGCATTGAGAGCGTCCTGCTCTTTGGCATACTGTGCGTCCAGGGCCTCATACCGGGCGTCCGGCAGCTTGCCCAGGGCGTTGTCCTCATAGATTTTGCAAATCAGCTTTTCCAGTTCCCCGGCCCGCTTTTGGGCGGCGGCCAGCCGTTTCCGCTTCTTGGATATGTCGGCGGCCTGCTGGGCGGCCTGCGTTTCCTGAACAGTGCGGATAAACTCGGCCCGGTCATTCTTGGAATACTCCGCGATGGCCCGGAGCATATCGGTTATCAGGGTCAGGACGGCCTCGGCCCGGATGCGGTGCTGTGTGCCGCAGAGCGTCCCGCATGGGACTTTGGTGTACTGGCTGCAAGTAAACTGCGGGTCGCGTTTTCCGTTGTAGGTTCGGTGAACATACATCTTGCCGCCGCAGTCGGCGCAGTACATCAGGCCGGTCAGGGGATGGGCCTCGCCCCAGCCGTCCGGGTAGCGCCGGACATTCGCCCGGATGCGCTGCACATTGTCAAAGGTTTCCTGGTCGATGATGGCCTCATGGGTGTTCTCGAAAATCGTCCACTCGCTTTCGTCAACATAGTGGCTTTTCTTGTCCTTAAAGTGCTTGCGTGTCTTGAAATTGATGGTGTGGCCCAGGTATTCCCGCTTTTTCAGGATGTTCACGATGGTGGACGATCCCCAGCCGTAGGGGTCTTTGACCGGCTTTGACCTGTTTACGCCCTCGTGAAAGCGAGCCAGATGGACAGCGGGGATTTCAACCTTTGCCTCGGACAGCAGCTTGGAGATTTGATAGGGGCCATAGCCCTCCATCGTCAGGGAAAAGATACGGCGTACCACTTCGGCGGCTTCTTCGTCCACAAGCCAGTGTTCCCGCTTTTCGTCCCACAGATAGCCGTAAATGACAGTGCCGGTCAGGTGCTTGCCGCTCATGCCCTTGGACTTGAACACGGAGCGGATTTTCCGGCTGGTGTCGCGGGCGTAAAACTCGTTCATAATATTGCGGAACGGGGTAAAATCATCATCGCCTTTCAGACTGTCCACACCGTCGTTGATGGCGATCAACCGGACGCCGCGCTGCCGCAAAATCTCCATAACCTGGCCGACTTTCAGATAGTCACGCCCCAGGCGGCTCATGTCTTTGATAACAATGGCCTCCACTCGTCCGGCCTCGACTTCCTTCATCATCGCCAGAAAGCCGGGACGGTCAAAACGGGTTCCCGATACACCGTCATCGGTGAAGTGGGTGGGGTTCGGTAGCCCATTCCGGCGGGCATAGTCCTCTAACATCTTTTTCTGGTTCGATATGGAGTTACTCTCGCCCTGTAACTCATCATCGCGGCTCAAACGCTCATACAGAGGGGTGATTTTCTCGTTTCTCATGGCTGTACCTCCTGAAATGAAAATGCTCTAAGTGACTGCTTCACTAACCATGACAAAAACCATGATTAAGAAGTCACTTAGAGCATACATCTCCGCTTGCCAGCTTGTACTTCTTATACTGCCTCACAGCAAAGTGCTGGGGACTCCGGCGCTCCAGCCCGTCAAACATATAGTCCACCGCGTTTTTGAAGGTTTCGTCATCCTCCCGGACCTCCATGCTGTTTATCATTTCCACCAGCGTATTCATGTTGCGTTCTTCCTCCGGCCCCTCAAACACGATGTAGGCCACAAGGGCGCAGTACAAAAGGGTTTCGGCTTTGGTCCAGAACTCGTCGCCCTCCTTGCCGTCGCCTTTGGTGTTGGCGATCAGGGCGGTGACGAATTTCAGCACGTCGCTTTCCGTTTTGATGTAGGCCAGCGGATTGTAGTGCATGGATTTGGAGAAGTCGATACTATTGAACACCCGCACCTTATATTTCTCCCGTTGCAGGAACCGCCCGCACTGGTCGAGGGTGCCGCCCTTCGGGTCCACCACCACATAGGAGGAATGGGCTTGAAGGAGCTGCGGGGTCAGCCAGAACCTTGTCTTGCCCGAGCCGGACGAGCCGATGACGCAGGCGTTTAAGTTGCGGGCGTTGGCGGGTATCCTCGGGCGGGTGTTCATGGTAAGAAACTCCGTCCCGGTCAGAATAACATTGTTCTGAAATTTGGGGTCTACAAACGGCTTTATATCCTCCTTTGTTCCCCAGCGGGCGGTGCCGTACTCCGCATCCCGCCGGAATTTCTTTGCCTGCTTGATTTTGGACTGTATCAGCAGATACACCCCAGCCGCACCGGCGAGGCCCACCAGCAGGTCAATGCCGCCCAGTCCCGGCCAGTAGGTTTCAAAGGCTTTGGGGAAGGTGTCGAGCATCCCCATGAGCTTTGTCCCGAAGTCTGCGCCGGGGGCGATATCCAGAGGACAGAGCGCGGCTTGCAGAGATACAGGCCGCCGACCCACGGGCCGTTGTGGTAAACGACGCTTACCGTGAGTAAAACAGGCTTTGCAACGATTGAGACGAATAAATACGGGCTATCTCCCATGCTGGCCGGCGAAAAAGTACAGGCCAAAATCTTCTATGACCATGTAGCGTTTTACCACGACCACAGACCGGTTGGACGCTTTCCCAGAAGCTACAAAACCAATGATGAGGTCTACGACTGGACGCAGTATGTGTCCACCCTCTGCAAAAAGCCAGGAGCGATTGAGCATACCCGTTTCTTCCACCAAATGCCGCAACGGTGGCAGGATTATCTTGCTTCCACCAAGGGAAAAGAGCGGAAGAGCGCCCTGCAACTTCTCAGCGAAATCGTTGCTGACGGAAACTCTGAGTTCTGTGATGATGCTCTGGAAATGGCAGCCGCCAATGGCCGGGCCGATGTGGACAGCCTGCGGCAGTGTTATTACATGATTGCCAAGAAGGAGTACCGCCCAGATCCGCTTAAACTCTCCGGAGCCCCATTGCTGAACTACAATCCAAACCTCTCAGCCTATGATGGCCTGATGGGAGGTGAGGCTCATGGCTGAACAGATTGAACAGCTCATGCGGCAAGTGAAGCTGGGCGGCATGGCGAAAGGCTGGCGGAGCGTCCCCTACGAAAATACCGAGCAATATGTGACCGACCTCTTGACGCTGGAATTACAGGAACGAGAGGCCAACCGGATTAACCGCATGGTAAAGACGGCTGGTTTCCGGGTGATGAAGACACTGGATGATTTTGTGTGGAACTCCGCCATTGAACTTCCTGGCGGCTTGACACAGGAATACATGACCGACCTCCATTTCCTTGCCCCAAAAGAAAACCTGATTTTTATGGGGAGCGTTGGGACGGGAAAGACCCATCTGGCTACGGCTATTGCTTTGAAAGCCTGCCAGGAGGGGCGGCGTGTCCGCTTCTTTACTGCGGCGGAGTTGGCAAACATCCTGCTGGAGAAGAACACCAAGGGGACCTTGAACAACTACCTGGATACGCTGAAAAAGGTAGAGCTTGTTGTGATTGACGAGATTGGTTTCGTCCCTCTGCACAAGGATGCCGCTGAACTGCTGTTCCAAGTGATTTCCGATTGCTACGAGCGCAAGAGCCTGATTATTACCTCAAACCTGGAGTTCTCTCAGTGGAACACCGTCTTTGGCGACAACCGCCTGACTGCGGCACTTGTTGACCGGCTTATTCACCACAGCCATATTGTGATTTTCTCTGGGGAGAGCTACCGGCTTACCCAGTCCCTAAACCGCCAGAGAGCATACACTTAGGGTACTCAAAATTAGTGCAAAAGGGCTTTGGACACCGATGTGAGCGTTTGGCCCCCCCCAGGGGACTGATGTGAGCATTAGGCCCCCCAGGGTACCCACTCTTGCAAAAGGCCCTCATCTTTCCGGGTACTCAAAAGGTGAGCATTTGGTACTTGGGAAAAGCATTGCTCACGACATGAAATCTGGTGCTGAAGGTGCTCACTTTTTTGGGGCCCTTTTGCTCACATTTTCGTTTGACAAACACACCAATATAATTCATATTGCAGATAACGGGCAAAAAATACAGCGCAAAAGTAAGGATAGGGCGAATGGTTTTTAGCCATTCGCCCTATCCCTGATTTTTGGCATTATAAATGCTTTTTGAAGTTTTGTTAGACGCAAAAAAGTATGAATATCAAGCCAATGCTCAATTCGATGTGTGTTTCACCGTGCTTACCAATTTTGTCCGTGACCATCGCTCATAGAACAAGGGCTTGTGCAGGGCCATACGAATCCCGGCAAAGAATAGCCAGAACAAATACCCACCGATCAGTAACCCATGCAGTACGAGTGATGCTAAACTGTCCAGATGCAATACGTCCATCAGAATAAATAGTAGCCGGTTCAAGTAATATGGTGCTCCGACCAGACCTGCAATCAGCAGGCCATAGCGCAGAAAATATTGATACCAATGTGCCGCATCGCCATTCCTTTGCATGATTTTCATGCGGGTCAGCCGTTTGCCGGGCGTCTGACCGTGGAGCAAAATGGGCAGCAGCCCAAAGTAGGCAATAAATAGAACTGGCATCCATTGAATGGAGAGAGTGATTCCAAACGAGACCACAACTACGGCCAGAATACCTGATGCAAAGGTCAGGCAAGCCATATCGGCCAGAAATGAGAAAACACGCCGCGTAAAGGAGATGGACGCACCCCGCCGGAAACTAACGGTATCCAATTCTTGTCGGGTAGGCAGCAGATGGCTCACTGGCCCGGCCAAGGCAAATCCAATCATGCTGCCCGCAGTGTTGACGATCAGGTCGTCTACGTCAAACAGGCGGTAGCTGCCTGGATAGACAAAATACAGGCCGCTGAGTTGGGTCAGCTCGAAAAACAGAGAGAGCAAAAAAGATAGTCTCAAAGTTTTGCGCCAATTATAGCAGAAGTAGTAACGCAGATAGACACCGAAAGGCATTGTCATATGAGGACACTCTGGAAGATTACTTCAAACAGGTTACAGGGGGTGAGGGCATTGCTTAAACTTTTGCGCTGTGAGTTTGCCAAGCTAAAACGAAAGCCCCTGTTCTTTGCGGCTGCGGCCATTTCGGCTTTGATCCCCTTGGGATGTGCGCTGTTTCTGCCGGAGATGCAGGAGTTTTCAAGTGGCGCGGAAGCGGTGGATCGCCTGATGTCCACTCTGTTCCAGTTGAGCGCCTATCTGCTTCTGATGCCCGCTGTGGTGGTTTTGGCATCGAATCTGCTCTTTGAAGAACAGGACAACGATACCCTAAAGAACCTGATGACTGTTCCCGTGAGCAAACCTGCGCTGGCCTTGGCGAAGATGACGTTGCTGTTTCTGTTTTCCGTCGCGTTTATGGCTGTCGGCGGCCTGGTCAATTTGGCTATCGTGCTGGCATCCGGGCTGGAGCCGGTCGGCTTTTGGAAGCTGTTTTTTGTAGGCATCGGACAGGGAATTATGATGTGGGCCGGGGCGTTGCCCTGCGTCCTCCTGGTGGTGCTTTTGAACCGTAGTTACATTATCTCCGTAATCATCACGTTCTTCTATACGGCGGTCAACTATATTTTTGGCACCAACGACTATTTCATCATGCAGCCCTTTGGGTTCAATGCGGGTACGCTGTTACCTGGACCGCTGACCTTCCGCTGGTTCTTTCAGTATCTGGACACATCCAGCTCCAGCGCACAGATGACGGAATTGATGGAACGGATCAGTCCTTACTTTGTGACAACGCCTCAGGCGTTCCTGGTCGTTATCCTGGAGTCGGCGGTGTTCCTGACATTGATCGCGCTGGTCTATAAGCGTCAGAGCTGTTAAGGAGGTGTAAAGTCATGTGGAGTATTCTAAAAGGAGAATGGCGCAAGCTGCGGCGCTGCCAGATCCTGCTGGTTGGTATTGTGGCTCTGGCGCTCTGCCCTGTCGTGCAGTATGGCACCCAGCTGATTATCAACCCGGAGATGCGGGATCAGAACTTTGATTTTGTCAAACTGTTTGCCAATGTGATTTGGGGAAACACGCAGATTTTTCTGCCAATCTCGCTTGTCATGATCGGCGGCTGGCTGATCGACCGTGAGAATACAAATGACACCATGAAGAATCTATTGACGGTGCCGGTATCATACCCAAAGCTGCTGGGCGGGAAACTGATCGTCACGATTTTCCTGTCAATCCTGTTTGGGATTTATAGTGTAGCCGTAACGGTTCTGACCGGCACGCTCGCCGGTTTGGATGGGCTTTCTGCCGCTGTTCTGCTGCGGCAGGGCGTGCAGTTAGTCGCAGCCGCTTTCAATACCAGCCTGGTCTGTATGCCGATGATCCTGATTTTCGGCCAGATGCGTGGGGCCTACCTGGGCGGGTCGCTTCTGACGTTCTTCCTGGGGTATTGCATTTTGTTCTTCAAGAGCGGCTTCCTGCTCTCTGCCTACCCGTTTTCGGCGGCGCTGATTCTCGCCGGTTTTGATATGCAGGCGTATAACGGCGCTACACAGGCCCCAAGCACTTTGCTGGCGCTGGCAGGCATAGCGGCAGTGTTGGTTTTGACGATGGCAATATTGCTGCTTTCCCGCCCCAGCAAAAAGGCGAGCAATACGAAAAAGAAAAAAGCCAAAAAAGGTCGCGGCAGGCGTCGCGCCTAACGAAAGGAGAGAGTTCATGCGAAAATCAAACTATAAAGGTAAAATCTGCGTTTTTCTTTGTGCGCTTCTTTGTGTCGTCAGCCTGTCTGGATGCTCAACGGTCATGCAGTCGTTGGCAGACGGTACGGATGCTGTGTTAAGTGGATTGACGGATGGCACGGATATTGTACTGAACGGATTGGCGGATGGCACTAATCAGGCCCTTGATGCTTTATCCGAAGCTGATGACGGTCAGGCAAAAAACAGCATCTTGGAAGCCTTTGGCAAATTTGTTGATGATGCGGGGACTGCTGCGCTGACGCCCCAAAGTAAACTGCAAGGCCACAAAAAGAACGGTGCAGATGATTACACGGGGTCCTATGAAGCAACGTATTCCGATTTTGCAGGTACAGAGATTTTGTTTGGTGGTACTACCCTGGAGCGCGAAGCGGGAAGTACACTCCACATCACCTGTTCTCTTTCTCTCGAAAGTGGCAAGGCAGCGGTTTTTCTTCGCTCAGGTGCAGATGATCCGACCATTCTTCTCTCGGAGAGCGGTGAGTACGATGGCACAGTTGAAGTGGATGGCACAAGCACTTATATCGGAGTGTGGGGCGACCAGGCGGACGGAACCGTATCCATTGAGATTGAATAAGGAGTACTCATTATGAACGCAAAGAAAAAAACAATCATCATTGCTTCCATAGCTATTTTGTTGGTAGCGTTTATCATCGTTGCTTTTCTGGCTACACAGAGAAGCTCGGACTACTACACGCAAATTGATAATGACTGTGTAACCGAGATTGCACCGCATGGAGCGATGAATTATCGCTACACATTAAGTACCTACGACGAGACCGGGGCAGAAAGAGAACTGAGCTTTGAAACGAGCCGAATTCTCACTGACGATGCATATCTATGTCTGAAGGTGGCTCCATTCCGAGGCGTTGTCACCTGGGCGGAAGTGCAATTTGATGAAATGCCTGCCGCCGTGCAGGAACAATACGGTGGCAATTCGTAAGCCGGAGCCTATGACATAGACGCTATTTCAAACGGAAAGGCAGGTGCAGTATGAAAAGAATAAGAAAGTTCCTATTTCGCTTCTTCGCTCTAGCGATGCTGGCCATGCTCGTTGCTGGCAGTGTTTTGGGCGGATTTGGTTATAAAATGTACCGTGATGCACTTGCCGAGCAACCTCTTGATCAGAAAGTCGCAGAGATTCAAGCCGATCCCAATTATACTACCCTTGCTGAAATCCCGGAGATTTATTTGGACGCCGTTGTGGCGGTAGAAGATCACCGTTTTGAACAGCATTTTGGGATCGACCTGATTGCCATAGGCCGAGCCGCTTGGAATAATCTGACCTCTTGGAGTCTGCGTGAGGGTGGCAGCACCATAACACAGCAGCTTGCCAAAAACCTGTATTTCACGCAGGAAAAAAGTTTTATCCGTAAGATTGCTGAGATGTTTATGGCCTTCCGACTGGAAAACGCCTATACGAAAGACGAGATTTTAGAGTTGTATGTCAATTCCATCTATTTCGGAGACGGCTACTACTGTATTTACGATGCAAGTCAAGGATATTTTGGGAAAGCCCCCATAGATATGACGGATTATGAATGTACACTTTTGGCAGGTATTCCCAATGCGCCCTCGATTTATTCATTGACCGCAAACCCGGAACTGGCAGAGCAACGTCAAGAGTATGTTGTCCAGAAAATGATCCAATATGGCTACATAAGCGAGAGTGAGGCACAAACTATCTTACAAGAACAGTCATAGCTGAAATCTATCTGCCGGGCGACGGCAAAAGAAAAAAAGCCGTCGTTCAGCAGACACTATCCATGCCCTTTTATCGCGGCGGCTTTGAATATCAAGGCCGCCGCTTTTTGTCCCCCAAAAGGAACGACGACCACACGCTAAAGATTATGGCGGCTTTAGGAGGGAGCCGCCGTGAGGCAAGGAGAATTTCGACAAAATAAGACAATACCCGCACCATCAAAAAAAGCCCGGTCACCACCGGGGCACATTCTGCTTATGAGTATGAACTGTATGATTACATAAAAGCGTTTAATAGTTCATTTGCGCCTGTCTGCGTTTTGCAGACAGGCGCTTTTTGCTGTTTATGCGGGCCTTCGCTATACAGCGGAGCCTTTCATAAAAATTTCTTCCCGCTCGCGGTTGCCAAAATCGCAAGCCTTGCATTACTGAGGCGAAAGGGAGGAGATCACCACCCCGCACCCGTGCGGCGCGAAGGGAGGTGAGAAAATGAAAGACTCCTATGAGCAGCGTATTCAAAATCAGTTTGGCGCTTTCTGCGTCAAGGTTTTGAAGAATGAGGCCCGGTACATCCAGCGCGAACTTGCCAGTCTCCAATCCCAGGAGAAATCCCTGGGCGAGCTGACAGCTTCTGAACTGGAGCAGACCGCCGTGTGGGACAAGCACTTTATGAGCGAGCATGTCTTTGAAGTGCTGGGACTCCCGGTAGTCGTGACCGGCGATCTTCTGGCTGACGCCTTGGCGCAGCTGCCGGAGGGCAAGCGAGATGTCATCCTGCTTGCCTACTTCCTGGAAATGACGGACCGTGAAATCAGCGAGAAGCTGAACATCGTCCATCAGACCGTATCCAAGCGGCGGCTCGTTACGCTGAAAGAATTGCGCGAGTACCTGATGAAGGAGGGATTTGAATGGCCGGACAAGTGAAGTCGATTCCGGTGCCGGTGATCCTGGCAGCCGTAAGCGGCGACGAGAACGCCCTTGCCGCCGTGGTCGCTCACTATGTTCATCTCCCTGGTCCGCAAATACACCCGCGCCCGCAAGCTGACTCCCCGGATGCTGAACGAGCTCATCGAGAAGATCGAAGTGTTCAACGCCGAGAAGATAGACGGTGTGTGGGAACAGCGGCTCCGTATTCACTATAACTGCGTAGGGGTCGTTGAGATCCCGGAGCTGATCCCGCTACCCGCGCCGGAGGTGTCCGTAAACACAAGAAAGGGCGTAGTCGTCAACTACGCCCCATCCACTATCGCCGGATGAAAGCAACAAAAGCAACAAAAAAAGACGAGTGTTCTTACAGCTTTTCAAATGCTATAAGAACACTCGCCATGCCTGCGATGGCGTGAAAGTGATCTCCGACCACTATGTTCCTTCGTGCTACATGAACCGCAATCGCTATATGGTTGCCCAGTCGCAACGTGTGATTGCGGTGTATGATGGACGGGACAAAGGGGGGACGCTGTTCACGCTGCGCGATGCCCATGTTCAGGGGCGAGAGATCAGGCTCATAGAAATTTGATTTCAAGGGCAAAACATAAAGGCCGCATGGGGTTTTGCATCCCATGCGGCCTTTATGCGGCTGAAGAATTTATACAAGTGCCAAAAGAGATTCCTCGAAATCATGTGCGCTCTGGCAAAGTTCGGTTACTTTGGACCAGTTCTCACAGACAGTAGGTACAAACTGCTCAAATATGCGGGTGCGCTTTTTCTGGCCTGGAATCCGAATGTTGTGATAATATTTCCCGTGTGCAATGATATGTTCCCACGGCTCTTCAATCGTCTCAATTCCATCGGTTTGATCATATGCTGCAACAATCCAGGCCTCAGTACTGTCACATGGGATAACAATACAGGTATCATCTGTTTCTTTGAGCCATGTGGTAAGGAGGCCTTTGAGGTGGGACACATATCCTGCTACAGAAGCAGTATGCCCCGGGCACGGGAGAACGATGGGACAGACAGCTCGCCCTTCGGGGGTAATATCGCACTCTAAAGGATTCCATTCTCCCTTATGAACACATTGTGTCGTCTCGCACCAGCAATGAGAAGATTTTTCTTTCCGTGATACATCACCATCCATTTGGATAACTAAAAAATCCAGAGCCGGCTGGATGCCCTTCATCAATTCCTTACGGATAGATGCATTGTCATAACACCATTTCCAGACGCCTTTCCATCCGTTCCCGTATTTTCCGGTCAGGTCATTTTCTGGCTGGAGCATGACATATGTGTTTTTTGCCCCAGTGATCTGGTCAATAACACCTTTCAAAATAATATAATCGGTGGGACCTTCGCAAACAATTCCTATGTGTTTCATATCAGAGTAGGCACACCTCCCAACCGGCCATTGATCCAAAGCCGGGACAGCGGCTGGCCTTCATTGATCAGTTCCTGAGAAACTTTGATACGCTGGATCTGGGCGTAGCCGTTGGAATCACGATCCACTGCAAACAAGCGAATATTGTCATTGTTCAAATCCAATCCATCCAAGACAAGCGGATTATGGGTAGTCAGAAAAACATGCTTGCCCTGTTGCAAAATTTGATTGCAGAAGACCTCCATCATTTTTTTTGCCAGGCGCGGATTTAATGCGTGATCAAAGCTGTCTACTGCAAAAATGGATGGACCTTGCGGGTGCATTGCCAGTGCAAGCATGAATAGTACATAAAGAGCGCCTTCGCTTGCATCGTAGCCGGTAAACTGAGCGGTGTCTTTCATGTAGCGGTCTGTGAACTCGATAATATCACGAGTAGTTGGAACATTGGCGTTGATATTGCTTTTCTTCGGGGCAGCCACTGTAATGTCAGCGGCCCAGTCAATCATATCGAGAATGTCGTCCATATAGAGATTTCCGAAAAACACTTCATCATCCTCGGAGTGGATCAATGCCTTAATAGCTTCTGCGAGGCGGCCGCCGTTCAACCCAATCGGGGTCGTTTGGGTCGTGTCAGGTGCAGTACCGCGCAATGTAATTGTGTTAGGCTGAAAAATACCATATGCCGAAAAATCCTCTGCAATTTTTCGGCTGGCATTCAAGTTGATCGCATCATCAATGAGAAAGAAACCAATATAATTGTTACTCTGCTGGGAAGAGGCGTTGCTGCGTCCCCATAACCTTTCGCCATTCTGGAAAAATGCTTCAGAATGATATTTCCAGTACTCTGTATCCGTAGGGGTAGTTAAGTGAACATCATACTGGTACACATCCGAGCTGCTACCATCATCCCATTCCAAAGAAAGATCAACGGTAGACTTTAGCCGGTTGATGCTCTTGAAATTTGACTTATAGAGGGCAGGAACACTGAGACGAACTCCCTTGCGCTGGAGACTGGCAGCATCAACCCGATCAGTCATGGCCGCGCTTAACAAACCGATTCCTTCCAGAATGGTGGATTTACCAGAGCCGTTGGCTCCGATAAATACATTGACCTTTCCCGGCTCAAAAGATGCCTTATAAAGACATTTGAAGTTTCCAAAACTTATTTTCTTCAGATTCATGTGATCGCCCCTTTCTAAATATCAGTATAGCACATTTTCAAAATTAAATACAGCATATTTTAAAAAAAAGGCAATATCTAATTTGTAAAATGCGTTGTTATTAGGAGCAGGGCAATAACGGCGTATCATGATTGACAAACCATGTTTTCCATAGTATTATTAAAAATAGGGGTTATACCTCTCAAAAGGAGATAGAGCCATGAATATGAATTTTCATTTAACCGATCAGCGTAAAAAGAGAATCGACTCTGTACAATCCATACCGATGAAACATTGTGCAGAGTATAGCGTATAAACGACGCATTTAGATTTCATCGGGAAGCCATCAAAGGGGATTTTATACCCATTTTTAGAAAGTGGCTTCCCATGCAGTTATAATGTGTATGAGGCTATGGACAATGTTTTGTCCATAGCCTTTTGTTTTTGAGCTACTATGCCAGAGGCAGAAGGCAGATACACTTATGTATCTTTGCTTTCTGCCGTTTTCTTTTGTCCAGAATATACAGGAAAGGATTGATAAACATGAGCTTATTAGAAATTGACGGACTGACACACTCTTTTGGAGAGAATGTGCTATACAAAAATGCAGGCTTTACACTCAACAAGGGGGAACATATTGGTATTGTCGGACAGAACGGAACCGGCAAAAGCACTTTAATCAAAATCTGTACGGAGCAGATCATTCCAGACAGCGGGCGTATCGTCTGGCAACCAAATACTACGGTTGGTTATTTAGACCAATATGCGGAAATTGACCATTCCCTAACGATGAAGGAATTCCTTAAATCTGCTTTCTCAAAGCTATTTGATATGGAAGCACAGGCAATGGAGCTCTATGAAAAAGCTGCTGACGGCGATATGAAAAGCCTTGAACTGGCCGCCCATTATCAGGAGCAGCTTGAAGCCCACGATTTTTACTCGATAGATACAGCCATTGAGCGTGTCGCCAATGGGTTAGGACTTCTGGCTATTGGCCTTGACCGTTCGATTGCAGAAATGAGTGGCGGACAACGAGCCAAAGTAATTTTAGCGAAGTTGCTGCTGGAAAAACCGGATGTTTTGTTGCTGGATGAGCCGACCAATTTCCTTGATAAAGACCATGTGACATGGCTGGCAGAATATTTATCTGCTTTGGAAAATGCTTTTTTAGTAGTTTCCCATGATTATGGCTTTCTGGACAAGATAGCGAACCGCATTTGTGATATTGATAACGATACTATCACGAAATACTATGGCACATATTCCGAATTTTTGCGAAAGAAAACTTTGCTGCGGGAAGATTATGTAAGACAATATGCGGCCCAGCAAAAGGAAATTAAAAAGACGGAGGAATTTATACGGAAGAACATAGCGGGAAGAAAAGCAAAGATGGCGAGAGGACGACAAAAGCAGCTTGACCGGATGGAAAAGATGGAGGCCTTAGACCAAAAGGAAATTATTCCGTACTTCCATTTTCCCGTACTTCCATTAACCAATACAGAACACTTGTTGGTGAAACATCTGGCAGTTGGCTACCATTACCCCGTTTTATCAAACGTTGAATTTAGCATTAAGGGAGGACAAAAAGTTGTTATTACTGGATTTAATGGGATTGGAAAATCGACACTGTTAAAAACCCTGATTGGGGAAATTCCATCTATGCAGGGCCATTTCAAATTTTCCGATCAGGTTACTATCGGATATTTTGAACAGGATTTAGAGTGGCAAGAACCTGAATTGACGCCCATTCAAATTGTTGCCAATGCTTATCCCAATATGGTGACAAAAGATGTCCGCAAACATTTGGCGCGATGTGGGATTTCCAGTAAACACGCTATGCAGGCCATAGGAACATTAAGCGGTGGAGAGCAGGCAAAGGTAAAAATGTGTCTGCTTACTCTGACTCCCTGCAATTTCTTAATTATGGATGAACCTACAAACCATTTAGATGTACAGGCAAAAGAGGCTTTGAAAACAGCCCTTTCAACTTTTGAGGGAACGGTACTGCTCGTATCGCATGAAGAAGCCTTTTACCGAAATTGGACACAACGAGTTATTAACATTGAGAAAAAATAGAGTTTTGTAACAGTGCATAGTAATAAAAATAGCCACTTGGAAAGTGCGCATTCGGCACTTCCCAAGCGGCTTTTGTGCATTACAAATTCTGCCGGATGATCCGCGTGATGATGCCCACGGCCACGCCCCGCTCCATATCCAGGCGGGTGACGGCAAAGGACACATCATCCTTCTTGCCGGGCATCCTGTAGTCATAGCAGGAGTGGGCTACCGCATTGACGCCATTGGCGAGCCGGACATAGACCACACCTTTATGAACATCGGTGACCTTTCCGGCGTATTTGCCCTGGATGCGGCACTTCTGCAGGTTGTCCCGGTCAGTGTTTTCCGAAGTGCTCTTGATGTCGGCCCGGATGCCCAGGTCCTCCAGGCTGTTGCGCCGTACACTGAGGATACGGATCAGCACTTCATCGCCCACAGCAAACCGCTCATGGGCGTCGCCGATCCAGTCCCAGGCAAGGTCGCGGGCCAGAATGGAGCATTCCACGCCGAACACCTCCACACGGACGACCTTTTCCGCCACAGCGATGACCCTGGCCTGGACAATGCGGCCCTCGTAGACGCGGTACATCCCATCCGGGTCCAAATCGAAATAGAAGGTCTGGCGCTTGCGCATCATGGCCTCCCGGCGGCTGGCTACCACGCTGCGGGTCTTGGAGTCAATGCCCCGCACCACAAAGTCAATGTCGGCGCCCAGCATATTCCCCAGGATCTTGTTCTGGCGCAGCATCAGGTCAGTGTATTCCTGGCCGGAGGGGCTGCGGCCCAGGTTGATCATCATTTCCTTCAGGGGGATGATGATTCTGAATCCCTTGTAGTCCACCACAGCCACCGTTTTGCGGTTGTCCAGCTGCTCAATGCCGCCCAGCTTGCCGGTGAGGATGCGGCGGGTGCGGTAGGCGTTGTGGATCTCATGCCAGATGATGTCCTCACGGTCTTCCTGTGTCTCCACATCTTCCCGGCTGCGGATGGTAAGGATCGAAGGCTCTCTGCGGCGGGGAGCGGCGGTGCGCCTGGGAGTAGAAGCGGGAGTAGGGGCTGCCTCTGCCGGCGGTTCGGCCAGAGCGGCAGGAGTTTCTGCCGCAGCCGCTTCGCTATCATCAGACGGCGCATCTTCCTCAACGGGAGCCATCGGCTCAGGAGGCTCTGCTTCTGCGGGAACTCCTTCCGCCGGCTCCATACTTTCGGCCGGCGCGGTCTTTTTCCTGCGGGTGGCCCGCTTGGGCTTGGGCGGTTCCGGTTCCTCAGCCGCTTCAGAAACAGGCTCACCGGGGACATCGGCCGCACTATCATCAGCGGGAACAGCAGAGGTATCTTCGCCATCATCACTGTCAGGGCCCTCTGCCAGAACAGCGGTGTCGTCCTCGCCGGGGAGGGCGTCTGCCGCCGCAGTATCGGCAGCTGCCGTACTAAACACCTCGCTTTCGGTAAGTTCCGGGAGGGTACCGCCATCCGCCATGGGGGCAGCATCTTCATCAGTCTGGTCCATAGAGGCCAGCAGCTCATTCAAATCGCCGCCATCAGAAGGCGCCGCCATATCAGCCTGCGCTTCATCAGGGGGCGGAGTGTTCTCCACGGGAACCGTGGTCTCAGGAGCGGAATTTTCCTGCTCCAGCAATTCCTTTTTCTTGGTTGCCATAAGTAAAAACCTCCTATGATGTGAATTTAAGAAAGGATCGAGTCCTTATCTGTGGTGATGATCCCGTCCGGGGCCTCAGCGGAAGGGGCCGGAGCTGCCTGCTTGGCGCCGGCGGGTGTGCCGGCTGCCTTGGGCTTTCTCTTTACCGGCTTTTTGGGGGCGGTCCCCTGCGGCTTGGGGGGCGGGGACGGTGCGGCGGCAGGCTTCGGCTGCGCCTGTTCCTCCAATTTTCGCCATTCAGGAATGTGCGCCGAGGCTTTGCAGTCGCGGAGCTTGGAGGATTCCGGGTGCTTGGAGTAGTCCATCTTCTCTACCTTCAGGGCTTTTTGGCCGCGGATAATGACCAGCGCCTGCGTAATCGGCAGACGAAGCACTTCATCCGGGGTGAGGACGGGTCGTTTGCCGACGCCGGAGGTCTCCCGGTATTCCGGCGTATAATTGGAGATGCGCCAGGTACCCAGCTGCTTGGATTTACTGGACACTGACACAGAGGCCAGACCAGTGCGCTCGGAGATGAATTCCGCCGTCAGGCTGTCTGTGCAGCCCAAAAACAGCTGCGCGTCGCAATTTCCAAGTATTTCCTGCCAGAGATTGAGCGGGTATCTGTTTTGGAGACCCGCAAGGTTCTGGAAGACACAGCTCATGGATATGTTTCTGGATCGAATCACACTGAGACGGCGGGAGAGGTCCGGAATGGTCCCGCAGGCAGTGAGCTCTTCCCCCAAGATATGGACGGGAACCGGCAGTTTGCCGCCCTCACAGTTCTTGTCTGCATATCGCACCAACTTGATAAAGCAGAAGGACAGGAACAGGCTTGCCAGAAAATCAAAGGTGCTGTCCTGGTCGCTGGTAACGAGGAAGTAGGCGCACCGCTCCTGGCCGGGCAGTTCCAGGTCGATCTCATCCCGGGTGGTGATCTTCTTGATGAGCTCCGACTGGAACACCTGCAGCCGGGAGCCAAGGCCGATGATGACGCCGCTGCGCACCGTGTCGCTGGCCTGCTTGAACAGGCTGTAGGGCGCTTTGGCCGGATGGGTGGGCGGCAGAACATCAAACAGGCTATCCAAGTCGGATTCCCCGTTCAGCGTCAGCAGCCGGTACACCTCGCCGATATTCCTGTTTTCTTTGGCATAGCTCTGGTCCACATAGAGGACGAGGGCTTTCAGCAGGTTCATCTCACAGGAGTCCCAGAAGTGGTCGCCCTTGCCGGTGCTGTTGGTGTTCTTGATAATGACATCCACAAAAAGCTGCGCCATCAGTTCCTGCCCTTCCACTTCGGAAAGGCAGTTCCAGCTGTCTGAGTTTTCCGGCAGCACCAAGTTGAAAACCTTGACGCAATAGCCCTGATCCCGCAGGTATTCGCTGGATTTTTCATAGAGTTCGCTTTTCGGATCTGAAATGATCAGCGATTCCCCACGGATCACCGCCTGAAGGATGCGGTTCATACAAAATGAGCGGGTCTTCATGCTGCCTGACGAGCCGTACACGGCCAGGTTGCCGTTGATGCGGGGATTCTCGGGAATACAGACGGCTTTCCCGTCCAGCATCCCCAGTACAATACCTTTGTGCTTGCGCAGGTCCGGCACCAGATCCAGCACACCCTTCATTTCCTTGCGGCCCATCCAGCCGGAGGTGCCGTAGGTGCCCTTGGCCGAATAGACAAAGTTCCGGTCTGTGTCATACTCGCCGGTATCACTGTAGCCCATCCTCATGACCATGAGCAGCAGGATCGCCAGCAGGCCAATGCAGATCAGCACCCCGTACACCCCATAGGGCGGATGGAGCACAGAGGTCAGGCAGGTAATAAAATCGGGCGACGCTGCCGCCGGAGATGTGCCGTCTCCGGGGATGCCGCCGCCCTGTTTCCATGCCGCGTAGTTGCCCAATATCTGCCCCAGAAAGCCGCCTGCGTAGAGAATCGCAAGGATGGCGAACGGCGTAGCGATCAGGCCTGCAATGAGTTTCTTCTTGTCTATGGGAACAACCTCCCCTCGAATTTTGTGAAATCAATGGTTTGAAAGCGGACCCGGCCGCCGCAGTAGCGGCGCAGCACATCTGCCTGGAAGTCAAAACAGATCAGCGTGCCGGGGCGCTCCATCAGGTCGAGGGAGGTGTTAAAGCGTGCGATCCGGGGCAAGTCGCAGGAGTAGCCGAACAGCACCGGCGTGCCGTCCCGCTCCGCGGCATCCTGCTCTATGGCCCTTCCGGCATTTCCGGTAATCAAGCCCTGGGACAGAATGCGGTTAAGCTCTGCGGTTTTCAAGGGGTCACACAGTAAAGCAAGGATCACCTCCCCCTGGTGGTTATTTGTGAGAAAATAAAAATGGTCGTAGCTGCCGTCCAGCATGAAATAGTCGTGCTTGGCCCCGCCGGTACTGGTGAGCATCTGGTAGGCAAGTTCCATGCTCTCGCCCAGCACCAGCCCATGCACATCTTCGGCGCGGTACTGACTGGCCAGACGCTGTTGGCACAGGACACTCCACATCAGCGCCTTTACCCGCATCTCAGACTTGCAGCGCCATTTCATCAGGGCTGCGCTGCTGTTGTAGGTGACAAAAATGCCGGTGGGCGCCAGAAGCACCCCTGCGAACCGGGAGCTTCGCACCTGCGTGGTGTCGATCCCCATTTCCTTGACCTCACGGGAACTGTAAAAGGCGGGATACTCGATGGCTTCGCCACAATAGCCCTGCGGCGAAAAGACCTTCGGCTTTTCATCCTGAAAGAGCCCGATCCCCGCATTGTCCATCGTGACATAGGTTTCCGCGAGGCGGTGGAGCCGGAGCCGCCGGTTCACCTCGCTCTTGAGGCGGTTGGTGTCGGTGTCGCCGGTCAGGTAGGAAGAGAAACGCTCTGGCCAGCCGTCCAGCAGGGCGGCCTTGGCCTTTGCCCCCAGCCGATAGCCCCGGAGCCTGTCGCGGTAGTAGGTCCGCAGCAGCCCGCTCTTTTTAAGCGAGGTCACGACCGCCTCCAAATAGTAGGGGCTGGCCGGGAGACGGTTCAGCTGGCTGGTTGGGAACTCTCCAGAGATGGCGGTCAGCGATAAAAGCCGGAACGGGAGCGTATCCGGCTGTGGAAAAGTGCGGCTGCTTTTCCCAAGGGATCACCTCCTTTGTCGGTGCTGGATTTTTACCGTAATGACTGAGAACTTCGGTAAAATAAAGCTTCTCCCAAGTGGCCGCAAGCCTGAAAATCCGGGGCTTTCGGCGGCTTCGCGGGATGTCGGGCCGCAAGGGGCCCAAAATGCTCAAAAATCCGAGATGGATTTCAGGCTTGATTTATGCTCTGCAAGCCAACCGGGAAAGCGGTGCTTCTCCATGACGAAAATCATCGTGCAGTCCTGCTCGCCCAGCTCGGCGGTGTTATAGGCATCACACAGCAGGCCGGTATCATCAGCCATTACAAAAGAGGACAGCAGATCTAAAATCTGCTTTTCCTCCAAGTTGTCATAGTCGCGCACCCGCCTGGTGGGGAGCGCCTGGTCATACACCTGGGCGAAGCAGACAACACATTCCCGGTAATGGGGCAAAGTGTTCTCTTTGGCGTACTGCTCCAGGGCAAAATAGAGGGGGTCCAGCAGAAACTCGGCGCTCTGCCGCTGCCTGCGCTTTGGCAGAAGGCTGGGCAGCGTCACCGCAAGAACCTCGTTTTCATAGGTGATGGTGATACCGTGCATCACACTGGCGGATTTAAGATAATCGCCCTTGCGGATCGTCGTGCTGGAATAAATTAGATGCCGCAGCCGGCAGGCGATACGCTCTGCCCGCAGCGCGGCATCGGTGGAAAGAGTCTCATAGTTATCGGGGTAACGCTGGATGTCGGTGGTGTCCATCGCATACAGCGCGTTGCTCAGCCGGGATATATCATCAAGAATGCTCCCGATCCGGCGGGATATAAGTTTTCGGTCCAATCATGTGCCTCCTGCTTTCTTGAAATAGTGTGTCTGGCCGTTTTCCTCTACGGTGCAGAACCCGGAAATGCCGGGACAGTCGATTTTGGCGATCTGCGCCGGTGTATCGACCAGAATAATGCGGCGGCTGCCTCCCTTATTGCCCCGCAGGGCATGGCAGACAAGCGCCTCCTGCCCGTCCTCAACGCAGGCCACCTCGTAGAGTTCGCCATCGGCAAAGAAAACGAGCTTGACAGGAAAATCAGCGGGAGCATGGTAATCGGCCCGCTGAATGAAGTCCAGCAGGACCCATACTGCCCGGACAAGCGCCTGGTCAATTTTAGCTGACTGGCCGGCCGGGAAATAGCCGCCGCTCTCTGTTTGAAAAATGCGGCCCTGCCTCTCCAGGTGGGAGAGCAGGGCCTTTGCCGTATCTTCTTTGCCAGGGTGAAAACAAAGAAGCTGCTGTTCACTGAGGCCAGGGTACATTGTGACCGTCCGCAGCAAGTCCGCAGCCTCATTTCCATAGATTTCAGCCCTGGTCTTCATGGGGGCTCACCTCCTTTATCAAATGGCGTCATCAAGGCGTCATCGGAACGCCTTATCGAATATTGGAACGCCGGAAAGACGCCATCTGGGCGTCAAACCGGCGCTTTTCTTCATGGAAGGCGTCATATAGACGCACACCCAGCGCGGTACATCAAAACATGGGATTCACCTCGCATATATATCATTTGAACCTACGCAGATTCCTGCTCGCGGCGTTTGCGCTCCAAAATTTCACGCAGCTCGCGGCGGTCGGTGGTAATCAGGTCCTTTTCCAGCGGGCTGGCCTTAAACTCCACCATGATGTTGTTGTTATTGGTGGAAATCAAGCCGTTGCCGCGTTCAAAGTGGGTGACCTCCATCGTTTCCGCGTCGGACAGGTGCAGGGTCTCCTGGACCCGTTCTGCCTCGTCATCCTCCAGATTGAGGATGATCTTGGTCTTGCTGTTGTTGATGATGCCTTTCCCAAAACGGCCCTCGTCCAGATTGAAAAAGTCGTTCAGGTCCTGGCTGGCGCAGACCGCTGAACCGCCATAGCCGCGGATGGTTTTGAAAATTTCCAGTACGAAATCGCCGGCCAGCCGGGTGCCCGTGGCGCCGGCGCCGGAAAGAAGCTGCCAGCACTCGTCGATAAAAATGGCTTTTTCCTCGGTGCGGTCAGCTTTGGCGCGGTCCCACACAAAGTCGAGCACGACAAACATCCCCACAGTCAGCAAGTCGCCGGTGAGGGAGGAAATGTCCAGTACGGTGTATTTGTTATCCAACCGCACATTGGTGGCCTTGTTAAAGGTGCTGGCGGAACCGTTCACCAGACGGTTGAGGATATGGGCCATTCGTGTGGTTTCCGGGGCGGCCTTCAAAATCTCATACAGGTCGCCCAGCACCGGCATCTCCCGGTAGTGGCCCGGATTGGCCGGGTCTTCCAGAGAGGCGTTGTCATGGGTAATGCCTTTGGCATTGTAGGTGCGGATCAGCGCCTCATCCAGAAGCTGCCGCTCCTCATGGCTCATATCGGGAATGAGTAAGCTGAAGAAAATGTGCAGCTGCTGGATCTTCGCCGCCAGTTCCGAGAGTTGGATACCGGGGCCATCCAGTATTTCATTGACCGACCGATCCACCTTGCGGATTTCCATGACATTGATGCAGTGCGGGCTGGCCGGGGAGATCTGGATAAATTCTCCGCCCACATTGGCACAGGCCCGGTGGAACTCGTGCCCTTTTAGCGGCGCAATGATAAAAACGGGGATGTTCTTGCGCCTCATCCTGAGCCCCATCAGTTGAAGAGTAAAGGTCTTACCGGCACCGCTGGTGCCCAGGATCGCCATATTGGCGTTCTTATAGATCGCGGAATTGAAAATATCCACGATAATCAGAGAGCTGTTATATTTGTTGACTCCCAAAAGAATGCCATTGTCATCGCACATCTCAAACGAGGTGAAGGGATAGCAGCTGGCCGCGCCGCCCGTCAGCAGGTTGCGCTTGCCGCGCTCGTAAAGCCCTTTTTCCATGGAAACCAGCGGGAGGGCAGAAAGAAACGCCTGCTCTTCACGGAAATGGCAGGCGCTGACATTCATATCCTGCGACAGCAGGAGTTTTTTCATTTCGCTGACTTTCCACTCCAAATCCTCCACAGAGGGGGCTGTCACAGTAATCAGCAGATTCAGGTAATAAAAATCTTCGTTGTTGGCAAGACCTTCCTTCAAGAAATATCCGCTCCGAATAGCGCCGTCAATGTCATCAAAATCGGTGTTTGTGTCGCTGGCGTCTTTGATTTTAGAGCGGTTGATACGGAGCTGCTGGCCCACCCGCTGGATGATGCGTTCTTTAGGTTGGCGGGCAAGGAACATATCCATGTCGATGCCGTCGCCGGCATTGACGATCAGGCTCAGCCAGCCCGCGGGCACCTGCGTTTTATACCCGTCCGAGGGGATCAGCAGATAGGCATAGTACAATCCATCCATGCAGATATAGCGCCCGTGGGAAAAATCAATGCTTCGGGGGGCGGCAAACTCCGCTGCCGGGATATGGTCTATTTCATTCTCCCGCCCGTGCTCCATATACTGCGCCACCACCTCCTGCGCCCGTACCGACAGCGGCTTGACGGCGCTCTCGTTCCGGCACAGCAGGTTGTAGAGGACATCAACGGTAAATTCATCCTCGTTTTCAGGGGCGATGACCTCGTTTCCACACTGGCGCAGATAATTGGAGGCCGTATGGACGGCGCTCTGGAGGGACTGGATTGCTTCATCTTCCTGCTCCGACCGCCGGGTATTGGCCCAGGGCTCATACTCGAAAATCAGGAAGAACCGCCGTGTAACAGCCTCACGGGAGCCGACCTGCTGCACAAAGTTCAGGTAATCCTCCTGCATCAAGCGGCACTGCTCGTTTTCCTCATGGGCCATCTCCCGGCGCACCGTGTCCAGGTGGCGGTTGATGTCCGCGCGGCGGGTCAGGACCTTGATTTGAAGCTTGACGGGCGAGATTTTCAAGTACGAAACGAAGGAGTAGATGATATTCCTCTGCTCCCGGGCGCTCCGCAGCATAAAGTTGATAGGGACCACCTCGACCACCTTGACAAACCGATGGTCCTTGGTGTAGATAATGCCGTTCTCTACCTTCTCGATGGGCAGATAATCCGCCACCGGATTGAGACAGGCGGGCTTCTGCTCCTTGACATGGGCAGGGCGTTTAGGCAGGCGCTCCTTTTCAGGGCGCTCCTTTGCTTTCTTTTTCGCCTTATTGGCCTTGGCAGGACGCTCCTTTTTGGAATTTTTCTTGGGCCGCAGCTTTTCACGGATCTCATAGCCGCGCACTTCATCAAACTCAGCCGGGAAATCTGCCTCGCCAGACCGCCGGCGCTTCGGGGCCTTGGGCTTTTTCTCCTTGGGAGGCCGCTGTTTGAGATGCTTGCCTGCCGATTTGGAGGGCGCCGCTTTTTCCTCCGGCTGCGCACCATCACCGCCGACAACGCGGCGGTTCCGCAGGTATTTCAAAAAAATGACCAGGAATTGCGAAAGGCTCTCCCCGGATATGCCGATCAAAGCGACCAGCCCCACCGGAAGAGCAGTCAGGCACAAAATGATGATGCGGGTGGTCAGCCCAAACGGAAGGAACAGAAAAACCGGCGCCCCGATGGCAAACACCAGGATGCCGGCCTCGATTACATTCCGCGCACGGAACATACCGCCGAAAAAAGTGCCTGTTTCTATAAAATTCGGCGGTATGATATAAGTATCATGGTCGTTTTTGTTGCTCATGTATTACCTCGTTTCCGCAGCCGAGGGGCAGGTCAGCCTATGATCCAGAAAGGACCGCCTGCTCCAGCACGGCGGCTTGCTTCGTTTAGGATGATGGATAGATCCCAGAGCTGTTCGCTGCGCTTGTAGCTGGCCGGGTCCGCCACCATAATCTGACCGTCTTTCACGCCACGGAGAACGATAAAATGCCCGGATGAAGTAAAATGGCCCTCTGCCATAATCGCCACCACCAGCTTTCCTTCAGCCAGGGCGTCCAGTATCCGCTGGGGCTCGGAAGTCGTGCAGCCGGATACCGGCAGGCCCCATGCCTCAGCGGCGGCGGGTATCAAAGCGTGATAAGAGCCGCTGCTCTTGCACCAGTAGCCGTTTTCGTAAGACCACTGAGCCATCGCCACCGGGTCCACAGTTTCATCCGTGAGGGAGGATACCACAATGGACATAGCGGTAGGCCCGCACCCGTAGCCGCCGATATTGTCGGTGCCGTAGGGCTGGCTGGCATAACGCTCGTCCAGCTGGTTGAAATAGACTACCGGCGTCACGCCGTCTGTAAAGGTAACATCGCCCAGAGAGGGGATGCTGTTTCCAGTCCATTCCGTCAGGTTCTGCAGCAGGCCGTCCCCCAGGAACATGCTCAGGTTTGAGGCATAATCGGAGGCAAGCTCTTTCTGCTCGTCCGTAAGCGCAAAAATATGGTCAGCAAGATAAGACTCGCCGTTGTAGCGGATGGTGTAGACCATCCAGATCTCGGTGGTTGTGGTTTCCTCCCCGGTCTCCGGGTCTTCCGATGTGACCTCACGGCTCTCCCGCACGCTGGTATAAGAGTAGAGATGCTCTTTGTTCTCCCGCAGGACAGCGGCCAGATCATCCAGCGAAATGCTCTCAAAATCCTCATCCCGGGCAGCGCAATACTGCGAGACGATGAGATTGGCGTTATAGACGGGGCCGGCCGAATAGGGATTTTTGACCTCCATCTGGTCAGCGCCGGAAGAAGCAAAGTCTGCTTCAATGCGGGTCATCACATCGTCCAGCGCCTCGCCCAAGATAGAGTTGATGGTAAAAGTGATGTCGTTGGCGCTCTCCACGATAGCAGTTTCGCTGTTTAAGATAGGCTGTTCTGTATCCGCCGGTGAAAAAGCGTTGATCAAACCGCCGAAAATCAGCCCGGGCAGCATCAAAACAAACAGGACCGGCAGCAAAAGCAGAGTAATGATGACGGCGATGATCTTGCCGATATGCTTGCGCCCGGCCCAAACCGCCCCGGCCACAGCCCCATAGGGACCGCCGGCGGCAGCGCCCTTGGCCGCGCCGGAAATCGCCTTGCCGGCCTTGATGGCGCTCTTGACCGTATGCGCTGCGGAGGCCGCAGTGTCTACCGTTTCAGCAAAGCTGTCCTTGCGTTCTTCAGCCATCAGATCTTATCCTTTCGTTTTGGGGTGGGCGGCAGCTTCTTTACAATGGACTCGTTGTAGGCAATCGAGCCGTCCGGGGCCATGTAGGGCGTCTTATCCACTGCGTCCACCGCATACTGCTTATACCAGGCGGTGCCGTCTGCGGCGTGAACTGTCGTGTACTGGCCCTCCGGCGCAACATACTGGTCCGCATGGTACATACCGAAGGCAATGCCCTCCGGGTGTTCCGGCGTGACCTCCGTGCCGGTGATACGGCCGCCGCCGATCTCGACATTCTGGTAGGTGGGGATATTCTCTGCCCCAGGCCCAAGTGCCGTGTGGCCCATATAGGAGTGCAGGGCTTCAACAGCCTTTTCGCCGGTGATCGTGCCCATTTGGGTGATGTTCCCGGTTGCCACAGAGCCGACGACATGATTGGCGAAATCACCGCCCTTGCTCACCGAGGAAGAATAAATGTGGCCGCCGACGCCGCCTGCAGCGCCGCCCACAAGACCGCCCAGGCCGGAAGGCTTGGCGTCCGAGGGCGTTGTGGCCGTTTTGACGGCATTGTTCGTGACATTCCGCTTGATCACACCGGCCAGACCGCCGCTGGCAAAGCCTGCGCCAAATCCGGCGGCGCCGCCTTTACCACCACCGCCATTGGCATTGACATGGGTGGAGCTGCTGCTGCGTCCGCCGCCAAAATGGTGACTGGAGAAGTTCTTAAAGCCGCCGATGCCCTTGGCCGCAATCATGGCCTCAGCCAGCATACTGCCGCCGGTGTGGCCCACATTGACGCCCAGGCTTGCCATGAATGAGTCAATCTTTTGCGAGACTTTCAGAAAGCCTATCGCGCACATGAACCAGATCAGGACATTGCCGGAAACCGTCTCCTTGCCCACAGCGTCTACCTGGGCCTGCACCTCTTCCTCGGAAATGGCAAAAGCCGGCTGGCAGAACAGGCAGGAGAGAGTCGCAATCATCAGCGCGAGGAACAAAATTTTCTTAAATTTTTTCAAAGCGCCCCTCCTTACAAAGAGAGCGGATTGGCAATAAAAGAGCCAACCATGCTCGTGAACAGGCGCAGGCACCAGGCATTCATAATCAGCAGAAAAATCTGCCCGCCCAGCATCCGGCACCAGGATTTCCAAATGTTCGATGTGGTCTGGCTTGCGCCCATTGAAAAAGCGACCGGCGCCGTATAGACCAGCACGCCCAGCAGAACATACCGTTCCGCCGCCTCCAGCAGCAATTTCAGGTAGTTCCAGGCCAGGATGATGACGAGGATCAGGGTGATCAACGCCACAGCGCCATTGGCGCAGACACCGATGATCACCAGCATGACCGAGTTAAAATCGGCAAAGCTGAGGGGCGGAAGCTCCGAATCCATGATCCAGCGGTACGGTGTGCCGCCGATGGTCAGGACAATGTTGACGATTTCATCGGAAAAGAGCGCCAGCAGGATGAAAATGACCGACCGGATGCTCAATTTGACCGGATCTTCCGCCTCAATCCCTGCGCCCAGACCGAAGTTTTTGAACAGCTGCCAGACCCAATTCAGCAGGATAATGCCGACAGCCAGCGCCACAAAGACGCTATACATCGTTTCGGCAGCGGGAAAGTACCGCAGAAACACAGCCATGTCACAGCCCAGAGCGCCCAAAACCGAAGTGGTCACAAGGTCAAGGCCGGCCATTACCTGCTCCGCGATCCATTCAACGATGCCATCCAGGATACCCATAGCTTACGCCTCCTTCCAGTGGGTATATTGCGGCGGCAATCAGCCTGTCCACTGACCACCAGAGAACAGAGGCGTCACATAAGCCATGATGAATCCAAGACCATTGAGGACGGCCCAAGTGATGCAGATACGCTTCAGCCATGCCCGGCTCTCATCGACTGTCCGGCCGGAGCGGGAAAAGTTCATGAGCAGAAGCGCCACCGAGGCGGTCACGATGGCCGCAATGGTGGAGATGGCGAGGATCTGCGTGTAGACATCCTGCATGATCTCCTTGGCCTTCGTCCAAACATCGGTTGCGGCAAAGGCCGGCTGGCAGAACATCATTGCCATCGTCACACAGAGGAACGCCGTATAGGCGATCCGGCCGATGGAAACTCGACGAGGCGGGCTGCTATCGTCTTCCCGCCGCTGCTGTTGAAGAATTTTCAGTTTTTTCAATTTGCGGACCTCCAATCCAAATGTGATGTTCGTCGCTCAAAGAAGCAAAGAATGAGCCCGCATCCGTCGTGCAGATGTGGACTCCTTCTCCGGCCAAAGACCATTTAGGCAGCAAAAAAGCACCTTGGAAAAGGTGCTGTTCGCCGCCCGTTCAGTTTTGGATACAAGTTTGAGCATATTCAGTCTAACACATAGGGATTTACGGCTCAAGGGCAGGAACGCGCCAATTTCAATCCCGAAGTGTGCCAATTATTTGCCCGCCTTTTTTTCGGTGGCTTTTGGCTCCGGGAAAAACTGCTCCAGCACATCCAGACTGTCCTTGGAGGTGTAGCCCCACAGCACCGAGCTGAGGGCGTCAATGGCCTCCCGCCGCTTGCGGTAGTAGGTGCGGAAGGAGATGTCCCGGATGTGCGGGCGCAGGTTCTCGATGATTTCCTCCACATTCTTCAGCTGCTGGGGAGAGAGGAAGGAGTAGTACAGCAGCCAGTAATACGCCTCGCCGTTCTTATGGCGGGTGCGGAGCAATTCGACTGCCGAATCCAGGAGTTTCAGCATCTTGTGGCTGCGCTCAATGCACTTGGCATGGTGCTCAATGTCACTCCCGTTCAGGTCTGCGCCGGCCAGGTAGACGGAATCCAGAAATTCCTCGATGGAAGTGCCGTATTCGATCTCGAACTTGGCCCGCACATGCTGGACGGAAATCTCCAAGCTCCAAACCACGTCGCGATATTTTTTCAGCAGTTTCCAGGTATCATGGTACAGAGGGTTCTCTGCGACATCTTTTTCAACAAATTTCTTCATGGTAAGACCTCCTGTTCAATTCTCCACCGAGGGAGAGAGTGTAAGTTCAAAAGTGGTGACCTGCTTGTTCCCGCACAGAACAGCAAGGCCGAAACGCAGCAGGGATTGCTCTCGCGCGCGGGGAAGTAAATCTTCCCGGCAGTCGCCCGATAAGGGATATAACTTGTAGCGAGAGAGCGGGCAGCCAAAGC
The DNA here is from genome assembly GCF_002161235.1 of Pseudoflavonifractor sp. An85. Lineage (GTDB taxonomy): Bacteria > Bacillota > Clostridia > Oscillospirales > Oscillospiraceae > Enterenecus. Next base: position 204,926 of record NZ_NFHE01000001.1, read on the forward strand.
ACGAAATCCCTTGTGCCATCAGGATTTGCGCCATTTTCTGAAGGATAATTTCAATGTGCGATTTTGAAACGCTGGCGAGTTCATCTGAAACGATGACCTCATGCTCCAAGGCAGGAGCGTCGTGGCCTGCGCTGTCCTCCTTCGGGAGTTCCAGGCGTATGTTAAGCGTCATAGCGACCTCCTCTTTATCTACCATCACATCCGAGATCTCAAACATGGTGGACAGATATTTTTGCAGATAAATCACGCTGCCATGCCGGCCCGGGAAGGACATGAGGGAGAGATAGTCCAGCGCGGCCAGCTTTTTCAGGACACGGCCGACTGTCGCCCGGGACAGCCCCCAGCGGGCAGCCAGCTCCGTGTAGGTAACAAGGGGATTGCCGGTGCCGTTGCGGAAATAGACCACTGGCCCCAGGTCTGATCCCTGCACCTGATTGTCGTTGTAGATGGCGGAGATCCACAGGTCCAGCACAATGTCCATCTCGGAGCAGCGGTCTGAACTGATAAGATCGGTAGCAACAGAAACCGGCAGGAAGAAAAAGCCGGTGTCCTTCTGGCAGGGGGCATTGTATTCCAGGACCGTGTTATGCCGCGCCCAGTCGCAGATCTTATAGCGGACTACATTTCCGCGGCCCAGGGCCTGGAAAGAAATGAGGTGCTGCTTCTGTAGCCGTTCCAGCTCGGCCAGCGCCTGGCACTGGAACCGGGTGCGGAACCATTGGGACAGTTCTTTGAGGGTGCAGACCCATTCGCCGGGGTAGACGGTATAGCTGATGCCGTCGATGCGGCGGTATGAGGTGCGGAAGTTTGCGTAACTGCAAAGTACCGTAAAATAAAAAAGGCCGGAGCCTCCGCTTACGCGAATGCTCCGGTCCTCCATCAGAAAGCGGACGAACTGCCGGTAGATCCGGCAGCGTGGGTAGTCCACCACCTGTTTAATTTGTAATTGATAGGTTGGCATAGCTTTCTCCTTTTTATATATAAGGTATGAAATTGAGTTCGCCAACGAAAAAACCGTTGACTTGAATATCTTTGAGACTTATGCTATACTTGTTTATGTATGGATTTGCTTGGCAATCCTATACAAAGTTCGTGCAGTTTTTACTGTAAGTGGGGCGGTTTTCAAAATGTTCCCTTTGAAAACAATGTAGCCATTCGTTGTGCCAATTTTAAGTCGTCATTGAGCCGATTTCGTGCCAATACAACTTTCTACAACTTTTCTACAACTTTTGCCCCGAATCAGACGGAGCAGGAGGACATCCTATGGAATCCAAAAAGTTAGAAAAACCTCGTAAAAATGGCGCTTTTTCAACACGTCAGGCCGTGACGAAACCGGATGAAGAGACCGGCGGGGTGTTCCCCACAATGAAGCCTCTGGACTAAAAAATCCAGTAAAATCAAGGGTTTTCGGCATCTCAAATCCGAGTTGACAACAAATTGACAACAATTTTTCATATAATTTTGAAGAATTGTGAAGCAGAATGAATTGTTGTAAGGATAAAACACAATACAGTACTTGCTGTATAGAGAACACTTTTTGAAAGTAATTTCAGAAGGTGTTCTCTTTTTTTGTTAGGTCTGCTTGTGTCATGACAAAATTAAAACCGAAAGGAACAAAGACAATGATTAGTGAAGAGACAAGAGCATATTATGACCTGAAAAAACGTAACGATGTAAGGGAGAGTGCTAAAAGGATTCGCAGACAGTTCCTGCGATATAAAGATGCCGAAATCATCTATAGTTTGCAACACAAAAAAATATTAGAACTTGCCAGTGCAGCCGGAGCCATTTACCGTATGGATGGTACTGTTTTTGCGGTTCTCAAATTGAAGGAACGTTATCCTGATATTCGTCTGATCCTCGTGCTTCCTTGCTTCTCTCAAACGAGAGGATGGTCGCAGGAAGATATAGAGATATACGATGACATCAAACAGAAGGCCGATAAAGTTGTATATACTTCTCAGGAGTACACGAGGGGCTGTATGCATAAACGCAATCGCCATCTGGTTGATAACAGTTCTGCTTGTATTTCTTATCTCACAGAAAACAAGGGCGGAACTTTTTATACAGTGAACTACGCTAAGAGCAAAGGTGTCGAGGTAATAAACATTGCAGAGTAAACAGAAAATAATCGTACTCCTTTCCCCTGTATTTTAGCTTCTTCACCTCGTTGGAAATAAAAAGCGGTAAATGTCTATGGCTGTAAAAGGAGCCTGTAAAAGGAGCGGCTGCTTTCTTTTGGCTTAACATTCGTAAAAATATGTGACATCTCATAAAATCCATTGGCTTTTCACGATTTTTGTGCTATACTGTCTTCCATAAACAAGGCGGGAGATGAAGCGTATGGCTGTCCAGTACAACCGGCTGTGGAAATTGCTGATTGATAAAAAGATGAAAAAATCCGCCCTGACAGAGTTGGCAGATGTGTCCTCCTCTACGATAGCAAAGCTGAACCGGGACGAATATGTGAGCCTGGAGGTTTTGGAGCGGATCTGCCGGGCGCTCCGCTGTGACATCGGGGATGTAGTGGAGCTGACGGAAGAATCGGAGAAATAACGGGACGCCTGCAGCGGCTTCTGTGGAAAGGGTGGTACGATGAAAGGGGAACTGAGAAAGCCGGCGTCTGTCAACGCCATTCTGCTGATCGGTATTTTTACTTTTGTCTTTTTAGGGGCGGAATATCTGTTTGTCAATATGATTTCTCTGTCGGTGACGGAAGGGAGAACTGTCATTGCCCAGAACTATGCGCTGGGCGCCAGCGCCGTCGGCTTTTTCTTGTATCCGGCCATGGAACGCTGGGGCGGGAGGCGCTATAAAAGCGCGCTGACCTTTATCCTGGCGCTGGGTGCGATTATCTGTACCTTCATTGTCCAGCAGCATATCTCCTATGCGGCGACCATGACGGCAGGGATGGTGCTCTTCCTGCTGCTGGGCGTTTTCGGCAGCGCCGTCCACTATCTGGCTGCCGTCACCATAGACGGCGACAATGCATTGGCACGGCTGGCGGGGATCGCCTACGCCCTGGGAATTCTGCTCCAGTATGCAAACAACAACCTTGTCAACCTGGAGGTTGCGGAGGCGGCGTTTCTTTCGGTATTCCTGGCGGCTTTGAGCCTGCTGGTCATCTGAACGAGACAGGCCGCCCAAAGCCGCATCGAAATGACGGAGACTGCGGGCGCCTCTTCGGAACCTGCGGAAGACATTTCCCTCACCCGGAAAAAACGGACGGCGGGCATTATGCTGGCGCTGCTGGTAGTGCTGATGGCCTGCGTGTTCAGCACACTGGACAATGCCGTGACTCTCCGTCATGCGAGCGGGACGGATATCGGGCAGTGGCCCCGCCTGCTGCTGGCATTCAGCGGCCTCGCCGCAGGCTTTGTCTTCGATATCCGCAAGCGGAAGTATATGGGGCTTATTATGTACTGCGTGATGATGATGTCGGTTCTGTCCATTGTGGTACTGAACCTGGGCGCTCCGTTCCTGATCGGACTGGTGGTCTTTTACCTGTCCTCGGGCTTTTTCGTTGTCTTTTTCACAGCGGGCTTTATGGAGCTTTCCCGGCATATGCGCCTGCCGTCGCTGTGGGCGGGCATGGGCCGCGCCATGAATAACGTGAGCGCCGCCCTGATCGCCAGCGGATCGGTGGCGCTGCTGTCCACCGGCAACAGCCTGGCCGCCATTGTCATCGCCCTGGTGCTGTTCGTGGCGGTCAGCGTTGCTATGGCCGTGTATACCGCCCGCATGAACGCCGTCATGGAGCCCAAGGAGCCGCCTGCTTCCCAAAAGTCGGACGAAGAGCGCAGGGAGGCGTTCATCGCAAAATACGGGCTGACCGAACGGGAATGGGATGTATTTTCCCAGATGATTTCTTCGGACAGCAGCGCCCAGGAGATCGCCGACTGCCTGTTCCTGTCCAAGCGGACGGTGGAACGGCATATCTCCGCCCTGTACGAAAAGACGGGCGCAAAATCCCGCATCACTATGTACCTGCTTTACCGTAACGATTAACATACAGGATAAAAGAACACCCTGCTTTCTCTCAGGAGAGGCAGGGTGTTTTTGTGTGCGGTAACGAATTGTCCTGATAAAAAACATCGTTTTCCCCACTTGAAAAATGAAATTTACGCCATTCGGCATCCGGGAAAGGAAAAATCAGGAACGAAAAGTACACCTCAACCCCTATTTGGAACGATTAGAAGTTGTGCATATATAAAGCATCAAAATAGTTGCTTTGATTTATATAATATGAACAAATGGCGGTTGACCGCCATCGGTTTTTTGAAAAATGGCGGTTCACCGCCACCTGTTTTGATACGATTGGCGGGGTTTACGCATAGACAATCCGGCCTCTTTTCACCTAAAATGAGGGCGTAGGAATCTACTTCTTCCCGGCGTCCGCCACGATTCCCCAAAAATTCAGGAGGAGAAGAAATGATGGAATACGTTCAAAGAGAACTTCCCTATGTGCGCTCCTATGTCCTGCGCTCGGTGTATGGTATGCTGCGGCAGGAAGGGATTGCTTTTGGGGAGGAAGCGCCGGGAAGGGTTATTGCCGAATGGAGAGAGGACGGAACAGACGTCTCCCTTTCCATAACGGCGGAGGAAAAAGCGTTTGGAACCGAACTGACGGTTTCGCTGCGCCGCCCCTGCGACGGGATACCGGAGCAGAGAGCGTACCGGCTTCTGCAGGAGATGCTGGACCAGATCGTCCGGCATTTGGAAAATACCCTGATGACGAAAGGGGAGGAAGACGCTTAAAAAACGCCGCTTCAGGGGACAGGAGGTGTGAGAAATGACGGGGATAAAATGGAAGAGAATGCTCGCCGCCTTGTGCTGCGCTTTCATCGCCATATCCGGCGGGTGTGCAAATCCCAGCACTTCTTCGGGCAGTTCTGTTTCCCAGGAATCCGGCATACCGGCGTCGCAGGAAACGTCTGAGACACAGGCTCCATCTCAGATGGCGGAGAGTGCGTACGAACCGTCCGCCCCGTCGTCAAGCGTTCCTGAAAGTCAGAGCAAGCCGCCGGAGAGCGGCAGGCCCTCTGTCGCCTGGAGCAGTATAGACGATATTTTGGCAGGGATGTCTCTGCGCGGTAAGATATGCCAGATGCTGGTTCTCAGCCCGGAACTGCTCACCGGCGTTTCCGGTGTAACAGCGGCCGGAGAAACCACACGGCAGGCGCTTGTTGATATGCCGGTGGGCGGCCTGATATACAGCCGTCCCAACCTGAAAAGCCGGCAGCAGGTATGTAAAATGCTGTCCAACACCCAGAGCTATTCCAAAATACCGCTCATACTGACCTGCGACGAGGAAGGCGGGCGCGTCAACCGGCTGATGAGTACGGTGGGTACGACATATATCGGGCCGATGTTCGGGTATAGGGACCAGGGGGGCGGAAACCGCGAGGCAGAACGCCCACACCATTGCTTCGGATATGCGGGTGCTGGGATTTAACGCCGACCTGGCTCCGGTGGCGGATGTGTGGTCGAATCCGGACAATACGGTCATCGGCGACCGGGCTTACAGCGACGATTTCGCACAGGCGGCTGAATTGATCCCTGAGGCGGTCCGGGGCTTTCACAGCGGCGGCGTGGCAACCACGCTGAAGCACTTCCCAGGCCACGGGGATGCGCTGGCCGATTCCCATGACGGCGCTGTATATGTGTCGAAGCCCCTCGAACAGCTGCGCCGGGAGGAACTGCTGCCCTTTCGGGCGGGGATTGCCTCCGGCAGCGATATGGTGATGATCGGGCATTTGATCCTGACCGAAATCGACGCCGCCCAGCCCGCGCCGTTTTCCTACCGCATCGTCACGGAGCTGCTCAGGGAGGAGCTGGGCTTTCAGGGAGTGGTCATTACCGACGGGCTGCAGATGAAGGCGCTGACCGACTCCTATACCAGCGGGGAAATCGCCCGCCGTGCGGTGTCGGCAGGAGTAGATATCCTGCTTTGCCCGTCAAACCCGCAGGCGGCCGTCTCCGCTTTGGAGGAAGCGGTCGCGTTGGGAGAAATCAGCGAAGAGCGGATCAACCAAAGTGTGCGCCGGATCCTTGCCATGAAGGTGAACCGCGGGGTTTTGAAACTGGAGGGCTGAGAAAGCCCTGCTGTCCGCACACCAGCTTCAGGAGGAAAGAGAATGAACGAACAAACCGATTTGATTCAATATACCAAAAAGCGAAGCCTCTGCAGGCGGCTGCTGCCGCTTCTGCTGGCGATGGGGTTGCTGCTTGTCGGCTGCTCCGGCGGGACGGAGCCTTCGGAGCCGTCTTCCGATACAGGCAGCTCCACAGCGTCCGCCAGCAGCACGCCTGCCGCTTCGGCGCCGGAGCCGGAACCTGAGCCGGAAACGCTGGAGCAGGAGCTTTTGAAAAAGCGGGGCGTCGCCTTTGACCAGTCGGATTACAAAACCTTTACCGGCGCAGAAGGCGTGCTGAGCCTGCAAACCGTCTTTTCGGATCTCAACCCCAAAAAGGCCGGCGGCAATCTGTCCAGCGTCTTCCTGTCCGGCGGAAAAATCTATCAGTACCGCTGCGACGCGACCCTGCCGGGGGGACAGAACTGCCGGGAGGTGGGAACCCTGCCCCTTGCGGAACAGCCCGTCTACCTCCAGGCCAACGATTTCAACGGCGCCGACCTGGAGGTGGTCTACCGGGGCGGCAAACGGTATTCGGTCAAGTCTGCCAGCAACAACGGCCCGTACACTGCGACGGAGAGCAAGTATCTCCATCCTGTCCTGACGCACGCCTGGCGCTACAACGCAGACGGAAAAACGCTGACCGAGGACGTCGGGCTGCGGGACAGAGCCCAGCGGATTGTGCACGTCGGAGGCAGCTATCTGCTGATCGCAGACGGGAAGCTGGAGGCGGCGGCAGAACGGAAAATCCCATCTGACGGGTACTATTTTGACGACGGTGAGGACGGCTATATTGTTTACGAGGTGGCGGACGAGGCCGTGGGGGACGGAGAAAAAGCGGTTGCCATCTTAAATGGGAACATCCTGGCGACCGATCAGGCGTTTTACCAGATCATGTACGACGATATCTCCGAGAATGATCTGAGCTATGAGGAAAAGACCACCAACGCCGACGGCACCCCCGCCGCCTATCTCCCAAAATTCGGCGGCGGCAACCGCTACCGGCTTGTAAAGCTGGAGCTGCTGAGCCGGTATTACAGCGACGTGCTCACCATCGCCCATGATTATATCATCACGGCGGACTACAAGCTTCTCCCCGCCACGGAGGCGATAGGCGAGGACTATGAATCGGGCTACATCGCATACCCGCCGGATGTGATGGAGAAGCTCCTCGCTCTGGATGGCTATTGAAATTAATAAAAATCGATCAGGAGGCATTCTGCTATGAAAAAGAAAAGCGTATTATCCCTGCTGCTGGCGGCGGCGCTGGCGCTCTCCCTCGCCGGTTGCGCCGGGCAGGGGCAGCCGGGCGGAAAGGAGCCTGTCGTCAACAGCGACGGGACCATCACGAAAGAAGAAAACGACGTAAAAATCACTGAGACAGCGGCCAGGTCCATCGAAACCGAGCTGTATGAAACGGCGGATTTCAGCCTGCAGATCCCCAAGGGCTGGACAGTCACCAGCGGCGGTACGGCCATGTACCATTCCATCCGGGTGCAGGATCCCAGCCAGCCCCTCAACCAGATGTTTGTCCTGCTGAAGGCGGAGGGCCTGCTGCACAGCCAGGAGGGAAAGGACGCCTATGCGTATAACGTCACCATGGGGAACACATGGGCGCAGATGCTTTCCCAGGCGCCGGTGCTGACAACCCCCTCCACCGAAAACTTTTTCAAGCTGTTTTCGGAATACGCGGCGTTTGTAGAGCAGTGGGAGCCGAGCTATGCCGGCTATACCTTCCCCCGGTTTGACGGCTTTGCCGTGACCGACCGCTTTGCCTCGGCCAGTCTCCTGTCCTCGTATGCTCTGGGAGAAGAGACGCTGCGGGCGTCCTTTACCGAAAACGGCAAGGAAGGCGAGGGGATGTTCGCCGCGTCGGTGGTGGACTTCGGAAGCGTTGATATTGCCGCAGGACTGCCGGTAGGATATATCATCCCCCGGGCGGACGGCGGCTACTACATGGCATACAACGTCATGGCGGTCACCGCCGCGAAGGATACCTTCATCGAATGGGAGAGCGTCCTCACCAAATGCCTTGGAACGCTCGCCTATTCTGAGAGTTTCGTAAAAGCCACTGAGCAGGCCGGTGAAGAAAAGGTGGCGATGTCAAAGGAAATCAGCCGCATCACCAACGAGAGGCTGGAAATCATCATGGCGGCCTGGGAGGACCGGAACGTCGAGCAGGACATCACCAGCCAGATGCAGAGCGACGAAACCGGCGGCTACGAGCGCGTGTACGACACGCAGACCGGCGAAATCTACCGGGCGGAGGCCGGATGGTATGAAAGCACCGGCAGTGACCGCTACAAGCCGGTGACTGAAAACAAAATGTATGCAGAGCCCATCAGCGGTTACATCGAATAGGGAAGCGGCGGAAAACCGCAAACAAGGAATACATGACAAGGAGGGAAACGGAATGCGTCAGGTGAAAAGGCTCCTTCCCTATGTCCGGCGGTATGTGCAGATGGCCGTTTACGACGTGCTGGACGCGGAGGGGGCGGAATACCGGAAAGAGGAAAGCGGCGCGGTGGTCGCCCGGCTTTCGGTTTACGGGAACGTCAGCACCTTCAGCCTTTCGACAGAGATACAGGATGTGGGGACCGGACTGACGGTTTCCATGCGTGAACCCTGTCCCGGCCTGTCGGCCCAGGGAGAGGAACGGGCGGTGACCGCCGTAGCCGATAAGGTTGCCCAGTACCTTGAGAACGAGCTGATGATCAACCGCCGCTGTTTCGTGCCGGACCGGCATTATGCCGTATAGGGAACAGCGGCGCAGGCACAGGCGGAAATCGGCCGGATCCGTGCGGAAGCGGAAGCGGCCAAGGCTGCGCAGACTGCTGCACAAACTCCGGCCGCGCCTGACGGTACGGTATGCCCCTCGTGCGGCGCGTCCGCTGCCCCGGGCGTGAAATTCTGTCCGGAATGCGGGGCGCCGCTCTCCCGGCAGAGCGAATAAACAGACAATGAATCTGAATATCTGGAGGGATATCTATGGCAAATGAATCGAGAGTATTCCGGCTGCCCGCCGGTATGAGTACCCAGGTAGTGGCGAACGCCGTATCGTCGTTCCTGTCCTCCGCCAAAGGGATGGAGGTACAGAGCGCCGAAACCACAGAAGGCTAGGCTCTTCACGCGGGAACTATTAAACAACAGCTATCTGATGGGAGCGGCACTGAGCAGGAGGAACGAAAGGAAAGTTGGATTAGTAGATTGTTTAGGAAAAATGAATGATATGCCCGGCGGTATGTGCTCCTGGTGATTTATGATGTGCTGGACGGCGAGAGGGTGACTTACCAAAAGGGAGAGGAGACCATTGTGGCCAAAGCGGAGGCATACGGTAATCCCAGCACCTTTTCCATCTCTGCTGAGGAGCAGGAGATGGGTACCGAGCTGAAGGTCACCCTGCTGCAGCCCTGCGAGGGCTTGTCCAAACAGGGAAAAGAGTGAGCCATAACCGCCGTGGCGGATCGTACGGTATCTGGAAAACGAGCTTTTGATACACAGCAGCGTGGTCCAGATCACCAGCGACTGCTGGTCACTCCGCCTGACCATCCATCGGGGCCGTCCCACACAAGCACACAGCATTGTCAGAAAGGAAGGAAACAAACGATGAAAGAAAAACAAAGCATTATTAAGTTCCTGATTCTGGCGGTCATCCTGGCAGTGGCCCTGACCGCCGGCTTTGCCACTGGTGCCATGAAAACGGCGGCCCTGACCGCCGACTGGACCCTCAGCCTGAGGGCTATCCTGCGTCTGGCGGCCATGGCGGCAGGGGTGCTGCTGGCGGAGTGGGTGGCGGAGTTCTTCTTGACCCTCTGCAAGCCCAGGACCCACCGGGCCCGGTCCATCCTCTCCATCACCCGTAGCTTCCTGCGCTATACCGCAGCCATTGTCATCCTCTGCTGGGGTCTACACCTCCTGGGTGTGAATATTCTGGCTATTGTGGCCAGCCTGGGTGTTTTGGCCTTAATCGTCGGCTTTGCCGCCGACAGCATCATCGCCGACCTGGTCACGGGCGTGTTCATCCTCTTTGATAGCCAGTACAATGTGGGGGACATCATAGAGGTGGACGGCTTCCGGGGCGTGGTGACGGACATCGGCATCCGCACCACCTCTATCACCGACGCCAGCGAGAACATCAAGATTGTAAACAATGCGGATATGCGGAACATCCTCAACCGTTCCGACCACGTGTCCAAGTCCTTTTGCGACATCTCCATCCCCTATACCTGTGATCTGGAGGCACTGGAGGAGAAATTCCCGTCCCTGCTGGAGGAGATCCGGCAGAAGCGTGCGGACGTCATGTTGGACACGCCGGTCTACCTGGGGGTGCAGCAGCTGGCTGACAGCGCCGTGGTGCTGCGTTTCTGCGTGGACGTGAAAGAAAAGGACATCTATGGCGGTGCGCGGATCCTCAATCGGGATCTGCTCTTGGGCCTGCGCCAGCTGGGTGTGGAGTGCCCCTTCCCCCAGCTGGACGTCCACTCTATGTGAGCCATGGGCGGGCAGAATCTGCGGAACGCGCCGCCGATGGAGCGGAGCGCACCGCCAAAGGAATGGAAACTTCCCCCGGAGTTCATCCTGCCCTGGGAGCCTGGCGTCCCGGAGGAGCCCCGCCCCGGGGCGGAGGCGGCCCCGCTTCCCCCGGAGTTTCAGGGCGGCGGCAGGGGTGCGCCCCGGAATCGGGAGCGCCGGCGGGGCTGGCGGATACTGGCCTCCGTCGCCATGGCCCTTCTGTTGACAGTAGCGGCCGCCGTCCCGGCAGCGGAGCTCCCCTCTCCCGAGCCGCCGACGTCAGCCGGGGACCCGCTCCCCACGGTGCCGCCGGAGACCACGCCTCCGGGCGGAGAGGAAAGCCCCGGCCCAGTCCAGACGCCGGAACCCATCACTTTTTTCTCGGCCATGATGAACGGATCCGAGGGTTTTTTGCAGGTGGCCTTCCCGGAGCCAGAGACCATTGCCTCGGCCAAGGTCACCCAGTTTGACACCATCACCCAGCGTCCTTTTTATGAGGATACTTTCGGTGAGGGCATCCCCCGGGCGGACATCGATGCCGGGCTGTATACCGCTTTCTATGTGGTTTATCCCCCGGATTTCGACGACTACTGGGCAGAGGCGGGGGCGGACACCTACCCCACCTTTGAGATGCGTCTGACGGTGGAACAGGTAAATGGGGAAACGGAGACCTACACCGCTGCCGACTTGGGCCGATGCCCCCAGCTGCGGGGAGAGTATGATGAAACAACCAACACCGTGACGATGAAGGTCTGGTGGGACGACGGGGAGGACTTCCCACAGGTGGTGCCCGTCGCGCCGGAGCAGGCCGAGGGCGACACCCTAAGCGTCACCGTCTATGTGGACGGGGAGCCCCTGCCGCCGGAGGCCTATGCCCTGAGCCAGGTGCGCGAGGAATCCCAGTACTCCACCTCGGACAATCCAGATGTGCTTCTGACGAGATACACCTACATCACCGTGGCCACCGCCTCCCTGCCCCAGCCTCTGGCTGCGGAGTCCGCCCTGAGCTGCGCCGTCCACATGACCCTCTCCGGCCAGCCTTTTACCTATAGTCTGCCTATCAGCACTGCCCCGAGGGACATCTACTGGTAAGTTTTTATGATGAGTAATTTGTATCAACTGAGTCCAGTGTTTCATCGGACAAAGGCATCCGATATTGGTGTGGTCGACTCCATGGCCTTTGCAAAAGCGCATATGCATAAGTTTTCTGTCCCCCTGCCGGATGGTGTGGACTATCACTTCCCTGGCGGCGAGGGCGCCGAGCCGGTCACCGTAAGCTTTGCCGCATGGATGTTAAAGGACGGAAACGGCGGCTACAAGGCCCTGGAAGATCCCGTCACATCCAAAGCGGTAAAGCCTGCCGTGGAGACGGAGAAAGTCAAGCGGCGTAAGGTTCTCATCACGGCGGCGTTCCGTTCGGAAATGGCAGATGAGTATGCCCTGAATGACGAGAACGGGAATCCCCGGTACGCCGTCAGGCTGCATGCCAACGGCGGGGCTTTTGAAGCGGACGGGACCGATCTGCTGTATATGAAGCCGCGGTCGCTGGAATTTGCAGACCAGGAGCTTTTCTATGTGGAGGCTACCTGCCTGAAACCGACGAGCAGCGGCAAGGTATTCACCGGCTGGTACAGGGATAAAGCCTGCACCGCCGGCCCGGTAACAGGGCTTAAAATCCTTGAAGAGCTGAAAGAGCGTCCCGTCAGGGAAGCGCCCTATGCGCCGATGGATCTCTACGCCAAATGGGAGACGCAGGAAAGCTGAAAACGCAGAAGGGATATCCCTTCTTTATGCTTTGGTATTCACCAAAGCATAAAGAACTTTAACTGCGGCAAAGAAGGTTATTCGTTCCGCCCTGGCTGCCTGAACCGGCGCACCGGGGAACGGATGGCATAGAAATATAGAGAAAAAGGCGGTGATACCCCAAAGAGAATCATCAAACCGTTTATTCACATGAATGTTATCTTGAAAGGAGAAAAATCAGTTATGAAATTGAAGCGAAAACTGCTTGCAGGACTGCTGACGCTTTGTATGGCTGTTGGAATGGCTGTGCCGGCATTTGCGGCGAACGGCCCCTCGTCCGGGGACATGAGCGCTGCATGGGTGCAGCTGTATGATAGCAGTGTAGAAGAACCCGATGGCTATGTACTTTATAGCAACGGCGGCGAGGCTGACACGGTGGAGGGCGCTGTCTATGACAAGGCTACCAACACCATCACCCTGACAAACTACAACCACCCGGAAATGACCCTTGCCACCAACGAGATGGGCGACGATTTGAAGCTTCATCTGGTGGGTGACAATCATATCGCCGAACTGGTTGTATGGGGCTTCGGCTGGGGCGGCAATCTGGAAATTACCGGAGACGGCTCCCTGACCATCAATGAAAACAAAACGTCTCAGACTGCGGCGATTCGCTTTATGGCCGAGGGAACACAGGGTCTGCTCAAGGTCGGCTCAAACGCTTCTGTGACAGCGTATAAGAGCGCAGGTGAAAACACTTATTCTGCGGCCTTTGTATCGACAACATCCTCAACCCTTCCCTTCACAGGTAATCTGGAAACAGAGCTTGCCCTGACCGCCAATTCCGGCATCGAGGGGGAGACCACCGAATGGGAAAATGTCATATATGAAAGTAACTATGTTGCTCAAGACTGGAAGGTTCTCACCAAGGGCGAGGACGGAAAGAAATACGGCGTTAGTTACGGAACAATCTACACCGGCAGCGATTTAACAAACGGCAAGCCTGTGGGCTATATCCACGAGCTGGTGAAGGTGGAAGGACTTCCTAGCCAAAAAGAATATCTTGCCGTTCAAATTGCTACCGTTGACGGACTTGAAAAGGACGCTCTGCCTGAGGGATATACCGACTCAGGGGAAACCATCAGCGCCAAAACAGGCGATATCAGCTCTATGACAGTGCTGATCAAGGACGGGCAGAGGTTTTATTGGGGAGCAGACCCGAATCAATCCCAGTGGTTGGTCTATCAGACCGCCGTTGATGACGTAACTGCGGAGGATTGGGGTCAGACAACCCTGACAAAAATTGTAGTGCCTGTGGCTGGAGAAGGCGTCAGCGGTGCGACCGAAGAAGATATTCCGGCAGGCTATACCACCAACGTGGTAAAGACCGGCATGTATAGCTACTACTGCACCAATGATGTGATCAAAGTATCCCCGTCCGGGACTTCTACCGATCCGGGCACTGATCCTGGAACAAAACCTGGTGAGGATACTGGCGCCAAAGATCTGACTGCTTCCGAAACCGGTGTTTCCATCTCCCTGACCGATGGAGTGCCAGAGGGTGCAGAGCTTTATGCCGACACCATTGCACAGGAAAGCGTGCTGGGAAGCCGTCCGGAACTGAAAGAGGAGCTGCCGGGCCTGCTGTCCATTTACGAGATCAGCGTTAGAAAAGACGGTAAAGCTCTGGAAATCAAGGATAACCCCATGACGGTCAAAATCCCGATGAACGACCACCTGAAGGGCTACAAATACTACCAGGCGGTATATCTGGGTGAAGAGCTGGAACGCTTTGACGCGGTGGCGGAAGGTGACTTCCTGGTGTTTGAGACTACCCATCTGAGCCAGTATGCTATCCTTGGCTCCAACACACCGTTTTCAACCAGTACGGTTCAGGACGGAGAGCAGACCGGCGCGGGCGATCAGTCTTCCGATACAACTATTCCGCAGACCGGGGACGGCAGCAACATGATGCTGTGGATTGGTCTTCTGGCTGCATCCGGAGCCGGCGTCTATGGCATGACGCTTTACAGCAGAAAGAAAAAGGAACAGAATATATAACATTTTACGGCCGCCATCAGACAGATGGCGGCTGTTTTAGAAGGAAGGTGGGACTATCAAACGAATTGTGATTTTGGAACTATCAGACCAGGATAATGTTGCTTTAGAGGAAATTTCAAAGATTTTGGAGCGTCATCCTGATTTGAAGCTGATTGAAATGGTAGTTGAACCGACATTGATTTTTAACCACCTCATAATTGACACAGGAAAAAGAAAGGTATACTATAATCAGCAGGAGGTATTACTGACAACAAAAGAGTATGAACTACTTTACCGACTGGCCTTGTATGAAGGGCGGGTGTTGTCATACAGGCAGCTTTATGAGGCTGTATGGGGAGAAGATCCAATGGGAAATGAAGCCAATGCGGTAAGCTGTCATGTATACGGCCTGCGCAGAAAATTTCGTGAGATAGCACTCAGCTTACCTTCTGCTATCCGTTGTGTTCGAGAAGTTGGCTTTTGTTTTGAGAATATTACGGAATAAATAGGGGAAACGACCTGATAGCAGGTCGTTTCCCCTATTTATTTGAGCCATAAAGTCTTTTCTTACGGTGCAGTATTCAAAGGGCGGTAAAATTTGACATTATACAGCATTTTGTTGTTTGTTCTTGTCTAAACTTGCGACCGACTACGAAAATTCTACGGAAAATCTCGGAAAAATCTACAAAATTAGACGGTATAATCCCTATATCAACAATTATGAACGGGGATAAACATACCGGGCGGTTGTCCTATCCCCGCAGGGGGATAAAATGCCGGGGATAAAAAAGCAAACGGAAGCGTGATCTCAATTGGAGCGAATCTGAAATGAGGGCAACGAGCGAAAAGTATCGCCTTAATTCCTATGACGGCGAAGAACTGCCGTTTGAGAACTATATGAAACTTGACAATACAAATCCGGCTCCAGATGAAGTTGCAAAAATGATTAAAGCACTCTTTTCAATCGAGGAGTAATTTACCGAAAGGAGTATCGAAATGATATTTGAAGAAAAAACAATCATATTGAAAGATGGCAGGACCGCCATCTTAAAAAGTCCATGTGTTGAGGATGCGGAAAAATTACTGAACTACATAAAGAAATCTTGTAGTGAAACTGATTTTCTTGCACGCTATCCCGAAGAATGGACAACAACTATCGGGCAAGAGGAAGCATGGGTAAACCGCTTGCGCTCTGCCCCTGATACATTGGGTATCACCTGTTACGTTGACGGTGAGGATGCCGGCAACTGTGAGATCAGCTTCAGAGGAGACATGAAAGTATCGCATCGTGCAACCATTGCCAATGCTATTCTCAAAGACTATTGGAACCTCGGTATCGGCTCTGCAATGTTCGAGGAGCTTGTATCGGCGGCACAGAACCGAGGAACCGAGATTATGGAGCTGGAGTTCATAGAGGGCAATGACCGTGCAAGACACTTGTACGAAAAATTCGGATTCCGTGTTGTTTGCGAAAGACCGAATATGTTTAAGCTCAAGGACGGCACTTACCGAAGTGAGTTCTATATGCAGAAATACTTATGATAAAAGGCAGGATTGTCAATTACGACAACCCTGCCTTGAATATTATTTATTGCTGAAAGCCAACCATTTGACTCCGTAGGTATCGAGCGAGAAGCGATTTCCGAAATTATTCTCTACCCAGTGTTCGTAAACCCGATAGGTTCCTCGAAGTTGTTCTCTGAGTTCCGTATCGTGAGAGATTGGTTCAAGCCAGATTTTCCCATAATTTTGAAGATCCGGTTTGCTTAACGGTTTTGAATCTGGAAGTGATGCTTCATAGAACGGAGGCTGTGCCACATAAACAGAACCGGCGTTATCAAACGGTACCAAAGAACCATCAACACAAACCAGTACATTCTTTATTGAGTTTACCAATACCCATCCGAAATCGGACGACCAGACTGATTTACCATGATATATCTTTAGCAATTCACCTGGGAGGGGAAGAGAAGTTGCTGGGGGCGTTTCCTCTCTGCCAAGAAGATAATCAGTAGAAACCTGATACAGATCTGCCATCGCTTCTAAGCTTTCAATCGAAGGTGCCTTGCGTTCAGACTCCCATGCGCTGAGAGTAGATGGTGAAATATCGAGCTTGGAAGCTGCATCTTTTACAATCAGCTTTTTGCTTTTACGTGCATTCTTATATTGTCTTGCCAATCTATCACCACCTTTTTTCGCTGCAAATATTGTGTCAGAAGCGAATGTTTTAAGTTGCTCATTACAGAGCATTAATCTCATTTTCGAGGGTTTGAATATAGTCCATCAAGTCATCAAACGAAGGATATTGTCCAAACATCATTTCAGCCATATCCTCATAATCGGTACGTAGGCTATCAAAACGAAAAGCCGGAGGAACAAGCTTGATTGTTCCGGGAATTGCTTCTTCGTATTTTGCCCATTTGCGAGGGAAGAACTTCATTTTGAAGTTTACAACTTTTTTGAGGAGTTCCAGATCTTCAAAAGCAGCATTTTTGTTTTCCGAATGTGCTATGCAGTATAAATCATAGTAGTGTCTCGAATATCGTTTGGGCATTGCCAAATTTTCAGGACGGTTTGCCTCGTGATGAAGAATCGTAACCTTTTCCCAGAAGGTTCGCTCGGCTGCAGCTGTAAGGATCGTACTTGTTGCTTGGTCGAAGGCTTTGGGATAGCATTCAGCGGTATAAGGAGTAACGGATTTCTCCCTCGCAGGAGTCCAGGCTGCCAATGCACCAATCTCCAACCGGATTGCCTGCAGAATAGATTCGGTTGTAAAGATATGCGGATATTCAAAATTTATCGTCTGCGGGTCTGATTCCTCTATGTAGATGGTTGCCTCCTGCCCTATGATCTCCGAAAGATCACGCTTAAAGATAGGAAGCAAAGTGTCACGTAAGAAAACTTCTGCTCGGGCATTTGCCTCTTTGTTAAAGGCATCCTGTTTTGTGTTAGATCTATCTTCCCACGGCTCGTTGAGAGAATAACCAATGGCGCGCCAGTCTAAAATCAAATCGATGTCTTCTGAAAAGCGTGTGATAAGACCATAGCATTTAGAAAGACTGGTGCCGCCTTTGAATGTGAATACATCTTTCCACTCACATCGATGGAAAAGATAGTCCAAGGTCAGGCAGACCCAAAAGTCCTTTTCGATGATGGCTTCGTTCATTCCCATCTTTTGAGCCGTATTTCTAAAAAGAATTCTGCGCTCATCTTCAGGTAATCTCGCTATTGAATACATTTACTTCGCCTCACAAATTTTTCGGATTACAGAATAAACCCAAGCGGTTGTTTGTCTGGCCTCTTTTATGAGATTATCCTTTTCTTCTGAGGATAACTGTTTTTTGAGTTTAGTAATGACGCTTTCGTCTATATTGTCTTTCCCCAGCGCTTTGAGGGCCTGAATAACGAGCGCTGTTTTATAGGACATACCGGAGATTTCTTTGTTACTTCTGTGCTTAAAATCAATCTCGATGTTTCCGATTGTAAATTTATTGTATGGTCCATCGCTAATGTATGTCCAGTGTGCTGTTACCTGTGTTGAAAGCCCTAACTGGTTTAATGCCGTATTTCCTGAAGGAGCAATATTCCAATTAAATTTACGAGCCAAGGCAAGAGCGACATTATGAGGAGAAGGTGCTTCATATTCGCCGAGGAGCTCACTAAATTTGGGATTGTAATAGACACCACGGCATATCTTTTTTATTTTTCCATAACTATCAAGACGGTTAAGAGCTTTACGCGCAGTCTCGTAATCGGCTATATCAAGAAAGTCGGTTGCAATAAAAACAGCCTCATTTCCTGCCTCTACAATTTTTTCATATATCATATCAGAATAGAACGAACTCATAGTCACACCTCCTGTGTCCCAAATATTATATCATATTTGGGACAGTTTTGCAATAGTTATTTATATTGTTTCCAAAGCACTCTTTTTTATGCAAAAATCAAATGTCCCAAAAATAACATAAAATTTGGGACAAAATTAATTCGACTATTTTTTGATGCTTATTAACCCTTCTTTGCTCTGGAAAGTGCGATACAAATAAGTTAAACATAAGAATAATTATGTTTAACCCACAAAATGAACACGATTGAAATACTTATCTGAGTTAAACATAATCAAAATGTTTTTCTGCCAAACCGAGTTAAACATAATCTTTTTGTTGTATCCCTGCCCCTTGTCTCGTGTAATAAGGGTAGGAGGTGAATTCGATGTTAAATGAATTCAAACAATATTTGCTCGGTATAGGTAAGTCTGAGAACACGGCGCTGAACTATTGTGACAAGGTTAAGCTTTACTTCAAATGGTGCCTGGATAGCTTCGGAAGTGAACCGCAGCAGTTGTACCGTGCGAATGTGCTTGATTACATTTCATACATGAAGACAATTAAGCGATACAGTCCCAAGTCTGTAAATAACCATTTGTCTTCCTTGAGAAGTTTTAATGAGTTCCTGATCTTCTCCGGTCGTCAGACAGAACTGGCGATCGTAAAGAATGATTTTATGAAAATTCAAACCCAGTATGCCAATCCCTGTACTGTCGAGCAGAAGGATGTAGAAGCATTCAGGCAACGTCTGCTTGAGGGTGGTAATAAGCGAGACTTCGCCATTGTGACTCTCTATACTTATACCGGCATTCGTAGATCGGAGTGTGTTAATCTTCGACTTGACCAGATAAATCTAATCGCAAAAGAAATCTACGTTGTCGGTAATAATGAAGTATTTGAACTCCTACAGTCTGCCTACAGTGGTGCTCCTGAGAAAATGGACGATACCTCCATCAAAGAATTCTCAATATACAGTTTGTCTTCTTGTGGTAGAAGAACACCTGTATATACCCAAAAGAGAAAGAAAGCAGAGGGTGTAAACACTACTCAGTTAGACGCAATTGTGGATTATGTTGCATCCTACTGTAGCAGTAAGGGCGTAGCCAGATTGTCGAATATCTGCCTGCCGCCGCTTGAGGACTACCTTACGGTTCCTACGAATCTTGGTGATTATACCGTGGAGTCTATTCCGTTAGGTGTGTATGACGATCCTGGTTCTCAGTACCAAGGTTTGGCACATTTCAATCTTTGCGATGATAACACAATGATCATCGGTGCCTCTCAGATCGGTAAGACAAACCTGATTCAAAGTATTATTAGACTCATTTCTAGTAAGTATTCACCGAAGGATGCTGTTTTCTACATTGCAGACTTTGGTGCTATGTACCTTAAAAATTTTGAAACTTTGCATCACGTTGGTGGCGTAGTAACCATTTCTGAAGGTGAAAAGTTCAAAAACCTTTTTAAACTGCTAACAGAAGAGGTACAGCGGAGAAAAGCCAGATTCTTGGATTGTGGTTTGAGCTCTTATGCTGCGTATCGAGAAGCTGGATATACAGATTTGCCTCATATCTTCTTTGTAATTGACAATTTCAGCGCTTTCAAGGAAGTTTATGCAGAAGCATACGAGGATCAGTTTGTATATCTTACTCGTGAAGGTGTTTCTTGTGGTATCTCTATACTTGTAACCAATGCATCTACAAATGGCCTTGGCTATAGATACATGTCCAACTTCGCGTGCAGACTTTCATTTAGATGTAATGATGCAGGCGAATACATGAACATCTTTGACCGCTGCAGAATGCAGCCGAAGGATGTTCCTGGCCGTATGCTTTGCAAGCTTAATAAGGAACTCTATGAAATGCAATCCTTCATAGCCTTTGAGGGTGAGAAGGAACTTGATCGTTCCAATGCAGTTAAAAAGTTCGTGCGAGTTGGTGAGATTACTGGGCTTCGCTGGCAGGATGTAGACTTCGAAAAAGGAAGTATTAACGTAAATCATACGTTGGTATACTACAATCATCGGGATGAGAGAGGTACGTATTTTGGAATTAACACGCCCAAAACAAAAGCTGGATGCCGCGAGATTCCCATGATTTCTGGAGTCAAAGAAGCATTTGAATTGGAGAGGGAGTATCAGCGAGAACTTGGGATAGAGAGCAAATCTCGCATTGATGGATATGAAAACTTTGTCTTTGTCAATCAATATGGAAATGTCCAGCATCATGGAACTTTGAATAGAGCGATTAAGCGCGTCATACGGGACTGTAATGACCGTGTATTGTTAGAGAATGATTTAGAGACAAAGCCGGTACTGTTACCTGACTTCTCCTGCCATAACCTGAGACATACGTTTGCAACGAGATTGTGTGAGTCCGGGATCAATATAAAGGTCATACAGTCTGTGCTGGGGCATGTAGATATATCTACAACGATGGATATATATGTTGATGTCATGAGTGAGACGAAGAAACGAGAACTTGCACAATTTGATGACTACATGCAGCAAACGAGACAATAAGAATCTGGACTTGTGAGTATTCGTATCACAAGTCCAGATTTATTTTACACATTTCACAAAGGGATTTTCACCGATTATACTGATGGAAACTCAAACATGGAGGAATCTCAATGAATAATAGTTTAGCGAAGATGAGACCGGAATTAACCCGGGAGTGGTCGATCAAGAATGCACCTATTACGCCAGAACAAGTTTCATTTGGATCCAACAAACGATATTGGTGGAAGGGAAGTTGTGGTCATGAATGGCAAGCCAGCGTCAAAGCAAGGTCATATGGGGAGAAGTGTCCAATTTGCGCAAATAGCAGAATAGTTGCTGGAATCAACGATTTGGCTACCTTGCATCCGAGGTTGGCAGAAGAGTGGTCCCCAATCAATTCTGTTCCAGCCAGCGCAGTTGCGCCAGGTTCACACAAGAAAGTATTTTGGCGAGGGAAATGTGGTCATGAATGGTCGGCATCTATCCGCAGTAGAGTGTCAGGTGCAGGATGTCCGTATTGTGCGCACCATACAGTACTACCTGGTTTCAATGATTTGGCGACCATGTTTCCAGAGGTGGCTAAAGAGTGGTCACCCAGAAACCTACCCCTGAAGCCTTCGCAGGTAACTGCTTATTCCAACAAAAAAGTGTGGTGGCGGTGTCGTGAAGGTCATGAGTGGCATACCCTGATTTCCACGAGATCTTACGGGAGTCAATGTCCATATTGCAGTGGGATACGACTTCTAAAAGGCTTTAATGACCTTGCAACACTGTACCCCGGCTTATCTGAGGAGTGGTCGGAGAGAAACGATAGTGTCAAACCGGATATGGTAAATGAAAGATCGACAAAGAATGTTTGGTGGAACTGTAAAACGTGTGGGCATGAATGGAGGGCTGTTGTGAAATCCAGAGTGCGTGGCTTGCGGTGTCCTGTGTGCGCAGAACGTGCAGTTCGAGCAGGGTATAACGACTTGAAAACAACGGATCCAAAGTTGGCAGAGGAGTGGGATTATGAGAAGAATGGTACAGTTTTGCCCACAGAAGTTTCCAGAAATTCAGCGAAATCCGTGTGGTGGAAGGGAAAGTGTGGACATTCATGGAAGGATAAAATATCGCATCGTGCGGTTGAGTCTGCCGGATGCATTTACTGCGAAAGTGAATTCAGGTATGCGATCCCCAAACTGCTCGTTATGTATTACGCTGGCAGCAAAGGACTAAAAGCTGAGGTAGGAGATATGAAAGCAATCGGTGTGCCGCTGGATGCCTATGTGCCAGGGGTTAAACTTGCGTTTGCCTTTCCGTTCAAGGGTACAAAGCGGGAGAAGGATGAGCTTACAGTGGCCAAGTACTTATGTGAGAAAAGGGGGATTACATATGAGGTTGTTTCACAGAAAGCCCCCGAAGATCTGTGTGAGGCTATCAAAAGAGGATTTGCAAAAGTGCATGTATTTATTGGCTCGGACAGTGCAAGTGATCTTACAGTTGTCAGAAACAGGTTTGCTCCAATGCGTGTGAACAGTGGTAACGAAAAGTAGGCAGCGTCTACGGGGAAAGAGTGTGAATGTGTGGACATGTAAACATATAATAATGTATAATGGTAGCGCCATATTGTCTTGGGACGACCTGGCAGTGTGAAAGAATGTATGGGTAGATGAGCTTCTCCTATTCTCCATGTTTTTCTCCAGCATACCTGAAAATTATCGGGAGTTTCATGGATGGTTGGAGAGAGGAAAGAACAGAAACGAGGACTGGCTTAGAATAACGTGAGAAGCCGGGAGCGACGGGAGAAGTCAAAAAGTTTCCCCACCATGAAGCCCCTGGACATGCCCAAGAAGTCCGAGAGCACCGCTGTGGCCGCTCCTGCTGCCGCTGAGAAGGTGGAGGAGAAGATCGACTTCTCCAAGGTGGAGATCGAGCCTCTGTTCTCTGATTTCGTGGACTTTGAGACCTTCTCCAAGTCCGATTTCCGTGCTGTGAAGGTATTGGCCTGCGAAGCCGTGAAGAAGTCCAAGAAGCTCTTGAAGTTTACTCTGGACGACGGAACTGGCACGGATCGTGTGATTTTGAGCGGAATTCATGAGTATTATGAGCCTGAGGAGCTGGTGGGCAAGACCTGCATCGCCATCACCAACCTGCCTCCTCGTCCCATGATGGGCATCGACTCCTGCGGCATGCTCATCTCTGCGGTCCACCACGAGGAGGGCGCAGAAAAGCTGCATCTGCTGATGGTGGATGACCACATCCCCGCCGGTGCCAAGTTGTACTAAGCCGCACAAAAAAGCGAAATATTTTCCAAAGGCCCGTGAATTCGAAAGATTCACGGGCCTTTTTGTGCAAAAAAGATTGACAAAGGGTGGGCGAGGCGTATGATAGAAATATGGACAGAGTAAGGAATTCTGTATGAAGTGAGAATATGCGCAGGCCTGTGTTAAGTGAGAAAGCGGGCAGATACCATCCTTGGATGACCCTAGTAGGATGGTGTGGGTAGCTGGTATTGGAAATGATCGAACATTCGTTACTAAGGGACTGAGGTGAGTATCTTGTGTGCATTTGCTATTGATGTGGATCAGTTTACTTGGGTTTGTGGTCCGGAAGATGACCCGGAGGATCTTTGCCTTCACGGACATGTTACGGTTCGAGTGGGAGAGACGACATTAGAAGAAGATGGAACGGTAAGTGCCACGGCACTTTATCTACTGAAGACGTTGACGGAGGATAAAGTCATGTCTGGCTCCAACATTCAAATGATACCCTGTTGTGGTCACTTCATGATTGCCAATCCGGATTTATCCCAGGTCTCGATTATAGGGTGTGATAATGGATTGGATTGGTCCACCGAGCATGAGGGCGATGGGGTTCGAATCACCCTGCCTACTGGAGAAAGCCAGTGGGTGGATTTGCCGTCATACCGACAGCAGGTGCTCCACTTTGCGGAAAAAGTGGAGGGCTATTATCGCTCCTGCCAACCCAAGAAAATACCGGAGGATGAATTTGAACGGAACGGTTACCTCGCCTTTTGGAACGAGTGGCACCGACGTTATACACAGGCAGCTTTGCAAGATGCGGTGGATACCGGTCGGGAGATAGGATTGGAGCAAAGAAGCTAAAATGCACCCTAAAAGGGCCGTGAATCTTTCAGATTCACGGCCCTTTTACATCACATCAATAGGAGAGGGGGATTTCCATTATAATCGAGAAAATCTGCGGTTCCATTTGCCAGCTGGAAGGGGAAAATATAGGGAAGATTTGAGGTGGAAAATTCCATACGTGTGGACTCCTGACCAGCAGCATTCTGGTAAACGAGATATTTACAATCAGGGTTGTTCATCAAGCAAATGTCGCTGCCATTCCATACCACATGGACGATGTCAGGGGCATAGGTGCTGGCATCATAAATGTTGGTCACATAAGACCAGCCTCCCCAAAGGGATTGGCAGTCCACCGCCTTATAAGAAAGCGTGTGTTCCTGGTTCTGCACGATGTACCAGCGTAGGGCGTGACCGTCGGATGCGTACTCGCCCAGATAGGAAATGGTAATATCGTCGTTCGGAGTAAACTGCGCATCCTCCCGGATGACTTGGATTACATCGTCGTGGGTTCGGATCAAGGGCAGGGTGGAGACAAGCAGCGCTCCAGCTACCAGGAGGACGAGAAGAACTGCGGGAAGAATGATACGTAATTTTTTCATAGCGCCTCCTTATGAGTGTTGGAGTGTGGGAAGGGTGCAGGATTTCTTGTGGCGTACATGGGGACCAGCTCCTCTCTGTGCTTTGTCACTTGTATAACGGGATACAATCGTGTATCATCAAAACACTGTAATACGGAACGGATAAGCCGTGTGTAGGAAGGACAGGAAAAACCATGAACCGAGAGATCCAAATCATTCGCTCCCATCGTCGCACCATCGCCATTGAGGTAAGGGCAAGTCAGAAAGTGGTGGTGCGAGCACCTGCATATATGACAGATGGAGAGATACAGCGGTTTCTCCTGGAAAAGCGAGGATGGATTGCAAAACAGCTGGATCGGATGCAATCCCGTACCGACAGCCAAGAGCCCCCGCTCACGGAAGCCGAACTTCGCAGATTGAAGGCGGAGGCGGCGGTGGATCTGTCCCAACGTGTGGTTAAGTATGCGCCGGTGGTGGGGGTGAGAGTTGGCCGCATTACCATTCGACAGCAGAAGACCCGGTGGGGCTCCTGTTCTGCCCAAGGAAATTTGAATTTCAACTGCCTTTTGATGCTCTGTCCAGAGGCGGTGCGAGACTATGTGGTGGTACATGAACTGTGCCACCGGAAAGAGCTGAACCACTCCCGGGCCTTCTGGACGCTGGTGGAGCGGGTGATGCCAGGGTATCGGACGCAGTATGCGTGGCTGAAAGAAAACGGTGGGAAGCTGATCCAACGCCTAGGGCAATGCGGCAAAAGAGACCTGTGAACTTCAACGGTTCGCAGGTCTCTTCTTATGAGACAAAATTATTTGCCCGTATCCGGCTCGGTAGGGACAGGGGCAAATCGAGGCACCTGCATTCCATTCACTTCCACCAATTCCTCCCACATGGAGGCGGGGCGCACCCACAGCTTACCCTCTCCGTAAAGGGGGCGATAGACCACCATGGGCTCCAAGGTCTCGGAGTGGATAGCAACATCCAGAACTTCATATTCGTTTCCTTTGAAGTGGCGGTACTTTCCCGGTTGAATCATCATAGAACCTCCCTGGCGTATCGTGTTTAATTTATTATAACAGGTGAAGGGAAGAGACACAACTAAAATGCTGCCCATGTAGGGATTGCTTGCACAGGTGGGAATTGTATGTTATTATGTCGACATTGCGCCCAGACAGATTGTGGATATATGGTGAAAATGCTGGATGCTGCGTGGAGAGAGTTGCGGACCGAAAAGTGGTCTGCGTTTTTTATGGAAAATCTCTTTTTCACACTAGCGCTTTTGCTTGAAAAAGTTTTGCATTTGTGTTCAGAAAAGGGTTTCTGGCCTTGGAATGAATATCCCTGGGCAAGAACCCAGGGAGGGCACATATTTTGCACACATATGAGCGTGTGTATATGCAGTATTTTGGTAATTTTCATCAATGGGGTGGGGTGCTAATATGATGGCGTAAAGAATCAAATCCATGGAGAAGGGATGTTTGTTATGTACACGGAAAAAATCGTAATCAAGAATAAGACCGGCCTTCACGCCCGCCCCGCGTCGGAATTGGTGGAACTCAGTTCCAAATTTCAAAGTGAAATCATTCTCATGGTGGAGGATGACGACGAGGTAAATGCCAAGAGTATCATCAGTGTGCTCAGCGGCGGAATTATGCCGGACACCGAGGTGTTGCTCCAAGTGGAAGGGACCGATGAAAAGGAAGCGGGAGCGGCTCTTTCGGAGTTTTTGCATAACCTGCCGGATTAAAGGAAAACAATCATTGAAGGGGAGAGCATAATCCCAAAGAATATGGAGGAGCCAGCATGGAACTGAAAAGCAGACAAACGCATATACTACGCAATCTCATGTACGCGGAGAATGGGGTTAGTTCCACTCAGCTTCTCCAATCTTTGGGCATTGCCAGACGAACCTTTTACTACGACATCGAGAAGATCAACGATTACCTGGCCATGCACGACATGGGAAGGGTGACTATCAGCGGGTCACGCATACGGGCAGAGTTGACCAACATCAACCAGTTGGAACGGCTGCTGACCAAGCAAAACAGCTACTTTTTCTCTGTGGCGGAGCGGCGAGGTATGGAGTTGATCTACATTGCGCTGGCCAGCCATGCGGTGACGGTTCAGAGCATCATGGACCACTTTGACATCAGCAAGAACACCGCGCTGGGAGATATCAAGGCGGTGCGTGAGAATCTGGCTCAATGGGGGCTGGATTTGCAAAGTGCCATAAAAAATGGATATCAAATCATAGGTGATGAGTTTATCATTCGCAGGATGCTGTGGGGAGAATTCCAGTTTCTCAACAATCCGGAAGTGACTGCTGCCATCAAAAGCTTTTTGCAAGAGAGCATGGTGTCGCTGACGGGCAATGACATTGACTTTTTGGAACTGTGTCGCTGTCTTATCAAACAATATGAGACAGACATCCAGGGAAAGTGTTTTTTGCAGGAAAATGGATTGGAGAGCATGATGATTCAGGCGTCCTGGATTCGAAGCCACAAAGGATATGAGATCGTCATGAATGCTGAAGAGCAATTTGCACTTATGAAATCCCATTCCTATCGTTCCATCAGCTTTTCAGCGCAAAAGCTGGACAAGCTGGGCATGAAAATTTCCCCCAACGAAATTTACTATATCACATCGCTATTCCTGGGCATTCGCACATCGGATTTTAGCTCCAAAGAAGAGGAAAACACCTATATTGATCAACTATCCCGGGGGCTCATTCACAACTTTGAGTGCATTGCGGGAATATCCTTTCCCAATCGAGATCATTTGCACTCCCAGTTGACCCATCATGTACGCCCCTTGTTTTACCGCTTAAAATACGGAATAGTGGACAAAAGTCCCCTGGTCAAAGATGTACAGGGGATGTATCCCATCGTGTATGATTTTACCCGACGTGCAGCAGAGGCGCTGCACACGTCCATGTTTGACGGGCTGTCGGAAGATGAGCTGTCTTATCTGTGCATTTATTTTGCCAGCAATTTAAATGAGAAATTTCTGGCGATGACGGAAAACAACGTGCAGGAAAATGCTCTGATCGTGGGAGCGGGCAACATGGCCACAGCCACCTTATTGCAGGAGCAACTGGAGAATTTGTTTGGCTTTGCGTTTTCCTACAACGTGATATCCGTGGATCGTCTTCGAACATGGCAATTACGAGATTACGCATTGGTGGTGTCCCTGGTTCCACTGGGGCCGCAGTTTACCTGTGAACATGTGGTACAAACAGGCCCCATCCTCAATGAAAAGGATCAGGGGAACATTTTAAGGGCCTTGAAACACAACCAGCTGTTGGTCAAGTATGATATGCTGATCCAGGATTTGCTGAGCATTGCGGAACGAAATGCCACTGGAGAGCTTCAAAGCCAGAACATGTATTTCGAGCTGCTGCGCTATTTTGTCAAACGAGAAGGAAAGCATGGAACGGGCGTAAACACCAAGGTGCATGTGGAAATTCTGAAAGAGGAGAATTTCTTGCTGGTTTCGGAGGAAACGTCTTGGGAGCAGGCGGTGCTTTTGGGGGCCAGCCACTTGCAGGGCGAACGTCTGGTGGCCAGAATGAAAAACCTGGTGGTGAATGGTAAGATTCAGACCTATCGGTTCCACCCACAGGTGGTATTGGTTCATTACCCCATGCAGGGGGAGATGAACGCTGTGGTGGATACCCGGATCATTCTCTCCGAGCAGGGAATCATGTGCGAAGATGGCCAGAAGGCCAACATCATCGTGTGTATTTCCGGGGTGGATCATTACTCCCATTGGCATGCACTGGAGGATATTTATCAATATTTTGAACGTCAGAATCATGTAGACGAGATACTGGGACGTATTCCATATCTGCAAGGAGGGAACCGTGATGAAAAAAATTGAAGGACTGGCCGGAGCAGCCGGACAAGCATTGTACCGGGCTTTGGTGTTGAAACGTGAGGCTGTGGAACTGGTAGAAGGTACCGTAGCTGACCCGGAAGAAGAAATTGCACGGTTTGAAGAAATCCGTGGAAAATATGCAGAGGAATTGGATCAGCTGGCGCAGAAGAGTGCCGATGGACACGGGCAGGAGGCCGCGGCGATTATGAGGGCATATGCGGTTATTGCCAGGGACGATTTCTTCTTCCAAAAACCCATCAAACGGGTACGCGCCGATGGAATTTCCATGGCATATGCCGTGGAAGAGGCTTGCCAGAAGGTTTGTCGTAAGTTTGAGGGGATGGACGATCCCTATATGAAGGAGCGGGCCGTCGACATTCGAAATGTTTGCACGGAACTCATACGTCGGCTGCAAGGAGTGTCTTCCACCTTGGAGATCCAGGGTGACGATCCGGTGATTTTGGTGGCGGAAGATCTGACGCCGGAAGACACCATTCGTGTCGACAAAAAGAAATTGGGTGGCTTTATCACCCAGCGGGGAGGAGTGACTTCCCACGCTGTCATTCTGGCTAAGACCTTGGGCATTCCTGCCGTGGTGGGTTGCGGCGAAGTGATGACGGCGGTGGAAAGCGGACAGAAGCTCTACCTCAACGGGTCAGAGGGATGGGCCATTGTGGAGCCGGATGCAGAGACGGAAGCTCGTTTCCGCGACGCCCATAAAAAACAGCTCCAGCTGGACGGGCTGTACCGCCATGCTGCCAGCCAGCCTTCTGTGACAAAAGATGGACACCAGATTATGGTGTGCGTGAACTCAGGGGACAAGGATAGTGTGAATGGGTTGGACGCCACCAAGTGTGACGGCGTGGGCCTCTTCCGCACCGAATTTCTCTTCATGGACCAGACGGACTATCCCTCTGAACAGCTGCAATATGAGGCCTATCGGCAAGTGGCTGAGGCGGCGCAAGGAAAAGAGATTATCATCCGTACGCTGGACATCGGAGGCGATAAACAGCTGGACTATATGTCCCTACCCCAGGAATTCAATCCCTTTTTGGGGTATCGGGCCATTCGCCTGTGTCTGGATCGGAAAGAGATGTTCCTCACCCAGCTGCGGGCCATTTTGCGGGCATCTGCCCATGGTAAGCTGAAGATCATGTTTCCCATGATTGTGACGGTGGAAGAACTACGGCAGGCCAAGGCGTTGGTGCAACAAGCGGCCCAGGAACTGGACCAGGAGGGTGTGGCCCATGCGCCCCATGTTCCGGTGGGCATCATGATTGAAACCCCTGCAGCGGTTCTTTTGTCCGATCAGTTGGCCAAGGAGGCGGAGTTCTTCTCCATTGGTACCAATGATCTGATCCAATACACCGCGGCCACAGACCGGCAGAATGAGCGGGTGCAGTACCTGTATACGCCGTGTAACCTGTCGGTGCTGCGTGCCATTGCCACAGTGATTGAAAACGGACATCGAGAGGGAATCCCCGTGGGTATGTGCGGAGAGGCCGCCTCGGATCCCAGATTGGGACTGCTGCTTTTGGGCCTGGGGTTGGACGAATTTTCTGTGGTACCCGCCCAAGTGGGCAAGGTGAAGTACATGGTCCAGCATGCCGATTATGGGCAGCTGGCTGCTAAGGTCAAAAAGCTGTGGGAGTTTGCCACCATTGAGGAGTTGGAAGCCTGGCTTGCATCCTGGCAGGAAGAGGCAGGTGAGCAGCTATGACGGCAAAGGCGGTGCAGGCCACCCAAGAAGTGGAACGCTGTTTGTGGTGTGGACGAAAGACAGACAGCAAAGCATATATCATCAATCCAAAGGCCAGACATGAGTTGCCATGCTGTTGCCAGGAGTGCTTTGAGCACATGCAGGAATTTGTGGAGCGGGATAAGCGGTATCGTATGATATCCTATCTGATTCTGGGCGCTTTGGTGGTGGCCAATCTGTTCTTCTTCGGACTGATGCCGGACACCAGGTGGAAGTATCTTCCGATGCTGGGCATCGGAGTGTTCGCAACGATCTTTCCTTACGTATTCGCCAGTTATGAACGTTATCAAAGGTTTGGAGCACGGCGCACGACGATGGTGGTTCGTGTGTTTACCGCGATGTTTGCTGTGTTTTCGTTGCTTTTGATTGCGCTGTATTAGTGCGCTCTTTTTTGCATAGTGACCAAAATGGAACGGTTTTTTGCATAACTACGTGTGCAAGATGTGAAAGAAGTTGGGCTGTTTTCACAAAGAAACCTGTGCTATTCTTGAACCAGAAACGAAGCTCCGGAGGCTACGTATAAACAGTGCTTGAGGTTGGGAGATGAGGAACATAGCTACTTTATTAGATGAACGGCTGATTCTTTTGGATGCTGATGTGACCAGTGCAGAGCAGTGCATTCGCACCATGGCAGATCTCTTTGAGACATACGGCTACGTGAAGCCAGGGTATGGAGACGCTGTGGTGGAGCGGGAGAAGGGATTCCCCACCGGACTTCCTGGGAAGGGAATCAACATTGCGATCCCCCACACCAACAATGCGTTGGTCAACAAACCGGCAGTGGGAGTCATTGTTCCCCGGCAAGCGGTAGAGTTTGCGGTTATGGGGCAAAAGGAGACCAAGATTTCCTGTGAATTGATTCTTCCGCTGGTTGTTCAGGACACCAAGCGCCAGATGGCCATGTTGAAAAAGATGATGAAGATCATCCAAGATGGAGAGCTGCTCCAGAATTTGCGACATGCAAAGGACAAGCAGACCATTCTCCAACTGTTATCCGTATTAAACGACGACTGATTTGGAAAGGAGCATATCAATATGCGTGCAGTTAAGGTTTTGTCCGTTTGTGGTTCTGGTACCGTAAGTTCTGCCATGCTGTCTTCCAAGCTGGAGGATGTGCTCAGCGAGCGCGGTTATGATTTGGAGGCCACCGAGGTGGCTCCCGGCGGTGTGAGCATGGCCATTCAGAATAGTGACTATGATCTCATTGCCTATACCAGCCCGGTGGAGGACATCTATGGGATTCCCGTACTCAATGCCACTGGTTTTCTGGTGGGCATCAACGAGGAGGAATTTGTGGACGAGCTGATGGAGGTTGTTGGAAAGCTGGATCTGTAATGAACAGCTTCACACGCTCGTAGAGAAATATGATGGGAAGGAAGCGATGGTATGTTTTTTGACAATTTGAAGTTGTTCTTCGATACATTCGGCAACTATATTACGGTTCCAATTATCATTTTCATCATCTGCTTGATTTTCGGTGCACCGCTGAAAAAAGCATTTGCCTCGGCGGTTCTCATCGGTGTGGGCTTGAAGGGCATGGCCTTTGTGACGGATGCCTTTGGAGCTATTCTTTCCCCGCTGGTTCAGCAAATCGTGGAGAGCACGGGCCTGAACCTGCCCGCTCTGGACATTGGTTGGCAGGCCATCGCCAGCGTGGCGTATTCCACCCAGATCGGCATGGTGTTCATTGGAGTGGGTCTGATTTTCCAGATCGTCCTCTGGATCACCAAGATCACCGACATCTTTATGCCCTCCGATTTGTGGAACAACTATTCTATCATTGTTTGGGGCTCCATGCTCTATCAACTGTCCAATAACTTGGTGATGGCCTTTGTGCTGATGCTGTTTATCAACCTGGTGACCCTGCTCATCGCTGAGGTGATGCAAAAGCGCTGGTCTACCTACTATCACTATCCCAGCTGTGCCATGACGGCCCCCCACCATATGGGCGACGCTCCCATGTATCTGGTGCTGAACATCCTCTTCAGTAAGCTGGGCTTGGATAAGGTCCGTATGGATCCCGAGACCATCAAGAAGAAGATCGGCTTCTTGGGTGAGCCCATGTACATCGGTCTGATCGTGGGCATCATCCTGGGTGTGGTGGGTAACATCTCCCGCCTGGGCACCATTCAGGCTTGGGGCCAAGTGGCCAACGTCATGGTCACCTGCGCTGCAGTTATGGCCATCTTCCCCAAGATCGCCGGCCTGTTTGCCTCTGGCTTTACTGCCCTGACGGATTATTCCCGCAAGAAGCTCAAGAAGAGCAAGTATGGCAAGAACCGTGAGTTTATCATCGCTGTGAACGATGCTCTGGGTTACGGCGAGACCGCAACTCTGACCACTGGTCTGCTGGTCATCCCCTTTGCCGTGCTGATGGCCTTCCTGCTTCCCGGCAACATCGTGGTGCCTGTCATGGTGCTGCCCTCTCTGCCCTACATGGTAGAGGTTCCTGTGTGCCTGTCCAACGGTAACATTCTCAAGTCCTGGCTGATGGCTTGCATCGTGTTCTGTGCCAAGCTGGCCATGGCCTCCTACTGGGCGGTCACCTTCACGGAAGTTGCTGCCGGTGCCGGTTTCGAGGCTGCCATTACCGCTCTGGCTGGCGGCACCTTCATCATCGGTTTCATCATGTCCAACTGCACTGCCGGTGTGATTACCATGGCGTTCCTGACCATGAATCCCCTGGTCATTGGCGCAGTTATGATCGTGTATGTGATTTTGCTGGTCCTGTTCCGCAAGAACAAGGACAAGGTCCACAACTTCCTGGAGACCAACGCGCTGGGCGTGGACGCTGTTTCTGCCGCAAAAGGTTAAATAAGCAGGAGGCATCCGCGTGCTCACGACGTGAGACCGGATGCCTCCCATACGATGGAGGGAATATCCTTGAAAATTGTAGTCATTGGAGATATTGTTGTTCCCTGCGAGCTGCTGGTGGAGGCAGCCCATACCATTGCAGGGGAGAAGGAGCATACCGTCAAGGCCATCGAGTGGCCCTGTGAAACCCGTCAGGAGTTCCAGCGCAGATCTCAAAACCTGGAGAAGAACGGCCCAACGGCAGAGAAAGTGCCCGATGAGGTCTACCAGGAGATCGTGGATGCAGACATTCTTCTGACCCACTTCTGCCCGGTGCCGGAGGACCTGATTGCAGCCGGCAAACAGCTCTCCCTGATTGGCACGTGCCGTGGCGGCATGGAGCATGTGGACGTGGCTGCGGCAACCGCCCGGAACATTCCCGTGGTGCATTGCATCCGCAACGCAGAGTGCACCAGTGATTTTGCCATTGGCCTGATGTTTGCAGAGACCCGGAACATCGCCCGTTCCCATGCAGCCATCAAGCAGGGAAACTGGCGGAAGGACTACGTCAACAGCGGCTACACCACTTCCATGTGTGAAATGACCTTGGGCCTGGTGGGCTTGGGGCACATCGGAAAATTGGTGGCAAAGAAGGGCCTGGGCGTTGGCATGAAGCGGGTGCTGGCCTATGATCCCTTCGTGAAGCAGGAGACTCTGGATGCCGCAGGGCTTGCCGTGACCTTGGTGTCCCAGGAGGAGCTGTTCCGTCAGTCGGACATTGTCTCTCTGCATCTGCGGCTGACTCCGGAGACCAAGAACTGCATAGGCCGGGAGCAGCTGAGTTGGATGAAGCCTACGGCTTACCTCATCAATACCTCGCGCGCTGGCGTGTTGGACCGGGAGGCCCTCATCGACGCGCTGGAAAACAAACGCATTGGCGGCGCAGCCATTGATGTGTTCTGGGAGGAGCCTGTCCCCGCAGACGATGCGCTGTTGAAGCTGGACAACCTGACCATGACCCCCCACACGGCGGGGAACGTGGTGGATGCTCTGCCCAAGTCCCCCTTGCTTTTGGCCAAGGTAATTTTGGAGTACTGGCAGACGGGCAAGAGCGATATGGTCGTCAATCTGCGCCAATTACATTGAAAACGATAACAGAAAAGGAGATGTGTCCCCATGTTGATGGAGAAAGAACGCAAGGATATTGTGGAGTTCGGTAAGCAGATGAGCAGCCAGGGCCTGTCCAAGGGCACCAGCGGCAATCTGTCCTGTTACGATCCGGAAACCGGGTATATGGCCATCGGCCCCTCTGGATTGGGCTATTTTGAGACCACTCCGGAAGACATTGTCATCATGGACTTGCACGGGAATGTGGTGGAAGGCACTCGTAAGCCCTCCAGTGAGCACAACCTGCACGCCACCGTCTATCTGCATCACCCCCAGGCCCGAGCCGTGGTGCATACCCACTCCACCTATTGCACCACCTTTGCCTGCATGCGCCAGCCTCTCAAGGCCGTGCACTACGTCATTTCCGGCGCAGGCGTGGATGAGGTGCCCTGCGCAGAGTATGCTACCTTTGGTACTCCCGCTCTGGCTGAAAACGTGGGGAAGGCCATGGGAGAGAGTAAGGCGTTGCTGCTGGCCAATCACGGTCTGGTAACCTGCGGCCCCAGCATGGCAAAGGCCTTCTCTCTGGCTGTCAACATGGAGTTCGTGGCAGAGATGCAGTGGCGCTCCATGGCTGTGGGCACCCCCGCCATCCTCACCGCGCAGGAGATGAGCGACGTGCGGGAGCGCATGCTCACCTATGGTCAGGCCAAAAAGCCCGACGAGCCCAAGGATACGGTGGGATATTGATCCCAGATCCAAAATCATTCATATGTGAAACCCTGAACGCATGATTTTGTGTCCACAGGTGCGTCAGCACCTGTGGACACACCTTTTTGGTAGAGGAGATGATCGCTTTGAAGATGAAGCAGGCCATGCTGTTTGGCATTGAAGATATACGCATCGTGGAGCGAGAGGTTCCCATGCCGGGAGAGGGCGAGGTGCTGATTCGCAACCGCATCTCCACCACCTGCGGCACCGATGTGAAAAATTTTGTGCGAGGGTATCCACTGCTCAAGCCCCCACACCCTTATGGACATGAGTATTCCGGCGTTGTGGCGGCGGTTGGCCCTGGAGTGACTGGGTTTCAGGAAGGAGACCGGATTGCTTGCCACAATACCGCGCCTTGCGGCACCTGTTATGCCTGCAAACGGGGGCAGCCATCCATGTGCCAGAAGCTGACCTATTGCAGAGGCACGTATGCAGAGTATGTGCTGGTTCCAGCCCCTATTGTGGCTCAGAACATGTTCCACATTCCCGACACGTTGTCTCACAAGGCGGCTTCGTTGTTAGAACCCCTGTCTTGTGCCGTATATGGCATTGAAAATTGCCCTATTGCCTTGGGAGATGTGGTGGTTGTCAATGGAGCCGGCCCCATTGGACTGATGTTTGCGCGGTTGGCGGTGCTACGGGGGGCAAAGGTTCTGGTCACGGACCTGAAACAGTCTCGGCTGGATATCGCCCGTAAGATGGGCGTGTGGAAGACCATCTGTCTCCAGAAGGGCGAGGATGGCGTGGAAAAGGTGCGCATGGAGACGGAGGAGCACCGAGGGGCAGATGTGGTGATTGAGGCCACAGGGGTGATCTCGGTGTGGGAGAGCAGCATCCGCATGGCTCGTAAGGGCGGCTTTATTCTTTTGTTTGGTGGGACGGCCTCGGGGAGCGTGTTGCAAACCGATGCCACCCTGCTGCACTACTCCCAGCTGACCATCAAAGGCGTATACCATACCACACCGGCCTGCGTTTCTGCTGCTTTGGAGCTTTTGAAACTGGGAGTCATTTCGGAACACGATTTTATCCAAAACGAGTATCCCCTGGAGCAGCTGGAACAGGCTATCCGGGAGCACCGTGCCGGAGATGTCATTAAAAACTGCATTGTTTACCCAGAATAAGGAGGAATAAAACATGTATGCCATCAAACTTGGATGTGGACATATGTACTGTGGGAAAGATGCCATTCAGAGCCTGGCAGATTTGCCGGGTACTACCAAACGCGCTTACATCGTCATGAGCGGTACCGTACAAAAGGAGTTGGGCCAGCTGAAGATGGTGACGGACGTGTTGGAGGGAGCTGGCTTTGTCTGCCGCTCCTACACCGATGTGGAGCCGGAACCCAGTTTTGAAACGGTAAAGCGCGGCGCCGCTGATATGGCGGAGTTCCAGCCCGATTGGGTCATTGGCTTTGGCGGCGGGTCTGCCATGGATGCGGCCAAGGCCATGTGGGTGTTTTATGAAAATCCCCAGTACCACACCCTCAGCGATGTGATGCCCCCCAATGAGATTGAAAACCTGAGAGTGAAGGCACGTTTGTGCTGCATTGCCACCTCCGCCGGAACGGGCAGCGAGGCCACCCGGGCGGCGCTTATCAAAGACACGGTGGAGAAAAAGAAGTACTCCATTCGCTGCATGAAGGGGAGACTGGTTCCCGACGTGGCGGTTTTGGACCCCATCTTCACTACCACCATGCCCAAGAGCCTGACGGCCTCCTCGGGCATGGATGCCATCACCCATGCCATTGAGTCCTATGTGACACCTCTGGCCAACCCCTACTCGGACGCCATGGCCATGGCCTCATTCCGCTATGGATATGAGAGCCTGGGAGAGTGCTATGAGCATGGGGACAATTTGGAAGCTCGTGCCAATATGCTGGCGGCCTCTTGTATGGGTGGCATTGCTTTCTCCAACTGTGCTTTGGGCATTGTGCATTCCATCGCCCACACCTTTGGAGCCGAGTATGGAGTTCCCCACGGGCTGGCCAATGCCATTGTCCTGCCCTATGGCATTGCGTTCAACGATGCCGATCCCCGCACCCATCAGCGGTATCAGGAGTTGGCGGCTCTGGTGGGTGAGACCGACCTGTATCAGGCGGTCATGAAACTGAGAACCCGCATCCAGGTTCCCAACACCATGGGGGAAGTGGTGAAGGATGAGGCACATTTCCGGGAGCACCTGGACGCCTTGGTGGACAAGGCCTTTGCCGATGTGTGCACCCCCTTTACCCCTCGTAAGCCCAGCCAGGAAGAGATGAAAAACCTCATCCTGGAGGTGTATTACGGAAAGAAAGAACGCTGAGATTCCTCCCTCCCAATCCATAGAAGCAGCAAAACCACCCGATCCCCGGGTGGTTTTGCTGCTTTTCTATTTATGAGGATCAGGGGAGAAGATACCTGTGGCTTGTGTGGGAAATGTGCAGAAAAGGGGAATACGGCCAAGGATGATCCTGGAGGAAATCACAAAAAATACAGCTATGTAAAAATTCTTCTTGAAACTATAGTAACTATATGTTTTATAGTTGTCCTGTCGAAAAAATGCCAGTTCGTCTCAGACGTAAAGGAGGAAATGGTATGGACCAGACCGTACTTATTCGAAACGCTGCGGCCATTGTCACCTGTGATGCACAGGATCGGGTGTATTACAACGCCGATTTGCTGGTGCAGGGCCCTAAGATCGTCAAGATCGGAACCAATCTGCAAGATCCCCACGATAGAGTGATTGATGCCACAGGCAAGTTTGTGTATCCCGGCCTCATCAACACCCACCACCATTTCTTTCAGACCTTTGTGCGCAATCTCCGCACCATTGACTACCCCAACATGACGGTACCTCAGTGGCTGGACAAGATTTACCGCATTTTTCAGATGGTGGACGATCAGGTGATCTACTACTCCTCGCTGACCGCCATGGCTGATCTGCTCAAGCACGGTTGCACCTGTGCTTTCGATCACCAGTACTGCTTTACCAAGGCCACAGGCAAGCTGCCGGTGGATCGGCAGATGGAGGCGGCCAGCCAACTGGGTATCCGCTACCATGCAGGCCGAGGGGTGAACACTTTGCCCCGCAGCAAGGGCAGCACCATCCCCGAGAACATGTTGGAGACCACCGACGAGTACCTGGCAGACTGTGAACGTCTCATCGCTCAGTATCACGACGCCAAGCCCTACTCCATGTCCCAGATCGTCATGGCTCCCTGTCAGCCCATCAACAGTTACCGGGAGACCTTCTCTGAGACGGTGAACATGGCCCGCAAGTACGGAGTGCGGATGCACACCCACCTGGGCGAGGGCGAAAATGAGATCATGATGGAGCGCTGGGGTAAGCGCACCTTGGACTGGTGTGAAGAGATCGGCTTCCTGGGCCCTGATGTGTGGATTGCCCACGGCTGGGAGCTGCTGCCCCAAGAATACCAGGTGCTGGCCCAGGCGGGAACCGGCGTGTCCCACTGTCCTGGCCCCGCCATTCTGGGTGGATTCCCCATTCTGCCCATGAAGGAGATGCAGCAGGCTGGCGTGTGCGTCAGCTTGGGCTGCGATGGCTCGGCTACCAATGACAGCTCCAGTCTGCTGGACTCCATGCGCACCGCCTGGATGATGCAGGCTTGGCACAGCAAGCAGCGCAACGGCTGCATTTCTCCCTATGAGATGCTGAAAATTGCCACTGTCAACGGGGCCAAGACCTTGGGTAGAGACGACCTGGGATCCTTGGAGCCGGAGAAGGGTGCGGACCTGTTTATGATTGACGCCCAGGTGCTGGAGCTGACCGGAACCCTCCACGACCCCAAAAACCTGCTGGCCCGCACCGGTGTGACGGGCAATGTGTGGCTGACCATGGTCAACGGAGAAGTGGTGTTCCAGGATGGCAAGCTGACCCGGGTGGACGAATACACCTTGGCCCGGGAGGGCGAGGCCGTGTGCACCAAGGTGCTGCGGGAGCCTTGCGAGGCCTTCCACAACTTAGGTTAAGAGAGTTTTTTACATACCATTTGAAGGAGAGAGATTCATGAAAAAGATGTTGAGTGGGCTGCTGGCTGGAACCATGCTGTTTTCTCTGACCGCCTGTCAGAGCGGGGGAGAGGACTCCGGGGAGAAGAAGGACACCCTGCAGGTGGCCCTGTGTATGTCCGGCCCCGCCAATGACCAGGGTTGGAACCAGTCCGCTTATGAGGGGGCCAAGGCCGCCTGTGACAAGTACGGCTATGAGCTGTCCTACAGCGAGAACCTGGGCGCTGCCGACATTGCCGCTGCCTTCGCCGACTACGCCATTGCCGGTTATGACGT
Organism: Pseudoflavonifractor sp. An85; assembly: GCF_002161235.1. GTDB lineage: Bacteria > Bacillota > Clostridia > Oscillospirales > Oscillospiraceae > Enterenecus. The sequence goes on from NZ_NFHE01000001.1 coordinate 243,935, forward strand.
GATCATTGGCCACGGTTTCGAGTTCGGCGACCCTGCGCTGGAAGTAGCAGAGACCTACCCCGACGTGAAGTTCATCTGCACCGAGGCCAGCGCTTCCGCCGAGAACGTGGCTTCCTACGTGATGGCCTGTGAGCAGACCGCCTATGTGGAGGGCATCATTGCCGCTTCCATGAGCGAGAGCGGCAAGCTGGGCGCCATTGGCCCCATCCAGGGCGATTCTCTGGTGAAGATCATCAACGGCTACGCCGAGGGAGCCAAGTCGGTGAGCGCTGACATCGAGGTGCAGACCGCATGGACCAACTCCTATGTGGACACCCAGCTAGCTCAGGAGGCCGCCAACGCCATGATCGAGAGCGGTGTGGACGTTATCAAGCACTGCGCCAACGCCTGCGGCAACGGCGCCATCAACGCTGCTGTGGCCGCCAACATCTGGTGCCAGGGTGATTCCTATGACCAGAGCTCCCTGGCTCCCGAGAACATTCTGGACTCTGCTCTGTACAACCTGGACGTGGTGCTGGACATTGCTCTGGGCACCGTGGCAGACGGCACTTTCAAGGGCGACGTATACAACCTGGGTATGGCCGAGGGCGCTGTGGAAGTGCTGCTGTCTGACAACCTGCCCCAGGAAGTGGTGGACAAGGCTCAGGCTGCGGTGGACGCCATCAAGTCTGGCGAGCTGAAGATCGTTCCTAACTTCACCGTGGAGTAAGGAATACCCCGTAACATAACATAGAACAGGAGTGAACGGCATGGCCCTCCTTGAAATGCACGATATCTGTAAATCCTTTTCCGGCGTGTACGCCAATGACCACATCAACTTGACGGTGGAAAAGGGAGAAATCCATGCGTTGTTGGGTGAAAACGGCGCAGGAAAGACCACCTTGGTCAACATTCTCTTTGGAATCTACGCCCCGGACAGTGGAAGCATTTCTTGGAAGGGTCAGCCGGTTTCCTTTTCCTCCCCTCGGGATGCCATTGCCGCTGGTATCGGCATGGTGCAGCAGCACTTTTCTCTGGTCCGCCGCATGACGGTGCTGGACAATATCATCCTGAACCTGCGGGACAACCGCTTTATCCTGGATCGGAAGTCCGCCCGGGCCCGGGTGGTGCAGCTGGCGGAGAAGTACGGTCTGCACGTGGACCCGGACGCCATGGTGGGAGACTTGTCCGTGGGCGAGCAGCAGCGGGTGGAAATTTTGAAGGCGCTGTACCGGGATGTGGAGTTGCTCATTCTGGACGAGCCCACTGGTGTGCTCACCCCCCAGGAGACCGCCCAGTTCTTCGACGTACTCCGGGTGCTGCGCCGGGAAGGGTATGGCATCATCATCATCACCCACCGTATGAGCGAGATCATGGCCATCAGCGACCGGGTGACCATTTTGCGAGACGGAAAGCAGGCGGCGGTGCTCCAGACCAGCGAGACCACCCCTGGGGAGCTCTCCCGGCACATGATTGGCCGAGAGCTGAAGGAAGGCTATGATATGGATCAGCCGGCAGGGGAGCAGGTGCTGTTGGAGCTGGAGCACGTTTCCCTTCCTGTCCGGCGGCGGGGCCATGCTCTGCATGACATCAACCTCCAGCTGCATCAGGGAGAGATTTTGGGCATTGCCGGCGTGGAGGGCAACGGCCAGAAGGAATTGGCCGAACTCATTGTGGGTATTCAGAAGGCGGCTCAGGGCACCATTACCTTGCATGGCACGTCGGTGGGCCATAGCTCTGTGGCCCAGCGCTACCAGCAGGGCATCGTGTACATCTCTGAGGACCGCTTACAGGACAGCTTGGTGGTGGATATGGACATCACTGACAACCTGATGCTGCGGGACTACCACCGTGCACCTTATGCCAAGAAGGGCCTACTCAATCGGCGGGCCATGGTACAGGCGGCTCAGGCTCTGATGGAGCGGTTTCAGGTGCGGGCTTCCGGCGTGTCCGGAGCAGCCACTCCGGTGCGGCTTCTGTCCGGCGGCAACCAGCAAAAGCTGATCGTGGCCCGAGAAGTCACCGATCGGGCGCAAGTGGTGGTGGCCAGCCAGCCCACCCGAGGGCTGGACATCGGCGCCACGGAGTTTGTGCGGGAGCGCCTGGTGGAGCAGCGCAACCAGGGCAAAGGCGTTTTGTTGATTTCTGCGGACTTGGAGGAAATTCTGGCGCTGAGTGACCGCATTGCCGTGCTCTTTGGCGGTCGCATCGTCGGAATTCTCACCCGTGAGCAGGCCACTGTGGAACAGATTGGCCTGTTGATGGGCGGTATTACCCAGAAGGAGGAGGCACACCATGGTGCTCAGTGAGAGAAAACGGGGGATTTTGGACGGGGTTACCATTGCGGTTGTGACCCTTCTGGTCAGTACCATTCTGATTTTGGCCTGTAAAGCCAACCCGCTGGAGGCCTTTGGCCTGTTTGTCAAAGGCGTGTTCGGCACCCCTGCCAGCTTTGCAGAGGTCTTTGTCAAAGCCTGCCCGCTGATGCTCACGGGCCTGGGATGTGCTGTGGCATTCCGTACCGGATTTTTCAACATCGGCGCAGAAGGGCAGTTTTATGTGGGTGCCATTGCTGCCACCATGGTGGCCCTGGGGCTGCCCCAGGTGCCTGGAGTGGTGCGGATGGTGCTGTGCTTTGTGGCCGCCTTTCTCTGCGGCGGCATCTGGGCCTTTTTGGCGGCGCTGCTGAAAACCAAGTTTAACATTTCTGAGATCATCGTCACCATTATGCTCAATTATATCGTGATTTCCTTTCTTGGCTATGCAGTGCGGGGCTTTCTCATGGACCCTGCGGGCAATGTACCTCAGTCTGCGAAGCTGGACGAGAGTGTGCAGCTGCCCAACCTGATCACCTCCACCCGGTTCCACGTGGGCATCTTGATTGCCTTTGTGTTGGTGGTTCTGGTGTGGTTTGTGCTGGAAAAGACCACTCTGGGCTTTGAGTTCAAGGCGGTGGGGCTCAATCGTCGGGGCGCTGGCTGCAACGGTATCCCTGTGGTGCGCAGCATCGTGCTCTCGGCGGTACTCAGCGGCGGCTTGGCCGCCACCGCTGGCGCCATTGAGGTGCTGGCGATCCAGAAGAAATTGCTGGAGGGGATTTCCGCCAACTGCGGATATACCGCGGTGCTCATTGCCCTGGTGGCCTTCAACCGGCCCTTGGGCGTGGTGATTGCCTCTTTGGTGTACGCTGCCATGCAGGTGGGCGCTGGGTCCATGCAGCGGCAGCTGGGGGTACCCTCTGCCATTGTGAACATCATCATTGGTGTGGTCGTGGTACTCATTTTGGGCAGAGAGTTGCTGCAGTGGTATCAGCGCTCCAAGAAACAGGCATAAGGGGGACGTGGCTATGTTGGATGAAATTTTTACCCTCAGTTTTCTGACGGTATTTCTGGCAGCTGCGGTGCGTCTGGCCATCCCGCTGATGTATGGTGGACTGGGTGAGCTGATTGCAGAGCGGGCCGGGATTTTGAACATCGGCATGGAGGGCGTGATGCTCAGCGGAGCCTTTTTCTCCTTTGCCGGAGCCTGGTATTTCCACAGCACGGCCATGGGGTTGCTGTGCGGCATGTTGGGTGGCCTGGTGGTGAGTTTGGTGCACGGTGTGCTCACCATTCGTCTGGCCAAAGATCAGTCGGTGAGCGGTCTGGCCCTGAATATGCTTATGTTGGGCGTCACCAGCTTTCTCTTTAAGCTGATGTCCGACGGGCAGACTTACCAGCAGGTGGACACCATGCCGGAGATCGCCTTTCCCGTGCTCTCCAAGATTCCTGTGATTGGTGAGGCGTTTTTCCAGCGGGATCTGCTGAGCTATCTGTTGTATGTGCTGATTCTGGCCAGTGTGCTGTTTTTCCGCTTCACCAACTGTGGCTTGAACCTGATTGCCGTGGGCGAGTACCCCAGAGCGGCGGAGTCCGCCGGTGTGCCGGTGCACCGCTATCAGTGGGCAGCCATGGTGTGCAACGGTGTGTTGGGCGGCATCGGCGGGGCCTATCTGGTGCTGGTGCAGCTGGGTGTGTTTACCGAGAACATGATCTCGGGCCGCGGCTATATCGCCTTGGCGGCGGTGATTCTGGGCCGGTATACCCCTGTGGGCGTGTTTGGCTCTGCGTTATTGTTCGGCGTGGCCAATGCCCTGCAAATTCGCTTGCAAACCATCGGGGTGAGCATTTCCCCCTATCTGCTGGCTATGTTGCCCTATGTGGTGACGCTGCTGGCTATGCTGGGGGCTGCGGGGAAAAATTCGCAGCCGGAGAGCATGGGAAAGCCCTACATCCGAGGTGTACGATAAGAAAACAAGGTGGTGCTGCGGCACCGCCTTGTTTTCTTGTCAGGGCTGAAGGGTATGTGGTATAATAAAAAGAAAAAAGGATGTTTGTCATGAAAAATCATCTGACGGTGGGGGAGATGGGGAACCTGTTCGGACTGAACGTGCAGACGCTGCATTATTACGACAAGATCGGCCTCTTTCAGCCCCGGATCCGCAACCAGCACAATGGCCGCCGTTACTACCAGTTCGATCAGGTCTATCAGCTGGCCACCATTCGATATCTGCGTAAGCTGGACTGTCCCCTGGAGGAGATCAAGGAGTTTTTGGACACCCGGTCCCCTGCGGTGACCAAACAGCTGTTGCAGGAGCGTTCTGCCATTTTGCAGGCCCAGTGGCAGGAGTTGATGCGCATTGACCAGGCCATCGGGCGCAAAATCCAATTCATCGAGGAAAAACAGGCGGAATTGGCCGGGCAAGAGGTGCGTCGGGTGTACTATCCCCGTCGGCTGTACATACCCATCGGCAGTGAGGAAGCGCTGTATATGAAGGATTCCTTCTATTTCTATCCCACCATCGCCTTTTATGAGGAGGACTTGAAATACTTTGGGGCATATGCATCCGGCCCTGACCTGAGCGAGGACGACCAGGACCTTCCCCAAGACCCGGAGGCGTTGCAGTCCATAGCAGAAGGTGTATATCTGACTTGCCCTCATTTGGGACCCTATACCACCATCCCGGAGCACATTGCCCAGCTGCGCGCGGACTACGCCCACCTCAAGCTCAGCCCCCTGACCGTCACCTTCAATATTGTGGATCACTTTGTGGATGCCTGCCAGGATCACTATGTGACAGACCTTCAAATTCAAATCCTGGAGGACACGGAGTGAGAATTAGCAGAAAGCCCAGGGGCCCATATGGGGCCCTGGGCTTTCTGCTGGGAAACTTTTCTGTTGTGTGATTTCGTCACAGAAAAAAGCTGAGTTTTGGGGCATACTAAGATCAAACAAAAGAAAGGGGCTGACAGACATGGCAGCAAACCATATCAATACACAAGAGTTCAAACAGATGATACATGGCGATAAGCCCGTTTTGGTGGATTATTGGGCGCCCTGGTGCGGCTATTGCCGCCGAATTGGCCCTGCATATGATAAAATTGCCCAGGAGTACGGGGACCGCGTGGCTGTGGTGAAGATCAACATCGACGAGGAAGCTCAGCTGGCCCAGGCCGAGCAGATTGAGCTCATCCCCACCCTGGTTCTGTACCGAAATGGAAAGGCTGTGGACAGCGTGGTCAATCCCAGCTCCAAGGCGGCCATGGAAGAATTCCTCCAAGGGGCATTGGATGCATAAGGAGGGAAAGATATGAGCGAGACCCATATCTACGATATGATCGTGGTGGGGGGTGGCCCAGGCGGCTATACCGCCGCCCTCTACGCTGCCCGAGCGGGCCTGGACACTGTGGTGCTGGAGAAGCTCTCTGCCGGTGGGCAGATGGCTCTGACCGAGGAGATCGACAACTACCCCGGCTTTGAGGAGGGGGTGGACGGCTTTACCTTGGCGGAAAAGATGCAGCAGCAGGCGGAGCGTTTTGGTGCCAAGAGCGAATACGCCCAGGTGGAGCGCATGGATCTCACTGCCACCCCCAAGGTGCTGGAGACCAGCGAGGGCATCTTCTACGCCAGAACGGTGGTGCTGGCCACGGGAGCCAATCCCAGAGAGTTGGGGGTTGCCGAGGAAGCGGCCCTCACCGGGCGGGGCGTGGCCTACTGCGCGGCCTGTGACGGTATGCGCTACAAAGGCAAAACTGTGGTAGTGGTGGGCGGCGGAAATTCCGCCGCCGCGGATGCCATGCTCCTCAGCCGCGTGGCGGAAAAGGTGATTTTGGTCCACCGCCGGGATACCCTGCGGGCCACTAAGGTCTACCATCAGCCGCTGATGGAGGCGGAGAACGTGGAATTTTGCTGGAACAGTGTAATCACGCAGCTGCTCCATGAGGAGAAGCTCACTGGTGTGAAGGTGAAAAACGTGAATACTGGGGAGGAGACCACCATTCCCTGTGATGGCCTGTTTATCAGTGTGGGCCGAACCCCGGCCACAGAGTTGGTGAAGGACCAGCTGGAGCTGGACCCTAGCGGCTACGTGGTGGCGGACGAGACCACAGCCACCAATCTTCCCGGTGTCTATGCCGTGGGCGATGTGCGCACGAAACCGCTGCGCCAGGTGGTGACGGCAGTGGCCGACGGAGCCATGGCCGTCCATATGGCAGAGGAGTATCTGGCTGAATATCCCCGATAAGTCAGGACCCCCGGCTAAGCCGGGGGCTTGAGTAAGCCCTAGAAGGGCATAATACAGACAACGCCCCTCAAGGGGCCCCGAATGGGTCGGTCAACTGCATTGCTGACTCATGGCGGG
>NZ_NFHE01000010.1 GCF_002161235.1 Pseudoflavonifractor sp. An85
GATTAAGAATAAAAGAATCTTTTTCCATATTGTATCACTACATACCAGAGTTGGCAAGTCATTCCTGCCTGAATTGGCGCAAAGACCCAGACCAACCATTTGGAACCAATGGTTGGTCTAGGTCTTTGCGTCTTTTTTCTAGGACGGGAACGAAAAAACGCCCCAAAAAGTGGAAAAATTCTGTGGATGGAGGGATAAATCCCGCAACACCCACAACAAAATATTCATTTTGTCTCTAATGGACAAAGCCCAGCCGATTGAGTTCCCGGGCATGTTCCGCCCCTGAGGTCACCAAGTAAATGCGGGTGGTCTCGATGCTGGAATGGCCCAGAACATCCGCCAGCTTGGCAATGTCCCGGCTGACCTGATAAAAGGCCGTGGCGAACAGGTGGCGCAGGTTGTGGGGAAACACCTTGGATGCCTCCACCCCCGCTTTTTGGCACAGCTGCTTCATTTCCGCCCAAATTTGTCCCCTGGTCATCCCTCTCCCGCTTCTGGTGATAAAAATTTCACCGGAGGCGATTTTGTTTTTCTTGGCATACTTCAGCAGCTTTCTACACAGCTTCCCAGGCAACAAAATGACCCGAATCTTCCCTTTCAGCGAGATTTCCGCTCTGCCCCTCTGGGCCGCCTCCACCGTGAGGTATCGCACCTCGGACACCCGCACGCTGGTGGCGGCGATGCTCTCCAGCACCAGTCCCAGCCGTGTTTTCCCCAACCGGTGGGCGGTGTCCGTTAAGTTCTGGTACTCTGCACGGCTCAACTCCCGCTGGCTCTCCCGAAATACCCGCCGCTGAATGTTCACATACTTGACTTGGCACCCCGTCCACCCAGCAAAGCGAAAAAAGCTGTGCAGAGAGGCCAGCATGGAATTGACGGTGACAGGGGCATATCCCTGCTCCAGCAGATATCCCTTCCATGCCGCCACCTGTTCCTTTTCCACCCCTCTTCCTCCTAGCCAGGTACGAAAAGCCTTGATGTCTCGCATATATTTTTCTTGGGTACCCTGTGCCCGTTCCTCTCGGCGCAGCCAAGCTTGGTATTCTTTCACCTGTTGTGTGGTCATGTGATATTCCGGCATATTCATCCAGCTCCTTTCCTATCTTTCTATCATGCCACAATTTCAGGAGTACATGCCCTATTTTTGCATAAAAAAGCCTTCCCAGTGTCACCTGGGAAGGCTTTTTGAATCACACTTCCATGATTACAGGGAGAATCATGGGATTGCGTTTGGTTTTCTTGTAGAGGAAGTTGGACAAATTCCCCTTGATCTCCGATTTGATGGTGGACCAGTCCCGGATGTGGCGATCCTGGCAGGTGTTCAGGGCATCCACCGCCACCTGGCGCAGATCATCCATGAGAGCCTCGGACTCCTTGACATACACAAAGCCGCGGGTGATGATATCGGGACCGGAGATGACCTGTCCGTCCTCGCCGGACATGGACACCACCACCACGATCATGCCGTCCTGGGCCAGGTGCTGGCGATCCCGCAACACCACGGCCCCCACGTCACCCACGCCGTAGCCGTCCACAAACACCTTGCCGGAAGGTACGGTGCCGTTGATACGGGCGTGCTTCTGGGTAATCTCGATGACCTTACCCACGTCGCTGATGATGATATTTCGAGGGTCCATACCCATGCTGCGAGCCAGCTTGGCATGGGTTTTCAGCATGCGCTGTTCCCCGTGGACGGGGATGAAGTACTTGGGCCGCACCAGAGCATGAACGATTTTCAGCTCATCCTGGCAGGCGTGGCCGGAGACGTGGAGGGGCAGTTCCCGCTCATTGACCACCTCGGCATCCCGGCGGTACAGCTCGTTAATGACGTTGCCAATGGCATTCTCGTTGCCGGGAATGGCAGAGGCAGACAAAATCACCCGGTCACCCGCCTGAATCTCCACCTGACGGTGGGTGTTAAAGGCCATGCGGGTGAGGGCGGACATGGTCTCGCCCTGGCTGCCGGTGGTGATGATACACACCCTGTTTTTGGGCATGCCCTTAATCTGGTTGATATCCACCACGGTGCCGGCGGGTACCTGCATATAACCCAGCTCGGTGGACACCCGCATGACATTTTCCATGCTGCGCCCGGTCACCGCCACCTTGCGGCCATACTTGGCGGCCACGTTGATGATCTGCTGGATGCGGTCCACGTTGGAGGCAAAGGTGGTGACAATGATGCGCTGGTCACAGGTACGGAACAGCGCCTCAAAGGAGGCTCCGACGCTGGACTCACTCTTGCTGTACCCCGGGCGTTCCACGTTGGTGGAGTCGGCCAACAGGGCCAGAACCCCCTCTCGGCCCAGCTCGCCCAGGCGGGTCAGGTCAGCCATGCCACCCTGAATGGGGGTGGGGTCAATCTTAAAGTCGCCGGTGTGCACCACCGTGCCCAGAGGGCAGCGGATGGCGAAGGCCACGGCATCGGCGATGGAGTGGTTGATGTGGATGAACTCCACGGTAAATTTGCCAGCCCGCACCGTCTCCCCGGCCTCGCAGGTGATGAGCTTGACCTTCTTGTCCAGACGGTGCTCCTCCAGCTTCAGCCGGATGAGGCCAGCGGACATACGGGTGGCATAGATGGGCACGTTCACATCCCGCATCAGATAGGGAATGGCGCCGATGTGGTCCTCGTGGCCGTGGGTGATGAAGATGGCCCGGATGCGGTCCCGGTTCTGGATCAGGTAGGTGAAGTCGGGGATGACCACGTCCACGCCGTACATCTCGTCGTCGGGGAAGCCCATGCCCACGTCCACCACAATGATGTCGTTCCCGTACTCGTACACGGTGAGGTTCTTGCCGATCTCGTTGAGACCGCCAAGAGAGATAATTTTCAATTTTTCTGCCATAAATACTCCTTTACGTCGTTGATTACTCATTCTGTCGATATGCGTATCTATGGGCGCTGTGGGCGCACTCCCCCCTTGGGGGTTTCGGGTATTCACCTCCCCTTGAGGTGAGTATGCCCGAAATGAGGTTCTGATTTCCGGCAAAAGGGCAAAAAAGTCCCTTTTGTGCGCAGGCAAAAAGCGCCGTCGTCCCTTCCCCCTGTTTTGGCCCTGTCTCGCCCAACAGAAGGATGGCCGGCCGCCTTTCCCTGCGCTTGCGCTCTATCTCGTTTCTCTATCACAAGCGGGCCCACACGCCTCGCTTTACGCCGTATCCAAACCGCTCAACTCAACCCAATCGGGGAGGAGCTTGTTCAAGCAAGTATATCATACATTCATGGCAAAGTACAGTGTTTTTTGTCTGCCGGGAGTAGCCCTCTTCACTCCTTCTTGGTCTGGGCCAAGGTCAAGGCCACCACTTCCTCCGCCCCGCCCTGGAGCAGGCAGGCGGCACACTCCTCCAACGTGGCCCCGCTGGTGGCCACGTCGTCCACCAGCACAATGTGTTTTCCTGCCACGTCCGCATCTTCCCGCATCTGGTAGGCCCCGGCCACATTGGCCCGTCGAGCGGATGGGGAGACAATGCGGGACTGCTGGCGGGTGTGGCGCACCTTGTCCAGAGTGGACACCACCTCCAGCCCCGTCAGCTCCCCCACTCGCTGGGCCAGCAGTTGGGACTGGTCATAGCCCCGCCGGTTCAGTTTCTTGGATGACAGCGGCACCCAGGTGATGCAATCCACGGGCTCACCCCAATGATCGGTCAGGCACTGGGCCATGAGCAACCCAAATACCTGGGCATAATCCTGGCCACCCCAAAACTTATAGCGGTGCATCCCCCGGCGCACTCCGTCCTGGTAATACAACGGTGACAGGCAGGCGCGGCAGAAGTCCACCCGCTTTCCATCTCCCGGACACCAGGGCAGGATGCTCTGGCAGTGATGGCACATGCCCTCCTTCTCCCAGATCTCCAACACCCGTCCGCAGAAGGGACAGCGAGGCGGGTAGATCAGCCGAGTCATCCATGTTTTCCAGTCCATCTCTTCCCACCCCCTTTCCCGTCGAATTACGTCGAATGTGTTGGTAAAAAAAGGACGCAGCCGGTGGCTGCGTCCTTTTGAATGCTTGGGAAATGGATTACTGAGCGTACAGCTCGATGAGCTTCTGCAGGTGCTCCCAGCGCTCCATAGCGGCCTTCTCGTTCTTCTCGAACAGCTCCTGAGCGCGCTCGGGGAAGGAACGGGTCAGGGAGGAGTAGCGAGCCTCGTTCATCAGGAACTCCTGATAGCCGCCAGCGGGGGCCTTGGAGTCCAGAGTGAAGGGGTTCTTGCCCTGCTCCTTGAGCATGGGGTTGTAGCGGAAGAGGTTCCAGTAGCCACAGGCCACGGCCTTCTTCATCTCGCTCTGGCAGTTGGTCATGCCGCCCTTGATGGAGTGCATCTCGCAGGGAGCATAGCCGATGATGAGGGAGGGACCATGATAGGCCTCAGCCTCACGGATGGCAGCCAGGGTCTGGTTGGGGTTGGCACCCATGGCAACCTGAGCCACGTAGACGTAGCCGTACTGCATGGCGATCTCAGACAGGCTCTTCTTACCCACGGTCTTACCGGCAGCGGCGAACTGAGCCACCTGGCCGATGTTGGTGGACTTGGAAGCCTGTCCGCCGGTGTTGGAGTACACCTCGGTGTCGAAGACGAAGACGTTGACATCCTCGCCGGAAGCCAGGACGTGGTCCAGACCGCCGTAACCGATGTCGTAAGCCCAGCCGTCGCCGCCGAAGATCCACACGGACTTCTTCACCAGCAGGTCGGACATCTCCACGACCTGACGGCAAGCGTCGCAGTCGCAAGCCTTAGCCAGCTCCAGCAGCTTGGCGGAAGGCTCCTTGGAACCCTCGCCCTCGTCGCGCTTGGCCAGCCACTCAGCGGCAGCAGCCTTCAGCTCGTCGCTGGCGCAGTCAGCGGTGGTCAGGCCGGTGACAACTTCCACCAGCTTCTCACGACGCTGCTTGACACCAACCAGCATGCCCAGACCGTGCTCGGCGTTGTCCTCGAACAGGGAGTTGGCCCAAGCGGGACCCTTGCCCTCGGCGTTGGTGCAGTAGGGAGAGGTAGCAGCGGGACCGCCCCAGATGGAGGAACAACCGGTGGCGTTGGAAACATACATACGATCGCCGCACACCTGGGTGACCAGACGGGCGTAAGCGGTCTCGGCACAGCCAGCGCAGGAGCCAGAGAACTCCAGCAGGGGCTGCTTGAACTGGCTGTCCTTGACGGTGGCAACGCTCTCCACGTCCTTCTTGGGGGCAACCTTGGCCACCAGGTAGTCGAAGGTGGGCTGCTTGGGCAGCTCCTGCTCCATGGGAACCATGGTCAGGCTCTTGGTGGGACACACGCCCACGCACACGGCGCAGCCCATACAATCCAGAGCGGACACAGCCAGAGTGTACTTGTACACGCCCTTGCCAGCGCCAGCCTTGAAGTCCACAGCCACGGTGCCCTCGGGAGCAGCGGCCAGCTCGGCATCAGTGATGGCGAAGGGACGGATGGTGGCGTGGGGGCAGACGTAGGAGCACTGGTTACACTGGACACAGGTCTCGTGGTTCCAGGCGGGCACGGTGACGGCCACGCCGCGCTTCTCGTAAGCGGCAGCGCCCTGCTGGAAGGTGCCGTCCACGCAATCCACAAACTTGGAGACGGGCAGGGAGTCGCCGTCCATCTTGTTGACGGGCTCCATGATGTTCTCCACCTGAGCCACCAGCTCGGCCTTGCCCTCGTAGTTGTGAGCAACGACAGCCTCCTCGGCAGTAGCCCAGTCGGCGGGCACGTCCACCTTCACGAAGGCGGTGGCGCCCAGGTCGATGGCCTTGTGGTTCATGTCAACCACGTCCTGGCCCTTCTTCAGGTAGGACTTGGTGGCAGCTTCCTTCATGTAGCGAATGCCGTCCTCCTGGGGCATGACGTTGGCCAGAGCGAAGAAGGCGGACTGGAGAATGGTGTTGGTGCGCTTGCCCATGCCAATCTCGATAGCCAGGTCGATGGCGTTGATCATGTACAGCTGGATGTTGTTCTGAGCGATGTAGCGCTTGGAAGCGGCATCCAGGTGGTGGTTCAGCTCGTCGAAGTTCCACTGGCAGTTGACCAGGAACACGCCGCCGGGCTTGACGTCACGGACGATGGGGAAGCCCTTGGTGATGTAGCTGGGCACGTGGCAGGCCACGAAGTCAGCCTTGTTGATGTAGTAGGGGCTACGGATAGCCTTGTCACCGAAGCGCAGGTGGGAGATGGTCACGCCGCCAGTCTTCTTGGAGTCGTACTGGAAGTAAGCCTGCACGTTCTTGTCGGTGTGGTCGCCGATGATCTTGATGGAGTTCTTGTTGGCGCCCACGGTACCGTCGCCGCCCAGACCCCAGAACTTGCACTCGATGGTGCCCTCGGCAGCAGTGTTGGGAGAGGGCTTCTCCTCCAGGGACAGGTGGGTCACGTCGTCCTTGATGCCCAGAGTGAACAGACGCTTGGCGTCAGCCTTGGTCATCTCCTCGTACACAGCGAACACGCTGGCGGGGGGAGTGTCCTTGGAGCCCAGACCGTAACGGCCACCGATGACACGGATGTCGTTGCGGCCGCCGTTGGCCAGAGCAGTCACCACGTCCAGGTACAGAGGCTCGCCCTGAGCGCCGGGCTCCTTGGTGCGGTCCAGCACAGCGATCTGCTTGCAGGTGGCGGGGATGGCAGCCAGCAGCTTGTCGGCACGGAAAGGACGATACAGACGCACCTTCACCAGACCCACCTTCTCGCCGTGAGCGTTCAGGTAGTCGATGACTTCCTCGGCCACGTCGCAGATGGAGCCCATGGCGATGATGACGCGGTCAGCGTCGGCAGCGCCGTAGTAGTTGAACAGCTGATAGTTGGTGCCCAGCTTCTCGTTGACCTTGCCCATGTACTCCTCCACGATCTCGGGAACGGCATCGTAGTAGGGGTTGGAGGCCTCACGGTGCTGGAAGAAGATGTCGCCGTTCTCGTGAGAACCACGCATCACGGGGTGATCGGGGTTGAGGGCGCGGGCGCGGAAAGCAGCCACGGCGTCCATGTCGCACATCTCGGCCAGATCCTCATAATCCCACACGGCAACCTTCTGGATCTCGTGAGAGGTACGGAAGCCGTCGAAGAAGTTGATGAAGGGGACGCGGCTCTTGATGGTGGCCAGGTGAGCCACAGCAGACAGGTCCATAACCTCCTGGGGGTTGGACTCAGCCAGCATGGCAAAGCCGGTCTGACGGCAGGCCATAACGTCGGAGTGATCGCCAAAGATGTTCAGAGCATGGCTGGCCACGGTACGGGCGGAGACATGGAACACGGTGGGCAGCAACTCACCGGCAATCTTGTACATGTTGGGGATCATCAGCAGCAGGCCCTGAGATGCGGTGTAGGTGGTGGTCAGGGCGCCAGCGGCCAGAGAGCCGTGGACGGTACCGGCAGCGCCGGCCTCGGACTGCATCTCCACAACCTTCACGGTCTGGCCGAAGATGTTCTTCCGACCAGCAGCGGCCCACTGATCCACATTGTCCGCCATGGGGCTGGACGGAGTGATGGGGTAAATACCCGCAACCTCTGTGAATGCGTAGGACACGTGAGCGGCAGCGGTGTTGCCGTCCATAGTTTTGAACTTACGTGCCATTTTCGTTTCCTCCTTTTGCTTCTCAGCAAAGAGCGCTGAGGCATCTGAATTCCGAATACACCTCAGTCTACCACATTTCTCCTATAAATTCAATGAAAAATTCCACATTTTATTGGAAAGCCCTACAATGTCCTCTTCCGTTTTTTGGCTAACATGAATCTGATACCTTGCACTGGACAAACCCCCGTGGTATGATAATGAACGAAGAATTTTTGTTACGTTTTTCACGAAGAGGTGTAGCCCCTTATGGTGTGCAATTTACTCTCTCTGGGCCTGAGCGGCATCCGTGGCTACCCGGTGACGGCAGAATGTGCCCTCACCGGAGGTTTACCCGCCTTCGACGTGGTGGGTCTGCCCGATGCGGCGGTGAAGGAATCCCGGGAGCGAGTGCGCTCGGCCATCCGCGCCAGCGGCTTTGACTTCCCCGTCTCCCGCATCACCGTCAACCTGGCCCCTGCCGACCGGAAAAAGGTGGGCACCGTGTATGACCTGCCCATTTTGCTGGGCATTCTCTCCGCCAGCGGGCAACTTCCTTTGAAGGGCTATGGCGACGCCGCCTTTTTGGGGGAACTGTCCCTGTCCGGCGGGCTGCGCGCGGTGTCCGGGGTGCTGCCCATGGCCTTGGCCGCCGCCCGCTGCGGGGTGCGCCGGCTCTTCGTCCCCGCCGACAATGCACCCGAGGCCACTTTGGCCCAGGGGGTAGAAGTATATGGAGTGGAAACGGTTGCACAGCTATGCGCCCACATCCGTGGGGAGGCCACCATACCCCCCGCCCAATCCTGGACCCCACCGGACACCCGCCCCACCGGCCCCGACTTCTCCGAGGTCAAAGGTCAGGAGGGAGCCAAACGGGCTTTGGAGGTGGCAGCCGCCGGAGGACACCATATTTTGATGACCGGCAGCCCGGGGGCGGGCAAGTCCATGATGGCCAAGCGCCTGCCCTCCATTCTCCCCGACCTCACCCGTGAAGAGGCCCTGGCCTGCACGGAAATTTACTCCGTGATGGGCCTGACCAGCCGGGAGCACCCCATGGTGCTCCGCCGCCCCTTCCGCTCCCCTCACCACACCATTTCCGCCGTAGGCATGGCCGGAGGCAGCGCCAACTTGCGCCCCGGGGAGATCTCCCTAGCCCACAATGGGGTGCTGTTTTTAGATGAGGTACCCGAATTTCACTCGGATGTGCTGGAGGTGCTCCGCCAGCCCCTGGAGGATGGGCAAACCCAGATCACCCGGGTATCCGGCTCGGTGACCTACCCCAGCCAATTCATGCTGGTGTGTGCCATGAACCCCTGCAAGTGCGGTTGGTACGGCCACCCCTCGGGGCGGTGTACCTGTTCCGAGCAGGCGGTGCGCCGGTATCAAAGCCGCATCTCGGGTCCCATGCTGGACCGCATTGACATCTGCGTGGATGTCCCCGCCCTGGATTACGACGAACTCACCGGACAGTCCGGCCCCGCCGAGTCCTCCGCCCACATCCGCGCCCGGGTCAACGCCGCCCGGGACATCCAACGACGCCGCTTTGGCCCCCAGGGGCCCACCTGCAACGCCCATATGGGACCTGTGGAACTAAAAGAATACTGCCAACTGGACGACGCCTGTCAGGCCATGATCCGAGGAGCCTATGAGAAGCTGGGCCTCACCGCCCGCAGCTATGACCGCATCCTCCGGGTGGCCCGCACCGTGGCAGACCTGGACGCCTCGGCCAACATTCAGCCCCATCATCTGGCGGAGGCCCTCCAGTATCGCCCACCCGAGCAACTCCAGATCTGACCCATACCCCCGGATTTCCCCAGCCCTTTACGACAACAATCTCAGTCCATAGGATGATATCATTGTGAAAGGATGGTCCGTAATGGTACAAAGAAAGGCAACTTCCACCAAGAAGAAAACCACTGGAAAAAAAGTGATGAACAAGAAGGTTCCTGCCAGCACCGCAGCGAAGAAAGCTTCCCCTGCGGCAGAGCCGGTGGATATTGTGAAGCAGGCCCCTGCCGCCCCTGTGGTGGAACAGGCTGCTCCCGTAGAGAAAAAGGTTCCCCCTGTGGCAGAGAAACCCGCTCCGGTGGAGAAAAAGGCTGCACCCGTGGTGGAGAAGCCCACTCCCGTGGAGAAGAAGGCTGCACCCGTGGTGGAGAAGCCCACTCCCGTGGAGAAGAAGGCTGCACCCGTGGTGGAGAAGCCCGTTTCTGTGGAGAAGAAGGCCACTCCCGCAGCCAAAAAAGCGACGTCCGCAACCAAGAAGGCTGCACCCGCCAAAAAGAAGGACGCCCCTGCGGCGAAGAAACCCGCTCCCGTGGCGGAAGCACCCATCCCCACCGTAGTAGAACCCGCTCCCATGGCAAAGGAACCCACACCTGTTGTAGAGGAGGCTATCCCTATGAGTGTTATGTCCAACCTGCCCCGGAGAAGTATCGCGTTCATTGGATCGGAATGTCATCCCTTTGTGAAAACCGGCGGACTGGGTGACGTGATGTACGCCCTGCCCCGTCAGCTGGTGAAGCTCAACTGTGACGTGCGGGTGATTCTGCCCCGCTACGCCTGCATCCCCCAGAAGTACCAGGATCAGATGGTATACCGGGGTGAATTTTACATGGACCTGGGCCACACCGGCCGCAACTATTACGTAGGCATCATGGAGTACATCTGCGACGGCGTGGTGTACGACTTCATTGACAACCAGGAGTTCTTCTCCAACGGCAACCCCTACACCAATCTGGTGGACGACATCCCCAAGTATTGCTTCTTCAGCAAGGCCGCTCTGGCCGCCCTGAACTACATGAACTGGATCCCCGACATCATCCACTGCCACGACTGGCAGGCCGGCCTGGTGCCTGTGTATCTGCGCACCCTGTTTGCCGACTCCCCGGTGGGTCGGGCCCGCTCCATCCTCACCATCCACAACCTGCGCTTCCAGGGCATTTACAACATCCCCACCATCAAGTATTGGTCCGGCCTGCCCGACCACGCCTTCCAGATGGGGGCTTTGAAGGACGGCTACCAGGACGCCAACATGCTCAAGGGCGGCATCGCCTACGCCGACCGGGTCACCACCGTCAGCGGCACCTACGCCTGGGAGATTCAGACCCCCGAGTACGGCGAGCACCTGGACGGCCACCTGCGCTACCACAGCGGCAAGCTGCGGGGCATTGTCAACGGCATTGACTATGACATGTGGAACCCCGCCACCGACCCCGCCCTGGTGGAAAACTACGACCTGGGCAACGTGCTGGAGCACAAGATGGCCAACAAGCTGGCCCTGCAGCGGGAGCTGGGTCTGGAGGAGGACGAGGGCAAGTTTGTCATCGGCCTCATCTCTCGGCTCACCAACCAGAAGGGTCTGGATCTGGTGCGGGATATCATCCCCCAGGTGCTGGACGGCAACACCCAGGTGGTGGTGCTGGGTACCGGAGACAAGGAGTATGAGGACACCTTCCGCTACTATGAGAACACCCACAAGGGCACCTTCGCCGCCTGCATCCAGTACGACGAGGCCCGGGCCCACCGCATTTACGCCGGTGCCGATGCCCTACTGGTGCCCTCCCGCTTCGAGCCCTGCGGCCTGACTCAGCTCAACGCCATGCACTACGGCACCCTGCCCATCGTCCGGGAGACCGGCGGATTGAAGGACACCGTGGCACCCTACAACCCCTTCACCGGAGACGGCAACGGCTTTACCTTCGACCGCTATGATGCGGGGCTGCTGCTGGACGCCATCAACCGGGCCAAGACCGAGTATTTCACCAACCGCTACCACTGGGACGAGGTGGTGCAGCGGGATATGGACAAGGACGTGTCCTGGGAAAACTCCGCCCGTCAGTACAAGGATCTGTATCTGGAACTGACCCAGTGGTAATGCGTGTTTTCAGGGGGAACGGGGCGAAAAACCGCCCCGTTCCCCCTAATGCAACTGGCAGTTGACAGATTTCCAACCCCTCTTGGTGGCGTGCCACCCCCCTTTTTGCTATCATCAAGCCATCAAAGCCGATGGGAGGCACAACCATGATTTTAGCCGACAAGATCACTAATTTGAGAAAAAAAGCCGGTTGGTCCCAAGAGGAGCTGGCCAATCAACTGGGCGTGTCCCGACAGTCTGTGTCCAAATGGGAGAGCGGGGCATCCATCCCCGACCTGGACAAAATTCTTCGCCTCAGTCAAATCTTTGAGGTGAGCACTGACTACCTGTTACGGGACGATCTGGAGCCCGATCTGCCCCAGGTCGAACCGGAACTTTCCCCCGCTTCCAGCACCCCCCAGGCTCCGGTGCAGCGCATCACCCTGGAGGAGGCCAATACCTATTTGGACACCGTGCGGGGTGTGGCCAGCAAAATTGCCCTGGGGGTGGCTCTGTGCATTCTCTCCCCCACGGTTCTGATGTACCTGGGCGGACTGTCCAGCGAAGAGGGCCGCTTCACTCTGTCCGAGCCTCTGGCTGGCGGGGTAGGTATCCTGGTGATGCTGGCCCTGGTGTCCGCCGCCGCGGCTCTGTTCCTCTTCTTCGGCAGCCGCCTGTCCCCCTACGAGCATTTGGACAGCCAGCCTGTGGAACTGGCCTATGGCGTGGACGGCGTGGTGAAAAAGCGTCAGGCCGAATACCAGCCCACCCACCTGATGCTGTTGGTGGTGGGTATTACCCTGTGTATCCTCAGTCTGGCCCCCCTGATGGTAGCTGTGGCCATCGACGAGGATGGCATGGCTCCCATTTTGGGCATCATCCTCATGTTTGTGGTGGTGGCGGTGGGAGTGTTCCTGCTGGTGCGCACCTGCATCATCGCCGGCAGCTTCCAGCGTCTGCTGGAGACCGGGGACTACACCCGGGAGCATAAGCGAGAGGAGAACAGCTCCCTGGCCACCATCTACTGGGGTCTGGTGACGGCTCTCTACCTGGGCTGGAGCTTCTGGACCATGGCCTGGGACCGCACTTGGATCGTGTGGCCGGTGGCCGCGGTGCTGTACGCCCCGGTACGGTCTGTGGCCGGACTGCTGAGCAAGAAATAAATTTTTCCATCCCTTCTCAGATTCAAAATGAATGTGAGAAGGGATATTTTTTTGTCTCTTTTCTTTCATGCTACCTTGTTGCAAATTCAATCATCTGGTATACTAGGTTTATCTACTTTACTCACTTTATGGTAGCTGTATGGAAAGGGGCGAGGTCATGTACAAACTTGCTTTGTGTGATGATGAGCGATTTGCCCGGGAGCAAATCCTGCTGTTGCTTCGCCACTTCCAGGAAGAGTATCCAGAGCATTTGGAGATCGCCCAATTTTCCAGCGGCGAGGAACTGCTGGAGCATATGGCCCCGGACACACAGATTCTCCTTCTGGACATCAAAATGGGTGGCCTATCCGGCATGGACACCGCCCGAAAACTGCGGGAGCGTCACCCCCAACTGTGCATTCTGTTTATCACCACCATGACCCAGTGCGCCCTGGAGGGGTATGACGTCCACGCCTTTGGCTTCCTGGTCAAGCCGGTGCAGTATGAATCTCTGGCCCGCCAGCTCAAAGATGCCATCACCATGCTCTCCCACCAGCGGGGACAGACCATCTCCCTGAAACGTCAGGACTCTCTGGCTGTGTTTTACAGCAACGATATTTTGTACTTTGAGGTGTATGGGCGCACCATGTTGGTGGTCTCCACCCACGGGCAGGAAACCTTCAACATTCCCTTGCGAGATGTGGAACGTCAAGTGGCTGGCATGGGGTTTTTGCGCTGCCATAAGAGTTTTCTAGTCAACGCCTTCCACATTCAGAAAATTGGCCTGACCTCCGTGTTTTTGTCCAACGGGCAGGAAATTGCCCTGAGCAAGCACCGGCGTGCTCAATTTCTCCTGGAGTACAGCCAATACATACGAGGGCTGGTGTAAGTATGGGGGTACGCATTTTTCTAGCCATTCTACAAATTGGACTGTCCATCTGGATCTTCTCTCCCATTGCCCCCAACGGTACCATCTCTGTACGTCGAAAAAGGTTATCATACCTGATTATTCTCGCTCTGTCCCCCCTTTTTCTGGGCCTGGAGACGGCATATCCCGCTCTTATGAGTTGGATGGGCAATGCAGCACAGTTTCTCTACCGAGTAGGCATTTATACGCTGTATCTCATAGTCTCCAAAGGAAAATCCTGGGATGTATCGCTGCACATCTCCATGGTTATTACATCCATATTTACCGCCTGTCAGATTATTATCCAAGCTCTGTTGTCATCGGTCGGTGTCAATCCCTTGTATAACCTGTTGTATCTCCTGGTCATCCCCCTGGCCTACAAAATCTTGCCTCTGCGGACACAGAACGTCATCTTGCTGGATCTGCGTCTGTCCGTGACGTTAATTTTTCTGTGTATGCTCTATACCAAAACGTCCTTTTTCAAAGTGACCATTTCCTCTCCGGTAAACACCAATGCGGACAGTTTTTTCTTCTACCTTATATTGCTTCACGCGTTCTTCATCGCATTTCTGTTGCTCATGGAACGGTACGGGCATCGTCTCCAGCAAATCGAAGCCGAGTACACCCAGCAAAAGACCAGCGAGTTTTTACAAAACAGCTTGGAATCCCAACAGGCTGCCGTGCGAGAACTGCGATCCATTCACCACGACATCAAAAACCACCTGCTCATGATTCAGCAACTGGCACAGGAGGATCACGCCCCATCCGTGAGCCATTACACCACACATTTGCTAGGTCAAATGACCTCTTGTGACCACTACATCGACACCGGAAATCGCTATCTCAATGCCCTTTTGGACCAAAAATATCGCCAAGCCACCGCCCTGCAAATTCACATGGACGTAGCTGTGGACTTCCGTCCCCTGTCCCATATGCAGCCCGTAGACATTTGCACCATATTTTCCAACGCATTGGACAACGCCATGGAGGCCTGTGAAAAAATACCCTCCCATGACACCCGTTCCATTTCCATCAAAGGGGTGTTGTCAGCCGGTTATTTGTTTATCACCATTCAAAACACCTACTGCGGTACCGTTACCTTCCACGGCGATCTTCCCGTGACCAGCAAAAGTGCCCCCCACCGACATGGTATGGGCCTATCCAACATCCGAAAAGCAGCCGCTGGCTATCAGGGCATCGTAAAAACCAGTGTTGATCCCGAGTTTTTTACCCTCACTCTCATGTTTCCTATCCCGTCTGTCGAAGATACCTAAAGCTCCATTCCCACGTACAACAACCGCACAAAGCTGCACCGCGGAAACTGGTTTCCACGGTGCAGCTTTGTGTCTTTTTCGATTGGTACTGCGTTGGATTACGCAAAGCGGATCTGTCCATAGAGACAGGCACCCAGAGCGGCGATAAAGCCCATCAAAATGGCACCCAGCCAGATATTACCCGTCTTGCGGTAGAGATAGGTATTTCCGCCCGCACCCAAAATCATTCCAATGGGCATGCCCCAGATTCGGGTGATGGGAATCCCCCAGCTGGCAAAGAACGAACTGCCATGACCGACCTGAATTTGGAACACCGTCTCCAGAATATTTACCACAGAGATGGCTCCCGCAGCCAGCAAAATGTTTACGGCCACAGCAATGGCGGTGTCCTTGGACTCATTGCCGGTGGAGGGAAGACGGCGCTCCACGCACATGCCCACTGCGGCCACGGCAAAGCACAGAGCCCAAACGATCATATAGGGGATGTAGTAGACAAACTTATACCCCGCAATGGGTTTATAACCCCAGAAGAGGCAGTAAAAGTCCGTTCCAAAAATGCCTTTCTGGATAAGCAGGTAAGTCCAGCCCACGGCCACCACAATGCCCGCCAGCAGCAGGGCCTTTCCGATGAGTTCCAGCGTGCGCTTGGCGCCACCCTCAATGGTCACGCCGTAATCCTGGAACGTAGCCCCAAAGTTCTTCTTGCCCCAGGTCTTGTGGTAGAGGACAAACATCAGTGCACCAAAGATGTTGAGCACAATAATCAAGCTGAATGCAATGTTGGTAAACCATACGGAAAACAGAGGAATCAATGCCTCTTTGCCGGAAGAGCTGGCCAGAAGGGACATAAGGCCAAAGGAACCGGTGTACAGGGCCAGCACGGGGAAAACCAAAGCCAGCACAACACTGATGGCCAAAGGTACGCCCCGCATACCGATGTTCCGGGGCAGAGGCTGCTTGATGATGGCCAAAGTAGGAATCTTGTCGATGAGCATGAGAGCCAGACAGATGAGGCAGCAGACAAAGCACACCATGCCCACCATACCTGTGATGTCCTTCCACATCCAAATCTGCTCACTGCCGTCGATGGGATTGGGCACCTCAAAGGCAGCTTGGGTAAAGTTGAGGATTTCTTCAATATGCGCCGGAGTGGTAAAGGCGGCTTCGTGGACCTGATCTGGAATCAGGGCCAGTTTTCCCGCATTGCTCTCTTCAAAGGAGCCGTACAGCTGGCCAGGAACCAGTTCCCCGTCCACAGACACCCCGTTATACTCCAGCATGGTCTGGGTCATGTTGATAAAATCTGCGGGTTGGCCCGACTTATCCGCTGTACCCAGAAGGAAGAGCAGGTTTCCGTGGTAGTAGTTCTCTTCGGTTACCGCCGTTTGGAACGTCATGCCGCCGCCATCGGAGAACATGGCCACATTGGGCTGATACTTCAAGGCCATGGCCAAGCAGGTATCACTGCCCAGAGAATGTCCCCCCATGGCCCACCGCGTGTCATCCACAAAGGGCAGGGACAGCAAATACTGAGTGAACGCATCAGGAATGGAGGGGTCAAACTCTCCGCCTTCCATACTAAACTCACTGTCTCCAGCTCCCATATTGTCCGGGGCCAAACATACGAAGCCACGGCGGGCAAACTCCACCGCCCAGGACTCATGGTTTCGTGCGCTACCCGACAGGCCATGATACATCATAATGGCTGGAGCTGGAGTCTCATCGGTGGCGTTGGCGGGGACATACAGCAGCGCGCTGTACCGTAGGCCGTCATTTCCCACCAGATTGATCCGGGTAATCTTCACATTACCCCACCCTGTGATCACTCCTCAGTTCACCACTGAGATCAAGATGAGTAGCACCAAGCTTACGAGAAACGCCCTGGTGCTTTTGCGTGTGGCGGATGATTTTTGGTTGGTCATCTTTTTTCCTCCTCGTTTCTTTTCTAATGTGGGCCATCCGTGGTCCACGCCCCATTTTGGAGAAATCGCATAATCTAAGGTCGCATTCTGTATGTGCTCTTGTGAAATTCTCCATGGGATTTCATGGCCCCATTATATGGATCCTTGCTTTCTTGTTCAATAACTGTGGCACAACCGTGCACAGAACTGCTTCAACCGGCCATTCGCCTTGGATAACAGGGTGTTTTTTTGTCATAACCGGCCCTTGATTTCACTCCCCGTAACACGCCCCCACCTCCACGACACACCCTCACACCCCGCCCCCATCAATATGCACAGAGAATTTTGAAAACAGCCCCTTTTCCCTATGTGAAAATATGCACAAGTGCTAAAAAGCAAATTTCCATGTACTTTCCCTTGCCTTTGCTTGACACAACTGGTATAATCATCCGGAATTTGAGAAAGCCCATGGTTTTTCTATGATTTATTCCTGAGCTTTCCAATCACACAAGCAAGAGAAAGGAACAAAGGACCGATGAAGAACTCCAAGTTATCCCTGCTTTTGGCCCTTGCCATGACCTTCTCTGTGGCCGCCCAAAGCGCACTGCCTGCTTGGGCCGCTCAGAGTCTTTCCACCCAGGAAGAGGCCACCTCTTCCCAGGAGGAAACTCCTGCGCAGGATGAGACCACCTCTTCCACCGAGGACGTTACCTCCCAGGAGGAGACCGTCTCTCCCCAGGAAGAGGTCCCCGCTGCGGAAGAAAGCGTACCTCCTCAGCAGGAGACTCCCTCTGAGGACGAGGCAACCCCTCCCCAGCAGGACACCCTCACAGAGGATACTTCCACCGAGGACACTCCCTCTCAGGATACTCCTTCTGTGACTGACCCCACCGTGGGCGGCGTGGAAGTAAACCTCTCCTCCGCCCTGCCCATGGGCCAGGACGTAGCCTTCACTCTCTCCGTGGTGGGCGAGGGTGACAGTGGTCGAGCCACCGGCACTCTGGGGGCCAACCCCGACGGCGGCGCCTCTTCCACCCTGCTTCAGGTGGAGGATCTGGAGGCTGGCGACTACCAGGTGATGCTCACCGCCCCCGGCTTTGCCACCTACACCCAGTCCCTCACCGTGGAGGCTGGCGTGTACAGCCAGCTGACGGTGTACACCTCCACCCTGTCAGGCTTTGACGCTGAGGGCAACCACCCCGGCTTCCTCCGTCTGGGTGATGTGAACGAGGACGGGGTTCTGGACAGCACCGACGTGGATCTTCTCATCGACGCCCTTCAAACCGGCAGCGACGAGACCGGAAACGCTGACCTGAACCGGGACGGCCAGTGGAATCTGGCCGACCTGGACATGCTGGCCGCCAACCTGGGGGAGAACGAGACCCAGCTGGCCAACGTGCTCTCCACCGTCCAGACCCGTCTGGCCCACACTCTGACCCAGACTGCAGCTGCCGAGGGCACCCAGGTGGAGGGCGATCTGGACGCCCTGGTCTCCACCGGTGACACTGTCACCCTGACCCCTGCCGGGTCTGGGGAGATCAGCCAGAGCAACCCCGTGGCCCTGGACTTCAACTTTGCCACCCAGCCTCAGATGGAGGGCATGACCATTGCCCCCGCGGACAGCAACCCCATCACCGGGGGCACCATTCTGGTGACCTATGAGGAGGACGGGGTGGAAAAGACCCTGGAGGCTAACATTGTGGAGGAAGTGAGCTTCTTCTCCGGCCTCATCTCCTTCTTCACCTCCGCCCCCACCGTCACCCGCCTGTCCAACGGTTCTCTCCAGGTGGACTTCGGCAAGCAGGTGGCCGTGAAGAAGATCACCTTGACCATCACCGCCACCCAGAACAAGAACCTGGCGGAGATCTCCAAGGTGGAGTTCCTCAACGACATGGAAAACCGCATCCCCGCCCCCGAGATGGACGTGCCCACCGGGCTGACTGCTGAGGCCGGGGACAAGGAGTTCACCCTGAGCTGGAAGGCCGGGGTCAACCTCACCGGCTACGAGGTGGAGATCACCGGCCCCGTCAAGGGCGGCGGCACCGTGACCACCACCATCCGTACCACCGCCAACACTCTGCTGGTGACCCAGCTGGACGGCAAGAAGCTCATCAATGGCCGGGACTACACCGTCCGGGTCCAGGGCCTCAACGGCAAGTGGTCCAGCGGCTACAGCGAGCCCATCACCGTCAGCCCCGTAGTCACCAAGCTCCCCCCCAAGCCGGACAATCTGGATGCCAGTGCCGGCTACCAGACCATCACCCTGTCTTGGAAGGACATGGACGACACCGACAGTTACACCGTGTACTACCGAGTGAAGGGTGAGAGCGAGTGGCGCACCGCCGCTTCCGGCATCACCGGCACCCAGTACACCCTGCGCAATCTGGCCGACAAGACCACTTATGAGGTGACAGTGTCCGGCACCAACGACCTGGGCGAGGGCGAGATGGCCATTCCCTCCTCTGCCACCACCCTGTCCCTGCTCCCCGCCAAGCTGCCCGCCTATCAGCTCATCAACACCTATGTGGGTGAGGGCCAGCTCACTGCCCACATTGTGGACGTGGTGCGCACCAGCGATGGATACGGCGGCAACATGGTCAACAGCCCCTTCGAAGCTGACAAGAGCAGCATGAAGGCCTGGGGTGTGGCCGACGGCGACCAGGCTTCCTACTACTACAATTCCGACTGGGACTACGGCGTCACCTATCACCGTGGCGACTGGGGCCTGAAGTTCACCTTTGACGGTGTCCAGTCCCTGGGCGGCTTGGCTCTGGTGGAGCCTCAGAACGGCGGCATCAGCCAGATTTCCGTCTTCTACTGGGACGAGACCACCGGACAGCGCCGCTCCGTGGACGGCGCCCGAGTGTCTGTGCGCCAGGATGAGAACAACCGCCGCTACCTCTACGTGTCCTTCCCCCAGGAAGTGCGCACCCAGCAGGTAATGGTGGGCTTCTCCACCGGCTACTCCCGGGGCATGAGCGTGTCCGAGGTGCTCTTCTATGGTTACGACGGCATCTATCAGGACATCATGGCCCTGTACTCCGATCCCTGCCACACCACTCTGCACACCAACGTCTCCGAGGCGGAGATTGACGCTCTGAGCACCCGCCTCAACACCCCCGATCCCGTCAGCGGCGAGCTGCACCCCGATTACAAGCAGCTGACCCGGGAGCTGGAGACCGCCCGCAAGCTGCTGAGTGGCGACATTCTGGAGACCGTCAACGTCCACGCCGGTCTGGGTGCCTCGGTGAAGGGCCGCAACGACAGCGCCCTGGGCTTCACCGGCCTCAATGACTGGCAGCCTCTGGGCGTGGTGGCCGCAGCTGGCGAGACTGTGACCATTTACGTGGGCCACACCTCCCGCCGGGTGGGCGAGAGCGCCCAGCTGCAACTGGTTTACACCCAGTACAACGCCGAGTCCGGCAAGTTTGTGGGCCAGACCTCCAACCTGGTGGTGGGCGAGAACACCATCCAGATCCCCACTCTGGTGAGCAAGGAATTTGAGCGCGGCGGCTCTTTGTACATCCGCTACACCGGCAACAACGCCAACGACCAGTACGCCGTGCGTGTGGCCGGCGGCAACCCCATCCCCACCCTGGACCTGTACGGCATCAGCGATCAGGCCCAGGCCCTGGCTCTGACCCAGACCTATGTGGAGGAGCTGGAGACCTACGTGGCCCAGCTGGAGCAGCTGCACAACACCCACCACCAGGGCAGCAACAACGCCAACGTCAACTACGACTACAACCCCGAGGAGTGCATTCTGGGCGCCACCGAGCTGATGGGCGACCGCATGCTCTTCTCCCTCTCCGCCCAGCAGGTGCTCTCCGGTCTGGGCAGCGGCACCGCCCAGGAGAAGGCCCAGCGCCTGCTGAACTCCATGGAGGCCATGGACCAGATGATGGTGGTGTTCTATCAGCACAAGGGCCTCACCGATGACGCCCCCAAGGCCATCAACAAGACCCCCTCTCAGCACTTGAATATCCGCTACATGCGCATGTTTGCCGGCGCCTTCATGTACGCCGCTGGCAACCACATCGGTGTGGGCTGGGGCTCCATCCCCGACCTGGTCACCGGCAGCCTGGTCCAGGCCGACGATCTGGGCCGCTACCTCTCCGGCAACTGGTTCGGCTGGGGCATCGGCCACGAGATTGGCCACGACATCAACCAGGGTGCCTACGCCGTGGCAGAAGTGACCAACAACTACTTCGCTCAGCTCTCCACCTATGAAAACGGCTACGTGCGCTTTGGCTACGACGCCGTGTACGATAAGGTGACCTCTGGCACCGTGGGTCAGAGCGACGACGTGTTCACTCAGCTGGCCATGTACTGGCAGCTGCGTCTGGCCTACGACAACTACTATCCCTACAAGTCCTTCACCTCCTATCAGGACGTGGTGGACAGCCTGTTCTTCGCTCGGGTGGACACCTACGCCCGTACCCCCTCCGCCGCTCCCAAGGCTGCGGAAGGCGGCATTGCTCTCACCCTGGAGGGTGACGCCAACCAGAAGTTCATGCGCCTGGCCAGCGCCGCTGCCCAGCGCGACCTCACCGAGTTCTTCCTGGCCTGGGGCATGGAGCCCAACGCCGCCACTCTGGCCTACATGGGTCAGTTTGAGAAGGAAGAGCGGGCCATTGCCTACGTCAACGACCAGGCCCAGGACTACCGCATCCAGAACCCCGACGGGGAGACCTTCCAGGGTAAGACCCAGCTGGAGCAGCAGGATGTGCAGCTGACCCTGGGCGATGACACCAACGGCCTGGCTCAGAACCAGGTGCAGCTGGCCATCCGCCCCGACCAGGCTTCCGCCTCCCTGCTGGGCTACGAGATCACTCGCACGGTGATGGCCTATGGCCAGCCTCAGACCCAGGTGGTGGGCTTCGTTCTGGCCGGTGACAACGGCGAGGCCACCTTCGTGGACACCGTGACCACCATCAACAACCGTGCCTTCACCTACCAGGTGGTGGCGGTGGATCAGTACCTGTACCGGGCTGAGCCCCTCACTCTGGAGACCGTGAAGATCAGTCACGACGGCAGCCACGACAAGAGCTTCTGGGATGTGACCACCAACATGACCTCTGAGCAGGACAGCCAGGTGGATCACGACGAGGAGAATCCCGACGCCGGGTTCAACCCCGGTCAGCACGACCATCCCACCACCCAGTCCGCCATCAGTCTGGCCTTTGACAACAACCAGAGCACCACCTACACCGGCACCACCAGCCAGGGTGACGCCATGGTGGAGATTTCCTTCGGTCAGGCTTTGGATGTCACCGGCCTGAAGCTGAACTTACCCACCCTCCCCGCTGGTACCTTGAAGGTGCAGCTGCTGGAGGATGGAACCTGGGTGGATGTGAACCTGGAGGACAAGGTCCTCACTGCTGGAGCCTCCAACACCCTGTACTTTGTCTCTGAGTCCGGCTGGATTCGCACCAGCGCCGCCACTGGCCTGCGCCTGACCTTTGTGGGCGCTCAGGAGGTGTCCCTCACCGAAGTGGATGTGCTGGGCCCCACCGGCGACAACGTGGAAATGGCCTCTGACGGCATCGGCCTGTTGGGTGAGGACTACATCTATGACCAGAATCTGTACACCAGCTCCCAGGGCCAGGACGGCTTCATTCCCGCCGGCTCCCTGGTCTACATCGGCAGCTACAAGGGTAACCCCGCCTACAACGCCGTCATCGTCTATGACCAGGACGGCAACATGGTGGGCTACACCCCCGAGGGCGAAGGCAAGTCGGAACAGATCATTCTGGCTCCCGTCCCCGATCAGGGCGATCTGGGGAACACCTCGGATGGCCGCTGGGTCTACTGGGTAGACCCCTCCGCCACCCCCCTGCCCACCTCTGTGCGGGTGGAACTGTACCGGGTGGATGACGCCATGACCAACGCCGGACAGCGGCTGGTCAGCGACTCTCTGTGGGTGGAGCTGCCCCAGGAACTGCCCACCATCACCATCACCGGCCAGGGTTGACCCTGGATCTGAGATAAAAGGAGATCACCATGAGAAAATGGATTAAGGTCCTGGCTGTAGTCGGGGTATTGGCGGTATTGCTCACCGCCCATACTCTGGCTGCCCAGGAAGCCGCCACCACCTTTGAAACCCAGGGAGACCACACCCAAGTCACCGTGGAGCTCCAGAAGGAGTCCATGGCGCAAGGCGTGTCAGCCCTGAGCGCCAACTTCCTGGTGCAGGCCACTGTGGGTGAGCTGGGTGAGGACGACGTCACCTTCCAGTTCGCCTCCACCCTCCCCGGCACCGTGCAGCGTTACGTCTACGACGCCAACACCGGCGTGCTCTCCGTCTATGTGGCTGGCGCCAACGGCGCTTTGTTTGACGGGGTCCGGGCCACTCTGGGCACTATTTCCATCGCTGCTGAGCAGGAGGTCCAGGCCCAGGTCACGTTCGGCCAGGAGGGCACCGAGCCTCTCACCCTCCTCACCGGAAGCTCCACCCAGACCACCCCCTCGGTGCAGCTGACCCAGACCACCCTCACCGCCGGTGAGACCACCCCCGATCCCGAAGTCACCCCCAGTCCTGAGATCACCCAGGCCCCCGAAGTGACTCCCAGCCCTGAAGTGACTCAGGCTCCCGAAGTCACCCCCAGCCCCGAGGTGACCGACGCCCCTGAGGCCTCTTCCAACCCCGAGACCACCCCCGCACCCCAGGTCTCCTCCAACCCTGAGACCTCTTCCAAGCCCGAGGTCACCTCTGCTCCCCAGAACACGCACCAGGGCAGCGAGGACCAGAGCAATACCCAGACCGGGGACAGCAACAACCTGGTGGTACCCGTGGTGGTACTGGCCGTATGCGTGATTCTGCTGGCCGTTGTGGTTCTGATTTGGAACAAGCGCCGCAATCACCATTAAATCCCATCGAAACACCTGTCAATACCTGCAAAAGAGCCACCCCGGCAGACCGTTTTGGTCTGCCGGGGTGGCTTCTTGTTTGGGGAGAATGGTTCAGGCCACCAGGGTAAAGCTGGCCAGAGTGAACACGCCGCAGAAAAGAGCGCAGGGTATGGCAGCACACCAGATGTTTCCATACTTACGATACATGTAGGTGACCACGCCGGTGGTGCCGCCCATCATGTAGCAGTAGCCGAAGGCGAAGTCCAGAGCGCCGCAGCTCTTGTTGACGCCGGTGCCGTAGATGTCGATCTGGGGAATGGGAGCGTAACCGGTGCCAATGATCATGGAGCCGCCGTACTGGATGATGAGCAGGATAGCCAGAGCGCCAGCGGTGAGCACGCTGTTGACAGCCACGGCAATCCACATGTCTCTACGCTCGTTGCCGGTGGAAGGCAGCACCCGCTGGGTCAGGTTGCCGCAGAACATGGCGATGAAGATGACGATGACATAGGGGATGGCGCGAATCAGGCGCATGCCGGAGGGCTTGAGATAGGTGGCCAGGGACCAGACCTGATAGTTGATGCCGGCAAACTCCTCCAGCAGCCACATCCAGGTGCAGAAGAAGATGATGGTGGCAATGCCCATGATAAAGGCACGGCCCACATTGCCCCACTTCACCTTGGTCTCGCCCTCAGCGCCCAGAGCATAGGTAGCCAGAGAGTCCTGAATACCAGCCTTCTTGCGCTTGTTGCGGGCCAGGAACAGACGCACCAGACCAATGATGGCCAGTACCATCAGCCAGGCCATGATGCCGTTGAGGTTGTTGGAGGTGAAGATCTTCTGGAAGCCGGGAATCTCACCGGCAAAGCGCATGGCATAAGCGGACACCGGCACAAAAAGGATGGCGGGGATGACAATGCTGAACAGGATATCCATGACCCAGGCTTTGGCCCCACGGCGAGGCTCCTTGACAGGTACGGCGTTGGCAATCACCGCAAAGAAGTCCAGCTGCATCATCAGGTTGAGGAAGGCAGCCAGGGCGAACATCATGGTCACAGCGGCCACGCCGGACAGGAGCTGCTGGGGAATCCAAACCAGGTTGGCGTTGTCCAGCTCAATGGGAGCGGGCACCACGCTGGTGAAGAAGCTGACGATTTCGGTGATGGTAGCAGAGCTGATGTTGCCCGTCTGGTGCAGAGTGCCGTCAATCTGGGCGTAACGGAACACCTTTCCGTTGCGGTCATAGTCCTTGTTGATCTCCAGATCGGGGATGACGGCCTGCTCGGCCACCCACTCCAGGCACACCTGAGGATCGCCCAGGAAGTCGCCGTCATACTGGTCGGCGGTGGATTTGACCAAGCAGAAGTTGGTGTCCACGTGGGAGAAACCACCGGAGACAAACTGCAGGAAGGGGCCAAATACCTGGCACATGCTGTTGATGTTGATCTGCTCGGACAGGGCATCATACACAGCCAGGCCCGTGCCGGTACCGGCGGAGTAGCCCAGCAGGTTCACGCCGTAGTCGTGGTCCACAAAGGACAGGGTGTTAGCGTACTGGGTGACAATGGTAGCCTGTGCATCACGGCTGGTCACCGCAGACTCACCGCCGCCAGCCAGGTCGGGGCTGACCACCACATAGCCACGGCGAGCAAGCTCCATGCTCCAGGTGTCGTTGGAGTGGGTGGCATTGGAACGGCCATGGAACAACACGATCACCGGAGCCGGGGTCTCATCGGTAGCGTTGGCAGGGACGTAGGTCAGGCCGCTGATGGTCTCGCCGTTGTTGCCCGCCAGATAGAAGCGGTCAATCTTTACTTGGCCCCAGCTGGTCTGCAGGCCCCAGATGCCGATGGAAACCACCAGCAAAATGGCCATGCAGATGGCAAAGAACCGAACGGCAATCTTTTTGGAATTTTGGGTTTTCGTCATTGCATTTTCCTCCTTACTCTCTCTTGCACAAAAACCACTGTGCACATCTCATCCAGCTTCATCCATTTGCTGTATTCCCACTGTACATAACCCGTTCGGTTCTTGCAAGAGATTCGACGTAAGTGGCCCAATTTCCCGCGCAACTGCACCCGGTATTTTGTGCTCTTTCCACAGTTATCTTTCGTTACACTCCATTCTTTCCAGCACAGAGCACAATTCCTCGTTGCGTTTTTTCTCTTTATATGGTAAAATCCAGATAACCTAGTTAACTTTGTGAGAGAGGGAGGGGGGGTTATGTGGAATGTCGTCGTCTGCGACGACGAGGCCGCTGTGCACCGTCAGCTTCAATCCTACCTGGACCAGTTCGCCCAGGAGAGCGGATATTCCTTTCATCTGGCCCACTGCCACAGCGCCGAGCAGCTGCTGAGCATGGTAAGCCCCCACACCGATTTGCTGTTTCTAGATATCAGCATGGGAGCCATGAGCGGTATGGAGGCCGCCCACATTCTGCGGCAGACCTACCCCGAACTGTGCCTGGTGTTTCTCACTTCCATGGTGCAGTATGCCCTGGAGGGGTACCAGGTGCACGCCTTCGGCTTTTTGGCCAAGCCTCTGACCTACGCCCAATTTCGCCTGCAAATGGCGGATGTGGTGCGGGCACTGAGTGCCAAGCAAAGCCAGACCATATCCCTGAAAATTGGCACTGAGGTGCATAATCTGTCTCCGTCTTCCATTTTGTATGCAGAGGTGTGTAACCACAACGTGGACATCCACCTGCTGGACAGCACCCTGCGTTGCTACGGCACCATTACAGAGGTAGAGCAGTTGCTTGCTCCCCACGGCTTTTCTCGCCCTCATCAGAGCTATCTGGTCAACTTGCGCCGCATTTCCACCATTACCCAGACAGACGTCCACATGGATAACGGGAGTGTTTTGCCCCTGAGCAAGCGCAAACGCAAGGAGTTTCTCCAGGATTTCACCACTTATTTGGGGAGTGCTCTGCCATGAACTACTGGAAATTATGGAACTTTGCCACGGATTTTCTCTTTACCATCTGGTTTTTCTGGCGGGTGCACCCCTCTTCTAACCTCTCTCGCCGCCGAGTCTGTGCCGGGTACTTGCTCTTTCTCCTTCTCATTCCCCTCTACTTGCTGGCTCTAACCTACCAAGGGGAACCGGTGGATACATTGATTCGCTTCTTTCTGCGCTGGGGTGTCTATTCCGGCTATGTGTATCTGGTCAAAGGCCGCTCTCTTTCGTGCAGTCTGTACTTTGGCGTGCTGGCCTGGCTGGTGTTCACCACCGCCAACTGCCTGCTTTTGACCCCTACCCTGTACCCCCTCCACGGCACCGGGTTCTGGACTGCCCAACTCATGGAATTTTGCTTTACCCTTCTCACGGTGACCCTGTGCAGCCGCCTGGTCCCCCTCAATGAGATCGCCTACATCGGTTGGCCCCGGGTATATGTCATGGTGGTTTTGGTGTGTCTGCAACTCCACCTCAAAGCCTCGTTGGGCCATCTGTCCACCATCGTCCACCCGGATGAGCCCCTGGTTCTCACCAGTTACCCCTTTATTCTCCAACTGCTTCTGCTCTCTGCCATCATTTTCTTCGAGTGGTACCAGCACAGCCGGTATCAGCAGGAAAACGCCCGTCTGTCCGATGTGGCCAACCGCTACCGCTACGAGTACGCCCAGGTCAGCGCGGACGCCGATGCCAACCTGCGGCAGATTCACCACGACCTGAAAAACCACCTCTACGCCATTCAGCGCCTGTCCAACCACTCCAACCAGGAGCTCCAGGCCTATATCCAAAGCCTCACCCAGGACCTGGGGGAATACGAAAGCCTGGTGGACTCGGGCAACGACCTGCTGAATGGTCTGCTCTCCCACAAAATTCGTCTGGCCCGCAGCCAGAACATCCCCATCACCGTCCAAGTAGACTTCTCCCAGGGCGGTTTTCTCCAGGACAAAGATATGTGCGCCCTGTTTGGCAACGCCTTGGACAATGCCCTGGAGGCCAGTGCGGCAGTTCAAACCCCGGATCTGCGCAGTATTCTGGTCAGGTGTCAGACCACCGGGGGCAATCTGGTGCTCACCGTGGCCAACTACTATGAAGGGGAGCTGAAACAGGTGGGACGGCGCATCCTCACCCGCAAGCAGGAACCGGGCCACGGGGTGGGCCTGTCCAGCATCGCCCGCACCGCAGGACTGTACCAGGGTACCGTCACTCACTACACCGATCCCCTGCACAATTTTGTGCTGGTGGTGGCCATTCCCATCCCCCCACAGGCATAAAAAACCCTCGACCGATTGGTCGAGGGTTTTTTGCTTTTCTCTTACACCAGAGCCAGCACCATGGTGAGAACCATGAATACAATAGCCACCCACTTGGTCATCTTAGCCATGCGGGCATCGGCGGTCTTGGCCTTGTTCTTGGACAGGAAGGTATCGGCAGCACCAGAGATGGCACCGGACAGGCCGGCGCTCTTTCCGGACTGGAGCATCACAATCACGATCAGAGCCAGAGACACCACAAAATAGATGATAGACAGAATCAGCTGAGGCATGGTCATGGACATGGAATTCAATCCTTTCGGTCACAGTGTAAAAATGGGCGCAATGGCCCTTACAAGTACCAACTATGATACCATACCGTGCAGGGAATTGCAAGTGCTTTTCCTACACACCCCGGACACCGTCCGGCGATTGCGCCGCAGGTGTCCCACCAAGGTAACCATACCAGTGACCAGCAGCACCAGATAGCAGCTCACCGTCCGAGTGAGAATCATGGCTGGGGCCACCAGCTGGGTGCCAAACACCACCAGGAAGGAGCGGAGAAACACCCCTTCTGCAGCGCCGGCAGACCCAGGTAAGGGCAAAAAGCCCACCGCCACCGAGCACAGCACCTGCAACCCTGCCACCTGCACCAGCCCCATGCCGGAAAGGCCGAAAGAGCGGTAGACCAGGTAGGGGATGAGGTAGGAGCAGGCCAGCTGGGCCGCACTCAGGCCCACCACCCCCACCAGCACCAGGGGGTTGCGTGCAATGACCCGGGCGCCCTGGCGGTACTGCTCCAAAACCTTCTCCAGCTTCTCCTCCAGCTGGGCTTGGTCCAGCCGACCCACCAGGCGGCAGGCCAGGGCAATGCCCCACTGGCCCAGCCGCCGGGCGGGGCCAGGGAGAAAGAGCAGCAGGATCATGGCCACATTCAGCCCCAGGAAGATGGCCAGCCCAACACCGATGAGCAGCCCCACCTGGCCCCCCAGCTGTTCCAGTAGGGAACCGCCAAAGTACAGCGCCGCCAGGGCGTAGCCCACCACCGCCGTATGATAGCCAATGCTCACCAGCAGCATATCAATGGTCCCCGACACCACCGGCACCCCGTCCCGGTTCATGTAGTAGACCTGGGCGGGCTGACCTCCTGTGGCGGAAGGGGTAATGTTGCTGAAAAAGAACCCGGTACATGAGTAGAAATAGCACCGGCGGAAGGGCTGGGCGCAGCCTAAGGCCCCCAGTACCAGCCGGGTGGCTCCCGCCTCACAGGCGATGAACAGGGCCATCACCGGCAGGGTCAGCAGCAAGATGCGGCCATCCGCCCGGGCGATGGCCCCGGCCAGCTCCCCGGGGGACTGCTGGCGCAAAATGGTGTAGGCGGTGCCCAACAGCAACAGGGCCATGACCCCAAACCACACCATCTGTCGCTTTCCCGTCCGCTTCATGCCACCACCTTCTCTCCGGCCAGCTGTTCCACCACGGCGCACACTGCCGCCCGGCACATGGTGTTGGCCGAGCGCTCCATGGCCGCCCGCATCTGAGCCAAACCAACGGGATCGTACAGGGTGGATGCAATGGCGTCCAAGCAGTCGCTCTCCTCCTTGGTGGCCAGACGGGCCATTCCAGCCTCCACCAGGAAACGGGCGTTTTCCCGCTCCTGCTCCAAGAAGGGCTCCCACACCAGCATGGGCAGGCGGCTGGCAATGGCCTCAAAGACGGTGATGCCACCGGGCTTGGACAGCATCAGGTGGGCCCGGGCCATATACTGGTCCACCTGGGTGGTAAAGCCCACCACCTCAATGTTCTCATACTTGCCATGAAGCCGCTCATACAGCTTCTCGTTGCGTCCCGTGAGGATGGTCACGTGAATGTCAGGCAGGTCGTCCAGCTGCTGATAAAACCGGTCACCCCGGGGCATAAGCCCCAGACCGCCGCCCATGATGAGCAGCTCCCGCTTGCCACTGCTGGGTTGGCCCTGGGTAAACTGCTCCCCCACAGGAATACCGGAGACAAAAATCCGCTCCCCCTCCACGCCCTTGGACACCAGCCCCTGACGTACCTGCTGGGAGGCCACCAGATAGACGTCGGTGCCGGGGTGAATCCACTCGCTGTGACAGGTCACATCGGTGATGCAGGTGATGAGGGACACCTGGCCCCCCTCTTTTTTATATCGGGCCACCACGCCGGAGCACACGGGATGGGTGGACACCACCACATCTGCCCCTGTCTCAAACAAAAGCTCCTCCAGGTGCTCCACCCAGGCCCCCGCCAGAGGCATGTCGCCCTCCACGTTGCGGGTCAGGCGGTGAAAGAGGTTATACAGTCCCCCGCCGTACTTTACCAGCCACCCAAACATGCGGTACAGGGTGGGGGCGAACTCGGGCATGGCGTAGTCAAAGAAATCCACCGTTTCCACCGCGTGTCCCTCCCGCTCCAGCTGCTGCTGCAAGGCACGGGAAGCAGACCAGTGGCCCATACCAAATTTTCCGGTTAAAATGAGGATTTTCATATATTTTCTCCCTTGAGGTCCTAAATTTTTTCATCCTATTTCAACCAATATGATAGCAGACGCATTTTAGGTTTTCCCGTGGTTCTGGTTAAGCTTTCCTTAAGGAGTGGTAAATTCTTGGAAAAGCTCCTCCAGTTTCACCCATTCTATGGAAATTGGTGGCGTGTCCTGGCAGCACACGGACACCCACCACCCCTTTCCCTCATAGCTTTGATGGGGGCACGGTGGAGGCAAGGGCACGTTTCGGGGCGGATAGAGGGGGGTGTCCCCCAGCTTACACCAGCTCTCCATCAGGGTCCACAGCCGGGTAAAGTCCTCGTCGGTACCGTCCCACAGCCCCATGCGCGCCTCCGTCAGACAGTACCGGGGCAGGCCGGGGCGATGGGGCTTGACCAGCTCGATATCCACACCCACCGGGTACTCCGACAAAGCGCACAGGGCGTATCCCCCGGAGTGGGACAGGGACAGCCAGCGACCTTCCCCGGGGATCAGGGGCTTGCCCCGGGGGCTCAGCTCCAACTGGGGCAGCTCTCCCCAGCCGTATTTCTGGGCAGCCAGACGCAGCAGCGGGCGGCTGAGTTTCCGCCCGTCCTCTCCCTTGACCCCATAAATCTTCGTGGACATATCCACACCCCTCTCCATAAAAAACAGCCTGCGAACCACACCGATTCGCAGGCTGTGTCTTAGCTTCATAGTATCCGGGGATGGAGCCCTTGTCAAGAGATGACTCTCACCCGAATGATGCCGTCAATGGCTCGGATGTCGTCAATGACACTCTCCTCCACGGCAGAACCCACATCCACCAGGGTGTAGGCGAAGTCCCCCCGGGACTTGTTGGTCATGTTCTCCACGTTTACCCCGTCGCCAGAGAGCTGGGCGGTGATGTTGGCCAGCATGGCGGGAATGTTGCGGTGGATGATGCACAACCGCTGCACGCCGGAGCGCTCCATCTCCACGTTGGGGAAGTTGACGGAATTTTTGATGTTGCCGTTTTCCAAGAAGTCCCGCAACTGCTGGGCGGCCATGATGGCGCAGTTGTCCTCGCTCTCGGGGGTGGAGGCTCCCAGGTGGGGAATGGGCACCACATTGGGGGCCAGGGTAATGGTATTGTTGGGGAAGTCGGTGACATAGCGGGCCACCTTGCCGCTCTGCAAAGCGGCCATCATGGCCTCGTCGTCCACCAGCTCGCCACGAGCCAGGTTGACCACCCGCACCCCGTCCTTCATCTGGGCGATGGTGTCGGCGTTGATGGTGTGGCGGGTGTCGGGGGTGTAGGGCACGTGGATGGTCACATAGTCACAGGCCCGGTACAGCTCAGCCACATCCTTGACCACATGCACATGGCGGTCCAGCCGTAGGGCGGTGGCCACGGACAGGAAGGGATCATAGCCGTACACTTCCATCCCCAGAGACAGGGCCACATTGGCCACCAGAGCGCCGATGGCGCCCAAACCGATGACACCCAAAGTCTTGCGGTACAGCTCGGGGCCCACAAAGGCGGACTTGCCCTTTTCCACCGCGGCCGCCACGTCGGTATCGGGGTTTGCAGCCTGGGCCTTCACCCATTCCACGCCCCCCACCAGGTCACGGGAGGCCATGAGCATGGCGGCAATCACCAGCTCCTTGACGCCGTTGGCGTTGGCTCCGGGGGTGTTGAACACCACAATGCCCTTCTGGGCGCACTCAGCCACAGGGATGTTGTTGGTGCCTGCCCCCGCCCGGGCGATGCCCCACAGAGTGTCGGGGAAGGGATAGTCATGGAGTTTGGCCGAGCGGACCAGAATGCCCTCCTCCCCCTCTACGTTGTCCCCCACCTGGTAGTCGGCGGGGAACTGATTGAGCCCAACTTGGGCGATTTTATTCATGGTTTTAATGCGAAACATGTTGTTTTCCCCCTGTCTCAGCCGTTGGCCTGGTCAAAGGCCCGGATGAAGTCCGCCAGCTTCTCCACCCCTTCGGTGGGCATGGCGTTGTAGATGGAGGCCCGCATGCCTCCCACGTTGCGGTGGCCCTTGAGGTTGACAAAGCCCGCCGCCGTGGCCTCGGCCACAAACTTGGCATCCAGATCGGCGTTTCCGGTACGGAAGGTGACGTTCATGTCGGAACGGCTTCCCTTCTGGGCCGGGCAGGTGAACAGCTTGGAGTCGTCCAGCACATCATAGAGCAGCTGGGCCTTGGCGTGCTTGATCTTCTCCATACCTTCCACGCCGCCCCGCTCTTCCAGCCACTCCAGCACCAGCCCCAGCATGTAGATGCACCAGCAGGGGGGCGTGTTGTACATGGAGTCCTTGTCGATCATGGTCTTGTAGTTCATCATCAAGGGGGTATAGGGCAGCTCGTGACCCGCCAAGTCCTCCCGGACAATGGCCACGGTGAGACCGGCGGGGGCCAGGTTCTTTTGAGCGCCGCCGTAGATAATGCCATACTTGGACACATCCACCGTCCGGCTCAAAAAGTCGGAGGACATGTCGCACACCAGGGGCACATCGCCGGTGTCGGGAATGTACTGCCACTCGGTGCCGTAGATGGTGTTGTTGGCACAATAATGGAAGTAGCTGGCCTCCGGGTCCAGCTTCAGCTGGTCCTGGGTAGGAATATAGGTGTGGTTTTGGTCCTCACTGGAGGCGGCCAGATTGATTTGGCCGTACTTTTTGGCCTCTTTGTAGGCGATGTTGGAGAAGTTGCCGGTGACGGCGTAGTCCGCCTTTCCCGTCTTGCCAATGAGGTTCAGGGGCACCATGGAGAACTGGCCCGAGGCTCCCCCCTGCAAAAACAGCACCTTATAATTGTCGGGCACATGGAACAGACGAATGAACCGCTCC
Organism: Pseudoflavonifractor sp. An85; assembly: GCF_002161235.1. Taxonomy (GTDB): domain Bacteria; phylum Bacillota; class Clostridia; order Oscillospirales; family Oscillospiraceae; genus Enterenecus. The sequence continues at coordinate 33,007 of NZ_NFHE01000010.1, forward strand.
TTGGTGTCCTGAAAAATCTTGTCAAAAACCTTAGATCGGTGGCTCATCTCCATCACTGACATGCCAGAGCCCTGATAATTGGTGATCTCTGACCCGGCTCGGGTGAGGACTTCCAGCGGAAGCATGGAAGGGCCTGCGGAAAAGTTGTATACACGTTGATTGCCCATGAGCAGTTTCTCCTCTCTGAGATTTTTCACACTGTTTTGCTATCACTTTAGTGTGTTATATGCTATTATAGTTCGCTGGAGGACATCTGTCAACGGTGGAACATACATTCTCTTTATTTTGGCAAAGTACCCCGGTATGTGCCCAGAATCTCCCTCCTGTTTTGTCCAAAGTACCCAGAAGCCAGCGCATCATTCCAGTGTATGCTTCACTCATGGGATGGTTGCATGAAAAAAGCCGCCCCCAGTTTCCACTGGGAGCGGCTTTTGAGAACGCACAAAACGCCTCGCAGAGTTTTTAGCCCGGAGGCCAAGTCATATCCCGGCCGGACAAAACGTGGAAGTGCAGGTGATGCACGCTCTGGCCCGCCTGCTCGCCGCAGTTGGACACCACGCGGTAGCTGTCCAGGCCCAGGTCCTTTGCCACCTTGGCGATGACGGCCATCATGTGGCCCACCAGGGCAGCGTTGTCCTCATTGACCTCCGCCACGGAGGCAATGTGCTGGCGGGGAATCACCAGGAAGTGGGTGGGCGCCTGGGGGTCGATGTCGTAGAAAGCCACGCACACCTCGTCCTCATAGGCCCGCTTGGAGGGAATCTCCCCCGCTGCGATCTTACAAAAGAGGCAATCAGACATGGTATCAACTCCTTTCCTGAAAGCATTTTAAAAAGCCTCGCAGAGTTTTCCCGCCCTTGGCGGGAAAATAAATTGAAATCTCGTCATTTTCACGGACATGTGCCGGGAAAATGACACTTCTCATGGTGCATGGGGTGACTTTTTCGTCAGAAATCGAACCCCATGCACCATGCAAATCCTCCATCAAATGCTAGCATTTGATGGAATGACTTACAGGCCCAGTTTCATAGAGACAACGTTATCCACCATAGCCAGGGCGTTATCCACCATCAGGGGATCTTTGCCGCCACCCATGGCGGAGTCGGGCTTGCCGCCGCCGGAACCGCCGGCAATGGCGGACACCTGCTTGATGATGTCGCCGGCCTTGATGCCCAGGCCCACGGCCTCCTTGCCGCAGGCGGCCACAAAGGTAATCTTACCACCGTTGACGGAGGCCAGGACTGCCACCACGTTGGGAGCCTTGTCCTTGATGGCGTCGCCCATCTGACGCAGGGAGTTGCCGTCGGAGTCGGGCACGGTGGCGGTGATAACCTTCAGGGGGCCCACGTCGTGGGCGCCAAAGAGGATGCGGTCGGCCTCGCCGGCAGCTTCCTTGCTCTTGTAGTTCTCAATGGCCTGACGGGCAGCCTTCAGATCCGCCACCTGCTGCTCCAGCTTGGAGGTGAGGTCGGCGGGGTTGGTCTTGAGGATCTGGGCAGCCTGGAAGATGAGCTGCTGGTTGTGGTTCATGGCCTCCAGGGTCAGCTTACCCACGGTGGCCTCAATACGGCGCACGCCGCTGGCCACGGAGCCCTCGGACTTGATGCGGAAGGTACCGGCCTTGGCAGTGTTGTCCAGGTGGGTGCCGCCGCAGAACTCCATGGAGAAGTCGCCCATCTCCACCACGCGCACCACGTCGCCGTACTTCTCACCGAACATGGCCACAGCGCCCTTCTTCTTGGCCTCGTCAATGGGAAGCACCTCGGTGACCACGGGGTAGCCGTTCAAAATGGCATCGTTGACCAGCTTGTCCACCTGAGCCAACTCCTCGGCGGTGATACCCTCGAAGTGGGTGAAGTCAAAGCGGATGCGGTCAGGCTCCACCAGAGAGCCAGCCTGGTGCACGTGGTCGCCCAGCACCTTTTTCAGGGCGGCATCCAGCAGGTGGGTGGCGGAGTGAGCACGCATGACGGCCTGACGGCGCTCCACGTCAATGGCGGCCTTCACGGTGTCCCCCACCTTCAGGGTGCCGCCAGTGAGCTTGCCGTAGTGCATATACTTGCCACCCTTGTTCTTCTGCACGTCGTGGATGGTGAACACCGCCTCGCCCACAGTCAGGGTACCGTGGTCGGCCACCTGGCCGCCCATCTCGGCATAGAAGGGGGTGCGGTCCAGCACCACGATGCCCTCCACGCCGCTCATCATCTCCTCGGCCTGAACGTTCTCCACCACCATGGCGATGACCTTGGCATCGTCCAGAACGGTGTGATCGTAGCCCTCAAACTGGGTCTCGGGCAGCTCCTTGCCGAACTCGATGCCAGCCCAGCCCAGATCGCCCAGAGCCTCGCGGGCCTTGCGGGCGCGAACCTTCTGCTCCTCCATGAAGGCGCGGAAGCCAGCCTCGTCCACGGTCAGGCCCTCGTCCTGGGCCATTTCCATGGTCAGGTCGATGGGGAATCCATAGGTGTCGTAGAGCTTGAAGGCGTCCTCGCCGGAGAACACGGTCTCGCCCTTGGCCTTGTGCTGGGAGAGCATGTCGGAAAAGATCTTCAAGCCGCTGTCGATGGTCTTGGCGAAGTTCTCCTCCTCCACCCGGATGACCTTGGTGATATAGGCCTGCTTCTCCACCAGATCGGGGTAAGCGGTGCCGTTGACCTCGATGACGGTGTCACACACCCGGTACAGGAAGGGATCGTTGACGCCCAACAGCTTGCCGTGACGGGCAGCCCGACGCAGCAGGCGGCGCAGCACGTAGCCACGGCCCTCGTTGGAGGGGAGCACGCCGTCGCAGATCATCATGGTAGCGGAACGGATGTGGTCGGTGATGATACGCAGGGACACGTCACGGCTCTCGCTCTGTCCGTACCGGGCACCGGTGATCTCAGAGACCTTGTTGGTGATGTTCATCACGGTATCGGTGTCGAACAGGGAAGACACGTTCTGGCACACGCAGGCCAGACGCTCCAGGCCCATGCCGGTGTCGATGTTCTTCTGCACCAGCTCGGTGTAGTGGCCCTCGCCGTCGTTGTTGAACTGGGAGAACACGTTGTTCCACACTTCCATATAACGGTCGCAGTCACAACCCACAGTGCAGCCGGGCTGGCCGCAGCCGTACTCCTCGCCGCGGTCGTAGTACACCTCGGAGCAGGGGCCACAGGGGCCGGAGCCGTGCTCCCAGAAGTTGTCCTTCTTGCCGAAGCGGAAGATGCGCTCGGCGGGGATGCCGATCTCCTTGTTCCAAATCTCGAAGGCCTCGTCGTCCTCCTCGTAGATGGAGGGGTACAGGCGGTTGGGGTCCAGGCCCACCCACTCAGGGCTGGTCAGAAACTCCCAGCACCAGGCAATGGCCTCATGCTTGAAGTAGTCGCCGAAGGAGAAGTTGCCCAGCATCTCAAAGTAGGTGCCGTGGCGGGCGGTCTTGCCGATGTTCTCAATGTCACCGGTGCGGATGCACTTCTGGCAGGTGGTGACACGGCGGCGGGGAGGCTCCTGCTCACCGGTGAACCAGGGCTTCATGGGCGCCATGCCGCTGTTGATGAGCAGCAGAGAGGCGTCGTTCTGGGGAATCAGGGAAAAGCTGGGCAGACGCAGGTGTCCCTTGGTCTCAAAGAAGGACAGGAACATCTCGCGCAGCTCGTTGACCCCGAAGGGCTTGGGGTTGCTCATGGGAATATACCTCCATTTAAAAATTAACAAAATAAAAAAGCCCCCACCAAAGCGCAGGGGCAAAGCACAACGCTTCACGGTACCACCCTGTTTATCCTCTGGCAAGGACATCTCTGGTCATCCGATAACGGGGATGGGCCGTCCTGTTCCTCGCAGGAGACAAACAGAGTGGCGCAGAGAAACCGCACTTGCCGGGGGCTTTCACCCTCCCCCCTCGCTTTGGGCCGCTGGTGGCTCTTTGGCTCTGCTATGGTCTTTAGCTGTTACATTTTATCACATTCTTGGCAGATGTCAAGGTTGATAACCCCATCCATTCAGGGCATAATAGAGAAAAAGGAGGCTGCTGCCATGAACCGAACTTTATTTTATAATGGCCCCATTCTCACCATGGAGTCCCCCGTGCCCACCGACGCTCTGTTGGTGGAAGATGGGCGTATTGTCGCCCTGGGCGCGGATGCCCGGAATGCCACCGGGGCAACCAAAGTGGACTTGCAGGGGGACACCCTCATGCCCGCCTTTGTAGACCCCCACAGCCATTTATCTGCAGCGTCCAACAGCCTGCTGCAAGTCCCCCTGGGGGAGGTGTCCGACTTTGCCCAGCTGGAGAAGGCGGTGGCCGGATTCATCCGGGACAACCACATTCCTGCTGGGCAATGGGTGTTCGGTCAGGGCTACGACCACAACCACCTCACCGAGCACGCCCACCCCACGAAAGAACTGTTGGACAAGGCCGCTCCCAACAACCCGGTGGTCATCCAGCACGCCTCGGGCCACATGGGGGTATTCAACTCCGCCGCCCTTCACCAGCTCTTTCTCACCGGCAACACCCCTGACCCGGAAGGTGGCACCTTTGGCCGAAAAGATGGGGAACTCACCGGATACGCCGAGGAAAACGCCTTTGTCAACAACCTCCGCCGGGCCCCTATGCCCGGGTTTGACCAGCTGAAAGACGCCTTTGCCCGGGCCCAGCACACCTACGCCGCCCACGGCATCACCACCGCCCAGGAGGGCATGATGGCCGCCGAGCTGTTCCCCCTCTATCAGGGATTGGTGGCCCAAAACGCCCTGGTTTTGGACGTGGTGGGCTATCCCGGGGTGGCCGATCTCCACGCCGCCCGGATGGCCTTTCCGGACAGCGTAGGTGGTTACCACCACGGGCTACGGCTGGGTGGCGTGAAAATCTTTTTGGACGGCTCCCCTCAGGGGCGCACGGCGTGGCTGCGCACCCCCTACCAGGGAGAAACCGAATACCGGGGCTATCCCACCATGACGGACAAGCAAGTAGAGGAGGCCCTCACCCTGGCCGCAGAAGAAGGGGTGCAGATTCTGGCCCACTGCAACGGCGATGCCGCCGCCCAACAGTACCTGGATATGGGGGCCAAGGTCATGCAGAGCCACCCCAACCTCAAAGTGGTGCGGCCCGTCATCATCCACGCCCAACTCCTTGGAGTGGATCAGCTGCCCCAGGCCAAGGCGCTGGGGTTCACCCCCTCCTTCTTTGTGGCCCATGTGTACCACTGGGGGGACATCCACCTGCAAAACCTGGGGGCCAAGCGGGCCGCCGCCATCTCCCCCGCCAAGGCTGCCCTGGATTTGGGCATGCCCTTCACCTTCCACCAGGACACCCCCGTCATCCCCTGCGACATGTTGGAGACCGTGTGGTGTGCCGTCAACCGGGTGACCAAAAACGGGGTGCAGCTGGGCCCTGAGCAGCGGATTCCTGTCTATGAGGCGTTGAAAGCGATCACCGTCCATGCCGCCTGGCAATACGGCGAGGAGAAGGAAAAAGGTTCTCTGGCCGTGGGCAAGCAGGCCAACCTGGTGCGGCTGTCCGCCAATCCCTTGGAGGTACGGCCTGAGGCTCTGCGGGAGATCTCTGTGGTGTCCACCTGGAAGCAAGGCGAGGTGCTGTACCAGGGGTAAGGGGAAGAATCCCCCTTTTCAACTGGGCTCCGTTCCGCTATAATCGGTATAATATGACATGAACGGGGGAGCAAGGATGATCCGCATTGCCATTGTTGACGACGATCCACTGTGGCTGGAACAGCTGCAAAACTATATCAAAACCTACGCCGACAGCTGCGGGCGGGAGTTTACGGTCCAAGTGTTCCCCGATGGTGAGGATTTGCTCCACCACTATCAGCCCAACTTCGACCTCATTTTTCTGGATGTGGAGATGGAATTTCTGGACGGCATGACCACCGCCAAGCTGATTCGGGAAACGGACCCCAATGTGGCCATTTTGTTTATCACCAACATGGCCCAATACGCCATCCGGGGCTATGAGGTGGATGCCATGGACTACCTGCTCAAGCCGGTGAGCTACACCACTTTCGCCCAGCGCATGGGCCGGGCCTTGGGGCGGCTGAAAAGCCGGGAACAGCACTTTGTGGGGGTGGCCATCCGAGGCGGCACCATGAAGCTGGCGGTGGAGGACATCCTCTATGTGGAGAGCCAGGGGCATTCCCTCATCTACCACACCCGGGGCCGGGACTATGTCAGTTCCGGCACCATGGGCGAGGCGGAAAAGATGCTTCAGCAGCATGATTTTTCCCGGGCCAACAAGGGTTACCTCATCAACCTGGCCCATGTGGATGGAGTACAGGACCAGTGCGCTTTGGTGGATGGGGATATGCTGCCCATCAGCCGCGCCCGAAAAGGAGCCTTTCTGGAAGCTCTGACCCGCCATATTGGGGGTGGGCATCCGTGACGGATAACATTCCCCGCCTATTTACCGCCCTGGCCGAATGGCTGGCCTGCATGGTGTACATCGGGCAATACCAACACCGGTTCTCCGGCAAACGCCTGGGGGCAGTGGCGGTGGGCGGACTGGTGGTGCAGGTGTTGTGGCTGGAGGTGACCAACCCCCTGCCCGTCCCCTTCTGGATTCCCGCCATGATGCTGGCCGTGGCGCTGATGTTCCTGCTCATCTATCTGTGCTGTACCCTGGACCCCATCAGCGCCGGGTACTGCGCCATACGGGCCTTTGTGCTGGCGGAGTTCGCCGCATCCTTGGAATGGCAAATTGACTACTTTATCAGCTGGTACATCCCCCGTCACTGGCTATTGTCCTGTGGAATCATGGCGGTGGTGTACGGGGCCGTGTTCACTCTGATGTATCACATCGAGCGCCGCGCCAACCAGGGCTTCCGCACCCTGAACATCCGGCCTGGAGAATTTATCTCCAGCGCTGTCATGGGCCTGGCGGCCTTTTTTATCAGCAACTTGAGTTTCGTCTCTTCCAACACCCCCTTCAGCAGCTTGTACGTCCGAGATATCTACAACGTGCGTACTCTGGTGGGGCTGGCTGGCGTGGTGATTCTCTACGCCTACCATGTGCAGCGGTGCCGGCTGTACACCACCCGGGAGTTGGATTCCATCAAGAACATCCTGCAAAACCAGTATGTGCAGTATCGGCAGTCCCGGGAGAGCATTGAGCTGATCAACCGCAAGTATCACGACCTCAAACATCAGATTGCCATACTGCGTGCGGAAGAAAATCCCCAGCAGCGCGCGGCGTTTTTGGACAAGATGGAGGCAGAAATTCAGCACTATGAGGCCCAGAACAAGACGGGAAACCCGGTGTTGGATACGGTGCTCACGGGAAAGAGCCTGTACTGTGCCAAGCACCAGATCAAGCTCACCTGTGTGGCCGATGGCACTGCCCTGGACTTTATGGATGTCACCGACATCTGCACCATCTTCGGCAACCTCCTGGACAACGCCATTGAGTATGAATTGACCATCCCCGACAAGGAACAGCGGCTCATTCACTTGGAAGTGTCCACCAAGAAGGGCTTTTTGCTCATCCGGTGCGAAAACTACTTCCAAGGCACGCTCATCTGCCAGGATGGCCTGCCCCGCACCACCAAGCAGGACACCGACTACCACGGCTATGGCCTGAAAAGCATCCGCTACACGGCCAGGAAGTACGGCGGCAACCTGACCGTAGACGGAGACAATGGATGGTTTGTGGCCACTCTGTTGGTGCCGTTGCCGCCATCAAAATGAATAGGATCTGATACACCCCCCTCCCCCGGTTTTGACATTATGCCCGAAGCCGGAGGAGGGGGGTTGTGCATATTTACCAATCCCACGCGCAGTTCAGGCGAAAAAGTAACCGTTTGTGCATTCACCTCCAATTTGTAAAGTTATTGTGTAGAATGGGAGTCACTAACTGGTATCTTCGTTTCAAGCCTCATTTCAATCTACCATGTAAGGAGGTTTTCCCTTGAAACACCAAGACATTCTGGACAAGCTGACCCTGGTACAGAAAGTGGCTCTGCTCTCCGGCCGGGATGTGTGGAGCACCTACCCCATGGACCACGCAGGGTTGCCCTCCATGGTGCTCTCCGACGGCCCCCACGGGGTGCGCCGCCAGCTGGGCGAAGGAGACCATTTGGGCCTCAACGCCAGTCAGCCCGCCACCTGTTTCCCCACCGCTGCCGGTATGGCCAACAGCTGGGATGAAGAGCTGGCCTATCAGGCGGGCCTCACCATCGGGGAAGAGGCCTCCTGCCTGGGTGTCAACGTGCTGCTGGGTCCTGGGCTGAACATCAAGCGTTCCCCTCTGGGCGGGCGCAACTTTGAATACTACTCCGAGGACCCCTACCTGTCCGGCAAAATGGCCGCCAGCTTCATCCGAGGCGCACAGGAAAACGGCATTTCCGCCTGTCCCAAGCACTTTGCCGCCAACAGCCAGGAGCACCTGCGCATGACCAACGACAGCGTGGTGGACGAGCGCACCCTGCGTGAGCTATACCTCACCGGCTTTGAGATCGCTGTCCAGGAGGGTCACCCCCGCTCCATCATGTCCTCCTACAACCGGGTCAACGGCGAGTACGCCAACGACAGCAAAAAACTGCTCACCGACATTCTCCGCCAGGAGTGGGGCTTTGACGGCTTTGTGGTCACCGACTGGGGTGGCTCCAACGACCATGTGGAAGGCGTGAAGGCGGGCAGCAATCTGGAAATGCCCGGCACCGGCGGCGACAGCGACCGGGAGATCTTCGCCGCCCTCCAGGATGGCCGCATCGACGAGGCCACCATTGACCAGCGGGTGGACGAGCTCATCGACGTAATTCTGGCCACCCACGCCGCCACCGCCCAGAGCAACAAGCAGTTTGACCAGGCCGCCCACCATCAGGTGGCCCGCATCACCGCATTGGAAACCGCTGTCCTACTGAAAAACGAGGGCAACATCCTGCCCCTGGCACCCGGCACCCGGGTGGCAGTGCTGGGCGACCTGGCTATTACGCCCCGGTATCAAGGCGCCGGCTCCTCGGTGGTCAATCCCACCAAACTGGACACCCCGCTGGACGCGCTGCAAAACAGTGAGTTAAACCTCATTGGCCACGCCCAGGGCTATCTCCGCTCGGACAAGGAGGATGCCAGTCTGCTCCAGGCCGCCGTACAGCTGGCGCAAGAGGCGGACGTGGTGCTGCTCTATCTGGGACTGCCGGAAATTTTCGAAAGCGAGGGCATGGATCGCACTCATATGCGCCTTCCCCACAACCAGATTGCCCTGGTAGATGCTGTGTCCCAGGTCAACCCCAACATTGTGGTGGTATTGGCCGGCGGCTCTCCCGTGGAGCTGCCCTTCCTGGATGCGTGTAAAGCCCTCATCCACGGCTACCTGGGCGGCCAGGCTGGGGCTGGAGCCATGGCAGACCTGCTGTGCGGCAAGGTCAGCCCCTCGGGCAAACTGGCGGAGAGCTATCCCATCCGCTACGAAGACACCCCCAACCATCGCTACTTTCCCGGCCAAGAGGCCACCTCGGAATACCGGGAATCTCTCTTTGTGGGCTATCGCTACTATCAGACCGTGGGCAAAAAAGTGGCCTTCCCCTTCGGCTTTGGCCTGAGCTACACCACCTTTGCCTATACGGACCTCACCGTCACCCAGAAGAAAGCCACCTTCACCCTCACCAACACCGGAACGGTGGCTGGCAGTGAAATCGCCCAGTTGTACATCTCCTGGCCCAACAGCCAGATTTTCCACCCCATCCGGGAGCTGAAAGGCTTTGCCAAGGTGCATCTCCAGCCCGGCGAGAGCAAGAGCGTCACCATCCCCCTGGACGACAAGGCCTTCCGTTACTTCAACGTGAAAACCAACCGATGGGAGGTGGAGGGCGGCACCTGCCAGATTCAGATTGGCGCCAGCGTGGAGGACATCCGTCTCACCGCTGCCCTGGAGGTTCTGGGCACCCACGCCCCCCTGCCCTATGACAAGGACACCTTTGCCTCCTATTTCTCCGGTCAGGTGGAGAACATCTCTCAGGAGCAGTTCGAGGCCCTGTTGGGCCGCCCGGTGCCCCCTGCCCGGTGGGATCGCAACGCCCCCCTGAATTTCAACGACAGCCTCATGCAGATGGAGTACGCCCGCTCTCCCCTGGCCCGCCTGGGCTACAACATCTTGAGGAAAATGCAAAAGAAGGCAGAGGCCAAGGGAGAACCCAACCTCAACGTGCTGTTCATCTACAACATGCCCTTCCGTGGTCTGGCCCGCATGACGGGCGGCATGCTGTCCACGGACATGGCTCGGGCCATCCAGTGTATGGCCAACGGCCACTTCTTTGGTGGAGCCAGACGACTCATCTCCGCCCACTTTGCCAACCGGAAAGCCCTAAAGGAGAGGAGTAAACAGCTGTGAATATCTGGACTAACTTTGCACAAAAACACCCGGCTGCTGCCAAATGGATTCGGGAAGGTGGGCTGTTCGTCATCGTCAGCAACCTGATTACCGTTTTCAAGTACTTCCTGTTGCAATTTCTCCCCGCTGCCTTTTCAGGGCTGCCTCTGGTGGACTTTGGCTGGCCCGGCATCCCCATCACCCTGTTTGGAGAGACCTTTCAGTGGAACATCCTGGGCTATGACGCCGCCCACGGCGGCCTGCCCTACTTCTGCGCCTACATGATCGCCATGTTTGTGGGTGAGTGCATCAACTTCCCCCTCCAACGCAACGTGGTGTTCCGCAGCAAAGGCAACGTCTTTTATCAGGCCCTGTGGTATCTTCTGGCCTTCTGCATCGTCACCTGCATCGTCAACTCCATCAACTGCGTGTGGGTGGCAGTGGCCGGGTTGTTTGTCCCCGACTTCATCTACAACATCGGCACCACCCTTCTCAACGGCGGCATTTCCATGGTCATCTTCTTCTTTGTCAACAAGGTCATCTTCCCTGAGGGAGCGGCCAAGGAAGCATGATAGAATGCGGCCAGCACTCTGAACATTTGGTTTTAAAAACTTGATATCACATTCAAAGCTATGTTTGATCGTTAATTTACTTTTAGGAGGAATGAAACATGTTAAAAAAGCTAAGAATGAGGCCCATTCTCAGCGCAATCTCCCTTTTGCTAGTAGTGGCGATTGTTGCAGGCAATGTCGTAATCAACCGATTTTCTTATGTCATCAATCAGGCATTAGCCGGAGACACCACCGACTATGGCAGTGCCAGTGCAGAGCTGCAAGAGGGCGATGAAATTGTCCAGGCCCTGGGCGAAGAGAGCATGGTACTGCTGAAAAACGAGGACAATTTTCTTCCCATTGACAAGGAGACAAAGGTCAATCTCTTTGGCTGGGCTTCCACGGATCAGGGCTTTCTGTTGGTGGGCGGCGGATCCGGAGGTACCGTCATTGCCGCACAGAACAAAGTTACTCTGACTTCGGCTTTTGACCAGGAAGGGCTTGCATATAACAAGGAACTTCTGGATGCCTACAGTGCAGTCAGTTCGGCCGATGCAGACGTTAACAGCAATTCTCCTGACTCTATGGCTGCACTTGCCAATCCCGACGCATCTTTTTATACGGAGGATAGAATGCAGCAAGCCAAGGAGTTCTCTGATACGGCTATTGTTGTACTCAGCCGCTTCTCTGGCGAAAACGCAAGCCAGACCGAGCTGATTGATATCGGCACCTATTCCAACGGAACATTTCTTGAGCTGACTGAAAATGAAAAGGCTATGTTTGATGCGTTGGAAGAGAATGATTTTAATGTCATTGTGCTCTTCAATACCACAAACAATATGGAAATGGGCTTTTTGGAGGAGTATGACTGTGTAAAGGCCGCTCTCTACGTAGGTCTTCCTGGTCAGTCCGGCGCCCTTGCCATTCCCAGAATCCTCTGTGGTGACGTCAATCCCTCCGGCAGAACGGCGGACACGCTGGCTTATGACTACCAGACCAATAATCCTACCTATGTAAATGGTCGATATGTGGATAACAGCATGGTATATCAAGAGGGCATCTATGTCGGCTATAAGTGGTACGAGACGGCCGATGAAGAGGGCTTCTTCGACAGCGTATCCAATGACTACGGAACGGGCTATGACGCTGTGGTCCAGTACCCCTTTGGCTATGGTCTGTCCTATACCGACTTTGAATGGGAGGCCAAGACCTCTTGGTCGGCCTCTGAGGATATGTCTGCAACCGGTAAATATACCGTTGAGGTAACGGTACACAATACCGGTGACAAGGCCGGTAAGGATGTGGTTGAGCTCTACAGTACGCCCCCTTATACCCAGGGCGGCATTGAGATGGCTTCCGTCAATCTGCTTGCCTTTGCCAAGACGGATCTGCTCCAGCCCGGCGAGAGCCAGACCGTAACCCTGACCTTTGATGCCTATGATCTTGCCTCGTATGACTACAATGACGCCAACGGCAATCAGTTCTCTGGATACGAAACGGTTCCGGGTGACTACGAGATTCGCCTGATGAAGAACTCCCATACCAATGGGGCCATGGTAGAAAACGGCGAGAGCTCCTTCCTTCTCCATTCTCCCGGCATTACCTTCCCCCAGGACCCTGACACCAATGCTGAGGTGAGCAATCTGTTCACTGGCGACACCGCCTATGCAGGCACCCCCATTGATGGATCTACCATGATTGAGGGCGGCGTGGACTATCTCTCCAGAGCCGATGGGTTTGCCAACTACCCCACCACCACCGCAGGTGCTCCCAGCAGCCAGGTCGATGAAATCGGTGTTTACGAATACGACGGCTACGACAATGCCGATGTTTCCGATATTCAGTATGGCGTTGACTCCGGAATGTATCTGGTTGTTGTTGAAAATGAAGACGGCTCCACGCAGCGAGCCACCCTCGACCAGCTGCAGGGAACCGATACAAGCGGAGGCAAGCTGGTCATTAACGAGGAACTCATGGAAACGCTCTCCGATTACGACGCAGAAGAGTGGGACGCATTCCTGGACCAGCTGACCGAGCAGGAAGTCAAGGATCTGATTGGCAAAGGTGGCTTTAAAAACGAAGCCGCTGACAGCGTGGGCAAACCCCTGTGTACCGACCGTGACGGCCCTGCCGGATTCAATATGGGCGTTACCAATCCCAATACCGAGACCAAGTGGACTGGCTTCCCCACCGAATCTCTGATCGGCTGCTGCTGGAACCCCTCCCTCACCTACAGTATGGGCGTTGCCCAGGGCAAAGTGGCCTCTGCAACGGGACTGCAGGGATGGTATGCACCGGGTGTCAATCTGCATCGCTCCGTGTATAACACCCGTAACTATGAATACTTCAGTGAGGATGCGGTGCTGACGGGCAAGCTGGCAGCATCTATCGTACAGGGCGCTAAGGAAAACAACCTCTATTGCTATGTCAAGCACTTTGCGGTCAGCGAAGCCGGTGCAAACCCCAACGACAAGAACACCTGGCTCACCGAGCAGGCCCTGCGGGAAACCTATCTGAAGCCCTTTGAAATGTGCGTCAAGGACGGCGGGGCAAACGGCATTATGAGTGCATTCAATCGCGTGGGTGCAGTATGGGCCGGTGCCAACCATGCCCTCATCACCGATTTGCTCCGTGGCGAATGGGGCTTCCATGGTACCGTGATCACAGACTGGTATCAGCCCTACTATATGGATTACACCCGGGGTCTTAAGGCTGGCAATAACCTGTGGCTCGATGGTACCTTTGACCGGGCAGCCGAGATTGACCTCTCGGATGCAGGAACGGCTTACAGCGCTCGCCAGGCCGTAAAGAATATCCTGTATACCTATGTCGTAACCACGACTGCGGTGTCCATCACCGATGTGCCCCAGTCTACTCTTTTCATTGCACTGTGGGTCGGTATCAATGTGATTCTTGTTGCCGGTTTGGGCACATGCGTATTCTTTATTGCCAAGCCTTCTAAGAAAAAGAAAAAATGATGTTCAGGGACAGGTGAAAATATCCCTCTGTGCATCCAAAAGGGCTGAAAAACACAGCTGCTGAAAAACAGGAGTCCACCAAAAGGGTGGACTCCTGTTTTTCTAAAAAGTATGACCTCCCACTGAGCTCTCTGGTCCAGGGGCACAGGCCACGACCAGCCTGTGAAATTTTTTCTCCTTGGGTGAATGGATTTCCCTCCCCCGTTCGTATTACAAGTGAAACCGGAAAAACAACAGACATGGAGGAATGATTATGTTAAAATTAGTAGCAGGATTGGTGGCAGGGGCCACCCTTCTCACCGTGGGCACCGTGTCCGCTTTTGCCGCTTCCCAGGGCAACTGCCTGGGGGATTGCACCAAAACCCGGGCCTGTGACACCACCAACTGCTCCGCCCAGTGCTATGTGGACCAGAACAGTGATGGGGTTTGCGACAACCGAGGCACCGTGTGCAACGGACGGTACTATGTAGATGTGGACAATGATGGCGTGTGCGACAACCAGGGCCAGAACTATGTGGACACCGACAACGACGGTATCTGCGACAACCAGGGCACCCACTGCCAAGGTGGCAACCAGGGGCACCACGGCAACGGCTACCGGGGCGGACACCACGGGTAATTCGACACAAAGCAAGGTGATTTCATGAGGAGCGAAGAGGAGGTCACCAGGGCCATTGAAACGTATTCCGACACCGTCCAACGGCTCTGTCTCATCCATCTGAAAAACCAAGCGGATACCGAGGACATTTTTCAAACGGTGTTTTTGAAATATGCCCTCTGCTCCACTGTGTTTGAAAGCGCTCAGCATGAAAAGGCCTGGATCATCCGGGTGACCCTCAACGCCTGCAAGGATCTTCTCAAAAGCTTCTTCCGCTCCCGCACCGTCCCCTTGGATGCCCTATTGGAACAGGCCGCCCCGGAGGCGGAGGCCCACCCCGAGGTGCTCCAGGCAGTGCTGACCTTGCCGGAGAAATACCGGCAGGTCATTTACTTACACTATTACGAGGGGTACACCGCCCCAGAGATAGGAAAACTGCTGAATAAAAACGTCAATTCCGTATATACTCTGCTGAATCGAGCCAAAAAACAGCTGAAAGAGATCCTGGGAGGTGAGGGGCTTGGATAACCGTATGAAAGAGGCCTTTGACCAGATACACGCCTCCCAGGAGCTGAAAGCACACACCCACCGCCAAGTGCTCCAGGCCATGGAGGCCCAGCACAAGCCCGCCCAGTCGGTGTGGAAGCCCCTCTGTGCCCTGGCCGCATGTCTGCTGGTGGTGGTGCTGGGCCTGGGTGGGTATCACCTCTATTTCACCCCCACGTCCGTCATCAGCATCGACATCAACCCCTCCCTGGAAGTGGATGTGAACCGTCTGGGCCGGGTCATCGGCCTCCACGGCTACAACCAGGACGGGGAGGAATTTGTGGCCTCCCTGGACGTACTCCACCAGAACTACCAGCAGGCGATGGATGAAATCTTGAACAGCGACACCATTGTGGACTGCCTCAACAGGGGCGGGTTCCTGTCCATATCGGTGGTGGAGCTGAGCGGAAACCAGGGGGATGAGATCACCACCTATGTCTCCGACTGCACCTCCGGCCATCACAATGTCTCCTGCTCCACCATCTCCTCCCAGGAAGCCCATGAGGCCCATCACGTGGGACTGTCCTACGGAAAATATGAAATTTACGCCCAGATTGTGGCCTATGACCCGGATTTCACCCCGGAAGAAGCCAACGAGATGACCATGCGGGAGCTGCGGGATATGCTGGCGCGTCTGCAAACAGATGATCCGCAGCAAACGCCTCCCACTGTGGATGACACAGACAGCAGCGGCGAAAAAGGACACGGCCAAGGCAACGGCAACCAGCATGGCCACAGCAACCATAGTTAATCCCTCTCTCCCAGAGGCTGAGCACTGAGATTGTTCTCCGTGCTCAGCCTCTTTTTACATGCAAAGGAAATGATTTCCTCCATTTTTTGCAGCAAAAAAGTGGGTTTTTACCAAAAAGCACGGTATAATAGCCCCATTCATCTTTTGTACCGCACCCCCCCGCTCTTTGATTTTCTGTTGTGTGCCCAAGGGGCTAATATAAAAGTTGCCACATTCATTGCATGTTTTTTATATTGAAAAATTAGGCGCTTTTTGGGGATAATTGAGAAAAGGAGAAACCTTATGATTACTGTTTCAAAAAGGCAAAAAGAAATAATTCAATATTTGATGAAGCAGACCGACTATGTGACCATCTCAGATATCGCCACAAAGTTCTCCATGGGTGACCGCACATGCAGAAATGATTTGTCCGCCATCGGCCTATTCCTCAAGCAGGCCAACCTGTCTTTGAGTCGAAAACCGGGCAAAGGCATTCTTCTGGACTGTTCTAACCTGGAGCGGCAGACGCTGCAAACCCTTCTGCAAACCTCAGACACCCGCTTTTACAGTCGAAAAGAGCGGGAGAACCTCTCCATTGCTCTGCTGCTGCTCAACGAAACCACCACCTTTCAGGAGTTGGCGGACATTTGTCTGGTCAGCCGCCAAACGGTGATCAACCAGTTTGACAGTTTGGAGCAGCGGTTGTCCAAGCACACGCTCACCATTGAGAAGGTACCCGGCCAGGGCCTGCGGCTGAAAGGGGAAGAGAAGTGTATCCGCTTTCAGTTCTTGGAGCTGTTGGGTATGCAGTTGTGCAAAGAGGAGATCTACAACCTCTTTGTCCACCACCCCTCTCTCCAACCCTATCTTGCCACCGCCGCACAGCTGGTGGATGAGATTCAGGAGCTGAAGAAAGTACAGTTTATGGACTACCGGCGGATTCAGCTCATGCTCTGCTATACCATGAGCCGCATCCACCTAGGCCACACCCTTCGTATGGACTGGGTTTATGAGGACACCTCCCAGCTCAAACAGCTGGTAGAGCGCTATTTTCGTCCCCATTCGGAGCAATACTACATCTGCTCCCTCATCCAATCCGAGCGCACCAGTCAGTCTGCCACAGGAGAAGCCATCCCCGATGAGGCACAGATGATTTCCCAAGAGCTGATTTCCGCTCTGGCACACATGCACCCCATTGAGCAAGAGGCCCTGCGAGATATGATTGACGGCCTGACCGCCCACCTGCGGGCAGCCATATACCGCACCCGCAACCACATTCACATATACAATGAATTGCTCAATGAGATCAAGTTGTCCGTCTCCCTGATGTTTGAGTTCACTTTGGGAGAAATGGGGAAGATTTCCCAAAAGTATGGCATTCCCTTTGATGAAAATGAGATTGCATACATCGCCATGTATCTCACTTCCATCTACGAAACCAGCATCAAAACCAACGTCTCTCTGGACGTGCTCATTGTATGCTCCTACGGACTGGCCACCAGCGCCGTTTTGAAGCTGCGGCTGGAACAGGCTTTCCCTGACTGCAACGTCTGGGGTCCCTGTTCTCTGGACCAGGTGGATGAGTACCTTCAGACCAACAACATAGATCTGATCATCTCCGCCAACAACTACTCCCATCCTCGGATTCCCGTGGTGGTGGTAGACCCGCTGTTGCCGGAAAAGGACTTGGAACGCATTCGCCAGACTCTATATCACGACTCGTACTCTCTGGTCTGCTCCACCTTTCTCAAGGCCTATTCCACCCAGCCCCACACCCACTGCATCGGCAACTACATTCTCCCGGAGAACATCCAGATTTTGGACCATTGCAGCAGCTGGAACGATGCCATCAAAATCGCCTCTGCCCCTTTGCTCCAGCGCGGGGACATAGAACAGCGGTATGTGGATCAGATGATCAACGCCGTAAACAACTACGGCACCTACATGGTGCTCACCCCTGAGGTTACGTATGTCCACGCCGGTGTCAACGACGGCATCCAGCGCAACTGTGCGGCCATGCTCTTGCTGCGCACCCCCATTCTCTTTGGAAATTTCGACCGGAAACGGATTCGGGCGGTGGTGGTGTTGGGCATCAACAACCGTCAGGAGGACAGCGAACTCATTAACCTGGCCTACATCTTGGGAAACGAAGATAATCTCCAACGATTGAAGGATCAACATATCACCATTGAAGAAATTTTAGCACTACACGATTAACAACACGGAAGGGGAAACTTATGTCAGCCAACATATCCTTAGACCACATTCTCATTGGTCAAACTGCCTCCACCTGGGAGGAGGCAATCCGCACAGCCGCCACTCCTCTGGTGGACAGTCACTCCATCACTCCGGAGTATGTCCGGCAAATGATTCAAAGCGTGGAAACTTACGGCCCGTACATCGTCTTGATGCCCGGCTTCGCCCTGGCCCATGCCTCCCCTGGCAGCGACGTGTTGCATTCGGACATCTCCATTGCCACCTTCCAGCCTCCTGTGGACTTCCACAGCGAGAATGGACCCGTCTCCGTGGTCATGTGTCTGGCCTGCACCGACCGCACGTCTCACATTGACCGTCTCCAGAGCATTGCCTCCACCCTGATGGATGCCGACAGCATCCGCAGAATTGCAGCCTGCAAAAATAAAGAAGAATTGTATTCTTTATTTCAGGAATAAACCAAACCATAAACAAGGAGGGAACAAACATGAAAAAGCCTAAGATTCAGACAGTGTGCGGATTCGGCTGCGGCTCCTCTCTCATGCTGCGCATGAACGTGGAGGCCATCGCCAAAAAGCACAACGTGGAAATCGAAGCCTTTTGCGGCGACGTGGGCACCTGCTGTGCCAACGACTGCGATGTGATCTTCATTTCCAAGGAGTTGGCCCAGCGCATTCAGGATCGCGCCAAGGTACCCATTGTAGAGTTCAACAACTTCATGAATAAGCAAGAAGTTGAAGAAAAGACCCTGGCCTATTTCCAGACACTGAACTAACCAACATCAGGGAGGACGTTTGTTATGGGAGTCTTAAATTTTATCATCAATGAAATTTTTGGCCAAGGTGCAATCTTTATTGCCCTGATCGCCTGCATTGGCCTGATTCTGCAAAAAAAATCTTTTTCTGAGATCGTCCGTGGTACGGTGATGACCGCCGTTGGCTTCTTCATCCTGTCCACCGGTACCGGCTTGATTACCGGCAACTCCATCGACGGCATTTCCACCGCCTTCAACACCATCATGCCTCAGGCTGTGGAGTCCAAGACCGTGGATATCGGCACCATGTACGGCACCGAAATCGGTATCGTCATGATCGTGGCCTTTGCCATCAACCTGCTGGTGGCTCGCTTCACCCGCTGGAAATCCGTGTTCCTCACCGGACACATGCTCTACTGGTTCCCCTTTGTGTTCATTGCCGCTGGCGTGGACGCTGGACTCACCGGCGGTAAGCTGATTATCCTGGCCGCCATCTTCACCGCTGTGTATATGGTTGTCTCCCCCAACCTCATGCGTCCCTTTGTCAAGGCTGTCACCGGGGATGACTCCTTTACCATCGGTCACCCCACCACCTGCCTGTCTGTGGTCTCCGGCCTGTTGGGCAAAGTGGTGGGCAACAAGGAGCACTCCACCGAGGATCTGAAGATTCCCTCCTCGCTGGGCTTTTTGAGAGAGATCTCCATCACCGGCTCCCTGGCCATTGCTTTGACCTATGCCGTGATGTACGGCCTGCTGCTGGCCAACGGCTATGATCCCGCCCAGGTGTGGGGCTATGCCGAGGGCACCACCGGCGCTTTCACCTACATCTTCACCCACGCCATTTACTTTGGTGTCGGTATCACCATCATGCTCCAGGGCGTGCGCATGTTGATCGCCGAGATCGTTCCCGCCTTCAAGGGCATTGCCGACAAGTTTGTCCCCAACGCCATCCCCGCTCTGGACGTTCCCGTGATCTTCCCCTATGCCCCCAACGCTCTGGTCATCGGCTTCCTGGTGGCCATGGTCACCTCCATCATCACCATCCTGCTCACCGCTGGTATGTTCCCCACCGTGGTCATTCCTCTGGTGTCCACCTGCTTCTTTGAGATTGGCTGCGCCGCCATTGTGGGCAACGCCACCGGCGGTGTCCGTGGCTGCATCATCGGTGCTGCCGTGTCCGGCATCATCATGGTCTTCCTGGTGGGCTTCGGCGCCTACTTCTTCAACAACACCATTCAGCAGTGGATGCTGGTGTACGGCGGCCAGGACTTCTCCCTGTGGGGCATCGTCGAGGGTCTCATCGCCCGACTGATCGCATAACTGCCCCCCGTTCCATCCATCTCCCACACGCTTGCATAGGAAAGGTATATCTACCATGAGTTTCAAGTACATGGACCGTATTTATCAGCTTCTTCACACCGTGGAACAGGAAGAGGCCACCCACATGCATCAGGCCGTGGACCTGCTCTTTGACTGCGTCCAGCGCAAAGGTACCATTTACACCTTTGGCGCCAGCCATGCGGGCATCCTCAGCGAGGAGCTGTACTACCGCGCCGGCGGACTGATGCTGTTCAACCCCATCTTCGGCCGGGAGCTGATGCTGGATTCCAGCCCCATCACCCTGACCAGCCAAATGGAGCGCTGCCCCGGCTATGGCACAGCACTGGCACAAAACAAAGCGGACTTTCAGCCTGGAGATGTGCTCATCGTCCATTCCGTGTCCGGACGCAATCCCGTGGCCATTGAAATCGCCGCAGAGGCCAAAGACAAGGGCGCGGCCGTCATCGCTGTGACCAACTTGTCCTACTCCAAGTCCGTGATCTCCCGCCACCCCTCCGGCCTGCGCCTGTTTGAGTTGGCGGACATCATCCTGGACAACCACGGCGACGTGGGAGATGCCTGCGTGGAAATCAGCGGCATCCAGCAGAAGGTCTCCCCCACCTCCACGGTGGTAGGCGCCACTATGCTCAACTCCATTGTAGCCGAGTTGGCTCAAAAGTTGGTGGATTCCGGCATGAAAAAGCCCCCCATCTTTTACAGCGCCAACCTGGACGGCGGCGACGAGCTGAACCAAGCCCTGTACCAAAAGTACCGGGATTCCATTCGCTACGCATTCTAATTTCTTTCCTTCCTCAATAGACAAAGAGCGGAGAATTGCCCATAAAGGCAATTCTCCGCTCCTTGTTTTCTTTATTCTTATGCAATCACCAGTTCATCTCCCTGGGCATCCACCACGATGGTGCTGTCCGGGGTGACCTCTCCGGCGATGATCTTGCGGCCCACCAGATTCTCCACGGTGTGCTGCAGGTAGCGGCGCAGGGGCCGAGCGCCATACATGGGATCGTAGGCAGACTCCAGCACCAGATCCTTGGCGGCATCGGTGAGTTCCACATGCAGCCGCTTGTCGGCCAGACGGCGGTTGAGGCTATCCAGCTGCAAGTCGATGATGTGGAAGATGTTGTCCTTCGTCAGGGGCTTGTAGAACACAATCTCGTCCAGACGGTTCAAGAACTCCGGCCGGAAGGAGCGGCGCAGCAGCTCCTCCACCTGGTTTTTGGCCTCGGGACTGATCTCCCCATCCGCCTGGATGCCGTCCAGCAGGAACTGGCTGCCCAGGTTGGAGGTGAGGATGATGACGGTATTCTTAAAGTCCACGGTGCGGCCCTGGCTGTCGGTGATACGGCCGTCGTCCAGCACCTGGAGCAGCACATTGAACACGTCGGGGTGGGCCTTCTCCACCTCGTCAAACAAAATGACGGAGTAGGGGTGACGGCGCACCGCCTCGGTGAGCTGGCCGCCCTCCTCGTAGCCCACGTATCCGGGAGGGGCTCCGATGAGGCGGGAGACGGAGAACTTCTCCATGTACTCGCTCATGTCAATGCGCACCAGGTTCTTCTCGCTGTCAAAGAGGGCCTCGCTGAGGGTCTTGGCCAGCTCGGTTTTACCCACACCGGTGGGGCCCAGGAACAGGAAGGAGCCGATGGGCTTGTTGGGGTCGGCGATACCGGCCCGGGAGCGGAGGATGGCCTCGCTGACCAGCCGCACCGCCTCGTCCTGGCCCACCACACGCTGGTGGAGAATGTCCTCCAGGTGCAGCAGCTTCTCCCGCTCGCCCTCCATGAGCTTGGCCACGGGAATGCCGGTCCAGCGCTCCACGATGCGGGCAATCTCCTCTTCGGTGACCTTATCCCGGAGCAGCTGATTCTCCTTCTGGTTAGCAGCAATGGCCTCCTCCTCCTGGAGCTGCTTTTGCAGGCCGGGGATGGTGCCATATTGCAGCTGGGCAGCCTTCTCCAGGTCGTACTCCCGCTGGGCTTTCTCCAGCTGGGCGTTGGCCTGTTCCAGCTCCTCCCGCAGCTTCTGCACCTTGCCGATGGCATTCTTCTCGTTCTCCCACTTGGCCTTGCCGGCGTTGAACTCGTCCCGCATCTCGGCCAGTTCCTTCTGGATGTCGGCCAGACGGGCACGGGACAGCTCGTCCTCTTCCTTCTTCAAGGCGGCCTCCTCGATCTCGTGCTGGATGATCTTCCGGGAGATCACGTCCAGCTCGGTGGGCATGGAGTCCATCTCGGTGCGGATGAGGGCGCAGGCCTCGTCGATGAGGTCGATGGCCTTGTCGGGGAGGAATCGGTCTGTGATATACCGGTCGGACAGGGTGGCGGCAGCCACAATGGCGCCGTCGGTGATCTTCACGCCGTGGAACACCTCATAGCGCTCTTTCAGGCCACGGAGGATGGCCACGGCGTCCTCCACCGTGGGCTCGTTGACCATCACAGGCTGGAACCGGCGCTCCAGGGCAGCATCCTTCTCAATATACTGACGGTACTCGTTGAGGGTGGTGGCGCCAATGCAGTGCAGCTCGCCCCGGGCCAGCAGAGGCTTCAACAGGTTGCCCGCGTCCATGGCGCCCTCGGTCTTGCCGGCGCCTACGATGGTGTGCAGCTCGTCGATGAACAGGATGATACGCCCCTCGGACTTCTTCACCTCGTTCAAAACAGCTTTCAGACGCTCCTCAAACTCGCCCCGATACTTGGCACCTGCAATCAAAGCGCCCATATCCAGAGCAAAAATGGTCTTGTCTTTCAGCCCCGCAGGCACATCGCCTTTCACGATCCGCTGGGCCAGACCCTCGGCAATGGCGGTTTTACCCACGCCAGGCTCGCCGATGAGCACGGGGTTGTTTTTGCTCTTGCGGGACAGGATGCGGATGACGTTGCGGATCTCGTCGTCACGGCCAATGACGGGGTCCAGCTTGTTCTGCCGGGCCCGCTCCACCAGGTCGCTGCCGTACTTTTTCAGGGCCTCGTAAGTCTCCTCAGGGTTGTCGCTGGTGACCCGCTGGTTGCCTCGCAGGGCGGCCAGGGCCTGCATCACCTGCTCCCGCTCCACCCGGTAGGTTTTCAGCAGCTCCTTGATGGTGCTGTCCGCCTTGTCCATCAGACCCAGCAACAGGTGCTCCACTGAGACAAACTCGTCCTTCATGCTCCCGGCCACGGACACAGCCTGATTCATGGCCTGATCCACACCGGAAGAGATATACACCTGGTCGGCTCTCCGGCCCGAGCCGGACACCTTGGGCAGCTTCTCCATCTCGTGGCGGAGAGCGGCGTCAAAGGATTCGACGGTCATGCCCATGTGGGTGAGCAGCTGAGGGATGAATCCCCCCTCCTGCTCCACCAGGGCGCAGAGCAGATGCACCTGCTCGATCTGTTGGTTTCCATGTTCGGTGGCCAGGGTCTGGGCGGCCTGCACCGCCTCCAGGGACTTCTGGGTAAATTGATTCATATTCATAAGGCTACACTCCTTTGCATGGGGTACAAGCCCCAATCTGTCGTTTGACCTTAGTATACCTCTTTGGTAGGAAAAATCATGAACGAAGTGTAAACAATTAGCACTCTCTTTGTCCGAGTGCTAATTCATGTCAGAAAAAGGAACCCCTGCATGGAGTATGAGCCATGCAGGGGCTATTTCGGGTGTTAATCCGGCCAAACCAGGGCGTAATAATCCCGTTCGATGACCAATTTGGCGTAGGTGTACTTGGCATTCACCAACCGGCTGACCCGGCTGACGTAGTCCTCGTCCACCGCCACCCCCTCCCGGGGGGTAAAGGTCTTGGTGGAGGCCTCATAGGTACCGGCGTCGGTGATCCAGCTGCTGCCGTAACCCTTGTTGGCAAACACCACCAGGGGAATGTTGCTGGAATATTGACCCGGCTGGTAGTTGGTGGCGAAGATGTCCCGGCCGGAGTAGAGCCGGGAGTCGTACTCCAGCCCAAAGAGGTTGGACAGGGTGGGCACAATGTCGATGGCAGAACAGGGGGTGTCCACCACCACCGGTTCCTCCATGCACCCGCTCCACAAAATAAAAGTGTTGCGGTAGCGGGCAGTGTCCCGCTCGGAGTTGTTGGTGCCCGCCAGCTCGTTGTAATAGTCCTTGTCCCCTTCCACCAGGGCATAGGGGTAGTGGTCGGCGGAGAGGGCAATCACGGTGTCGTCGGCAATCCCCGCCGCCGCCAGCTGCTCCACCAGATACGCCATGGCGTATTCCAGCTCCAGGTTACAGGCCAGATACGCCTGCACCTGTTCCGACGCATTGGGGTACAGCTTTTGGATGGTCTCCTGGTTTTTCCGGGACATGGCGTTGCCCGTCCAGTCGTAGTTGCAGTGTCCGCTCACCGTCATGTAATAGGTGTGGAAGGGGGTGCCGTTTTTCACGTAGTTCTGGATGTACCCGTCCACGGTGGCCTCCATCATCTCCAAGTCGGAGCAGGGCCACAGGTTGCTTTTCAGCACCAGACCGTTGCCGAGCCCAAAGTACTCATACCCCAGGTTGGGGTGGGTCTCATCCCGGCCATAGTAGGTATAGGTGTTGTTGTGGTAGGCCAGGGTTTGATAGCCCAGCTTCTGGAACTGCCAGCCCAGGGCCACCGCCATGTCGTCGTTGACGCTGACCCGGAAGGACGGGTTGCTTCCCCCAATCCAGGTGGGAATGAGGCCGGTCATCACTGCAAATTCACCGCCGGTGGTGGACTGGGTCCAGTCGGGCTGGTAGTAGTTTTCAAAGATGAAGCCCTGGTTGGCCAGCTTGTACAGGGTGGGGGTGAGGTTTTCGTCAATGACGTAGGGGCAGAAGGCCTCGGCGGTAATCAAAATCAGGTTCTTCCCCTGGAAATAGCCGGTGTACTCATTTTTATTTGTAGGTTTTTTGGCGGCAAAGTACTGGTGCAGGGCCTTGAGGGTCTCATCGCTCTCCCCCGCCGCCAGACCCTCGAAGTCGATGCCCAGCACGTTGTCCCCGGTGGGCACCACGGGGGCATCGGTGCCTGTGGGGTCCAAGGTGGGGGCCACGGTGGCGGTGGGCAGGGGATCGTCGGGGAGCAGCTGGTCCAAGGGCACTTCCGGAATGCCGGTGATGGCATAGCTCAGCTCCAGGCGTAGCGTGGTAACCAGGCCGAAGTGGGGCATGGAGGTATTCACCGAAAAGTCATAGGTGTAGTAGTTCTTGGCCCCGCCCACCCGGGCGGCGAACACCCCCACCAGCTGGAACACCACCATGAGCACCGCCAGCATCCCCCGCACCGAGGCGCGCTGCCCTTTCTCGTGGAAAATCACCGGGCACAGCCACACATAGACCGCCAGAGGAACCAGCGAGAGCAGGATAAAGGGAATCCGAGCCAGCACCACTTCCACCACAGTGCCGCTGAAATCTCCCACCACCTGCCCGGCCATGCCCTGCATGTAGCCCAGACCAAAGTAGATTTTAAAGAAACTCTTGCAGCAGTACTCCACGCAGGTGAATACCGTCCATCCTGCCACCAGCACGCCGCCCACAATGCGTGCGACTTTCCGGTGGGGGATCAGGTCCAGCAGCAAAAACACCGCCAGACCTGCCGCCATGGAAAACACCACAAGGAGCAAAAGCGCCGGGGCAAAAAAGGAACACTCCCCATCAAACCCCCGGAGCAAAAGCTCGTGATAGAGCACCATGAGCGGCAAACTCACCGCAGAGACCAGCGGCGAGCCCTTCACCCGCCGGCTCCGGTGGGCTGTGGTCATCCCCGGGTCGACCTGGGGCAGCGTGATTTTAGGCAGAGAGAGCTTAGGGCGAGGCAGGTTTTTGAGCTTTGATCCCAGCCCAGGTTTCTTGGGTGCCAGACGTTTCGGAGATGCCATCTCCCATCCCTCTCTTTCTGTCATGGTCATATCCTCACTTTACCACTTTACACAATCTTTTGCAATCTTTGACAAAACTTTTCCATTTTTTCTGTTTCACCCCTGGAAAACATTGCATTTTTGTTCTGTCTGTGCTACCATAGCTGACGCAAAAGGACGGTGTATCAGTTTGAAACGAATCTTACAATGGCTTCGCGGGGAGACGGTGTTGTGTGTGGCCTGGGTGCTGGCCCTGGTCACCGCCGTGTTCATCCCCCCTGATGCCCAGTATATGAGCTATGTGGACGGACATACCTTGGGCATGCTCTTTGCCCTCATGGCGGTGATGGCAGGCTTGCAGCGGCAAGGCCTGTTCTTCCGCCTGGGTCGGGCCATGCTGGGCCGCACCCAGACCACCCGGCAGCTGGAAGGAGTGCTCATCCTCCTGCCCTTCTTTGTGAGCATGGCGGTGACCAACGACGTGGCCCTCATTACCTTTGTCCCCTTCGCCCTGGAGGTGCTCTCTCTGGCGGGACAGACCCAGCGGGTCATCCCTGTGGTAGTGATGCAGACCATCGCCGCCAACCTGGGCAGCATGGCCACCCCCATCGGTAACCCCCAAAACCTCTACCTTTATTCCCGGTATAATATGGGTCTGGTTGCATTTTTGGCCACAGTTCTCCCCTATGTGCTGGCCTGTCTGGTGTTGCTGGTGGTGTTTTTGATGGTGCGCCCCTCCCAGTCTCTAGAGGTGCCCTTCGTCTCCGGGGAGATCCCCCCCCTGTCCGGGGCCCGTGTGGCCGTCTACGGGGTGCTGTTTCTCCTGTGTCTAGGCGGCGTGGCCCAGGTGGTGCCCCTGTACGTGCTGTGCCCTCTGGTGCTGGTGGTGATGTTCATTTGCGACCGAGGCGTACTGCTGAAGGTGGACTATGCCCTGCTGGCCACCTTTGTGGGCTTTTTCCTCTTTGTGGGCAATTTGGGGCGTGTTCCCGCTGTCACGTCCCTGTTTCAGTCCCTCATTCAGGGCCAAGAGGTGCTGTGCGGGGTGGTGGCCAGCCAGGTGATTTCCAACGTCCCCGCCGCCCTTCTCCTCTCCGGCTTTACCGACAACGGAACCGGTCTGCTGCTGGGGGTGAATCTGGGCGGCCTGGGCACCCTCATTGCCTCCATGGCCAGCCTCATCTCCTATAAATACATCGCCCGGGCCTTCCCACAGAAGAAAGGGGCCTATCTGGCCCAGTTTACCGGCCTGAATGTGGCCTTTTTGGCCGTGCTGCTGGTACTGTGGCTGATTCTGGGCTGACGGCCCCTTCCGCCCCAAGTTTGGGGCGGTCGTACACGGTGCGAACCATATCATAATGCGAGGACTGCCTCTTGTATTGGTCAGGGGGCAGTCCTTTTTCTGCCCGAAACACCTTGCCAAAGTAGTTGTTGTTGGCATATCCCACCCGGTGGGCGATTTCCTCCATGGTGCAGTCCTGATTGGTCAAAAGCAGGGCACAGGCCTTGGCGATGCGCACCTCCCGGATATATTTCCCCGGCGTGGTGCCAAAGGTCCGGTGGAACTCCTTGCACAGATAGTACTTGGACAGCCCCACATGCTGGGCGATCTGGTCCAAACTCAGGCTCTCCTGGGCGTAGTGCTGGTCGATGTAGGCCCGGGCCTCGTCCACCTTGGACCGCTCCTCCTTGGCCCCAGCCAGGGCACACTCCATGAGATTCATCCAGAGCTCATAGGCCAGACGGGAGTTCTCATACTGGGTGACCATCCCCTGTTCCACCCCGTAGCGGTACAGCTGCTCCATCTGCCCAGCCAGGGGCGTATCCAGCCCCACCCACACCACCGGGCCGGTGTGGCCATACAGGCTGCGCAGCAGGGGCAGGCACTCCTTGCTGAACTCAAAATAAAAAAACTCCCAGCAGGTGGCATGCTGGGGTAAAAAATATCGGCTGTTCCCGGGGATATCCACCAAAAAGGCCTCCCCGGGGCGGACGGAATACTCCATCTCGTCCACCACCACGGCCCCCTCCCCCTCCACGCAGAACTGGATGAGGCAGTGTTCGTCCCGCCGTTCCCGGTTGTCCCAGCAATAGCTGTGGCTGTCCACCCGTTGCAGCCCCACCCCACGCAGGGTGAGCAGAGACAGGTCTGAGGGAAAGCGGAAGCCTACGGATTTGTGCGGTAGTGGATGCATGGTCATCCCCTCCTGTGTGATGTCGTGTCTCCATTATGGCACACAGGCGGGCGTTATGTCAATATTTTACCATCACAACCACGCTCTTACCATTTACCAAAGAAAAAATAAGAATATAATAGGATTTTAGAAGAAGGTGAACCAACTATGATTCGATTCGATGCACAAGAAAATGCATTTTACCTGGACAATGGCCGCATCACCTACTGTTTTGGTGTGGTCAAGGAGGGGTATCTGGAGTGCCGGTATTTTGGCCGCCATCTCCGCCGCTGCCAAGGCAGCGCCCGCCCCGCCTATTTTGACCGGGGCTTTTGCTCCAACCCGGACCCCCAGGACAAACGGTTCTCCCTGGACACCCTGCCTCAAGAGTACCCCGGCATGAATCAGGGGGACTTCCGCTCCCCGGCCTATGCCTTTCAGACCGCCGACGGCCAGCGAGTAACCCGCTTTTTGTACCAGGGGTATGAGATTTTGCAGGGCAAACCGTCCCTTCCTGGCCTGCCCGCCACCTATGTGGAGCAGCCTCAGGAGGCCCAGACCCTGGTGGTACGTCTAGCGGACGCCCACACCGGGGCACAAATCCAGCTGTTCTACACCATATTCCGGGACTTGGACGCCATTTGCCGCCATGTGGAGGTGGTAAACGGCGGGAGTGACGCCCTGTGGCTGGAGCGGCTGATGGCCATGAGCCTGGACCTGCCCGGGGAGAACTATGACTTACTCACCCTGTCCGGCTCCCACCTGATGGAGAAAGTGGTCAGCCGCCGCCCCCTCACCGCCGACTCCGTGGTGTTGGACAGCTGCCGGGGCGCCAGCAGCCCCCAGCAGACCCCCTGCGTAGTGCTCACCGACCCCCAGACTGACGAAACCCATGGCCGGGTTTGGGGCGTCAACTTTGTGTACAGCGGCGACTTCCAGGGCGTGGTGCAGATGGGCCAATACGGCGGCGTGCGGGTGCAGATGGGGATGAATCCCCTGACCTTCGGCTGGAACCTGGAGCCGGGGCAGCGGTTTGTCTCCCCCGAGTGCGTGCTGGTCTACTCCCAGCAGGGGCTCAATGGCATGTCCCACACCTTCCACCAGTTGTACGCCCAACGGCTGTGCCGGGGCCCCTGGCGGGACCGGGTGCGCCCTATCCTGCTCAACAGCTGGGAGGCCTTTACCTTCTCCATTGATGAGGAAAAGTGCCTCTCTCTGGCCAAACAGGCGGCCCAACTGGGCATGGAGCTATTTGTGCTGGACGACGGCTGGTTCAAAAACCGGGTGGACGACCGCCGCGCCCTGGGAGACTGGGTGGCAGACCCGGTGAAATTCCCCCACGGTCTGGGCCGTCTGGCCCAAGGTGTGCGGGAGGCAGGCGTGGAGTTTGGTATCTGGTTTGAGCCGGAAATGGTGAGCTACGACAGCGATTTGTACCGCAACCACCCGGATTGGGTCATCCGCAGCCCCTACTACGACCCGGTGCTCAGCCGCTCCCAACTGGTGCTGGACCTGTCCAACCCCGCCGTGTGTGAGTATCTGGTGGAAGCGGTGTCGGCGGTGCTGGAAGAGACTGGGGCCAGCTACGTCAAGTGGGATATGAACCGGCACATCACCGACCTGGGCTCGGCCTGGCTGCCCGCAGGGCAGCAGCGGGAGCTGTCCCACCGGTACATGCTGGGTCTGTACCGGGTGTTGGAGCAGCTGAACCAGCGCTTCCCCCAGGTGCTCTTTGAGGGCTGTTCCAGCGGCGGCGGACGCTTTGACGCCGGTATGCTCCACTACATGCCCCAGACCTGGACCAGCGACAACACCGATGCGGTGTGCCGCCTCCAGATCCAGTGGGGCACCAGCCTGCTCTTCCCCCCTGTCACCATGGGCTGCCACGTGTCCGCCGTACCCAACCATCAGACCGGGCGGGTGACCTCCCTGCAAACCCGCTTTGCCGCGGCATTGGGGGGCAACCTGGGCTATGAAATGGACATCCGCACCCTGACCCCAGAGGAGCAAGAGGAGGTCAAAACCCAGATTCGCACCTACAAGGGCCTGCGGGAAACAGTGCAGCATGGCACCTTCTACCGGCTTCTGGACCCGCAACGGCACAACGACGGCGGGTGGAACCTGGTCTCCCAGGACGGCAACACCGTGGTGTGCTGCCAGTACCGGGTGCTGGCCGACCCCCTGCGGCGCACCACCGTGGTGCACCTGCAAGGCCTGGACCCCGAAGCCACCTACCGCAGACAGGCTGACGGGGTGTGCTTTGGCGGGGATGAACTGATGTATGCGGGGCTCAGCGACAGCCCCGTGCGTCAGGACTTTGTCAGCGTCATCTCCATATTTGAAAAGGTGGAGGGGTAACCCGCCCCCTCACACCTGCCGCACTTGGCGGCGGTATTCCCGGGGCGACACCCGCTTATGTTCCCGGAATTTCCGAATGAAGTAGCTCTGGTTGTCAAACCCCACCTCCATGGCGATTTGGGCAATGGAGGTGTCCTGCTGGGCCAGCATCTGAGCCGCCCGCTGGATGCGATAGCTGTTTAAATAGGCGATGGGGGACATTCCGGTGGCCTTGTGGAAAAAATGGCAGAAATACGGGGGGCTGAGGTAGGCCTGCTGGGCCAACTCCTGCAACGTCAAAGGCTGAGCGTAATTGTCCTGCATGTAGCTGATGACCCGCTTGAGTTTGCTCCAAGTCTCCTCCTGGCGGCTGGACTGGGCCACATTGGTCAGGGCTTCGGCCTGATACAGCAGCTCCAGCACCTGTAAAATCTGAATTTTGATGTGCAGGGCATAGCACCGGGGCTTGTCATGGTAGCATGCAATGATCTCCCGCAGGCAGGCCCCAATGTTCTCCCGAGTCTCTGGCGGCAAATCCCTGGACAGGGTGGGAAAGGACAGCGTGCGGTTGGTGATGGGCCGAATGAACTGATGTTCACAGGTGTCATACCGTTCAAAGTCCAGGAAATCCCCCTGAAAGACAATGGCATGGTGCAAAGATGCTCCCTCCGAGCGAATTTCATGGAGTTCCTCGGCGTTGATGAAGCAAAACTCCCCTTCCTGCAACGTGTAGCTTTTTCCCTGTATGCGCAGGTCCAGCACACCGGTTTGGGCATAGACCCACTCCAATTCCTCGTGCCAATGAGAGGCTACGCTGTAAAACCCGTCCTTATCATGGTGGGAATAGACGTGCAGCGGATAAAAGGTGGTGCCGTGGGTGCGGTTTTCCCGGAAATTCATGGCCGTGTGTCTCCCTCTCATAATCGTAATATTGTGTTATTTAAGGGCAATATTGTGAAAGTATTGCCAGGTTCCTTATATTATACTATATTCACAAAAATTCAACAAGAGAGCGGGATGAATTTGGAACAGAACTGGTGGAAAAACAGCGTAGTCTATCAGATTTACCCCCGTAGCTTCTGTGACAGCAATGGGGACGGTGTGGGTGACCTGAACGGCATTCGGTCAAAATTGTGGTATTTGGAACAGCTGGGTGTGGACGTACTCTGGCTGTGTCCCGTGTACTGCTCTCCCAACGCAGACAACGGCTATGACATCTCCGACTACTACAACATTCAGCCCGAATACGGCACCATGGAGGACATGAAGCAGCTGTTGGCCGAGTGCAAACAGCGGGGCATGCGGGTCATCATGGACCTGGTGGTCAACCACACCTCCGACGAGCACGCCTGGTTTCAGCAGTCCCGCAGCAGCAAGACCAACCCCTACCGGGACTTTTACATCTGGCGGCCGGGGAAAAACGGCGGCCCGCCCAACGACCTGCCCTCCAACTTCGGGGGCAGCGCCTGGGAGTATGACCCGGAGACCCAGGAGTATTACCTGCACTTATTCGGCAAAAAACAACCCGATTTGAACTGGAGTAATCCGGTGGTGCGCCAGGAAATTTGGAAGATGATGAATTTCTGGATTGACCTGGGCATCGGCGGGTTCCGCATGGATGTCATCGACCTCATCGGCAAGGACCCCGACCGGGGCATCCGGGAAAATGGCCCCAAGCTCCACGAGTATCTCCAGGAGATGAACCGGGAGACCTTCGGCAGCCACGACCTGCTGACGGTGGGCGAGTGCTGGGGCGCGACCCCGGAAATCGGGCGGCTCTACTCCGACCCGGACCGCCACGAACTGAGCATGATCTTCCAGTTTGAGCAGATTCAGCTGGACAAGCAGCCCGGCAAACACCGCTGGGACCTCAAGCCCCTGGAGCTGCCCGATTTGAAGGCGGTGTTCACCAAGTGGCAGAAGGAATTGGACGGCCACGGGTGGAACAGCCTGTTTTGGAGCAATCACGACCTGCCCCGGATCGTCTCCCGCTGGGGCAACGACGGGGCATACCGGGTGGAATCGGCCAAAATGCTGGCCACCGTGCTCCACGGTATGAAGGGCACCCCCTACATTTATCAGGGGGAAGAGCTGGGCATGACCAACATGCCCTTTGCCTCTCCCGACGATTTCACCGACATTGAAAGCCGCAACATCTGCCGGGAGCGTCGGGCCGCAGGTTTCTCGGAGGAGGATATTCTCACCTCTCTACGGGCCAAGGCCCGGGACAATGCCCGCACCCCCATGCAGTGGTCCCAGGAGCCCCAGGCCGGGTTTACCACCGGCACCCCCTGGTTCCCAGTGAACCCCAATTACACCCGCATCAACGCCCAACAGGCGCTGGATGACCCCGATTCCATCTTCTATTACTATCAACAGCTGGTGGCTCTGCGCAAACAGTCCCCCATCCTCACCCAGGGCAGCTATGAGCTGCTCTGCCCCCAAGACCCGGACGTGTACGCCTACCTGCGCCGTTGGCAGGGAGAGACTTGGCTCATTCTGTGCAACTTCCACGAGACCACCGCTTGCTTCTCCTACCCCGGACAGGGTAAGACCATCCTGTCCAACTACTCCCAGCCCGAAATTCGCGATTTGAACCATGTATCCCTCCGCCCCTACGAGGCGGCGATATATCAAATGAAAGAAAGAGAGGAATCCCTATGACCAAGGAAGAGAGCTACCTGTCCACAGCACAACAGCTGCTGGAACTGGTAGGCGGCAAAGAGAACGTCGTCAGCGCAGCCCACTGCGCCACCCGTCTGCGCCTGGTGCTGAAAGACGAGAGCCGCGCCAACGTGGACGAGATTCTCAAGCTGGATCTGGTGAAAGGCCAGTTTGCCAGCGGCGGACAGTTCCAGATCATCATCGGCAGTGGCACTGTGGACGAGGTGTACAAGCGCTTCATCCAGGTGGCACAGCTGTCCGAGGCCACCAAAAGCGAGGTCAAGAAGGACGCTGACCAGAAAATGAACCCGGTGCAGCGGCTCATCAAGGCCCTGTCTGACGTGTTTGTCCCCCTGATCCCCGCCCTGGTGGCCAGCGGTCTTCTCATGGGCCTGAACAACGTGCTCACCGCCACCGGCCTGTTCTTCCCCGACCAGTCTCTGGTCCAGGCCTTCCCCAACCTGGCCGACGTGGCCTCTATGATTAACACCTTTGCCAGTGCAGCCTACGCCTTCCTGCCCATTTTGATTGGCTTCTCCGCCACCAAAATGTTTGGCGGCAACCCCTATCTGGGTGCCGTCATGGGTATGATTATGGTCTCCGGCGACCTGCTCAACGCCTACAGCTATGGTACTGCCGTCACCGAGGGCACCATCCCCTACTGGAACATCTTCGGTCTGGCCATCGAGAAGGTGGGCTATCAGGGTACCGTCCTTCCGGTGCTGGCCGCCTCCTTCATTCTGGCTTGGATTGAGAAGCGGCTGCACAAGGTCATTCCCGAGGCCCTGGACAACCTGCTCACCCCCATGTTGACCATCCTGATCACCGGCTTTCTCACCTTCACCGTGGTGGGCGGCATCATGCGCACCGCTGGCGACCTGCTCACCACCGGCCTGCTGTGGCTCCACGACACCCTGGGCGTGGTGGGAGGCATGATCTTCGGTCTGCTGTACGCCCCCCTCACCCTCACCGGTATGCACCACAGCCTGCTGCCCATTGAGATCCAGCTCATTGCCGCCGGTGGCTCCTTCCTGATGGGCATTGCCTGCTGCAACAACGTGGCCCAGGGCGGCGCAGCTCTGTGCGTGATGCTGCGCTCCCGGGATAAGAAGCTCAAGAGCATGGCCGGTACCGCTGGTGTCTCCGCTCTGCTGGGCATCACCGAGCCCGCCATGTTCGCCGTCAACCTGAAGCTGCGCTACCCCTTCTACAGCGCCATGCTGGGCTCTGCCCTGGGCTGCGCCTACGTCACCCTGACCAATGTGGTCAACATCTCTCCGGGTGCTGCCGGCATCATCGGCTTTATCTGCGTGCTGCCCCAGTGCATGGTCAACTGCATCATCGGCGTGCTCATCTCCCTGGTGTCCGCCTTCGTCATTACCCTGATTATGTCCAAGTCCTCTCGCTTCAACAAAGCTGCAGAGGAATGATTCACTCCCTCTCCTGTGAAAATAGCCTGTTGCAGTTCCTGCAACAGGCTATTTTCAACTTTTGGTCTCAATGGTCACTCCGGTGTAGTAGTGGGTTAGGATGTCCTGCCAGCTGCTCCCCTCTGCGGCCATGGTGTTGGCCCCATACTGGCTCATGCCCACCCCGTGGCCGTACCCAGTGACAGAAAAGGTGAATTTTTCCTCCTGGTACGTCACCTGAAAGCAGGTGGAGCGCAGACCAAACAGGGTCCGCACCGCCCCTCCGGACAGCTCCACGCCTCCCACCTTCATGCTCCCCACCCGGCCGGAGGCGGTGAGGGTCATCCCCGACAGCCACCCCGCCGGGTCTCCCGACAAATCTGCATCGGGGTAGGCCTCCTTCACCTTCTTCTCCACCTCCTCCCGGGAGAGGGTGACGGTGGAGTAGTAGTTGGGTACCTCCTCTCCCTCGGGGCTGGACACGGACACCAGATAGGGCAGGCTGTTGCCCCACACCGCCTGGGCGTCCTCGGTGGAAGATGTGGAGGAGGAGAAGAACACCGCCTGGATGGGCTTTCCGTCGTAGGTCATCACCTGCCCGTCGGTGTCGGAAATGGCCTGGGTAATCTTCTCGGTATTGCCCTGGGCGTTGTCCCCCCAGTTTTCCGAGGCCTTTTGAGGGTCTATGTACGCCTGACAGCACCCGGAGTCGGCGCAAATGTCCGCGCCCTGGTCCTGGTGGGAGTTGGCCCCCATCTTCCACAACGAGTAGGTGCGGGCGCACACCGCCTGGGCCCGCAGGGCCTGGGGCTCAAAGGAGGCGGGCATCTCGGCGGCCACCACTCGCCACAGGTATTCCCCCATGGTCATCTCCTCCACCTGCCCCTCTCCCAGCAGCACCCGCAAGGTCTGGGAGCTATCCCAGGTCTGCACCGGCTGGCTCTGCTGGGCCTCTGAGGCCAAGGGCGAGGCGGGCAGGGTGGCCATGGGCTCCCCCTCTCCCCCAGCTTGTCCCAGGGCCAACAGCGGGAACAAACACAGGGTAGAAATCCCCATCAATACCCCCGCCAACACCATTCGCGTCACTTCTCCATGGATGGGCCATCGTGCCACTTGTCTCTCCTCCTCGTTTCGTCTTGACTGTCACACTTTAATACGCTATACTAAAAAGAAATCCCAGATGGTCCCACGGACCATTCCACTCCCACGGCTATTTTGGAGGTGTGCCATGTATTCCATCAATTCCTTTGACCTCATGGATGGACACTCCCTGTCCTTCCTTCAACATATATGCGGCGAGTATGCCCAACAGCACCAGATTCCCGCCTCTCTGTATGAAAAGTATGGGGTGAAGCGAGGGCTGCGCAACGCCGACGGCACCGGTGTCATGGCTGGCATCACCAACATTGCCAACGTGCGGGGCTATTATCTGCAAGACGGAGAGAAGATTCCCGCCCAGGGTCAGCTCATCTACCGGGGCTATGACGTGTGCGACATGATCGAGGGCTTTTTGAAAGAGGGCCGATTTGGCTATGAGGAGACCGCCTATCTGCTTCTCTTTGGCTCCCTGCCCTCCAAGGAGGAGCTGACCACCTTCTGCAACATGCTCAACCACTACCGCAATCTGCCCCCGGGGTTCACAGAAGATATGATTTTGAAGGGGCCCAGCCGGGATCTGATGAACAAGCTGGCCCGCTCCACCTTGTCTCTGTACTGCTATGATCCAGACCCGGACAACAACGAGTTGGATGTGGAGCTGTTCCAGGCCATTCAGCTCATCGCCCGCTTCCCCGTCATCGTGGCCCACGCCTACGCCTGCAAGCGCCACTACTTCGACAACGAGTCCCTGGTGCTCCACCGACCCCAGGACGGGCTGAGCGTGGCGGAGAACTTCCTGTGCTCCATCCGGCCCGACAAGAAGTTCAGCGAGGCGGAAGCCCGACTGCTGGATTTGTGCCTGGTGCTGCACATGGACCACGGCGGCGGTAACAACTCCGCCTTTGCCTGCCGTGTACTCTCCTCCTCCGGCACCGACATTTACTCCGCCATCGCCGCCGCTGTGGGCTCCCTGAAGGGCCCCCGCCACGGCGGCGCCAACAAGAAGGTCATGGAGATGTTCGGCTACATCGAACGGGACGTGAAGGACTGGTCCAGCGACGACGAGGTGGCCGCCTACTTGGAGAAGATCCTTAAAAAGGAGACCGGGGACCGTTCCGGCCTCATTTACGGCATGGGTCACGCCATCTATACCCTGTCTGACCCCCGCGCGGTGATGCTCAAGCGGTTTGCCCGCCAGGTGGCGGAAGAGCGGGGCTTTGTGGAAGAGCTGGAGCTGTTCGAGCGGGTGGAAAAGCTGGCCCCCGAGGTGTTCCACCGGGTCACCGGCCAGACCAAGGCCATGTGCGCCAACGTGGACTTGTACTCCGGCCTGGTGTACAAGATGATGGGCATTCCCCCCGAGCTGTACACCCCGTTGTTTGCCATCGCCCGTATCGTGGGCTGGTGTGCCCACCGGGTGGAAGAGGTGTTCAACCCCTCCGGGCGCATCATCCGCCCCGCCTACAAGGCCGTGTGCCCCATGCGGGAGTTTGTGCCCCTGGCAGAGCGGGAATAATCTTTTACACACTAAAAAGGACCGAAGCGAAAGCTTCGGTCCTTTTTGGTGCTGCTCAGCGATTCACCGAACAGGCCATGCGGTGATAGGTGTGGCGGATGCCACGGATGGCCACGGAATAGGCCTGGATGTTCTCAGGCAGGGACATGCCCGCATAGCCCGCATCCCCCAGGTGGTGGATGTCGGTGCCGGTCATCTTGCACATCAGGGCAATCTGGCGGATGGTGGCCACGTCCGCCCCCTCCTGAGAGGTACCAATGGCGGTGATGGTCAGGCAGCCCAGAGAGTGGGCATGGGTGACCAGACCCCGGACGTATTCCATGGTAATGCCGGGGACGGTGCCAGGGGCGGGAAGGAGAATGATATCCGCCCCCGCCTGGGCAAAGGCGTCGATGTCGGCGGTGGTGATGATGTGCTCGGCCCCCTCGGTGAGGATGCCGGAGGCATGCATCTTACCGGCGGCCAAAATGACCCGGTCCCCCAGGGCCGCTTTATAGGTTCTCAGGGTGCGGATGATGGCCTCGTTGGTCACGCCCACCCCGGGGTTTCCCGTGAGAAGGATGAAGTTTACCCCCATCTGCACCGCCCGGCGGGCGTTGTCCAGAGTGGCCTTCCGGCCATCAGTCATGGCCCACAGGTCTCCCTCCTCCTGCTCCAAGGGCTGGTCCACCGGCTCCAGGTTGATGCCGATGGGGCGGCCGGTGAGGGCCTTGAGCTTTTCCACCACCTCCATGGGCTCACACTGGGGCAAGCCCTGAATCACGGGTTTTTGGACGTCAAACATGTTTAACAGCAGGATATCCGCCCCCATGGCGGCGGTAAACTCGGCGTTGGTCACGTTGCCCAGCATGGGCTGAATGTAGCCAATGGACTCGCAGGCCAGCACCCGGCCCTCCGAGCCGGCAATGGAGGCCAGCAAGTCCTCCTTACTCATGGTGCGAAAGTCCGAAGCGGTGCAATCCAGCAGACGTTTCATGACGCATCTCTCCTTGTAGTTGGGATGCCTCATTATATCATACCTTGCCACACAGGCAAACGGAAAAAGTTATCCTTGCATTTTATCCCATCTTAGGGTATACTCTCTACCAATCTCATATTCTCTGCTGCCACCGGGTAGTTGAATGTTGTGTGCATTCTTATTTGCGGCGTTAGGTCTTAGAAGCCGTAAACAAGGGTGCATTTTTCCTTGTTTTTCTGGAAAAGGAGCCTGCATATGATCGAACGCAAACTCAGACGATACATCGTCCCCAACATCCTGGCCATGGTGGGCACCTCCTGCTATGTCCTGGCCGACACCTTCTTCATTGCCCTGGCCCAAGGTTCAGACGGTATCACTGCCCTCAACCTGGTGCTTCCCCTCTACGGCCTCATTTACGCCCTGGGCTCCATGGTGGGCATCGGCTCTGCCACACGCTACGCCCTGGACAAAGCCGCTGGAGTGCCCCACTATGAGACGTATTTCTCCAACTCCCTGTGGTGGACCCTGCTCATCAGCCTGCCCTTTGTCATTCTGGGCCTTGTAGCGCCCGGCCCAGTGCTGGCAATCATGGGGGCAGACGAGACTATTTTACAGGTGGGACAGGATTACATCCGCATTGTGCTGTGTTTTGCCCCCTTGTTCATGCTCAACTATACCTTCACCGCCTTTGCCCGCAACGATGGTGCTCCCCGCATCGCCATGGCCGCCACCTTGCTCAGTGGAGTATTCAACATCTTCTTTGACTACCTGCTCATGTTCCCCTTAGGGCTAGGTATGACCGGGGCAGCCCTGGCCACCGGCTTCTCCCCGGTGGTGAGCGTGTGCATTTGCATGCTCCACTACGCCTCCCCCAACAATACCATTCACCTGACCAAAACCCTGCCCAACCTGGGCCGCCTGATCCGCTCCTGTCAGCTGGGGGTGGTGGCCTTTGTGGGGGAGCTGTCCAGCGGCGTCACCACATTGGTGTTCAACCTGTTGCTGCTGCGCCTGGGGGGCAACGTAGCGGTGGCCGCCTACGGGGTGGTGGCCAACATCGCCCTGGTGGGCACCTGCCTGTTCAACGGCGTCTCTCAGGGCTTGCAGCCCCTGGCCAGCGCCAGCCACGGCATTCAAGACCTGGACGCCCAGCGGCGCATTTACCGCCACGCCATGCACATGGGGCTGAGCATCGCCGTGGCTCTGGTGGCGGTGGCCCTGTTCTTCACTCCCGCCCTGGTAGCGGCCTTCAACCGCCAGCAATCCCCCGAGTTGGCCTCCTATGCCCAAGTGGGCATGCGCCTGTATTTCCCTGGCTTTCTCTTTGCCGGGGCCAACATCATCAAATCCGGCTTTTTCAGCGCCACCGCCCAAGGCAAAGAGTCCTCCATTCTGGCCCTGTGCCGGGGTGTGGCGGCCATTGTGGCCTTTGCCTTCCTCCTCTCCCACCTGTGGGGAATCACGGGAGTGTGGCTGGCCTTCCCCGCCGCGGAGCTGTTCACCCTGCTGCTGGGCCTGATTCTCACCAAGCGCCCCGGAAAGCAACTGCCCCAACCCACCACCGCATAACCCCAAGGCCCTCACCACATGGTGAGGGCCTTGCTCTCTCTTGACATCTGGTTTTCTCTTCCACTATACTTAAAACCATCCAAATAGGGAGGCATGGACCATGGATTTTCACATTGATATCAACCAGCTCTCTCAGCTCTGCCGCCAAGGGGGAGAGCTGCTGTACGACAAGGAAGGCTCGTCCCACATCCGCAAAAAAGGGCGCTCGGACTATGTGACCCAAGTGGATATGGCAGTGCAGAACTTTTTTGCCCAAGAACTACCCAAACACTGGCCTCAAATCCAGTTTATGAGTGAGGAAAAGTCCAACGAGGACCTGGACCCCAACGCCCCCATGTGGGTGCTGGACCCCGTGGACGGCACCTGCAACCTCATCCACGACCTGCACCTGTCCGCCATTTCTCTGGCTCTGGTGGAGGGGGGCATGGTGACCTTGGGCATCGTCTATCACCCCTACACCGGGGAGCTGTTCCACGCCATCCGGGGCCAGGGGGCCTATCTCAACGGCACCCCCATCCATGTCAGCGATCAAGAAGAGCTGGCCGACAGCCTGGTGGCCATTGGCACCAGCCCCTATCATAAGGAGTGGGCGGAGGAGAATTTCGCCCTGTTCCGCCGGATTTTTGACCAGTGTTCCGACATCCGCCGCATGGGCAGCGCCGCTTTGGACTTGGCCTATGTGGCCTGCGGACGGCTGGATGCCTACCTGGAGCGGGGGCTGAAGCCCTGGGACTTTGCCGCCGGTATGCTGCTGGTGGAGGAAGCCGGCGGTCAGGTGTGGGATTACCAGTACGGCACCCCCGTTCCCACCCAGCCCTGGGACATTTTCGCTCACAACGGCCGCATCGGGCGGGACATCCCCCTGCTGGCTCCCGCGGAGTAAGAGGACCGAACCGTGCGTATTTTGGACACTCTATCTTCCACCGGTCTTTCCGTCAACGAGGATTTTTTCCTCACCCAACCGGGCCGCTGGGCCATTTTGCTGGACGGCTCCTCGGGCCTGACCCCCAGCGTATTGCTCCCATACGTGGACCCCGGCATCCGCAGCGACGCCCAGTGGTTGGTGCGCGCCTTTGCCCATGCCTTCACCCAGGTGGAGCAGCCCCAAATTCCCCTGCCCCAAGTGGTGGACCATGCGCTGGCCATGGTGGAAGAACAGTATCAGGCCATGCCCATTCCCGCCCATCTGCGTGGGCCGGAGTATGAGCCCTCCGCCTCTCTGTCCATCCTCCGCGCCACCCCCACAGGGGCAGAGCTATTTATGCTGGGGGACTGCACCGCCATCTGGACAGGTGGAGACTACCAAGACCCCGCCGTCTCCCGCCTGGACCAGCGGGCCTTGCAGCTGTGCCAACAGCTGGCCGCCTCCACGGGAAAGAGCATTGCCCAGGCCACCCAACTGCCGGAAGTGCGTCAGATGCTACGGAAACATCGGCACAACAAAAACCGTCTGGACCTACCGGACGGCTACGGGGTGCTCTCTCCCCGCACCGGTCTGGCCCAGTACGGCACGCTGATCTCCCTGTCCGCCCAAGAGGTGGGCCATGTGCTGTTGATGTCCGACGGATTGGCCGCCGGATACCAGGTGTACGGGCTGGAAGACGGCCCCCAGACGTATTTGGAGGCCGCCAAAGCCTCCGGACTTTCCGCTCTGGAGACCCGCCTGCGGGAGGTGGAGCATGCCGACCCGGATTTTTGCCGCTTCCCCCGCCTGAAACCCAGCGACGACGCCAGCGGCGTGTTGGTGGAACTGTAACATCGAAAAAAGACTGTCTTTTCAGACAGTCTTTTTTTCATACCTTTCCATACTGGCACAGCATGCGGGCTTTTGGCCCTTGGCCTTGGCTGCCTTGGTCACACGCAGAATCAAATACACCCCAAATATTACGGTATATACCAGGACATCCACCCACTTTTTGGGGAGCTTGGGGACAAACAGCACCATCACATGGACGTAGATCAGTGCAAAAAAGGCGTAAGCCAGCCGTTGCAGCCGCTTCCAGTCCTTGGCCTTCATCTTCCCCCGCACCGCCTGGAAAGAGGTCACCATCAGGGGAATCATAATGGCAATCATTACCACGGAAATCAGCGCCGCCGCCAACGTCTGGGGCTTCATCTGGCCGGGGTTGGTGAACAGGGTCACAAAGTGCTTTCGGCCATAAATGATGTTGTGGCCCAGGGTGAGCAGACAGGCAATGATGGATAGCGGCCCGCGAATGCCCATCAGGCGGCGCACCATGGGACGCTTGGCATCCAAAGCCCCGGTGTACATCACCACCACAAACATGGCGGTGGACAGCGCGCCTCGCTTGAAGAGGTTTACCACGTAGTCGGTGAGCCATTCCGGCGCCACCTCGTACACGCCGCACACATAATACACCACTTCTGCCACCACCACTGCCACCGCCAGGGCGTAAAATACGCCAGGACGCTTGCGGATGGCCCCGTGGCAGCCCAGGGCAAAGATAAGGGTCAATACCAATGAAATCAGGATGTAGGGATACATGCCAATCCTCCTTTGAAGTGTTCATCCGTTCCTTGTGTTAGCCTTCGCTAACTGTCCGAGAGTATATTATATTTCACATGGCAAGTCAACTATTTTTTGTCGTTTTGTATGAATTGTGGAATTTTTACACAGCTTTCGCCGATATTTTGGAATGGCATTTTTATGCTGGCTTTTCCTCTGTGAATAGGGAAGAGTGAATCAGTAAAAAGTAAACCCGCCAAACTTCCTTGAAGTTTGGCGGGTTTTGGCACCCCCGGCGAGAATCGAACTCACAACTAACCCTTAGGAGGGGCTTGTTATATCCATTTAACTACGGAGGCCTATGCACTTGTGGGGCGGTTCCAACCGCCTGATATATTGTACTCATTTCCGCCCAAACTGTCAATGCATCACAAGAACGTTTCTGGAATTGGGCCGGTTTTCTCCCCTTCTGCCGTTGCAATCCCACCCTTTTGGGGATATAATAAGTGACTGTGTTTGAATGGAATGTGGGGATACTGTCCACATCCATATGGTATTTTTTGGTTGCCTACAACCTCACAAATAAGGAGAACGAGAGATGCAGAACGAGAAATTGAGAAACGTAGCCATCATCGCCCACGTTGACCACGGCAAGACCACTCTGGTGGACGAAATGCTCAAGCAGGGCGGCATTTACCGGGAGAATCAGGCCACCGTGGACCGTGTCATGGACTCCAATGACCTGGAACGTGAGCGCGGCATCACCATTCTGGCCAAGAACACCGCAGTATTTTATAAGGATACCAAAATCAACATCGTGGATACCCCGGGCCACGCCGACTTTGGCGGCGAGGTGGAGCGCATCTTGAAGATGGTCAACGGCGTTATCCTGCTGGTGGACGCCGCCGAAGGCCCCATGCCTCAGACCCGTTTCGTGCTCTCCCGTGCTCTGGAGCTGGGCCACCGGGTCATCGTGGTGGTCAACAAGATTGACCGTCCCGACCAGCGCATCCACCAGGTGGTGGACGAGGTGCTGGAGCTGCTGATGGATCTGGACGCCACCGACGAGCAGCTGGACTCCCCCACCCTGTTCTGCTCCGGCCGTCAGGGCACCGCTTCCTACTCTCCCGACGTACCCGGCACCGATTTGGTACCCCTGTTCGAGACCATTCTGGAGTATATCCCCGCCCCCCAGTGCGAGCCCGAGGATCCTTTCCAGATGCTGGTCTCCTCCATCGACTACAACGAGTTTGTGGGCCGCATCGCCATTGGCCGCATTGAGCGTGGCACCATCAAGCAGAACCAGGAGATTGTGGTGTGCAACTACCACAACCCCGATGAGGTGAAGAAGGCCAAGGCCGTGAGCCTGTACACCTTCGATGGTCTGGCCCGCACCCCCGTCACCGAGGCCACCGCTGGCGAGATCATCGCCATGAGCGGCATTGGCGACATCACCATCGGTGACACCATCTGCGCCAAGGACGTGGTGGAGCCCATGGAGTTTGTGAAAATCTCCGCCCCCACCCTGGAGATGACCTTCTCCGTCAACGACTCCCCCTTCGCCGGTCGCGAGGGTAAGTTCGTCACCAGCCGTCAGCTGCGGGACCGTCTGTTCCGGGAAACCCTGAAGGACGTGTCCCTGCGGGTCACCGAGGTGGAGGACTCCACCGACTCCTTCAACGTGGCTGGCCGCGGCGAGATGTCCCTGTCCATCCTCATTGAGACCATGCGCCGAGAGGGCTATGAATTCCAGGTCTCTCCCCCCCGCGTGCTCTACCAGGAGATCGACGGGGTCAAGTGCGAGCCTGTGGAGCGCGTGGTCACCGACGTGCCCTCCGACAACGTGGGCGCTGTCATGGAGAAGCTGGGCGCCCGCAAGGCCGAATTTCTCTCCATGACCCCTGTGGGCAACCGCATGAAGCTGGAGTTCCTGGTCCCCTCCCGTGGTCTGTTTGGCTACCGCAACGAGTTTTTGACCGACACCAAGGGCGAAGGCATCATGGCCTCCGTCTTTGAGAAGTACGTGCCCTACAAGGGCGATATCCAGCGTCGCAACACCGGCTCTCTGGTAGCCCACGAGACCGGCGAGTCCGTGGCCTACGGCCTGTTTGCCGCCCAGGATCGCGGCGCACTGTTCATCGGCGCTGGTGTGCCCGTGT
The DNA here is from genome assembly GCF_002161235.1 of Pseudoflavonifractor sp. An85. Taxonomy (GTDB): domain Bacteria; phylum Bacillota; class Clostridia; order Oscillospirales; family Oscillospiraceae; genus Enterenecus. The sequence goes on from NZ_NFHE01000010.1 coordinate 77,177, forward strand.
ATGAGGGCATGGTGGTGGGCGTGTGCCCCAAGATGGAGGACATCACCGTCAACGTCTGCCGCAAAAAGCAGCTGACCAACATGCGTGCTTCCGGCTCTGACGAGGCTCTGCGTCTGGTGCCTCCCCGTATTCTCTCCCTGGAGCAGTGCCTGGAGTTTCTGGCCGACGACGAGATTCTGGAGGTCACCCCCGAGAATCTGCGCCTGCGCAAGCGCATTCTCAACCACGAGCAGCGCATGAAGGCCCAGAAGGGTAAGAAGTCCTAAAGCACTTCAAAACCATTTAAAAAAGTCAGTGGTAACCGCCGAAATGGCGGTTACCACTGACTTTTTTGCAGCTCATAAAAATGATCTTACTCTGGTATACAAAAGAGCTCTTCCATCTTCACACCAAAAACTTGTGATAAACCATACAACTCTATGTCTGTCACCGTCCGGGTCTTGTCCTCAATGCGTGAGATCGACCCACGGCAGACATAAATGGCCATTGTCTCAAGTTGATTGGAAACGGCCTGTTGACTCATGCCTCTGGCAAGCCGCAATTCTTTCACCTTGTCCCCTACCATATTCATGGCTTTGCCGTCAATAATTCTTGCCAATTGCCCACCACCCCTTGTCTTGACACAGGACATACCGTTAAGCTATACTATTTTTCAAAGCAAGTTGTCTTATGACAGGACAAAGCAAAAATAAATAGGGGAGAATAGAAAACGCGTGGCAGCAGCCGAGAAATGAATGAAACCGTCATTCTTGGTTGGGATTACTTCCCCTATAATGAGGAATTACCACAAGTTTTAACGGAAGAACCAGAGTTGCTTTGACAGAGAAAGAAATACTCCTTATTTTTAGCCCTTTTATATTGTTGTGCGCAAAAAAAGATGTGTCGTAAAACTTTCGTTTTGCGACACATCCTTTTTGTTGGTTAGTAGAGAAGATTGGAGAAGAAATTAGTCACTCCGTTGGACAGCAGCCGTTCCAGGAACTGCCCCAGCGTGATGGTCTCCCCATTCAAGGACAAGGTGATACCCGATAGCGTCTGCATCACGCAGGGCTGCACCACCCACCAGTTCAGCGCCAGCACCAACAGCATTCCCAACAGGTAGCACAGCCAGAACCGGCCGCTGCTCTGCTCGCCGCACACCGCTTGGGCGGACAGGGTGCCCAGCACCACCGCCGTCAGGCAGGCCAGCACCACCAGACCCAGGGCCAGGTTCAGCGAGAAGAAGGCGCACACATAGGCCACCAGCAGCACCACTGTGGTCACGCCGCCGTTGACGCTGTTGGCGATGTACACGTCCAGAAGGCTGCTGTCGCTTTTGAAGATACGGCTGAGGGCAAAGAGCATCAGGGTGAACAAAGCCATGCCCACCACCCCAATGATGAGGCCAAACAAAATGCTGCCCAGGGGATTGCCCCGCACCGTGAGCACCAGTTCTGTGCCCAACAGGTTGCCCAAACTGCTGAAACCACCCAGAGAGCTGCGGAGCATTCCGGCCACCTGGCCCGCCATGTTCCACAACAGGGCGATGACCACCACCACCCGGATGACGGACATGGTCACTGCTACGGTGAGGTTTTTCTCCGCCACCGCTGTGCGCACCGCCTGCACGGGTGAGTCCCAATACTGGGCAAAGAAGGGTTTCAGGCTCTTGGCAGCGTGGACGGTGGTGTCCCGCACCTGCTTGCCCATCTGGGCAAACTGTTGAGAGGTCTGTCCCCCAGGCTGGCCCTGATTCTGGGTTCCATATCCTCCAGGTTGGTGCTGATACCCATACCCGTTGGCCCCCGGCTGCTGGTACTGATATCCGGAGGACTGTCCATCTGCGCCCGACTGTTGATATCGGTATCCGGAAGGCGCATTTTCCTCTTGGGGCTGGGGATTGCTGTTCTCTTCCGGCGGGTTTTCCGCCTCATTCTGCTGCGTATCCTGGGCAAGCCCGTAGCTGTACCCCTGGGGCTCCGCTGGGGTGGGTGGAGCCGGAACAGGTTCCGCCTCCGGCTGGGTTGTGGACGGCTGGGACTGGGGGCATGTACAGGTCTGCCCATCCTCTAAGGGCGCGCCGCAATACTCACAATACCGCATAACATCTCCTCCTCGGTTGGGGCCGCCTGGGGTGGCGGGCCGAATTGTCCGCATTCGTGTCTCTTCCACAAAATTCGGGTAACCTCATCCTAACACTTTTGCATGCAAAAGTAAATGTTTGTTTCTGGGAACCCCTTCTCTCCTCCGCTGTCCTCTTTCTTGCGGGGTGAGAAGGTACATGGTATAATATCCGCAAAACGGCTATTATACCGGATTTTATAGCCGTTTTTCTCGTCCCTTGCGGGATAACCGAAAAACATGGCGTTATACCATTCCGGCGTTGCCGTCATGGTATAAGAACCGCAAAACAGTCCCATTTGCCCTGTGATTATGGGCTCAAAGGAGTTTCTATGAATCTTTTACTTCACATCTGCTGTGCCCCCTGTTCGGTGGCCTGCATCCAGCAACTGCGGGAGGAGGGCATCGCCCCCACCGGCTTCTGGTACAATCCCAACATCCACCCTTTCCTGGAATACAAGGCCCGTCGGGACACCCTGCGCCAGTACGCCCAGGACATTGACCTGCCCCTCATCGAGGTGGACGACTACGGCCTGCGGGAATTCACCGCCGCCGTAGCATCCAACTCAGACGCCCGGTGCTCTTGGTGCTACGCCCGCCGCTTTGAAGAGACCGCCAAAACCGCTGTGGAAAAGGGCTTTACCCACTTTACTTCCACCCTCTTGGTCTCCCCCTACCAAAACCGGGAGCTGATGTGTGAGATCGGGGAAAAGGTGGGAAAGAAATACGGGGTAGAATTCGCCCCCTACGACTTCCGCCCCCGCTTCAAGGACGGACAGGAGCAGGCCCGGGCGCTGGGCCTGTACATGCAAAAATACTGCGGCTGCATTTACAGCGAGGAGGACCGGTTCTCCAACCGCCGGAAAAAGCAACTGCACAAGCTGCACAAACAGCAGGCGGCCCAGGCCGCCGCAGAAGGGAGATAACCGCCATGGCATTGGAAGAAGGAAAGGTATACCACGCCCATGTGGAGCGCTACGCCAGCGACGGCACCGGCGTGGCCCGTGTGGACGGCATGGTGGTCTTTGTCCATGGAGCGATTCGGGGAGAAGATGCCGATATTTGCATTGAGCACGTGGGCCACAACGCCGCCTGGGCTCACATTGTCACCCTCCACACCCCCTCTCCCGCCCGGGTGGAGCCGGACTGTCCTCACTACCACCAGTGCGGAGGTTGTCAGTTCCGGCACATGACCTACGAGGAGGAACTCAACGCCAAACGTCAGCGGGTGGAAGATGCCCTCCACCGCCTGGGCGGTTTGGATGTGCCCGTGTCCGCCATTCACGGGGCCCAGGACACCCAGGGTTACCGCAATAAAGTACAATTCCCGGTCAGCGGGGACGGCATCGGCTATTACCGCGCCCGCACCCACCAGGTCATTGACATCCCCCACTGTCACCTCCAGCCCCGGGTGGACAGCGTGTGCCGCCAGGTGGTGGCGGACTGGATGAAACAGTACCACATTCCCGCCTACCAGGAAAAGACGGGAAAAGGTCTGGTTCGCCACCTGTATCTGCGCACCAACCAGGCGGGCCAAGCGCTGTGCTGCCTCATTGTCAACGGCAAACAGCTGCCCCACGCCCAAGAGCTAGTGGAGGCGTTGCAAACTGCTGTTCCCTCCCTATTAGGTTTAGTTTTGTCGGTAAACACCCGAAAAACCAACGTAATTTTGGGTACAGAGTACCATACCCTGTGGGGCCAGGACTGGCTGGAGGAGACCCTGTGCGGCCACACCTTCCGCCTCTCCGTCCCCTCCTTCTTCCAGATCAACCAGCCCCAGACCCAGGTGCTCTACTCCCGGGCGGTGGAGTTTGCTGGTCTCACCGGCGCGGAGACGGTGGTGGACCTATACTGCGGTATCGGTACCATTTCCCTGACCATGGCGGAACACGCCGCAAAGGTCATCGGCGTGGAAGTGGTGCCCCAGGCCATCGAGGACGCCAAGGAAAACGCCCGCCGCAACGGTTTGGCGGACAAAACCCGGTTTTTGTGCGGCGACGCCTCCCAGCTGGCCCTTCAGTTGGAGCAAGAGGGCGTCACCCCCGATGTCATCGTGGTGGATCCGCCTCGGAAGGGGCTGGCCCCCGACGTGGTGGATACCATCGCCCGTATGGCGCCGCCTCGGGTGGTGTATGTCTCCTGCGACCCCGCCACCCTGGGCCGGGATTTGAAGCAGTTTGCCGCCCTGGGCTATGCGGCCCAGCGGGCGGAGGCAGTGGATTTGTTCCCGAGAACAGCCCATATAGAAACTGTCGTTTCTCTCTCCAAAATCTGAGATGGGAGGGAAAAAACCATGCTTATCATTTTGAAAATCGCCATTTTGATTTTCCTTGTCATGGAGCTATCCAACATTGTCATTTTGTACTTCAAGCCCGACTTCCAATACGGCAACAGCATGAATACCTTCAAACAGTGGCATGCCGCCCAGCACAAGGAATCGGATCGGCTGTTTGTGCAGTATCTGGTGAACTGGGTGGCAAACTGCAAGCTGATTTTCCTGGCCCTTCTGGCGGTGGTCTTGCTGGTTGGGGGAGAAACCATCACTCTATGCGCCGTTGTCGCCACCATTTCCTCCATCGCCATCTACTTCGTCACCCTCCACCCCATCCTGGCTAAGCTGGATGCCATGGGCGAAATTCAGCCAAAGGGGTACAGCAAGACGCTGGCTCGGACCATCGGCGCATTTATTGTCATGTTTTCTGCCGCGCTTGTCCTTTATTTCATCCTTTAATTTCCCACACCATACAAAGGAACTCACTATGAAAAAACTCAATCTCAAACAACTGCTTTCCGTCTCCCTGACCCTGTTTGCCATCTTCTTCGGGGCGGGAAATATGATCTTTCCCCCGGCCATGGGTCAGCTGGCGGGCACCAACTTTGTGGCCGCCCTGGCGGGCTTCATCCTCACCGACGCTGGCATTGCCATTTTGGGCATGATCGCGGTGGTGCTGGTGGGCTCCTCCATGAGCGATTTGGGTTCCTTGGTGAGCAAAAAGTTCGCTGTATTCCTCTCTGTGGGCATTTATCTGCTCATTGGCCCCCTGTTTGCCCTGCCTCGCACCGGCAGCGCCTCCTTTGAGCTGGCCCTGCTGCCCTACATCCCCCAGAACTATACCTGGGCCTTCTCCCTGCTGTTCACCGGGTGTTTCTTCGCCCTGACCTACTACCTGAGCAGCAACCCCAGCAAGGTGGTGGATGTGGTGGGTCGGTACATGACCCCCATTTTGCTCATCAGTATCCTGGTCATTTTCCTGGGCTGTGTGTTCACCGATCCCGTCCAAACCGACACCATCCAGTATGGCACTCTGGGCGCTCCCCAGCAGGATTACAACTCCATTCCCTTTTTCAAAGGCATGATGGAGGGGTATCTGGCCCTGGACGGCCCGGCGGGGTTGGCCTTTGCCATCATCGTCATCAACGCCTTAAAGGGCTACGGGGTGGAGAACAAGAAGAGCATTGTGAAATACACCGTCCTGTGCGGCATTGGAGCCGCCTTGTTTTTGTCTGTGGTGTACTTCATGCTCTCCTACGCCGGGGCCATCACCGCCACTTCCTTTGCCAACGGCGGGGCCTTGCTCCACGCGTTGACCTCCTCCCTGTTCGGTCCGGTGGGTGGTCTGGTGCTGGGCCTGGCGGTGCTGCTGGCCTGCCTGACCACCTCCATCGGCCTGACCACCTCCTTTTTCCGACTATTTCACCGAATTGTTTCCCTCTGTCTCCTACAAGAAGATGGCCGCAGCGGTGTGTCTCTTTAGCTTTGTCATCAGTAATGTGGGCCTGTCCCAGCTCATTCGTTTCTCTCTGCCGGTACTGATGATGATCTACCCCGTGAGCGTGGTGCTCATCCTCCTGTCCTTCTTCAAAACCTACATTGCCCACCGGCGCATGGTGTACATAGGCGGCATGGTCATGGCCTTCCTTGCCTCTTTTGTCCACGCTCTGGACACCGCCGGGGTCTCTTTTGGGCTGACCCAGCTGGCCAAGCAGTATCTTCCCTTCTATGCCCTGGGGTTGGGGTGGCTGGTCCCCGCCCTGGTGGGAGTGTGCCTTGGATTGCTGCCCTTTTGGCCCATGAATCGGAACGCAGGAAACTTGGCAAGTTAAATCATCCCCAGAAAGGTGGGATTCTCGTGCACCATACAGGCACCCAACTTCTCCAATCCCAGCGTCTGCTTCTCCGCCCCTTCCAACTGTCCGATGTGGACAGCTGCGTGAACAACTGGGCTACCGACCCCGCCACCTACCGCTATTTGAGCCAGGAACCCCGTACTCCACAGCAGGTATATGACTGGCTCTCCACAGCAAAGCAAGCATACGCCAACCCCGAGACCTATTACTGGGCCATAGTAGAAAAGAGCAGCAACCAGGTGGTGGGCGAGATCTTTGTGGACGACTTCAGTTCCCGCAACCGCTGGTGTGAACTGGACTGGAAGGTGGGCCAACGGGTTCAGGGTAACGGCTATGCCACCCAAGCCGCTGGGCTTGTCCTGGACTATCTGCGAAATGAGGTGGGCTTCCACCGCATCCAGGCCAAATGCTGTGTGGAAAACCACGCCTCCCGACGTGTGATGGAAAAGTTGGGCATGGTTCCGGAAGGAGTCTTGCACGACTTCTTTCTGGGGAAGGATGGCCGCTGGATGGATGTGGTGATGTATGCCCTTCTGGGCTGACACACCCCCCAAATCGTCCACCCACGGGAGACACTCCATTTCCAACTGGAAATCCCATATTTTTTCTTTTCCGTGGTAAAGTGCTAGTATAATCGATAAACCTAAGGCCAAGTCTCACCTGGAACCACCAGATGGGGCTTGGCCTTTTTCTTGCTCCTGGTTGTATCTGCACAATAGACAAACTTTCTCCACACGTGGACATTTTCCTGGAACTTCTCTTGACATCAACCACGCTACCATGTTAAATTATCCTCTATCTTGACTAAAAAGTTCCGTTCTTTCCGTTTATTAAGGAATTTTTAAGACTTATTTTGTGGAATTTGGAATTTTCAGGTTTGTATCAGGGACAAGCCCCGGGCTTTTGGTTTCCCGCCTGTGAGAGAGGGCGTGGGTGTGGAAGCAGGCCGGACAGGCTTGTGTCTTTTGCAATACAACGATTCACACAAGAGGAGGATGTCAATGAAACGCATCAAGCAAGTCATGAGTCTGCTTCTGGCTGCCCCGCTGGTGTGTGCAGTCCTGGCCGGTTCCGCCTTGGCTGCCAACGAAAACGCCCTGTGGGCGCAGCTGAAACAGAGCTCCGGTGCCGTTGCGGCGGTGATGGAAACCAACGCCGCGGTCACCGACGGCGCCATTCAGGTGACCTTTGACCCCAACAAGCTGACCTACGTCAGCTGTGACTTTGAGGGTGCTCAGGAGCAGTACAAGCCCCACGTGGCCATGCACGCCGTCAACGACAGCAAGGCCGGGGACGGCGTGGTACGCATTTCCTGGGTGGCCTCCGACGCCAACGCTGTCCAGGGCGGCACCGAAGCCCTGTTCCAGGTGAATTTTAAGGCGAAAGCGGATGCTGTGGCCGCCGGTGACCTCTCCATCTCCGGCACTGCCAGCACCTGGGACGGAAAGGCCGTCACCGTGGTGAAGGACTCCGCCACACAGCCCCAGCCCACCCAGCCGCCGGTGGAGCCCTCCGCCGCACCCACCATGCAGCCTACCGCTCAACCCACGGTCCAGCCCACCACGCAACCCACTGCCCAACCCACAGGGGCGCCCACAGCCCCCTCCACCGCATCCCCCAGTCAGCAGCCTGCTCAGCCCAACGGCGGTGATGATGGTCAGACCCCGGCCACTGGATCGGAGCAAAAGCAGCCTTCCACCGGTGACCACGCCAACCTGATCCTCTATCTGGGTCTGGCTGTGGCCTGTGCCGCTGGCCTGGGCCTGGCTGTGGTGGCAAGAAACAAAAGGAGGGATGCAGAATGAAACACAAGCGTTGGTTGGCTCTGGCCCTGGCCCTGAGCCTTACCGTATCCACGGCGGTGGGCACCCGCTCCGCCGCGTTTGCCGCCCAAACCGGCGATTCCAATGTGGCCTTTAGCCAAGTGGATGCCCCCGACCAAACTCTGGACCTGACCCGGCAGGATGCCGTGGAACAGGACCAGCTGGCCGCGGCTCCCGCTCCCGATGAGGATGTGCGGGTCATCATTGTCATGGACGGAGACAGCGTGGTGGAGGCCAATCCCGCTGCCCGGTACAGCGAGGAAACCGCCCAGCAGATGGACCAGATCAAAGCCTCCCAGGACGAGGTCATTGCCGACATCGAGCAAAATGCCCTGGACGGGGACTCCCTGTCCGTGACCTACCAGTACAGCTACCTCATCAACGGCGTGGCCGCCACCATCCCCTATGGAAAAATGGCGGACATCGAGGCGGTGGACGGGGTACGCCAGGTGGTCATGCAGACCGTCTATCAGCCCTGCGCCACCCAGCCCGGCATCGCCTACCCCACCACCATCTCCGACGGCGTGATGATCGGCCGGGAGAGCACCTGGGCCAAGGGGTACAACGGCAACGGCATGAAAATCGCCGTCATCGACACCGGTCTGGATATGACCCACCAGAACTTTGCCGCCCTCCCCGACAACGTGCTCACCGATGCCAGCCTGACCCAGAACGATGTGGCCGGAGTGCTGAAAAACCTCAACGCCTACCGCCGCTTCCAGGGCCTCAAGGCCGAGCAGCTCTACCGCAACACCAAGGTTCCCTTCGGCTACAACTATGTGGACGACAGCCTGGATGTCACCCACGCCAACGACAAGCAGGGCGACCACGGCACCCACGTCTCCGGCATTGCTGCGGCCAACAAGGTGGCCCAGTCCGAGGTGGTGGGCGTGGCTCCCAACGCCCAGCTGCTGGTGATGAAGGTGTTTGGCGTCAAGGGCGGCGCTTACACCCAGGACTGGGTGGCCGCTCTGGAGGACGCCATGCTGCTGGGTGCGGACGTGGTGAACATGAGCCTGGGCGCCAACGCCGGTTTCACCACCGACGCCGACTGGGTCAACCAAGTGTTCAACCGGGTGGCGGACACCGGCACCGTGCTGTGCATCTCCGCCGGTAACGCCTACACCGCCGGATATGGCAACGCCTTTGGCCACAACGCCAACCTCACCTCCAACCCGGACAACGCCATTCTGGGCACCCCCGGCGCCTACGCCAACGCCCTGTCGGTGGCCAGCGTGGACAACGCCTACACCATGTCCGACTACATCACCGTAGGGGATGACCACAAAATCGCCTACCAAAACGGTGCCAGCGGCACCAACCAGCCCTTCAACTCCCTGGCCGGTACCCCCCAGCAGGTGGTGGCCGTACCCGGGGCGGGCAGCGCCGAGGACTTTGCCCAGGTGGACGTCAAGGGCAAGATCGCCCTGGTGCAGCGAGGTGTCATCGCCTTCACCGAGAAGTACGATAACGCCCAAAAGGCCGGGGCCGTGGGCTGCTTCATCTACAACAACCAGGCCGGTACCATTACCATGGACCTGAGCCAGAGCAAGTCCACCATCCCCTGCGCCTCCCTGACCATGTCCGACGGCGCTTACCTGCTCTCCGCTTTGGCGTCCAACCCCAACCTGACCATTTCCGTGGGGGCGGATCAGACCCTCATCGCCAGTGACACCGCCTATCAGATGAGCGACTTCTCCTCCTGGGGTGTCACCCCCTCTCTGACCCTGGAGCCGGATCTCACCGCTCCCGGCGGCAACATCTACTCCACCACCGACAAGGGCACCTATGGTTTGATGAGCGGCACCTCCATGGCCTCTCCCAACCTGGCCGGTATCTCCGCCCTGGTCAAGCAGTACGCTCTGTCCCCCGACGGTCTGGGCAAAACCGACGGAGCCAAGACCAATTCCCTGGTCCGGGCGCTGCTCATGAGCACCTCCACCCCCCTGATGTACCAAAACCAGAACGGCCTCTACTACTCCCCCCGCAAGCAGGGCGCAGGTCTGGCCAACGCCTACGCCTCGGTGAGCACCAAAGCCTACCTCAGCGTGGACGGCAGCGACGTGCCCAAGGCCCAGCTGGGTGACGACGCCCAGAAAACCGGCGCCTACGCCTTTGACTTCCACGTCACCAACTTTGGCGACACCCCCCTGTACTATCACCTGACCACCGTGGCCCAGTCCGAAGATGTCACCCAGGCCGACGGGCGCACCTTTATGTCCGGCGCTCCCAAGGCCCTGGACGCGGTGACCACCGAGAACACCGATGCCCTGGTGTTGACCCATGACCTCAACGGCAGCGGCCAGTGCGATTCCCACGACGCCTACCTCATCTACCAGGCCGCCGTGGCCGGCAAGGCCCAGGACGCCAACTGGTCCGACGTCACCTTCCGCTACAACACCAACGGGGACGAGACGGTGGACCAGGCCGACGTACAGGCCTACCTCAACGCCCTGGTGGACCTGGACAGTAATGCCAACCTGAGCGCCAAGGCGGTGGAGGTGAAGGCTGGTGCCACCCAGACCGTCCATGTGGCCGTGACCTTGGCGGACACCGACAAGGCCTTCTTCCAGAACAACTACCCCAACGGCGGCTATGTGGAGGGCTTTACCTTCCTCACCGCTTTGAACGCCAATGGCACCGACCTGTCCCTGCCCTATCTGGGCTTCTACGGGGACTGGACCCAGGCCCCCATCTTTGACGGCGACAACAATAACCCCGACACCCGTGGCTTCTTCTGGGGGGACAAGGACAACACCTTCTACAACCAGTACATGAGCGCGGTGTGGACCCAGATGGGCGGCAAGGCCTCCCAGTGGATTCCCGGCGCCAACCCCTTCGTGGACGAGGCCTTTGACCTGCGCCATGTCTCCATCTCCCCCAATGGCGACGGCTCCTGCGACTACCTGGACGGCATGTATGTCTCCCTGCTGCGCAACGCCGCCGACCTCACCTTCACCTACTCCAACACCGACACCGGGGAAGTGTACTTCACCGACTCCACCCAGCACGTGCCCAAAACCTTCTTCGTGCCCTCGGAGAACCTGTGCATCCCCCACGTCTATAAGCCCACCTACCAGTTCACCGATGCCCAGGGTCAGCCCTTGCCCAACAACACCAAGGTAACCCTGAACATTGCCGCCACCCTGGACTTCCCCGGCGCCCGGCCCCAGACCAAGACCCTGGAGCTCACCGTGGACACCGCAGCCCCCGAACTGATCTCCGCCCAGGCCACCCAGGGCGAGAACGGCCAGCGTCAGCTGACCCTCACCTTCCGGGACAACCTGTCTGTGGCCGGTGTGACCTTCCTGGACAGCGCCAGCGGCAAGCCTCTGGAACGGCACGGGGCGGACGATGCCCAGGCCACCCGGGACGAGCAGGGCAACCTGGTGTGGACCCAGACCTATGACGTGTCCAAACTGGGCGACCACTTCGCTGTAGTGCTGGGAGACTATGCCATGAACCTGTCCCAGTACACCATGGATATGACCCAAACCAGCGCCCCCACCCAGCCCACGCCCTGACGCCTCCCAGCGTCTGATGAGGAAAAGCCCGGACGGCATCTGATATGCTCCCTCTATGAGAGACAGTGAAATAAAACACTGTCAATCATGGAGGGAGCATTGTCGTGCCAAGGAAGCAAAAGTTAGGTGTAGAAGAAAAGATCAAGATTATACGAGATTATCTCAAGGGACAGATCAGCATAAGTGAAGCGGCTCGGAGAGGCAAGGTTTCAGGTGAGACAGTC
>NZ_NFHE01000100.1 GCF_002161235.1 Pseudoflavonifractor sp. An85
CCGGAGCGACAGGAAAAGGAGAACGCAATGAGCGTGAACGCTTACCAGCCGGTGCTGGACCCGGCGTCATCCGGGCGCATGTTCTGGTTCGACAAGCATGATACCCGCGTCCTGTTCGGGGACATCCGCGACGAGAGCTGGGAGCTGTGCGACGGACGCCGGTTCGACGTGAAGCCGGACATGGAGATGGACTACCGGGACCTGCCGTTCCCCGATGGCACGTTCCGCATGGTCGTCCTCGATCCTCCCCACCTTCGTCACGTCGGGGAGAACGCCTACATGGCGAAGAAATACGGTGCCTTGGACCCGGAGACGTGGCAGGAGGATTTGCGCCTCATGTTCCGTGAATGCTTCCGCGTGCTGAAACCATACGGGGTGCTGATCTTCAAATGGAACGAGGTGCAGATTCCACTGTCCAAGATTCTGAAGTTGTGTGAGGAGAAACCACTGTTCGGGAACAAGCAGCCCAAGCAGACCGGCACGCATTGGATCGTGTTCATGAAAGCAGGAACGGAGGAGCAATGAGCATCAGCAAACAGGAAGCCGAACGCTGCTACCCCACACAGTACTGGAACGGGAAAAACTGGCCGTTGAAACTCCTTTCCCTCACCACGGACGATCTGCAACTGGCATACCAGTCCGGACGCGAGGCTGAACCTTGCAAGGAGCAGATCGAGTCCGTGGCTAAAACACTCGCAGTGGTGTCCGCCTATACCACCGAAGATGGCTACTGCTATCTGAGCAGAATTGACAAGGCTTTGGAAGAAGACGAGGATCATTGGTCGTACATATCCGGTAACCGGCGCGACGACCTGATGGCGATTGCGAAGAGACTTCTGGACGCCGCGCGAAATGCGGTGATGTGATGGAGAGCCGGAAGGAAGTGACCCGCTGTCTTTCCGAATTGGTGGAGAAGCGGATCACAGGACGGAACATGGTTTGGAGCCGGGAGGTCCCCTTCGACAAGGGTACGTCCTACGAAAGGCGCGTGGACTATGTGGCGTTCCGGCCTTTCATGCCGGAGCAGCGTTTGGAACCGTCGAGTCTGGAACTGGGGACGTTCGAGTTCTATGAGATAAAATCCTGCATTGCTGATTTCGAGAGCGGACATGGTTTGACCTTCGAGGGTGATGAAAACTATCTGGTCACT
>NZ_NFHE01000101.1 GCF_002161235.1 Pseudoflavonifractor sp. An85
AAGACACCCACTCTGGGTACCGCCTCTGCATTCATCACCATGGCACTGGATTCCAACCTCCACGAGATTCATTCGGAGAGTGGGTATATGCAGTACATCGCTACCCGCCCCCGTGTACAACGACGGGGCTCCCACGGGCTGTTCAGCGCCGCCCCTTCCGTGGATCTGGATACCGCCATGTCCCAGCTGGAATCCCATGAGGGGAATGTGTGGACCATCATCTACTCTCTCCGCCGTGAGGATGCGTCCCGGCTGGGGTACGACCATGCAGAGGCGTGGCGCTCCCTGCTGATGCGACACACGAAGGACTTAGCCAAGGCTATGAAGATCCCCACCGATCACTTCCGCTGGTACGCAGCCTTCCACGACGAGGGACATCACCCTCACATTCACATGATGGTGTGGTCCGATCATCCCAAGGAGGGCTTCCTGTCCAGAGACGGCATTGCAGCCATGCGCTCCAAGCTGACCAACAGTATCTTCCGGGATGAGATGAATGCGCTCTACCAGAGAAAGGATGTTGCCTACAAAGAGCTCACGGAGACGGCCCAGGACACCATGCGGGAGCTGATTCACAGGATGGCACGTCAGCTGTGGGACAGCCCCATCATCGAAGAGAACATGGGCCAGCTGGTACAGGCCTTGGAAACCACAAGCGGAAAAAAGCAGTACAGCTATCTGAAGAAGCCCCTGAAGACCCTGGTGGACAACATTGTGGATGAGCTGGCCAAGCAACCGGAGGTGGCCCAGTGCTACAAAGCCTGGAATCGCATTCGGGATGAGCTGAACCAGTGCTACAACAACATCCCCAGGGAGCACCTCCCCCTCTCTCAGCAGAAGGAGTTTCGCAAAATCAAAAACGATGTGATCCGGGAGGCCGAGAACATTCGTCTCGGCCTCCTGACCTTTGAAGATGAAGCCATGCGGGACGAACCAGAGCCAGAGGACACAGCTGAGGAGCATCTCTCCTACAGTGTGTATGAACAGGCTCATCGTTACCGTGCCGCCAAGGATGTCCTGCAGGACATCTATGCGCTGGATGAAGAACACACCCAAGCCGTGGGTGAGTTGGAGCAACTCTGGGATGAGGGCTACACCGTAGCGGCACACCAGCTGGGCAAGTTTTTTCG
>NZ_NFHE01000102.1 GCF_002161235.1 Pseudoflavonifractor sp. An85
TCAGGTGAGACAGTCAATCAATGGATACGCAACTATGAGGCAGATGGGGTAGATGCATTTCTATCGCGCAAAAACCATGTGTACAGACCGGAGTTAAAGAGGCAGGCCGTGGAGGATTATCTGTCTGGCATAGGAAGTCTGGCAGATATTTGCAGAAAATATCATATTGGGAATCGTGCACAGCTCAGGGATTGGATAAAGGTGTATAATGCTCATGGAGATTTCAACTCCGTAAAACACTCAGGAGGAGGAAGCTACATGAAGCAAGGACGGGAAACCACGCAGGAAGAGCGTATCCAAATTGTTAAGGATTGCATTGCCAGTGGAAAGAATTACGGAGAAATGGCCTTGAAATACCAGGTTAGCTATCAACAGGTTCGGAGTTGGACTCTTCGGTTTGAACAGATGGGAGAGGCAGGATTGGAGGATCGGCGGGGCCGCCGGAAGAAAGACCAAACTCCTCGCACCGAACTGGAAAAAGCCCAAATTGAAATTGAGCAACTCAAGCACAAGCTATATCTGGCGGAAATGGAGAATGCACTGCTAAAAAAATTGGACGAGATCGAGAGGAGAGAGGCCTGGAAGAAGTGAGGCAGCGTCGTACTTATAAAGCCATTCAGGAGTGCCATGAAAATCAGGGGTACCCCATTGAGGTGGCGTGTAAACTGCTCCATGTCGCTCGTTCTGCCTATCATAAATGGGCTTCTGGAAAGTTGAGCCGCAGAGCTACGGAGAACGAGAAACTGGCGGATAAGATCGAGAAAATCTACTCCGAGAGCCCAGACAAAGGCTATCGGAGGCTGAACGATGACTTGCGCCACGACTACGGCATCCACGTCAACGACAAGAGAGTGCTGCGCATTTGCCGGGCCAGAGATATTCGCTCTACCGTGAAGTACAGCAATCACGGCTGTACCAGACGGGCCAAGAATCCTCAGTATCTAGCTGAAAACCTGTTGGATCGCCAATTCTATGCAGAAAAGCCGAATGAAAAATGGCTGACCGATGTGACCGAGTTTAAGTGGTATGAGGGAACTGAAGTACACAAGGTCTATCTCAGCGCTATTCTGGATCTCTATGACCGGCGCATTGTGGCCTTTGTGCTGGGGGATCGCAATGACAATCCT
>NZ_NFHE01000103.1 GCF_002161235.1 Pseudoflavonifractor sp. An85
TGGTCATGCCGAGGTTGATGAGGCCGAAGACGACGAGCACGCCGCCGAGGAAGGTGACGCCCTGAGTGAGCATCTGTACTACATTGCTGAGCATTGTGATTGTTCCTTTCTTGTTGTTGAAATGGGTTTCCTGTCAGAATCCGGTGAATCCGTAAAGCGCGGCGAACCCGGTGATGACGCCGCCCGACGCGATCAGGGCGATGGCCTTCACCAGTTCGCCTCCGCCGCCGCGCAGCCCGTCCTTGAGCTGGATGCCGAGGTAGATCAGGCCGATGACCAGCACGGTCGCGCCGATGTAGGCGATGGGTTTCGCGGCGATGCGGACGATTTCTTCCATGTGGGGATGGTTCTCCTCTCCTTTCGGTTGGGGGCCGTGGCGCGGGATGATTCCCGATGCCACGGCCCATTGTACCAGCAGAACGGTATCTTTTAGGCACCTTCGCGTGCTTCCACTGTGCGCATGTACGCCTTGAAGTCGAACGGCTCGTCGTGGAGGCGCTTCGGGTTGCGCTCGTCCACGATATACATGTACCGCTTGTGGCTGTGGGGATCGTATTTGTCGTCCATGAGCGGGTTGGTGCCCGCGATGAGCAGGATGGCCTTTTTGCGGCTCATCTTGGCGATCTCCGCCGCGTCGATCAGGTCGCGGCCCTGTATCTGCATGTTCTTGGACGCGCTGGACGACTGGCCGGTGCTTTCGTTGTAGGTGAGCTGGTTGATGGTCTGCTTGCCGATCATCTCCGCGATCTCCTTGTTCGTGCTGTTGGACTTGCCGCCCAGAAACAGGGTGGAGTCGCAGCAGTCCACGATGGTCTGCGCCTTCTTGTCGTACTTCGACTCAAGCTGGCTCATGGATTGCAGGATGATGGTGATGCCGATGTTCCGGCTTCGGGTCACGGCGATGGTCTCCTCGATCTGCGGGATGGTGCCGATGTTGGCGAACTCATCGAAGATAAAGTGCACCGGCGTCGGCAGCTTGCCGCCGTAGTCCGTGAGTGCCTTCCGGCAGAGCTGGTCGATGCACTGCCACATTAAAATGGCAAAGAGGAACGAAAGGGTCTTATCCGTATCCGAGAGGATGCCGAAAATGGCGATCCGTTTGTCCTTGTCCCCCAG
>NZ_NFHE01000104.1 GCF_002161235.1 Pseudoflavonifractor sp. An85
GCAGGAGCATGGCGTGAGCCTCAAGGATGAGGCGGACGCCTCCCGCGACGCCTCCGACGCGCTCGGCGGAGGCCAAACGCCGGACAAGCCCCAGCGCGGCATGGATGGGCGGTGAGAGTTATGTCTATCCGAGATGACGGTTTCGACCTTGACGCGATCCGCAGGATTAACAACACCGTCGTCAACGACGATGGCACCGTGAAGTCCTTCAAGGAACAACTCTTGGAATATGAGTACGGGTACTACAATGCTTTCCTGCCATTTATCGTATATGGCGATTCCCGTGCCATTGCACAGTCCGGTGCATCCAATCTCCCCATCGTCATGAACGCGAGCGTGCTGGCGAAGCTGAAGCAGAAACATGACCTTGTTCCTATGGAGATTGCCGAATTACCCAAAATGATGTTGGAAAACAACGTCATTATGATGGATTCCTATACGGTACATCCCGGCGGCCTTGTCATGTATTTGGATACCGTTGGCATCCATGACGCTCCGTTGTTCGTTGCGTTCCATCTGGATCAGAAAAGCGGTGAAGTGTCCGTCAACCGCCTCGCCAGCGTGTATGAACGCGCCAACATTGAATACACCATCTGCAAGACATGGGAGATGGGTCTGAACCTCTATCCCAATGAAAAAACAGAAAACTGGCTGAAGTCCCTCGGGCTGCAATTGCCCGACAACCTAGCCAGTTTTCTAACGGGAGATTACCGCGCCGTCTCGAAAGACACACGGATTCCCGTTGATCCCATTATATCAGATTCGAGACCGCCTGACAAGACCCCGGAGTCATCCTATTCGCTTCGATCCGAGTCCGTTACCTCACGGGACGCCTCAAAGGCGCTGAATAATGGCCCATCGGAGGAGCATTCGCGGAATGAACGATGAAAGGATAAAAGAAAAGCCGGATACAGTCATTCGGGCTGCAATTGCCCGATGAGGCATCCGGCTTGACCGGCGGTTTCCCACCATATTCATTTTATCAGAACACCCAGCAAAATGCAATCCTACAAAAATGTCTAACTATCAATCTATGATGATAGTAACCAACAAAGGAAGGAG
>NZ_NFHE01000105.1 GCF_002161235.1 Pseudoflavonifractor sp. An85
GTGCATGACCCCTTTGTCCCAGGCAGCGGATATGCCATTCCAGATAACTATGCCCAGACCTTGGATTTGGACGAGGTGATGTGCACCTTGGAGATTCCCAAGATCGACCTGTCCCTGCCAGTGTACCATGGTACCAGCGAGGAGGTATTGGCAAAAGGGATCGGGCATTTGGAGGTCACCGCCCTGCCCATCGGAGGGCTCAACCGCCACGCGGTGCTCACGGGACACCGGGGGCTGCCCAGTTCGGAACTGTTCACCCGCCTGGATGAAGTGGAGGTGGGAGATATCTTCTACATCTATGTGCTGGACGAGGTGCACGCCTACCAGGTGGATCAAATCACCACGGTGGAACCAGACGAGTTGGAAAACCTGGTGGCAGAGGCGGACAAGGACCTGGTGACCTTGGTGACCTGCACCCCCTATGCGGTCAATAGCCACCGGCTGTTGGTGCGTGGGGTTCGGGTGGCGTATGAGCCGGAAGAGGATCCGCAGCCGGAGAATGAGGTGACCATTCGACCGCTGGACTTCTCCTATCTATGGTACTACATCCCGGGCGGCATAGCCGGTGTGGCCCTGCTGGCGGTGATAGTAGTGCGGAGGAGGAAGAAGCGAAATGAGAGGTAAACTCCGACACATGGTATGCCTGTTGGGTGTGGTGTTGCTGGTGGCAGGCGGGGGCGTGCTGCTCTACCCCAAGTTCACCGCTTGGCGCTATGCCCAGGGGGTGGAGAAGCAAAAGGAGACGTTTTTGCAGCAGGCGGAGGGGGAGAGCCCGAAGGACCACGGCCTGGAGGAGCTGTACCAACGGCTGCAGGAGGAGAACCGCCAACTGTTTGAGGGGCATCAGCCCCAGCTCACCGACCCGTTTTCCTACGAGACATCCGCTTTGGATTTGTCCCAATACGGCTTGGAGGATGGAATCATTGGCTTTCTATCCGCAGAAAAGATGGGGGTGGAGCTGCCCATCTATTTGGGCGCCAGCCAGGAACATCTGGCCTTGGGAGCCGCCCACATGACCCAGACCTCCTACCCCATTGGGGGCGACAACACCAACTGTG
>NZ_NFHE01000106.1 GCF_002161235.1 Pseudoflavonifractor sp. An85
CGCAGATCGAGGATGATGTCGAAGTCGAGGGTGCCGCCGCCATGACGCGCGACTTCACATACCAGAGGATACTGTTCGCGTGCCACGTCCAGATCGCTCAGATCGATGCTCGCCGCCATACGTCGCACCTCATCCTCGGTCGGTGGCTGACCGGATGCGCCGGTTTCCGGCCTTTCGGTTGTCTCCTTGGAAACCGTGCCGTCGGCGATGTGCTCAGGCACCGGCTCGTATGGCTCCGGTGCCGTGGTGTAGAAGACGTTATCGGCGCGGTCCTCGTTGAACTGCCGGTCGAGGGCCAGACTGAGCGCAGCGTTGCCGCCAGCATTGTAGGTTTCGACCCATTCGGCGTCGCGGTCTGGTTCGTTGCCGTCGAGCATGTACATGTCCCGTGCCCATTCGGGTTCGCCCTCGAACGCCTGCTCGTAGTCGGCGGCACGCACGTACCCCCAGTCGCCGATGCGGTATACGTCCTCGTCCTCTTCCAGATCGGCGGGGTCGAGGCGGGGGCGCAGCCGGTCATCGACGCGCTGCACGAGATGCTGCACGTCCTCCAAGGTCAACGGGTGTTCGGGCGGCGTGAAGGTGAGCACGGTGAGGTGGTTGATGGTGTCCGGGTCGAGGCGGGAGGCGAACCGTCCCACGGCGTCGATGATCTCCCCACGGTTATCCCACAGGAGATTGTCGGCTCGCTCTTGGCTAAGGCCCTCCCAGTCGCCGTCCCGGTTGATGCGCATGTAGTCGTCACGGTCGGGGTCCCAGCCCCCGTACCGGGCCTTCTCGGCGATGTCCTCTCTGGTGAGGCCGTGTCCCGCCTGTACGATGGCGAGCCACGAGGGATACGCCTTGTACTGTCCAAGGTCGGAATCGGGGTTCGCTTCGAGAACACGGTCCACCAGTTCCCGCAATGCGTCGATGGACTCCTGTGTGTGGGGTATGGTTTCCGCATGGGCGGACAGGTCCCTGCACATGGCCTGCATGTCCTGCGTCAACTGTTCGTAGGCTTCATCATCGCTCATGTCGATCCTCCTTCTTCAGCGTGCGGT
>NZ_NFHE01000107.1 GCF_002161235.1 Pseudoflavonifractor sp. An85
GCCTGCTCCTCCAACAAGAACGAGAAGCAGGAGGACGGCACATGGAAGCAGATTTCCGGGTGCGGGTTCAAGCTCTTCGGATTCTGCGGAAAGAAGCTCTCCGAGAAGCAGGCGTCCGCTCTACTTTCCGGAAAGCAGGTGCCGCTCAAGGGCTGCAAGTCCAAGGCGGGCAAGACCTTCGACTGCAAGATACGATTGAAGAAAGACGGGGACTTGGAACCCACGTTCGACAGCAAGCCCAAGGGCAAGTACAACAAGGCGAGGAGATAAACCATGTGGCGCATCAATTTCGTGAGCTTCGACAATGGACAGACCTACCATTCCGACATGCCAGATGATGCCAACATCGACCGGCTGGACGGCATCGTTGGCGCAACCGGTAGAATGGACTTCTACCGTCTCGTCGAGGAGTCCGTTCCCGCGTCCATCCGCAACGAGGTGATGGAGACCGTCAACACCCCGTGGTGGCAGGCCGACTCGTTTAATCCAAGCGACATGCTCTTCGAGTACATGAATACTTCACCCACCCCCATAATCATCGATCTGACCGGACGCATCGGCAGCGAGAGGGCGCAGGGCGCATATACGAGAACTTTCGTGCATGACCTGCTATCAGGCAAGACTCCTTCGCTCCGCGCTGAGGCGGGTCAGGCCCGCCGGTCGTCCGAACAGCTCATACATGATAAGCCGGGCGAAAGCCCGGCACGGGAAACCAGCAGATAGGAGGCGGCCATGCCGCACCAAGGCGGGCAAGACCTTCGACTGCAAGATACGATTGAAGAAGGACGGGGACTTGGAACCCGCGTTCGACAGCAAGCCCAAGGGCAAGTACAACAAGGCAAGGAGATAAACCATGGGGAAGGACACGAACGCGGTGACGTTGGAATATGTGAACCGGTGGGGAGACCACCACACCCTCGCTCTGTACAGGGATTCCTATGCCATGGGCGGAGGTTTCGCCATCTCCGCCCTCGATGCCACGGACCCGGCGGACAGTGAGTACCTGTCGCCGTGGAGCGACAT
>NZ_NFHE01000108.1 GCF_002161235.1 Pseudoflavonifractor sp. An85
CCGAACAGGACGCGGGTATCATGCTTGTCGAACCAGAACATGCGCCCGGATGACGCCGGGTCCAGCACCGGCTGGTAAGCGTTCACGCTCATTGCGTTCTCCTTTTCCTGTCGCTCCGGTAGTCGCGGCAGACGGCGATCTGCCATGGGCCAATCACGAACTTGCGGAAACCCGGAGCGGCGGCGAACACCTCCGCCAGCTCACGGGCGTTCCGCTCATGGTTCACGTTCCCGCCCGCATCGATCTCCTCATGGAACACGTACCTGCGCATGAACCGGTCGTGGACCTTCCGGTTCAGAAGGCGCATCAGCGCCGAGATCGCGCGAAGCAGCAGGCGGGTGACGCCGAACAGGATCAGCACGGCGAACGGTGTGGCGACGCCGAGCCAGAACCCGGCGTCCATCATCCCAGTTCCTCGCGCAGGAGTCGCTGGACGAGCGCGGTGACGCTCTCACCGGTCTGCACCCTGTGCAGGTTCGCCTTGTAATGAAGGTCAGCCGGAATGCGGATGTTGATGACCTTCAGATCATCGCTGTCCGCGCGAGGCGTCTGGATGTCCTGCTGCTCCCGCTTCGCCTTGTTCGCGGACGCCATGAATGCGTTAGTCATTGTGCTTCTCCTTTTCAGCCAGAATGTCATCTGCCAACAGTTCAAATGCGGGGACCGCATGGCTGCGCGGCGCGTACTCCGCAACCGACTTGCCCTCCGCAGCGGCCTGCGCCAACGCGACCGCGCGGGGAATCTTCGCCATCACCGGAATGTTCTCGCTGCCAAGATACTCCACAAGGTCACGGTCCAAACGACCAAACGCATAGAAACAGTTCAGGATGATGAAGGTCTTCGCCTGCGTCTTCGACGCGGCGGCGATCTCCAACGTGCGCATGGTCGGCTCCACATCACGGGTGCTGGGCAGCATGGGCACGAGGATCATGTCCGCCGCGCGGCACCAGTCATCCATGCCGTTCTTCAGCACGCCCGCCGTGTCCACGATCTGGAAATCGCAGGA
>NZ_NFHE01000109.1 GCF_002161235.1 Pseudoflavonifractor sp. An85
TCCAACGGGGACGCCAGCCTCCTGAGCGGCGCACTGGGCATGGGGTCCATCGGCCTCATCCTCATCGTGGCGGGCCTCATCACGAACATCGTGTTCATGTGCCTGCCGTCCAACCCGGATGGCGCACGCTTCGACTGAACCATACAATAGAAACCACGCGGGCGGCAATGGATCGCCGCCCGCCCCATGGAAAGGACAAGTGATCGAAATGGCGGAACAGAACAACCAGCAGAACGGGTTCGCCCATGTGAAGATACCGGCGGCGTTCCTGCACCCCCACACCATCACCACGGAGGACGGGCGCACCTTCGACAAGGCGTTCGTCCACATCCCGCCGGGCACGAAGGTCAACGGCGTTGACCTGTCCGGCTACTCCTGCGACGTGTTCGTGTCGGACTACATGCGCCAGCAGATGCTCTCCGGCGACCGGGCGCAGGTCACGCTCTCCTTCAAGGCGGACGAGCCGGTGCCCGTGTGGACCGGCAGCCGGGACGACGCGGATCACCCGTACAAGCGTTTCGAGGTGAACCCGTGGGCGCTGGCGAAAGGCATCAAGGAGCAGGTGGAAAGCTACAAGGCGGAGAAGGCCGCCGCGCGTGAGGAACGTGAGGACGGCCTGACCGCCACGGCCAAGGCCAGCCGCGACGCCTCGCAGGCGCTGGCGGGCGACCCGTGGAGCGAATGGCAGGCCCCCGAACCCGCATTGTGACCCGATAGGAGGCCGTCATGAAGGTGGAAGTGCTCTACCGGAGCCACCGGTACGAGGAGTTCGACACGTCCCTGACCTGCCCGGAACCTCACCGGAAGGAGGGCGTGAGCATCCTCACCGACTGGAACCTCTACCTCGGCGACCTGAAGGGGCAGGGCGTGATCCTCGTCCAGCACTGGTACGACGGCACCCCGCCCCAGCAGGGCGAGAACCGGGGCAGCTTCCGGTTCGACGACGGGACCATGGTGACCGCCGCCGTCCGCCGCCCCGG
>NZ_NFHE01000011.1 GCF_002161235.1 Pseudoflavonifractor sp. An85
GGCTTGGGCCGAGCCTGGGGGGAGGGGACATAGCTGCTGCCGCTCTCCCAGGGGCGGGAGTGCTCCTGATAGCTGCGCCCGCTCTGCTCCAACAGCTCGGGGGGAATTTCTCCGGCGAAGCGGGAGGGGCGGTTGGCGCTGGTGCGGCCGTAGAGCATACGCATACTGGCGCAGGTCAGGTGCAGCTGTTCTTTGGCCCGGGTGAGGGCCACATAGCACAGCCGCCGCTCCTCTTCCATCTCCTCCTCGTCGCCGATGCAGCGCATACCGGGGAAGATGCCCTCTTCCATGCCCACCACAAACACCACGGGGAACTCCAGGCCCTTGGCCGAGTGCATGGTCATCATCACCACCGCGTCCTCGTTGGGGTCGTGGTTGTCCAGGTCGGTGTACAGGGCGATTTCGTCCAAGAATCCCGCCAGAGTGGGGGATTCACTGTTTTCCATGTACCCCTTGATGGAGGTGAGCAGCTCTCGGATGTTCTCCAACCGGGTTCGGTTTTCCACGTCGGGCTTTACGCTCAGCATGGCGGCGTACCCGGTGCGCTCCATGACCATCTCATAGAAGGCGGCTAAGTCCATGGAGCGGCTCATGACCTGTAAGTCCCGGATGAGGGAGGCGAAAGCATTCAGCTTGGCGGTGGCCTTTTGCAACTCGGGGTACTGCTCGGCCTGGCTCACCACCTGCCACAGGGAAAGCCCCTCTTGGGCGGCGATGGCCCGGGCCCGATCCACAGTGGTGGCGCCGATGCCCCGGGTGGGGACGTTGATGATGCGGGACAGCCGCAAATCATCTTGGGGGTTGGCCACTACGCACAGATAGGCCAGCATGTCCTTGACTTCCGCCCGGTCAAAGAAGCGGGTGCCCCCGATGACCCGGTAGGGGATGCCGGTGCGCTTGAAGGCCAATTCCAACTGGTAGGACTGGGCATTCATACGGTAGAGAATGGCGTGGTCCCGCCACTTCATCCCCTGCCGGTAGTGCTCCAAAATGGTGTTGGCCACATATTGGGCCTCATCGCTTTCGTTCATGGCGGTGTAGAGATGTACTTTGTCCCCTTCCGCCCCTGCCGTCCACAGCTCCTTGCCCTTCCGGCCCTGGTTGCGGCGAATGACGTGGTTGGCCGCTGCCAGAATGGTCTTGGTGGAGCGGTAGTTCTGCTCCAGGCGGATGCACTGGGCGCCTTTGTACTGGTTCTCAAAGGAGAGAATGTTCTCGATGGTGGCGCCCCGGAAGCGGTAGATGGACTGGTCGTCGTCCCCCACCACGCAGATGTTTTTGTGGCCTCCGGCCAGGAGAGAGGCCAGGAGGTACTGCATGTGGTTGGTGTCCTGGTACTCGTCGATGAGCACGTAGCGGAACCTGTTTTGGTAGTAGGTCAGTACCTCCGGCTCCTGCTGGAGCAGGCGCACAGTGTGGAAGATGATGTCGTCAAAGTCCAGGGCTCCGGCCTCCCACAGCCGCTTTTCGTAGGCGGTGTACAGGCGAGAGATTTGTTCCAGACGGAAATCTCCACTTTTTTTGGCCTCGTTGTGGAAGTCTTTCGCCAACTGCATCTGGTCCTTGGCCTTGGAGATGACCCCCAGCACCGAGCGGGGCGGGAAGAGCTTTTCATCCATGCCGAACTCCTTCAGGCAGTCCTTTACCACCCGCAGGGAGTCGTCGGTGTCGTAGATGGTGAAGGAGGAGGGAAAGCCCAGCCGCTCAATGTCCCGGCGCAGGATGCGCACACAGGCGGAGTGGAAGGTGGAGGCCCAGATGTCCAGAGCCTGAGGGCCCAGTACCCGCTCCAGCCGGTCTTTCAGTTCCCCGGCGGCTTTGTTGGTGAAGGTGATGGCCAGAATGGTCCAGGGGGGCGCGGGGTCCAGTTCACACAGCCGGGAAGCGTACTCCCGCCCTTCCGGGGTGGGATGGTCCACATAGTGGCGTAAAAAGTCCAAATCTTCGTCCGTGGCCCAGCCGGGGACTTCGGTGGAATCCGAGCCTCGGCCGTAGCGGATGAGGTTGGCCACCCGGTGGATGAGCACGGTGGTTTTACCGGAACCTGCCCCCGCCAGCAGCAGCAGGGGGCCTTGGGTGGTGAGCACCGCCTGGAGCTGCTCCGGGTTTAGGTTGGGGTAGTCCAGAGCAATGGCGGCCCGGCGCAGAGAGGCAAATTCCGAGCGCTGTTTTTCGTTGAGCATCTATCATCAAATCCTTATTGCAAAATCGGTGTTCTGTCATTATAGCAGATACCGCCAAACAGGGCAACCGATCCCCGGCGGTTGACTTGCCGGGGTGCAGCCGTTACAATAATAAAAGATGTACAATGGGAGGTGGCGGGCATGCGAAAGCTAACCTGGTTTGCCGGGGGCTTTGCCATGATGTGCCTGCTGCTGGTGTTGGGGGCTCCGGTGGGATATCTGGTGATTCCCGGCGTGCCCCTGCTTTTGGGTTGGCAGAAGTGCCAGCCCAAAAGCCGGGAGGACTGGGTGGAGTTGCGGGGGTGCCATCCCCGCAGATACTTTGTCTGGCAGGTGTGCCGGAGAGGTATGACAGTGGCCGCTGGCTGTGTGGCGGGGCTGTGCTGGTTTTCCATCTATTATTATATGGTGTGTCTCCCTGCCCAGGCCTGTGTGGGAGAACAGACCATTTCCGGTACCGTCATCTCCCAACCCCAGATGACCACCACCGGCAGCTACTCCCTGGTGGTGCGGCTGGATGGCGGGGCAGACCTGCGCCTCAACGCCCCGGAGAGCTGGCAGGACGTGCAGCTGGGTGACCACGTACAAGTGGAGGGGCAGGTGGAACACGCTCCCTTCACCTATGGGGATGAACTGTTGTATTTCACCGCCAAGGGAGTATTTCTCATGGCCTCCTGCGACCAGGCTCCCACCGTGGAACGCCCCCGTGTGCTGCCATGGGCGGAGTGGCCGGCTTGGGTGGCCCAGCGGCTCAAAGAAGGAGTGGAGACCGCCTTTGACCAGACAGTGGCCCCTATGGCGGTGGCGGTGACCCTGGGAGACAAAACCGGACTGTCCGATGGGGCGTATCAGGACATGACCCGGGCGGGGGTGCTCCACGCCGCGGTGGTGTCCGGCCTGCACATCTCCTTTTTGGTGGGCGTGCTCACCTTGTGTTGCCGGGGCAGCCGCCGGTGGGGCATCGCACTGATTCCCGTGCTGTTCTTTTATGCCTTTATGGCGGGGGCCACTCCTTCCGCCTTTCGGGCGGTGTGGATGCAGGGGACGGTGCTGGCGGTGCCCTGGGTGAGGCGAGAGCAGGATTCCCCCTCTGCTCTGGCTTTGGCGCTGTTGGTGCTGCTGATGTTCAACCCCTATTCCGTGGCCAGTGTGGGATTGCAGCTGTCGTTTCTGTCGGTGATGGGGATTCTTCTGATCACCGGGCGGATTTATACCCGCATGACCAAGCCCTTGGAGGACTGGAAGAATAGAACAGGATGGAGGCGGCTGGTGCGCCGAGGCTGGCAGTGGGTCAGCGCGTCTATTTCTGCCTCCCTGGGCGCCATGGCGTTGACTACGCCGTTGTGTGGGTTTTTGTTCGGACAGGTGTCTTTGGTGGCGCCGCTGGTTAACATTTTGGTGTTGTGGGCTTTGACGGCCCTGATGGTATGCGCTCTGGGACTGGGCTTTCTGGCCCTGTGTCTGCCGGGTGTGGCCACCCTGCTGGGTCAGGGCGCGGGGGTGCTGGGCCACTATGCCCTGTGGGTGATCCACCAGTTTGGCACCCTTCCCCACGGGGTGTTGGATATGAACAACCCGTACCATGTGATTTGGCTGGTGGGTGTGTATGCCGTGGGCGGCCTGGTGCTGTGGGGCAGCGTGCGCACCGTGCAAATGGTTTTGGCCGGGGGTGGTCTGGCGGCGGCGCTGGCCCTTCCGGTGGGGTTGTCCGCCCTGACAGTGGCCCAGTCCGATTTGATGGTAGTGGGGCTGGACGTGGGCCAAGGCTCGTCCACGCTGCTGCTCACCGGGGATGCCACCGTGTTGGTGGACTGCGGCGGAAGCCTGTCCACTTCGGCGGGAGATATTGCCGCAGACTATCTAAACTCTGTGGGACGCGATGGAGTGGATGTGCTTTTGCTTACCCACCTGGACGAGGACCACTTCAACGGCGTAGAACGTCTTTTGGACCGGATAGAGGTGGGCCAGGTGCTGGTACCCGACTCGGATTTGGACCAGGAGCAGGCCCAGACCTTGGAAGGCTGGCTGGAGGAGCGGGACATTCCCTGCCAGTGGGTGGGGGATGAGACCGAGCTGGCCTTGGAAACCCTGAACATCCGGGTGATTCCGCCCCTGGGCAGCGGCACCACCAATGAGGAAGGTCTGTCCGCCCTGTGTACGGTGAACGACTTTGACGTGCTTATCACGGGAGATGCGGACAGCTATGTGGAGCACATGATTGTGCGATATTTTGTCATCCCCAACATTGAACTGCTGGTGGTGGGCCACCACGGTTCGGCGGATTCCACTGGGACGGAGCTTTTGGGCTGGGCCCGGCCGGAGTTGGGCATCCTCTCGGTGGGGGAGGACAATCCATATGGACACCCGGACGATGAGACCTTGGAGCGGCTGCACCGCTCAGGGGTGGAGGTCCACCGCACCGATCTGGAGGGTACGGTGACGGTGGTGGTGCAGGGGGACCAGGTGGGAATCTGGTGAGAACAAGGAGGAGGGAACGGTATGCCGCCCAAGAATCAAACAGATAACACCGCCATGCGGGAATTGAAGCAGGCGCTGCGCCAGGGAAACCTAAAAAATCTCTACGTTTTTTACGGGGACGAGGCCTTTTTGCGGGAGTATTACCTGGGTGAGGTGAAAAAGGCCATTCTGCCCCAGGGCATGGAGGACTTCAACCTCCACGCCGCCCAGGGCAAGGAGTGCACCGTGGACTGGATTGCCCAGGCGGTGGACTGCCTGCCTATGATGAGTGAGCGCACTCTGGTGCTGGTCACCGACTTTGACCTCATGGGCCAGGGGGAGAGCGGGCGCAAGCAACTTTTGGAGCTGTTTGCCGACCTGCCCGACTACTGCTGCCTGGTGTTTGTCTACGATCTGGTGAATTTTAAGGTGGACGGGCGCAGCAAGTTGGGTACCTACCTGAAACAGTCTGGGGCCTTGGTGAATTTCCAGCGTCAGAGTACCGGCGACCTCACCGACTGGATCGTGCGCAAATGCAAGGCTATGGGCCATCAGGTGGACCGGGCCGATGCCCAATATCTCATCTTCCTGTGCGGGGACAGCATGACCAACCTGTCCACCGAGTTGGAGAAGATCTGCGCTTACGCCGCCCAAGAGCGCATCACCCGGGCGGATATGGACGCGGTGGCCATCCCTCAGGTGGATGCGGTGGTGTTCCAGATGACGGACGCCCTGGCCCAGCGGGACTTTAACAAAGCCGCCTCGGTGCTGGCCGACCTGCTCCACAGTCAGGAGTCGGGGGTGATGATCCTCTCAGTGATGGGCAAATACTTCCGCCAGCTGTACACCGCTCGGCTCTACCTGGACGCGGGGAAGAGCCGCAGTGACTTTATGGAGCTGTGGGGGATGAAGCATTCTTTCCAGGGGGACAAAATCATGGATGCCGCCCGGAAATTCTCCCTGCTGTGGTGCCGCCACGCGGTGCGCCGGTGCAGTGAGGCGGATATCCAGCTGAAAGTGAACTATGGAGCAGATGGAGAGATTCTCACCCAGCTGCTCATGGAATTATCCGCAGGACGGAAGGTGATCGAGTGCTGAAAATCAAAGAGGCCATCATTGTAGAGGGCCGTTACGACAAAAACAGTCTGTCCCAGGTGGTGGATGCCCTCATCTTGGAGACCTCCGGGTTTGGGGTGTTCAAAGATGGGGAGAAGCTGGAACTGATCCGCCGCCTGGCCCAGCGCCAGGGCATTATCGTGCTCACCGATTCCGACGGGGCGGGATTTGTCATCCGCAACTATCTCAAAGGGGCCATTCCTAAGAATCAGGTGAAACACGCCTACATTCCCGACGTGTACGGCAAGGAGCGGCGCAAGCGCAAGGCCGGCAAAGAGGGCAAGCTGGGGGTGGAGGGGATGAACCCGGATATCCTTCGTCAGGCCCTTTTGCGAGCGGGGGCCACGGTGGTGGACGGGGAAGGCCCTGCCCAAGCCCGGGGTGACCTGACCCCGGCGGACATGTTCGCTCTGGGTCTCACCGGCCGCCCTGATTCCGCCGCCCGCCGGGAGGCGTTGCTGCACAAGCTGGGCCTGCCCCAGCACATGAACAGTAAAGCGTTACTAGCCATGCTCAATGCCCTGCATACCCCGGACGAAGTGGCGCAGATGGTGGAGGAGCTGGAGAAATGAGAAAAGCCTGGGTGAGCGGTTTGCTCACCCAGGCTTTTGCTTGAATATGGGCTACGACTCAGGTTTTGTTCTGGCTGGAGTGGGTAATACGCATGGGAAGAAACACCGTTGGCCGCATGGCAGCTATGCCGATCTCACAGATGAGCTGTCCGCTGAGGATGTCATTTTGCGTCATGGTGTCATGACCCACCTTGACGTAGTACGCCTGATCCGGTGTTGCTCCCATCAAAATGCCGTTGCGGCGCTGGGATTCCAAGAAAAGGGAAACTGTGCTCTTAACACGGTTCCAAAGGCATTCGTCATTGGGCTCATACATCGCCCAACTGGTGTAGACTCGGATGGATTCCTCCAAGAAGATGGAGAGCCGCCGTACGTTAATATGTTTCCAGTTGTCGTCATTGGAGCAGGTACGGGCGCCCCACGCCCGGATGCCCTGTTTTGGAATGGCGCAAATCAAATTTACACCCTTTCGGGCAAGTGTGCCTTGTTCCTCCTGGTTGTACAGGGCGGATAACCCGGTGCACTCTTTGACAACCTCATTGGCCGGGGCCTTATGTACGCCGCGGGTAATGTCTACCCGGGCATAAATGCCACACACCGAACCGGAAGGTGGCATGTAGGTGGGACGTTTGAGCAGTGAATCATATATCTGTATCCAGGGAGCGTAAAGTGCGGCGTAAGAGGTGTTGTAGGCGCTGCGGTAGGTGATCAAGGCATCCACCGAAGTGCAGTCCAGCGGGGCGTCCAGCACGGCGAAACGGTTGCCCAGATGTTCGCAGTGGGCAATGAGTTTAGCCTGTACATTGGCATCGGTAACACCGGGTACCGCCAAAATGGATACGTCATGGATCTCCTGAAATGCCTCGATGCCTGTGCGCTTCCCAGGTCCTCCATCGGTGCCGCGGAACACATCGGCACTGATGTTGCTCAGCGTACCGTTGGTGCCGCCGCACAGGGAAAAGCGGAGTTCTGTGTCTTGTGCGGTTCCACCCAGCACCACCAACAAATCCCCGGTTTTGTCCGCTTCGTGCAGGGACAAGGACACCAGCGTAGACTGTTTGACTATCGTAGGTAGGTACTCTGGTGCCGCCGGATTGAGGGAACATCCGGAGAATTTTTCTTCCTCGCCACCTCCACAAATGGCAAGGTCCACGCCACAGGCTTCCAGAGTATATTGGGAGATCAGGTGGGGGTCTACAACGTTGTCGGGTAGGCCCGGATCGGTGGCAATGGCACTTCCGTTCAGGGCGGTGATCTTATGATAACTCACATGGTCTCCCATCCGGCATGCAATCACATCCCCCACCTGAAATCCGGTGGCATTTTCCAGTTGGTATGGAGTTCCACTTGCGGTGGGTTCGGCCCGCAGTATCCGGGTACAGGCTCGCACACAGCGGGTCAGTGTGAGCTGTATACCATTGCCCCAGGTACCAGGGGAAAGAGCGGTTATCTGCATCACCTCGTCGGTATGTTTGGCCACAGCGGTATCTCCAGGAGCAACTCGCATGACATAGCAGGCCATACCGCCATTGGCAAAAAACTGCTCCACCGCATAGGGTAAAAAACGATAGGTTCTGTATTCTTCTTCTGAGAGATACTCCCCGAACCACCGTCTGTATTCTGAAAAGCTGCGAATCAGAACCGGTTGTCCCGTGATAGGACCCTTTTCCGCCAGGCCGACAAAGCCAGCTGTGCTGGTACCCACGCCGTCCATAGGTTTCATGCCGGAATCAAATTCTTCCGTATAAACGCCAGGTGCAACATAATTCTCCATAATCTTTCGTTCCTTTTCGGTTTTCACAGGGCGGCACTGATTCGGAAGTGGGCCGCTGTGCGCATGCTATGTAACTCTGACAGCCGGGCCTTTGGCGCAAACGCAGGGCAGCTTAAACCGGAAGCCCATCGTTTAAGTAGCTGATAAAATCCTGCTCAACCAACTCGTAGTCAATGGAAGATTGAAGCTGACCCATCTGATCTTTCCAAGCGTCTATGTTCGTTCTCACCTTGCGAAAACCCAAGGATTCATAAACGTGTTGTGCTCTGGTGTTCTTCAAATTTGTGTCGAGAATGATTTTAGAATAGCCGTTTTGGAACAGCCAGCCAATCAGCATACTCAAAATTTTTCTTCCCACACCACGATTTTGACCATCGGTTTCGCAGATCTTAATGCCGATTTCAGCAACACCGTGATCTACATTACGATAATTGCACTCACCGATCAGACGATCATTTTCTTGAATGACCAGACAACCCTTACCAAGTCCTCTTATGACTTCCTCCTCGGTGGTTCCTACGCCGTGGGGAAAACCTGCGTGTGCCATGACAGCGCCATCATTCCACCAGGTGGCAAGCTGCTTTGCATCGGAGACTTCGGCTTGACGGATGATTAAGTTTTCATACTGAATTTTTTCCATTCGCTCTCCTCCATTGCAATTTCTGTGGATGAATGAAGTATAACGGATTTACAAAAGACGTGCAAGAGTATGACTCATTCACTTCCCAAAATCCTGGGTAGGCAGTAGAAGTGGGCGAAAAGTAAAGAGTGAATAGTGAAGAAGTAAAAATCCCGAACGCATTCGCATTCGGGACTGGGGCCCCACATGGTGGGGCGGCTCTGCCGACCCCGAGCATCATAAATCACTTGCGGCTACCAAATAAAAGGACACAACTTATGTTGTGTCCTTTTATTTGAAGTATCGCAACAGTATAGATGCACGGCTATCAGGTCTGCACCTAAAACCAAATCGAAGCCCAGCGCAGCGGGTTCGATTTGGAAAGGAGGAGCAGCAAAATGAGCGCACTCTGACTTTTGAAAAAAGTCGGAGCAAGCGATATGACGCTTGCTCCGACGTGGTGACCCAGCGGGGACTCGAACCCCGGACCTTCGCCTTAAAAGGGCGTTGCTCTACCAACTGAGCTACTAGGTCATATGAAGTTTTCCAGATGTCCCCCCGGGCGAGCCAGGGGGACGTTGGTCTGGCTGGGATGGTTGGACTCGAACCAACGAATGCGGGAGTCAAAGTCCCGTGCCTTACCACTTGGCTACACCCCAATGAAAGGATGGAAGCAAGGGCCGGAGCGGACGCTCCGGCCCTTAGCCACAGTATGGGGTGGGTAATGGGGCTCGAACCCACGACACCCGGAACCACAATCCGGTGCTCTGCCAACTGAGCTATACCCACCATATTTACTTCTTGCGCTGATTCAAGCAGGGCGAAAAACTGGCACGCCTGAAGGGACTCGAACCCCTGACCCACTGCTTAGAAGGCAGTTGCTCTATCCACCTGAGCTACAGGCGCGTATGGAGCGGGTGATGGGAATCGAACCCACGCGACCAGCTTGGAAGGCTGGGATTCTACCATTGAACTACACCCGCAGGTAAAGGGTGACGCCCCAAACATCAGCCTGTGTATAATAGCACAGAATGTCTGGGGTGTCAAGCCCTTTTTGTAAAAAATCAATCCAGAGGGGCGTCACAGAAGGCGCAGCAGTCCACACCGCCGTTTTTCTTCACCAGAGGAGGCAGATAGTGCTCGGTCTGGGTGATGCACCGGGGATTGTGGCACACAGGTTTGGTGCCGATCTCCACGGGGGCGGGGGTCATACGGGGCTGGTTGGCCAGATCAGACAGCAGAGCCATGCGGGCAAACATGCCGAAGCGGGCTTGCTGGAAGTACACGGCACGGGGATCGTCGTCCACATCCACGGTGATCTCATCCACACGGGGCAGGGGATGCATGATGAGCAGGTTTTCCCGGGCCCGGTCCAGCTTGGAGCGGGTGAGCACGTAAATGCCCTTGTTGCGCTCGTACTCCAGGGGGTCCACAAACCGCTCTTTCTGAATGCGGGTCATATACAGCACGTCCAACTGGGGAATGACGGTCTCCAGACCGGTGACCTCCACAAAGGGCATGTTGCGCTCCTGCATGAACTGGCGCAGGTACTGGGGAATGGCCAGATCCCGGGGAGCGATGAGGTAGAAGCGAATGTTCTGGAACTTGGCCAGCGCTTTAATCAAGGAGTGGACGGTGCGTCCGTTTTTCAAGTCGCCGCACAGACCGATGGACAGGCCATCCACGCTGCCTCGCAGGCGGGTGATGGTGGTCAGGTCGGCGGTGGTCTGGGTGGGGTGCATGTGTCCGCCGTCACCGGCGTTGATCACCGGCACGTCGGAGTAGAGAGATGCGGCCTTGGCTGCGCCCTCCCAAGGGGTGCGCATGACGATGACATCGGCGTAGTTGGATACCATTTTAATGGTGTCCTTCAACGTCTCGCCCTTGGCCACCGAGGAGGAGTTGGGGTCGGCAAAGCCGAACACCGAACCGCCCAGGCGCATCATGGCAGTTTGAAAGGAGAAGTTGGTGCGGGTGGAGGGCTCGTAAAATAGGTTGGCCGACACCTTACCGTGGCATACATCTAAATACTGTTCCGGATGGTCAATGATCTTGTCCGCTCTTTTATAAATCTCGTCCCATTCCTGTCGTGTCAAATCCCCGAAGTCAATCAAATGACGCATGTGGAGTCCCTCCTTGCAAAGTTCGATACATTGTACCACAAACCCCCAGGTCAAACAACAGGTAACTGGTGGTAAAAATCCGGTGGAAAGAAAAAATTTTTATTCATTTCATGAGAAACCCCTCCTTGGGACACACTAGGGGGACAGGAGGGGAAACCATGCAAGAATTGATTTGGTATATATTGGTGTATAGCTTTCTGGGTTATTTGTTGGAGGTGGCCTATTCCAAGGTGGTTCACGGCCATGGGCGGGGGCGCAAGTGTCTGCTGCTGCTTCCCCTGTGCCCGGTGTACGGGGTGGGAGCAGTGGCCATTGTGGCACTGAGCGGACCGGACCCTCAACCGCTGTGGGGTATGACGGTAGGGTGCTTGGTGGCCACAGCCACCGAGTTTCTCTTTGGCCTCTATTATAAATATGTGTTGGGGGTCTCCTTTTGGGATTATTCCCAAGTGGGGGGAAATGTGGGGGGATTGGTGTGTCTGCCCTTCTCTCTGGCCTGGTCTGGGCTGGCTTTGGTGCTTCTTTACACAGTACACCCCTTTGTAAAGACTTGTGTCTTGGCCATTCCTCCCCAGCTTTCCACCCCAGCGTGGATCGTATTCCTGGCTGATTGCCTGGTTAGTAGTTTTGCACTAAAACGGGAAGGAAATGCACTGGTTTTACAATGGTATCGCTAATTGCGAAGAATTGGGCTGACTTTACAGAGACTTTACAAAGTCATGAGCGCGTACTTTACAAAACTTTTGTAAACTCGGTACTGTTCCCAAACGAGGAAAACAACAAACAAGTCATAAATGAAATGGAGAGACGAAACAAATGAAGAAGTTTATCGCTGTGCTGATGGCTGGCGCCATGGCTTTCAGCCTGGCCGCTTGCGGCAACCAGGCTGCCAAGGAGTCCGACGCAGGTTCTGACAAGTCCGAGAGCCCGGCTCTGTCCGGCAACGTGGTGTGCCTGGGCTCCACCTCTATGACCGACGTGATGAGCATCCTGGCTGAGCAGTTCGGCCTGGACAACAAGGGTGTCACCGTGTCCGTGGAGGGCGGCGGCTCCTCCGCTGGTGTGGAGGCTGCCATGAACAGCACTGCCGACTTTGGCCTGGCTTCCCGCGGCCTGAAGGACGAGGAGAAGGCTGAGGGCCTGGTGGAGAACATCATTGCTCTGGACGGCATCGCCATCATTGTCAACGCTGAGAATAAGGTTGCCGACCTGTCCGTGGAGCAGATCGCCAAGATCTTCACCGGCGAGATCACCGACTGGTCTGAGGTGGGCGGCGACGCTGGCGAGATCGCTATCATCGGCCGTGAGGCTGGTTCCGGCACCCGTGACGGCTTCGAGTCCATCACCGAGACCGAGGACAAGTGCCAGCTGGATCAGGAGCTGACCTCCACCGGCGCTGTCATCGAGGCTGTGCGCAGCAACACCGCTGCCATCGGCTACGCTTCTCTGTCCGCTGTTGAGGGTGAGGACGGCATCGCCGCCATCACTGTGGACGGTGTGGAGTGCAACGAGTCCACCATTCTGGATGGTACTTACAAGATTCAGCGTCCCTTCGTGGTCGTGACCAAGGAAGGTGTGGAGCTCTCCGCTCAGGCTCAGGCCTTCTTCGACTGGGCTATGTCCGCTGACGCTGCTGACCTGATCCGTCAGGCTGGCGCCGTGCCCACCGCTGAGTAACAACAACTCAAAGGGACTAGCCCCCATCCCCGTAGCGGGATGGGGGCCATTCCCCTGTGTAAAGGAGAATATAAGTGGATAACGAGAATGTAATGACTCAAACCACCAAGGAGGTTGTACCCATGGCCTCAGAGAAAAGTAAAGAACAGTCTAAGGTGCACACAGCTCGGCAGCTGCGGGATGCCGTGGAGCTGCTGGTAAAAACGATCTTCTTCCTGTGCGGTTTTGTGGCCGTGGCCAGTGTGTTGTTTATCAGCGTCTACCTGGTGATTTCCGGTCTGCCCGCCATGCTGGAAATCGGGGTCACCGACTTTTTGTTGGGAGACACCTGGGACGGTAAGAATGGACCCCACGGCATTTTGCCCTTCATTCTCACCTCCTTTGCGGGTACGGCTGGGGCTGTGATTGTGGGTGTGCCGGTGGGCGTGCTCACCGCCATGTTCCTGGCCAAGGTGGCCAACCAACGAGTGGCCTCGGTAATCCGTTCTGCTGTGTCCCTGTTGGCTGGCATTCCCTCCGTGGTGTACGGCCTGGTGGGCATGGTGGTGCTGGTGCCCGCCATTCAAAAGGCTTTCAAGCTGTCTTCCGGCGCCTGCTTGCTGGCTGCCATCGTGGTGCTCACCGTCATGATCCTTCCTTCCATCATCAACGTGGCTGAGACCTCCCTGCGGGCGGTGCCCAAGGAGTATGAGGAGGCCTCCCTGGCTCTGGGCGCCACCCACACTGAGACCATCTTCCGAGTCTCCCTCCCCGCCGCCCGTTCCGGTGTGGCCACCGCCATTGTGCTGGGCGTGGGCCGTGCCATTGGCGAGGCCATGGCCATCATCATGGTCTCCGGCAACGTGGCCAATATGCCCGAGAACCTGTTTACCTCCGTGCGCTTCCTTACCACCGCCATTGCCTCCGAGATGAACTACGCCACCGTGGGCTCTTTGTGGCGGGAATCTCTCTTCTCCATTGCTCTGGTACTCTTCCTCTTCATCATGCTCATCAACGTGGCACTCAATGTGTTTGTCAAGAATAAAAAGGAGGGCTAAATCGTGGAACATCTGTCTTTGAGCCGCCGTATCTATGATCGCGGCCTGCGAGCTCTGCTCTACCTGTGTGCAGCCCTCACCGTGGCCCTGCTGGTCTTCATGATCGGCTATGTCTTTTACCGTGGCCTGGGTGGCATCACCTGGGAGTTTTTGACCACCCAGCGCAGCCTAATCCGTGGTACCGACGGCATTTTGCCCAACATCCTCAACACCCTGTACATCATTTTCCTCTCCATGATTATTGTGCTTCCCCTGGGTGTGGGCGCTGCCATTTACCTCACCGAATACGCCACCAATCACAAGCTGGTGGCCATCATCGAGTTTGCCACCGAGACCCTCACCGGCATCCCCTCCATCATCTTCGGTCTAGTGGGTATGCTCTTCTTCCAGCAGATCATGGGTCTGCAGTACGGCATTCTGGGCGGCGGTTTGACCCTGGTCATTATGATCCTGCCCACCATCGTGCGTACCACCCAGGAATCCCTGAAAACCGTGCCCCAGTCCTATCGAGAGGGCGCTCTGGGCCTGGGCGCCGGTAAGTGGCGCATGGTGCGTACCGTGGTGCTGCCCAACGCGGTGGACGGCATTGTCACCGGTTGCATCCTGGCCGTGGGCCGTATCGTGGGCGAGTCTGCCGCTCTGCTGTTCACTGCCGGTATGGGCAGCGTGCTTAACAACTTCTTTGAGTCGCTGACCACCTCCTCCGGCACCCTCAGCGTGGCTTTGTATGTGTACGCCAGCGAGCACGGCGACGTGCAAAGCGCTCTGGCCATTGCCGCCGTGCTGATGGTCATCACCCTGGTCATCAACATCCTGGCTGCCGTGGCCGGTAGCCGCCTGAAGAACAAGTAAAGGAGAACTGCTCCCATGAACGCCATTTTAAAAACCGAGAATTTGAATCTGTGGTATGGCCAGAACCATGCCCTGAAGGATATCAACCTGGAGATGCCCCAGAACCAGGTCACCGCTCTCATCGGCCCCTCTGGCTGCGGCAAGTCCACCTTCCTCAAGACCCTGGACCGGATGAACGACTTGGTGCCCTCCGTGCGCATCGAGGGCAAGGTCATGTACCGGGACCAGAACATCTTTGATCCCCAGGTGGATGTGACCTGGCTGCGCCGCCATGTGGGCATGGTGTTCCAGAAGCCCAACCCCTTCCCCATGTCCATCTACGACAATATCGCCTATGGCCCTCGCACCCACGGCATCCGCAACAAAAAGCAGCTGGATGAGATTGTGGAGAAGTCCCTGCGTGGCGCGGCCATCTGGGACGAGGTGAAGGACCGGCTGAAGAAGTCCGCCCTGTCCCTGTCTGGCGGCCAGCAGCAGCGTATCTGCATCGCCCGGGCTCTGGCGGTGGAGCCCGACGTGCTGCTCATGGATGAGGCCACTTCTGCTCTGGACCCCATTTCCACCTCCAAGATCGAAGATCTGATTGCAGAATTGAAAAAAACGTATACAATAGTGATTGTGACGCATAACATGCAGCAGGCCACCCGTGTGTCCGACCGCTGCGCCTTCTTCCTCCACGGCGAGCTGGTGGAAGCAGACGACACCGAGAAGCTGTTCTCTGTCCCCAGAGATAAGCGTACCGAGGACTACATCACCGGACGATTCGGCTAAGGAGGAAGTTGCTGTATGAGAAAGACGTTTGACGCTGAGCTGGTGGAGCTCAGCCACCAGCTCACCGCCATGGGCACCGTGACCCAGGACGCCATCGACCTGGTCACCGCCTCCCTCACCCAGGGCAAGGCGGAGGGTGCAAAGGCCACCATTGAGATGCGCAACAACATGGACCAGATGGAGCGGGACATTGAGAACCGCTGCATGTCCCTGCTCATGCGCCAGCAGCCTGTGGCCCGGGACCTGCGCACCATTTCCGCTGCTATGAAGATGGTCACCGACCTGCAGCGCATTGGCGACCAAGCCGCCAACATTGCCGAGATCTCTCTGCTCATTGCCGAGAGCGGCGACAAGCCCGACGTACCCCAGGAGATTGTCTCCATGAGCCGTCAGGCGGGCCTCATGGTGCGTCAGGCCATTGCTGCCTACGTGGACCGGGACGAGAACACCGCCCGGGCGGTCATCAATCTGGACGACGTGGTGGACGACCTGTTTGTCCAGCTCAAGAAGATCCTGGTGGAGCGCATTGCCACCCGAGCCGACCACTCCGACCGCTCTGTGGACCTCATCATCATCGGCAAGTACCTGGAGCGAGTGGCCGATCACGCCGTGAACATTGCCAACTGGGCAATTTTCTGTGTCACCGGCGAAATTCAGTAACGACTAAAGGAGAGAACAACCATGGCCCTACGCATTGCCATTGTGGAGGACGACCAGTCCATCCGCACCATGTTGGAGTACTATTTCAAATCCATGGGCCACGAGGTGCTGGCCTACGAGAGCGGCGAGGATTTCTTTGCCGACGCGCCTGTGGCGGATTTGGCTCTGCTGGACGGCATGCTCCCCGGTATGGATGGCCTGGACATTGTCCGGCGGCTGCGGGGGGATGAGGCCACGGCCAAGATGCCCATCATCATGCTCACCGCCCGTCAGACCGAGATGGACAAAGTCACTGCCCTGGATTTGGGAGCGGACGACTACATATCCAAGCCCTTCGGGGTCATGGAGTTGCAAGCCCGGGTCAACGCGGTGATGCGTCGGGTGGGGGACAGTGACCCTCTGCTGCGCTATCGGGATCTTGTGATCGACCCCGCCGGGCGCACCGTCACCCGGGGCGGCGAGGACATTTCTCTGACGTACAAGGAATTTGAGCTGCTGCGGCTGCTGGTGCGCCGCCGGGGCACGGTGCTCACCCGGGATGAGATCCTGGCCGCCGTGTGGGACTACGATTTCACCGGCGAGACCCGTACCGTGGACATGCACATCAAGGCCCTGCGCCAGAAGCTGGGCGAGGGCTATATCACCACGGTGCGTTCCGTGGGCTATAAGATGGGGTGAGTGACGTTGAAGAAGAAACTGACCATATCCATTTTTCTCATTGCGGCCTTGTCGGTGGTGATTTCCGCCGCCGTGGGGATGTGGACCTTCCGCCAGCGGGAGATTGACACGGCCCGGTCCAACCTCACCGAGCTGCTGGCACTTATGGATGCCCAGAACTATGAGACCTGGACGGAGGAGCTGTTGGAGCAGTTTACCAAGGCGGCCCCGGAAAAGCGCCTGACCATCATTTCTCCTGACGGCACGGTGCTGGGGGATACGGATAAGGAATCCCGGGAGAACCACGCCACCCGGCCCGAGGTGATCGAGGCCAAGGAAAACGGGGTGGGCGAGGATGTGCGCCGCTCCGCCACCACCGGCATTTACACCATTTACGTGGCCCGGGTGTTTACCGACGGGTATGTGGGCCGGGCAGCTATGGCTTTGTCTTCCGTCAACGCTCTGGTGGCGCAGACCGCTGTGGGCCTCATTGCCGCGGCGGTGCTGGCTCTGGTGCTGGCCTTTGTGCTGGCCCGACGTCTGGCCACCACCACCGCCAAGCCGGTGGAGGAGGCCGAGGTGGCCGTGCGCCAGGTGGATGAGACCTTGCAGTCGGCGCGCAGCGAATTTACCGCCAACGTCACCCACGAGCTGAAAACGCCTTTGACCTCCATCAAGGGTTTTACCGACATGCTCTCTTCGGGCATGGTGACCAAGGCGGAGGATCAGCAGCGGTTTTTGACCATGATCTCCGTGGAAGTGGACCGACTGTCCAATCTGGTGGATGACATTCTCACCGTCTCGGAACTGGAGACAGTGGCGGGAGCCACCGGCACCGAGCGGGCGCCCCTGATGAGCATCACCCGGGACGTGGCAACCATTCTCCAGCCCCAGGCGGAAAAGGCGGGGGTGCAGCTGAACGTGACGGGCGGCGAGGTGGAGGCCTGCATTGCCCCCGACCGCTTTAAGGAAGTGGCCATCAACCTGATGGAAAATGCCATCAAGTACAACCGCAAGGGGGGACGGGTCACCGTCACTGTGGAGCCCTCCGGCGGTATGGCGTACTTTGTGGTGGCAGATACCGGCATCGGCATCCCCGAGGAGAGCCAGAGCCGTGTCTTTGAGCGCTTCTACCGGGTGGATAAGGGCCGCAGCCGGGCAGCTGGCGGCACCGGCTTAGGGTTGGCCATTGTCAAGCACATTGTGGCCCTGTACCAGGGCAACATCAAGCTGGCCAGTGTGGTGGGTTCCGGCACCACCGTGGCGGTGACCCTGCCTTTGGCCAAGAAGTAAATACAAGAAAAAACAAGTGCTATCCAAAGCGGATAGCACTTGTTTTTTATAGGTTTTCGTTTTTCAGAGCTTCCACCAGCTGCTGTTTGCGTACCTTTCTGGCGGCGTAGGCCATGGTGGCAAACACCACCACAAACACGCTCAGACAGGCAATACCCAGAGGAATCCAGGGCACCTGGAAGGGGAGGGGGTAGCCTTGGTTGATGGCGTCGTAGATGAGGTAGCTGACGAAGATGGACACGGGAATGCCTAGAATCAGGGCTCGAGTGCCGTAGAGGATGCACTCAAAGCCCAGCATGCGCCGCATCTCCCGCGCCGTCATGCCCACCGACTGGAGCATGGCGAAGTCCCGGGTGCGCAGCATCACGTTGGTGGAAATGGTGTTGAACACGTTGGTCATGGCCACCAGGGAAATGAGGGCAATGAAGCCGTAGGCAAAGACCTGGATGACAAGAATGAGGTTTTTCTGTCCCTGTTCTTCTTCGGCATAGTCACGGGGGGATTCCATGGAACTGTGGGAGCGCATCAGTTCTTTGATGTCCTCCGCGGCTTGATCGTGTTCTTGGGACAGCATGCGGACGCTGGGCATGATTTGAGTATCCGCGCCCACTATGGTTGCCATTTGGGAGACAGGGTAGACCAGAGTAAGGCCGTTGCTGCGCTGGAGGTAGAAGGGCCAGTCCTGAGATACCACGCCAATGTCCAGAGTTGTGGAATTGTAAGCCTCTTCCACAGGGACAAAGAGGTCTTTGTAAACCCCGGAAGTGTAGTCCAGGTATTGAAAATAGATTTTCCCATCCGAGAGGGTTACTTCTTGCTGTGGAATGCAGTGTTCCAGGAACTTTGGCCGCAGCATGGTAAAGGAGCAGGAGGTGGTCTGGAGGGACTCCACCCAGACATATTTTCCCTGTTGGGAGTCAAACAGGGCGGCGCCGTCAAAGGCAATGCCCTGGCCATGGGAAATGGAATAGGTTTGGGCCAGTGCGTCAAACGTGTTTTGATCCACAAACACCAGCTGGAAATTCCCTCGAACCTTATCCTCATCGGTGCTGGAAGGGGTCTGAATGGCTGGGTTCAAATCGTTGGGGAGAAAATCTCCCACACAAGATACTTCCCAAACCATGGCGGCCTGATCCACACCATCCATCTGACGCAGCTGGGTCATGAGAGAATCCTCCGTTAGGCCCGGAGCGGGGTCATAGGACAGTTCCAAATCATAAGGCATGCCGGAAAAACCACCCAGTACGGATTGGGTGAGGGAAGATGCAAAGGAGGAGGCAGAGACAAAGAGTACCACGCTGAGGAAGAGACTGAATACCGTGGTGCGGTACTTTTTGGCGCTGCGCTTGTAGTACTTCACACCCAGCACTCCAGGCAGGCCGAAGAGCTTCCGGGTCAAAAGGGAGGGGCGCACCAGCTTTTTGGTGCCGTGGATGTCCTGGGACTGGCGAATGGCCTCCATGGCGGACACCTTGGTGGCCCGACGGGAGGGAATCCAGGCGGAGAGAAGCACCGTCACCACCCCCAGCACCACCGCGATGAGTACTCCCAGCCAGGATATATGCAGCTGCATGGGTACCAACAGGTAGTCGTTGAGAAATAGGGTGCTGACCAGTTTCAGGGTAATTCCGATACCTACGATGCCGGACAAGATGCCCAGGGGTACGCCAATGGCGCTGAGGGCCAGAGCTTCGAAGCGCACCATGCGCCGCAGCTGTTTTTTGGTGGCCCCCAGAGAGGAGAGCAACCCGAACTGCCGGGTGCGCTCGGAGACGGATATGGCGAAGGCGTTGTAAATGAGAATCACCGAGGCGGCCACGATGATGATAAGGACAATAGCGGCTAGACGGTACAGGGTATCGTAGAAGGGGGCATATCGGGAAATGCCAGAGTAGAGCAGCACTCGGCTGTTGGTTTTTTTCAGGTTGTGGTTGGTCTGAAAGGTGTAAGCCTGGCTTGGGTCGGTGAGGGACAAGTACACGTCGCAGATTTCATCCCCCGACAGGGAGGGGTCTGCCCCGGTGAATACGGTATACCCTGGAGCAGAGTAATCCTCCAGTCCCCAACGCTGGCAAATGCCTACCACGGTATAGGTGTGGGGCTGGGTTTCCTCCAGAGTCTCCTCCTGGTCGAAGTCGTAGGGGTTGTTTTGTCCCAGGGCAAAGCCCTCCGACATGCGCTGGCCCACCGAAAGGGTGAGAATATCCCCCACCTGATAGCGCCGACCACAGGCATCCAAATAGTGCTGAGGCAGGACGATTTCATTGGATGAGGTGGGCATGCGGCCCTGGGTGAGGTGGATGGAGAGTAGGTCTGTCCCCGTGTCTGGCAGGCCCAATACATAGAAATAAGGCTTGTAGGCGTTGAGGCTGTCCGGGGCTTTGGCGTAGCCCAGATGCTGTGTGTATACGGATGTTTCCACATCTGTGGCCTGGGCCAACTGCTGATACTTCTGGTAGGTGATATCCAACTGGCCTACGTGCCAGCTGCCGGAGGAATACACCTCCCGGTCCAGCAAATATCTCTGCATGCTGGTGGTGAAGGTGGTCACCGCGCACAGCATGGCGGTGGAC
Source organism: Pseudoflavonifractor sp. An85 (assembly GCF_002161235.1). Taxonomy (GTDB): domain Bacteria; phylum Bacillota; class Clostridia; order Oscillospirales; family Oscillospiraceae; genus Enterenecus. The sequence continues at coordinate 20,365 of NZ_NFHE01000011.1, forward strand.
AGGATGATGCCTATGATGGTGACGATGGTGCGGGTGCGGTTTTGTTTCAGGGCTTGCAGGGTGACCTTGTGCAGCACGTTCATGGACGAATCACCTCATCCCGCACAATTTTTCCGTCCTCAATGGCAATTACCCGGTCGGCCTGGAGGGCCAAAGACTCGTCGTGGGTGATGACAATGAGGGTCTGGTGATAGGTGCGGTTGGACAGCCGCAGCAGTTCCACGATCTCCTGGCTGTTTTTGGAGTCCAGGTTTCCGGTGGGCTCGTCGGCCAGCACCACCGCCGGGGCGTTCATCAGGGCCCGCCCGATGGACACCCGCTGCTGCTGGCCGCCGGATAGCTGGTTGGGCAGGTGCCGCTCCCGGCCCCGCAGTCCCAAAGTGTCCAGCAATTCATTCAGCCGCTTGGGATTTACCTTCTGCCTGTCCAGCAGCACCGGCAGGGTCATGTTCTCCACCACGTCCAGCACGGGAATCAGGTTGTAAAACTGGTAGATGAGCCCCACCTGACGGCGGCGGAAAATGGCCAGCTTCTCCTCGTTTTGGGCGTATACGTCACACCCATCCACGTACACCTTGCCGCTGGTGGGTTTGTCCACGCCCCCCAGCAGATGCAGCAGGGTGGACTTGCCCGACCCGGAGGGGCCGATGATGGCCACAAATTCCCCGCGGTTTACGGAAAACGATACGTCATCCAGGGCTTTGACCTGATTTTCCCCGGTGCCGTAGGTTTTACACAAATGCTCCACACGAAGCAGTTCCATGTTCATTCCTCCTTTGGGATTGTGGCTACATCCTACCACACCCAGGTGACAGGGCCGTGACTTGTAAGTGACAGATCCGTCACAAAAGGGACCGCCTATCAGACGGTCCCCTTGTAAAAACGCAGGACAAATTGTGCCCCCTGAGGGGTGCGGTTGCGGGCCTGGATGGTGCCCCCCTGGCCGGTGACAATGCGTTGGGTGAGGGACAGGCCAATGCCAAAGCCGTGGGCGGAGCGGGAGGAACCCCGGTAGAACCGCTCAAAGAGGTGGGGGAGATCCTGGGGGGCAATCCCTGGCCCGGTATCCTCCACCACCAACTCGGAAAAGAGAGCATTTTCCCGTCCGGAAATGGTAATGGAACCCCCAGCTGGGGTGTGTTCCATGGCGTTTTTGATGAGGTTTCCCACCGCCTCGGATGTCCAGTGTACGTCCCCAGTGAAGGAGCCGGAGCAGTCCACCGAGAAGGTCTGTTCCCGCAGTTCCATGGGGATGAGGAAGGGGGCGGCAGCTTGCGCCACCACCTGCTCCAGAGGGACGGTGTCGGAGCGGAAGGGGATGGTGCCTGCCTCCAGCTTGGAGAGCTTCAGGAGGGTGGTCACCAGCCAATCCATCTGGCCCAGCAGCTGGGTGAGCTCCCGGCACAGCTTGGCCCTTCGCTGGGGGGGAAGGTCCTCCCGGGTCAGCAGTTCTGCCACCAGATTCATGGAGGTCAGCGGGGTGCGCAGCTGGTGGGACAGGTCGGCCAGGGAGTTGGCCAGATATACCTTGTCCTCCTGGAGGGCCTGCTGCTGTTCCCGCAGCCGCACCGTCATCTTGTGAATTTCGCTGCGCAATATGCCCAGTTCTCCCTCGCGGTACTCCTCCACTCCCAGGTGCTCCTCCCCGTGGAGAATGCGGTTGAGAGTCTGGGAGAGCCGGGCCAGTTCCCGGTCAGTGCGGGTGGCATTCCACTCCGCCAGGCCCCAAAAGCCCAGACACAGAGGCAGCAGGAGCAGACCCGGTATTCCACCTAGGTAGAAGCCAAATCCGGTGGCGGCAATGGTGAGGAGGAGAAAGAGCAGACGGGTGAGGGTTTTATATGCCAAGCCCTTCACCCCATTTCCGCTTTGTACCCCAGCCCTCGCACGGTTTTGATGAGGGTGGGGGCCTGGGGATTGTCCTCAATTTTCTCCCGCAGCCGCTTGATGTACACCGTCAGGGTGTTGTCGCTCACAAAGTCCCCGGCAATGTCCCAGATGCCCTCCAGCAGTTGGTTGCGGGTGAGTACCGCCCCGGGGTGGTTGAGAAACATCAGCAGCAGCCGGTACTCCAGGGCGGACAGGTTCAAATCCCGCCCGTCTTTGGTAGCAGTGCCCCGGACGGTGTCCACTTCCACCCGGCCCAGGCGCACCAGACCGCCGCCGCTGCCCGTGCGCCGCAGCACGTTTTTGATGCGCATGAGCAGTTCCCGGGGGCGGAAGGGCTTGGGAATGTAGTCGTCTGCCCCCACTTCAAACCCGGTGACGGTGCTGTACTCGTCCCCGGAGGCGGTGAGGAAAATCACCGGAAGGTGGTACAGGGCCTTCACCGCCGAGCACACCGCAAAGCCGTTGCCGTCAGCCAGGGAGATGTCCAGCAGGATGAGGTCGAACTGCTCCTCTTCCAGCCGCTCCAGGGCTGCCGCCTGGCCCGATGCGCTGCCCACCCGGAAGCCCTCCCCCTCCAGATACTCGGTGAGGTTGTCCACAATGTGTTTGTCGTCTTCTACTAAGAGAATGGATTGCATGGTTTCACCCGCCTTTTTTGCCATGATATCACATTGTAAGGGTGTTTGCCAAGAAAATCCCGGGGTGTATGCCCTATTGACACAGTAGGAAAATTGTCATAAAATCAAGCTATTGTTTGGAAACAAAGGGAGAACGTCATATGATTGAGTTAAAACATATCACAAAACGCTTCCCCACCGCTGAGGGGGAGTTCACCGCCTTGAACGATGTGTCCCTGACCATTGGAGATGGGGACATCTTCGGCATTGTGGGCATGAGTGGCGCCGGTAAGTCCACCCTGGTGCGCTGCCTGAACCTGCTGGAGCGACCCAGTGAGGGCCAGGTGGTCATCGATGGGGAGGACCTGTGCGTCATGTCTCAGAAGGAGCTGACCCTGCGCCGCCGCTCCATCAGCATGATTTTCCAGCACTTCAACCTGCTCATGCAGCGCACCTGCCTGGACAACATCTGCTTCCCCATGGAGATTGCCGGGAAGAAGGGGTCTGAGGTGAAGAAAAAGGCCCGGGAGCTGCTGGACATTGTTGGTCTGCCCGACAAGGCGGATGCCTACCCCGCCCAGCTCTCCGGCGGCCAGAAGCAGCGCATCGCCATCGCCCGTGCTCTGGCCTCTGACCCCAAAATTTTGCTGTGCGACGAGGCTACCTCCGCTCTGGACCCCAAGACCACCCGGGATATTTTGCGCCTGATTCAGGACATCAACCGCCGGTTGGGTATCACCGTGGTGATCATCACCCACGAGATGGGGGTCATCGAGGAGATCTGCTCCCATGTGGCCATTCTGGACCACGGCGTGCTCCAGGAGACGGGCACGGTGGAAGAGGTGTTCTCCAACCCCAAGACCGAGGCGGGCCGCCGCCTGGTGTACCCTGACGGGGTGGTCATTGACCAGCTGCCTGCGGCCAATGTCATCCGCATTGCCTTCAACGGAAGTTCTTCTTACGAGCCCCTCATCGCCTCTCTGGCCATGGACTGCCAGGTGAAGGTGAACATTCTGGGTGCCGACACCCGCAACGTGGATGGAAAGGCCTTTGGCACCATGCTGTTGGGCCTGCCCGAGGACGCCGAGGAGCGGGCCCGTGCCGTGGCCTATATCAAAAACCAGCCCAATGTGACCATGGAGGAGGTGCACGACTATCATGGATAAGTTTATGGCCGATTTGGCCCAGGTCTTTACCAATGAGAAGTACCTCCATGAGTTCCTCTCCGGCACCTGGGAAACCCTGTACTCCACCATTTTGGCCACCTTGGTGGCCTATGCCCTGGGCTTGATTCTGGGCGTGCTGCTGGTGGCAGGAGAGGAAAATGGAATCTTGCCCTTGCCTCGCCCGGTGATGAAGGTGCTCAACGTGATCATCAACGTGCTCCGTTCGGTGCCCTTCCTCATCCTCATGATCATTGTGCTGCCTCTGAGCGCGGTGCTGGTGGGCACCCGAATTGGCACCATTGCCTCCATCCCACCCCTGGTCATTGCCTCTGCTCCCTTTGTGGCCCGTTTGGTGGAGGCCTCGCTGCGGGAGATGGATAAGGGTGTGCTGGAAGCCGCCCAGGCCATGGGCTGCACACCTTGGCAGATCATCTGGAAAGTTCTGTTGCCCGAGTGCCTACCCTCTTTGATCTCTGGCTTTACCACCTCGTTTATCACCATCTTGAGCTATGGCGCCATGGCTGGCGCCATTGGCGGCGGCGGTCTGGGTAAGATCGCCATCAACTACGGTTACTACCGCTATCAGCCCGCCGTGATGCTCATTGCTGTGGTGCTCATTGTGATTTTGGTGCAGATCTTCCAGTCTCTGGGCACCCATTTCGCGGTGTCCCTGGATCGGCGCATCACCAAGCGTGGCCGCAAGTCCGCCCGGAAAAAGCAGCGGGCAGAGAAGGCCGGACTCCAGTAAACTGTATCAAACCGAGAGAGCGGGTGGCTCTCTCGGTTTTTCTTTTGTGCAATCTGCTGGTTGACAATGGGCGGGGAAGGGGGGTATACTCTTGCCCAGTAAAACAAAATACGGTTTCACAAAGGCAATGAAGAGAAGAGTAGGCGTGAAGATACGGCACAGAGAGCCCGGGTAGCTGGAAGCGGGTACGGAAGGTCACGGTGAACATGGTCTCGGAGCTGCGCACCGACTGCAAGGGCCCTTGCATAGGCTGCGACGGGAGTGCCCGTCATCGCACAGGAGTATCGGATGGTAGTAGCTTACCCTCCCGCACTCTGTAAGGCTTTTCTCGTGAGGGAAAAGTGAACCAAGGTGGTACCACGAAGCGAAAGCTCTCGTCCTTGACAGATTGGGTTCTGTTAAGGGCGTTTTTGTTTTATGTAGAACATTTTGAAGGAGAAATTACCATGAAAAAGAAAATTCTTGCTCTGACCCTGGCCGCTGTGGCCTCCCTGTCCCTGCTGGCCGGCTGCGGGTCCAAGACCGACGATGCCAAAGTGATCACCGTGGGCGCTTCCCCTGCCCCTCACGCTGAAATTCTGGAAGTGGCCAAGGATGTGCTGGCCGAGCAGGGCTACACCTTGGAGATCCAGGAGTACAACGACTACATCGTGCCCAACCAGGCTGTGGAGTCCGGCGAGAACGACGCCAACTACTTCCAGCACATCACCTATTTGAACAACTTCAACAAGGAAAACGGCACCCACCTGGTGAGCGTGGCCACCATCCACTACGAGCCCTTCGGCATCTACGCCGGTAAGTGCACCAACCTGGCTGAGCTGCCTGACGGCGCTCAGATCGGTATTCCCAACGACCCCACCAACGGTGGCCGTGCTCTGCTGCTGCTCCAGGAGCAGGGCCTCATTCAGCTGGCTGACAACGTGGGTCTGGAGCCCACCAAGCTGGACATCGTGGACAACCCCCACAACTACCAGATCGAGGAGATCGAGGCCGCTCAGCTGCCCCGCTCTCTCAGCAGCCTGGACATCGCAGTTATCAACGGCAACTACGCCATTGAGGGCGGTCTGAAGGTCAACGAAGCTCTGGCTGTGGAGTCCTCCCAGGGCACCGCTGCCGAGGCTTACGGCAATGTGCTGGTGGTGAAAGAGGGTCACGAGAATGACGAGGCCATCCAGGCTCTGGTGAAGGCCCTCCAGTCCGACGAGGTGAAGGCCTATATCCAGGAGACCTACTCCGACGGCTCCGTGCAGCCCCTGTTCTAAGCAGCATCAACCTTGAAAGTGCTGCACCAGGCTGTCCCACCACTCCAAGACCTTGAAGCGCAGCACATATTCCCCGTCCTGACCGGAAATGAGGGAGATTTGGTCCTCGCTGAGTACCCCAGAGGCGGAGGTGGCCACGCTCTCCTCGCTCACTGAGCTCAGGCACAGGGGAGGGTAGACCACGCACCACCAGTTGTGGCCCTGCCCCTCCCCCAGAATCACCTGGAGGGAGCGGTAGGTGCCAGCGGGCAAGGCGAAGTCGGTGTATTCACGGGTGGGGAACCACTGGTCCGTGATGGACACGGTGATGGGATAGTCCATCCCCGCCTGGCTGAGCACCTGCGCCCCGGCGTCGGCCAGCTCCTCCAAGTGGGGCTCCAAAGCCTGCTGGGCCTCATCCTGACCCTGCACCCCATCCAGATAGGGGGTGGCAGCGGTGAGGATGGCATCCCGCACCTGAAGCTTCACCGCCTGGTCGGCATCGCTGTCCGAGTTGGCCACCACATGCAGGCGCAGCACCTCGTCGGCCAGTGCGCCTTGGGTGGCGCTGGCCCACATGCCAATGGTGAGCACAATGGCAAAGGCCATGAGCAGGGCCGCTTCCCAGCGATGTAAATGATGAGAGTACATAAAAAACACCGTCCTAAGTAAGAGAGTGAAGTCTCTTACAGTATGGACGGTGTTTTTTTGGTTTAGTCCAAAAAATACAAGCATTTTTTGTGTACGGGAAAACTCTGCTCTAGAGCTTCTAGGGAGCCTAGACCGGTCGGCACACAAATACGTCTTTGTACTGCTCCTTCAAGGCATCGGCGGCCTGTTGGGCCTTGCTCTCGTCCTCAAAGAGGCCGAACACGGTGGGGCCGCTGCCGGACATGACAGCCCCCAGGGCGCCGTACTCAATGAGGGTGGACTTAATTTCGTCCACCGTTTGGCGGTGGCGGGGCTCCAATACGTCCTCAAAGACGTTGTACAGCCGCCGGGCTACCCCCTGTAAGTCGCCCCCCTCCAGGGCCTTCACCAGCCCCTGGGTGTCAGGGCGGCAGGTAATTTTCTTCACGTTCACCCGGCCAAACAGCTGGGGGGTGGAGATGGGGAAGGGGGGCTTGCACACCACAATGTAGCAGGGGGGCAGGGAGGCGATGGGAGTGACCCGTTCGCCCCGGCCCTCCACCAGGGCGGTGCCGCCCACCACGCAGTAGGGAACATCGGAGCCTACAGTGGCCCCAATGTCCGCAAGCTCCAGAGGGGAAAGCCCGGTGTGGTACATCTCATTCATGGCCCGCAGCACGGCGGCAGCGTCGGAGCTGCCCCCGGCCATGCCCGCACACACGGGGATGCGCTTGTCAATGTGGATGTTCAGCATCTCCCCCTGCCCGGTGGCAGAGCGGAACGCAGCGGCGGCTTTTTGGGCCAGATTGCTGCCATCGGAGGGGAGAAAAGACAGGTTGGTGGACATGGTCCCTTCGCCCGGTGTGAGGGTGAGGGTGTCGGTGAGGTCAATGGATATCATGACCATCTGCAAGTCGTGGTACCCATCTTCCCGGCGGCGGAGAATGTCCAGGGACAGGTTCAGCTTGGCGTAGGCGTTTGTCTCCATGTGCAACCTCCAGCCTTAGTCCATGGCGGCCAGGATGGCCTCCAGCAGCTGGTCGTATTCCTCCAGGGCGGGCACTTCGGGGTGCTCGGCCTGGATAGCGGGGGTGCTCTTGAAGAGGAAACCGGCCTTGCTGGCCCCGATCATACCCAGGTCGTTGTAGCTGTCCCCGGCGGCAATGGTGGTAAAGCCTGCCGATTGCAGGGCCTTCACCGTGGTGAGCTTGGACTGGGGGCAGCGCATCTGGTGCCCGGTGATGGTGCCGTCCTCGGCCACTTCCAGGGTGTTGCAGAAGATGGTGGGCCAGCCCAACTTTTTCATCAGGGGCTGGGCGAACTGCTCAAAGGTATCGCTGAGGATGATGACCTGGGTTTTCTCTCGCAGGGCGTCCAAAAACTCTTTGGCGCCGGGCAGGGGGTCCAGGGTGGCGATGGTCTCCTGGATGTCGGCCAGCTTCAGCCCGTGCTGAGCCAAGATATCCAAGCGGTAGCGCATCAGCTTGTCGTAGTCCGGCTCGTCGCGGGTGGTGCGCTCCAGCTCGGGAATGCCCCGGGCCTGGGCGAAGGCAATCCAGATCTCCGGGACCAGGACTCCCTCCAAATCCAGACAGGTGATGTACATGACCCATTCCTCCTTATATATAAGCAATTACAGGGTGCCCAAAAACCGCTCCAGGCGGGTGAGGGCCTCGGTGAGGTTTTTCATGGATGCGGCGTAGCAGGCCCGCACAAAGCCCTCGCCGCCGGGGCCGAAGGCGTTGCCGGGAATGACAGCCACATGCTCCTGGGCCAGGAACTTGTCGCAGAATTCCTCGCTGGACAGTCCGGTGGAGCGGATGCAGGGGAAGACATAGAAGGCGCCCCGGGGCTCGAAGCAGTCCAGACCCAGCTTGCGGAAGCCGTCCACCAGGAACCGGCGGCGGCCGTCGTACTCCTGCTTCATGGCCTCGATGTCCCGGTCCCCGTGCTCCATGGCCTCGATGGCGGCGTACTGGCTGGTGGTGGGGGCGGACATGATGCCATATTGGTGCAGCTTGGTCATGGCGGCGATGATCTCCTTGGGGCCGCACACATAGCCCATGCGCCAGCCGGTCATAGAATATGCCTTGGAAAAGCCGTTGATGACAATGGTGCGCTCATACATGTCGGGGATGTTGGCCATGGACACATGGTGCTGGCCGTAAGTGAGCTCGGCATAGATTTCATCAGACACCACCATAATATTGGTACCCCGCAGCACCTCCGCCAGAGCCTCCAGATCCTCCCGGTGCATAATGCCGCCGGTGGGGTTGTTGGGGAAGGGGAGCACCAAAATCTTGGTGCGGGGGGTGATGGCGGCCTTCAGCTCCTCAGGGGTGAGGCGGAACTCGTTTTCCACCTTGGTCTCCACGTATACGGGCACGCCGTGGATCATGGACACCAGAGGGCCATAGCACACAAAAGAGGGAGTGGGGATGATGACCTCGTCCCCCGGCTCCAGCAGGCAGCGGAAGGCCAGGTCTAGGCCCTCACTGCCGCCCACGGTGACCAGGGTCTGCCCGATGGGCTGATACTCCAGGTCGAACCGGCGCTTGAGGTAGCGGCAGATGGCACGGCGCAGGTCGGACAGACCGGCGTTGGGGGTGTACTTGGTAAAGCCCTTTTCCAGGGAGTAGATGCCCGCGTCTCGGATGTGCCAGGGGGTCTGGAAGTCGGGCTCGCCCACGCCCAGGGAGATGGCGTCGTCCATCTCAGCCATGATGTCGAAGTATTTTCGAATGCCGGAGGGGGGAACTTCCTGAATCCGACGGCTTAAAATCTGTTGATAGTCCATCAGTCTAACACGAACCTTTCTTCCTGTTCCTCTTGCACCGGGAAAATCAGGTGCTTTTCCTTATATTTCTTTAAAATAAAGTGGGTGGCGGTGCCGGTGACACCCTCCATGGGGGCCAGCTTCTCGCCTACAAACCGGGCCACCTCCTGCAAGGTGCGTCCCGAGATGATGACGGTGAAGTCAAAGGAGCCGCTCATGAGATACAGGGACTCCACCTCGTCGTACTGGTAGATGCGCTGGGCGATGCGGTCAAAGCCGTCTCCGCGCTGGGGGGTCACCTTCACCTCAATGAGGGCGGTCACCGACTCCCGATGGGTGCGGTCCCAGTCCACAATGGCCTTGTAGCCCACGATGATGTGGTCCTTCTCATATTCGGCAATGGCTGCTGCCACCTCCGCTTCGGTGGAGCCGGTCATGGATGCCAACTGGGACGGGGTGAGGGTACAATCGTTTTCCAAAAGTTGCAGCAGCTGTTTCATGCTAGATCCTCCTTTTTTGGGTCCGCCGCCTTTCCCGGCGGCAGATACCGGCGTGGAAAGGGGTTGAAAGACATTATACACTTTAATGCAGTGAAATGCAATCCCTACCCCGATGGGAGACAGCCCTTGGCACTTTTCATAAAAATATCCTTCCATTGTTGGTATATGAGTGATATAATACAACATTGTGATACTTCACATGAACACAGAGAAGGAGGCAGTGTGGATGGACTATACCATGCTAATTGACCGAATTCTGGAAGCAGAACGATCTGCCCGGGATGTTGCGGAAGAGGTTAAGACCCAGAAAGCCAATTTCGAAGCAGAATTGGAGCAGGAAAAGGCCGCCATTGCCCAGAAATATCTGGACCGGGCGGGGACCTGGCTGGAGGAACTGAAAAGCCAGGAGGAAGAGAAGAAAGAGCAGCTGATTGCTGCCCAAAAGGTGCGTCTGGCCGACGCTGAGGCCAAGATGGAGCGCGCTTACACTCGGTATGGGGACAACTGGGTGGATACCTTGTTTCACCAGACGGTTGATATTCGGTGAGCGCAGGATATGAGGCTCTGGCCACCAAGGCCAAAGCTATGTACGGAAAGCGCATTACCCGGCAGGAGCTGGAGCGAATTGCCGGAATGCGCTCGGTGGACGACGTGCTGGCCGAGCTGCGCCAGCTGCCTGGATGGAGCCACGCTTCCGAGCATCTGCCCCAAGATGCTCTCTTGACCCGTGCCACCCTGGAGTCTGCCTTGCGGGAACAAATTCGCCAGGAATACTTGAGCTTGCTGGCCTTTGTCCCCCATAAAGATCGAACCATCATGGAATTCCCCATTATGCGGGCGGTGATGGACGAGATTTTGGCGGCGCTGCGCCACCTCCACGCCAGCATTTATAAGGAAGTGGAGCCCCTGCCCCCCGCCTTTATGAGCCACACCAAGGTGGATGTGCAGGCCCTGCGCCGGTGTACCTCCTACGATGGGCTGTTGGAGGCCACTCAGGGGTGCATTTACCACGACGCGCTGGAGCGGCTGCGTTCCACCGACGGGAGCCTGCCCGACTACGGTGTCACCGAGGCGCTGCTGAGCGGGGTGTACTACCGCCACTTGCAGTCCATCATCCGCCGCAAGTATGACGGAGATGTGCGCCGCATTTTGGAGAAATCCGTGGGCAGCCAGGTGGATATGCTCAACCTCATGCACATTTTGCGCATGAAGCGGTATTTCCCCCAGGAGGACAACTACCTGCCGGTGCTGTTGCCCTACCACTACAAGCTCAAACCCCAAATGATTCATGCTATGTGTGCCGCCCCCAATGCGGAGGCGGTGCTGGAGCTGGCCGAGCAAACCCCCTACGGCTCTGTGTTTCACAAAGAGAGCGGGGAGGACCTCAACCACCTCTACACAGCCAACCTCTACCGTACCAGCCGCCGCCAACTGATGATGGGCAAGCCCTCCATCTACAGCGCCGTGGCCCTAATCAACCTGCGGGAGATCGAACTCAAAGCCGTGGTCTCTGCGGTGGAGGCTGCCAAATACCAGATGGCCCTGAACCCGTCCATTCTGGACATGATGGACCGCTGAGGAGGGAGTACATGTCTGTTCAAGCAATGAAATTTGTCACCATCACCGGACCGCTGCCGGAATTTGAGGCGGTGGTGCGCCGGTGTGTGGTGGGCCAGCAATTTCATCCGGAAAGTGTGTTGCAGGTGATGCACCGCAACACCCACCTGCGTTCCCTGAACATGCCCAATCAGGTTATGCCGGTGCTGCGTCAGGCGGAGGAAGTGCTGGAACGGCTGGGAATCCAGCCGGAGTATAGCCCCTTTTCTGATGAGGGCCAGCTGGACGAGGGACAGCGGTATCTGGACGAACTGACCCAAAAGCTGGATCAGATGGACCAGTGGGAGGAGGCCTTGAAGCAGGAGACCGCTGACGACCGCTCTTCCGTGTCCCAGCTGGAGAAGCTGTCCGGCATCTCGGTGCAACTGGACACCCTGCGCAACATGGACCACCTGATTTTCCGCTTCGGCCACATGCCCGAGGACAGTTACCGCACCTTCTCGGAGGTGCTGGATAAGCGGGAGGACTGCTATTTCTTCCCCACCCACACGGAAAACAACCAGGTGTACGGCTGTTACTTCGCCCTGCGTGCTCGGGAGGAGAAGGTGGATGCCCTCTTTGACTCCATGCACTTTGTTCAGGTCTCCCTGGATGACCGCCTGGGCGGCACCGCCCAAGAGGCCATTGACGCGCTGCGCCACGAGATGGAGGACGACGAGCAGGCCCTGGAGCAGATCAAAGGACAGCGCACCCAACTAGCCGACCAGGAGCGGGAGCACCTGTTGAGTCTGCGCTCCTGGCTGTGCCGGGAAAATCAGGTCATGGAGATGCGCCGCTTCGGGGCGCGCTCCAAGGAGACCTTCTACCTCATGGGCTGGGTGCCCGAGGACGACTTGGACGAGTTCCTGGCCCGGGTGGATTCCTACGGCGCTTTGGACTACGTGGTGGACAAGGCGGAGGAGACCGAACTGACGCCTCCCACCAAGTTGAAAAATTCCCTGTTGGGCCGGATCTTTGAGCCGTTTTTGCGGATGTACGGCCTGCCCAACTATCACGAGTATGACCCGTCTTTGTTTATGGCCATCACCTACTGTGTGTTCTTCGGCATCATGTTCGGTGACGTGGGCCAGGGCATTGGTCTGGCCCTCATCGGCCTGTTTTTGGCGGTGAAAAAGCAGATGTGGCTGGGGAAGATCATCGCCTGCTGCGGCGTTTCCTCCACCATCTTCGGCTTCGTCTACGGCTCGGTGTTTGGCTTTGAGGAAATCCTCCCCGGATTTAAGATCCTGGAGGGGAGCAATGTGGTATACCTGCTGGTGGCCTCTCTGGCCATGGGCGTGGCGATGCTGGCCTTTGTGATGGTGCTCAATGTGTTAAACGGCATCCGTCAGCACGATTTTGACAAGATCTTCTTTGGTCCCAACGGTCTGGCCGGCATGGTGTTCTATTTGGGCCTCATCATTGCCGCTATGGTCACCCTCTTTGGCGGGTTCAACCTGTTCCAGGTGTGGTATGTGCTGCCGGTGCTGGTGCTGCCTCTGGTGCTCATTCTGTTCCGGGAGCCCCTGTCCGCTCTGGCCGAGGGAAAAGAGGACTGGAAGCCCGAGTCCCTGGGGGGCCTGCTGGTCTCCGGCTTCTTCGAGCTGTTTGAGACCCTGCTGTCCTTCCTCACCAACACCCTGTCTTTCCTGCGTGTGGGCGCCTACGCCATCACCCACGTGTGCCTGATGCTGGTCATCCACACCATGGCAGGGGCTGACCTCAACCCCATCGTTCTCATCCTGGGCAACCTGTTTGTCATGGGCTTTGAGGGCCTGCTGGTGGGCATCCAGGTGCTGCGTCTGGAGTTCTACGAGCTGTTTGGTCGCTTCTATCAGGACAGCGGTCGGGAGTACCGCCCCCGCCTGGTGGATTATACGTCGAAAAACTCTTAAGATAAAAATTGGAGGTATTATTATGAAAATCATCCTGTTTATTCTGGGTTCCCTGATGCTGTTTCTGCCCCTGGTGACCATCGCGGTGAAGAAGCTCACCGGCGCTTCCGCCCGTCACGCTCTGCTGAGCAACATCGCCATGTTCTGCGGCCTGTTTGTCATCACCGCCGTGCTGGGCCTCACCGGCGCTTCCGCTGCCACCCCCGAAACCACCGCTGTGGCTGCTGACGGTCTGGCCACTGGTCTGAAGTACATCGGCGCCGGTTTGGCCGTGGGCCTGTCCGGCATCGGCGGCGGCATCGCCGTGTCCTCCTCCGCTTCCGCCGCTCTGGGCGCCATCTCCGAGAACGACTCCATGTTCGGTAAGTCCCTGATCTTCGTGGGTCTGGCCGAAGGCGTGGCTCTGTACGGTCTGATTATTGCCTTGGTTCTCCTGTTTGTATCTTAATGGAGTTTACCCATGCGTTACTTTGTCATCTCCGATAATACGGACACCCAAGTGGGCCTGCGCCTGGCCGGAGTGGAAGGCGTGGTGGCTCGCAGCAAGGAGGAGGCGGAGAAGGCCATTGCCAAGGTTCTTTCCGACGAGACGGTGGGCATTTTGCTCATCACCGAAAGTCTGGCCGAGCAGTGTTCCGACCAGCTGGCAGACTGGAAGATGAATGGCCGCACCCCTCTGGTGGTGGAGATTCCGGATCGACATGGAGCTCGCAACCACGATGCCATTGGCCGGTACATCCGAGAGGCCATTGGCGTAAAACTATAACTCGACAGGAGAATCCCAGAAGACAAGGAGGGATCGGAACATGCCAGAACAAACGGAAAAACTGCTTCACTTTACCGAAGAGGTGGTACGCAACGCCGCTATGCAAAGTGAGCAGATGAAGAAAGAATTGGACGCGGCCAGAGCGGAGGCCCTGGCCGAGGCGAAAATTGGGGCCAAGGAGGCGGCTCGCGCCTACTACGACAAGGAGGCAGCCCGCATCCGGGCCGAGTCCGGCCGTGAGGTGTCCCGACACTTGATGGAGAGCAAGCGGAAAATCTACCTGCGCCGCAAGGAGATCACCCAAGAGGTGTTCCAGCAGGTGTGTGAGCGCATTGGAGCCTTCACCGCCGGGGAGACCTACTACACCCACATGGAGGAAATGCTCCGCCATGCCCTGGAGCTGCTGCCCGGAGCTCAGGCGGTGACGGTGCAGCTGCGGGGAGAGGATATGCCCTTTGCCCCCAAGCTGGCCGCTGCCCTGGCTCCTGTGCAGGTGGAGTGCCAGGAGGGAAGCTTCTCCCTGGGCGGCTTTATCGTCCACTGCAGCCAGTTGGGGCTGCGGGTGGACTGTTCCTTTGACAACCGGCTGGACGAGCTGGCCGGCCACTTCGCCGAGTCCTTCGGGTTGTCCCTGTCCGATGACCTGAACGAGATGTGAGGAGGCGAAAGCGGAATATGAGTGAATATCAGATTTATAGCGTCAACGGCCCTGTGGTCAAGGTGGTTGGCGGCAAAGGCCTTGCCATGATGGACATGGTGTACGCCGGTGACCAGCAGCTCATCGGCGAGGTGGTGGGCGTGGAAGGGGATATGACCACCGTGCAGGTGTACGAGGACACCGCCGGTCTGGCCCCCGGTCAGCCTGTGGTTACCACCGGCTCCCCCATGGCCCTCATGCTGGGTCCCGGCCTGCTGGGTAACATCTTTGACGGCATTGCCCGCCCCCTGAAGGACCTGGAGGCCATTTCCGGCCCCTTCCTGGGCCGGGGCGTCAACATCCCAGCTCTGGATCTCACCAAGAAGTGGGATGTGGAGATTACCGTGAAAGAGGGAGACCAGGTCAAGCCCGGCACCCTCTACGCCCAGTGCCAGGAGACCGCCGCCATCCTCCACCGCTGCCTCACCCCCGCTGGACTCGCCGGTACCGTCACCCGAGTGGTGGAGAGCGGGGCCTACACCGTGGAGGACGTGCTGGTGGAGGTCACCGACCAGCGCGGTAAGGTGACGAGACTGAAGCTGGCCACCCGGTGCACCATCCGGGGGGCGCGGCCCATTGCCCAGCGTCTGCCCATCCACCGTCCCCTCATCACCGGCCAGCGGATTTTGGACACCCTGTTCCCCATCGGCAAGGGGGGCGCGGCCGCCATTCCCGGCCCCTTCGGCGCGGGCAAGACCATGACCCAGCACCAGCTGGCCAAGTGGTCGGACGCAGACATCATCGTCTACTTGGGCTGCGGCGAGCGGGGCAACGAGATGACCCAGGCCCTGGAGGAGTTCTCCGAACTGAAGGACCCCCGCACCGGCCTGCCCCTGATGAACCGTACCATTTTGATTGCCAACACCTCCAATATGCCGGTGGCTGCCCGTGAGGCCTCGGTGTACACCGGTATGACCATCGCCGAGTACTACCGGGATATGGGCTACCACGTGGCCCTCATGGCCGACTCCACCTCCCGCTGGGCCGAGGCTCTGCGTGAGATCTCCGGCCGTCTGGAGGAGATGCCCGCCGAAGAGGGCTTCCCCGCCTATCTGGCCTCCCGTCTGGCTGAGTTCTACGAGCGGGCGGGCTATGTGGAGACCCTGGAAGGAAAGGAGGGCTCCGTCACTGTCATTGGCGCTGTCTCCCCCCAGGGCGGCGACTTCTCCGAGCCGGTGACCCAGAACACCAAGCGCTTTGTCCGCTGCTTCTGGGCCCTGGACCGCAGCCTGGCCTACGCCCGGCACTTCCCCTCTATCAACTGGCTCAACTCCTACTCGGAGTACACCGTGGATTTCAAAGACTGGTACAGTGAGAACGTCTCGCCGGACTTTGCTCCCTGCCGCCAGCGCATTGCCAACCTGCTGCGGGAGGAAAGCCAGCTGATGGAAATTGTCAAGCTCATTGGCTCGGACATTCTCCCCGAGAACCAGAAGCTCATCATGGAGACCGCCCGCCTCATCCGCCTGGGCTTCCTCCAGCAAAACTCCTACAACCCCGTGGACACCTATGTGCCCCTGCAAAAGCAGCTTTTGATGATGCAGACCATTCTGCGCCTGTACGACGGGGTGAAAGAGGGCATTGACAAGGCCATCCCCCTGTCCCAGTACACCGCCACCGGCATTTTTGACGCGGTGGTGAAGATGAAGTACGAGATTCCCAACGAAGACCTGTCCAAGTTTGACGACTACACCGCCATGATCGACAAAGCCCTGGAGCAGGTCAACACTGCCAATAGCTGAGGTGACTGCCATGAGATTGGAATATACCGGACTATCAAACCTCAACGGCTCTCTGGTGGCCCTGGAAGGGGTCTCCGGCGTGTCCTACGATGAGATGGCCGAACTGGTGATGGCCGACGGCTCCCGCCGCTATGGCCGTGTCATTCTCATCGAAGGGGACAAGGCAGTGCTCCAGGTGTTTGAGGGCACCAAGGGGATTTCTCTGGAGAACACCTCCACCCACTTTACCGGCCGCCCCATGGATATGGCCCTGTCCAAGGAGATGCTGGGCCGCGTCTTTGACGGGGCCGGCCGCCCCATTGACGGGCTGGGCGAGCTGTACCCTGACGAGCGGCGCAACATCAACGGCTCTGCCATCAACCCCGTGAGCCGCCAGTACCCCCGCAGCTGCATTTACACCGGCGTGTCCGCCATTGACGGCACGTCCACCCTGATTCGTGGCCAGAAGCTGCCCATCTTCTCCGGCGCCGGTATGGCTCACAACGAGCTGGCCGCCCAGATGGTGCGTCAGGCTCGGGTGGCCGGGGATGACGGAGAGTTCGCCATCGTCTTTGCCGCCATGGGCGTGAAAAACGACGTGGCCGAGTTCTTCCGCCGCAACTTCGAGGAGTCTGGGGCTCTGCCCCGGGTGGCCATGTTCCTCAACCTGGCCTCTGATCCCATCATTGAGCGTATTCTGACCCCCCGCTGCGCCCTGACCGCCGCGGAGTACCTGGCCTTCAACCACGGCTATCACGTGCTGGTGGTGATGACCGACATGACCTCCTACTGCGAGGCCGTGCGTGAGTTCTCCTCCTCCAAGGGCGAGATTCCCTCTCGTAAGGGCTTCCCCGCCTACCTGTACTCCGATCTGGCCTCCCTGTACGAGCGGGCGGGCATGATCGTGGGCAAGCAGGGCTCGGTGACCCAGGTGCCCATCCTCACCATGCCCAACGACGATATCACCCACCCCATCCCAGACTTGACAGGCTACATCACCGAGGGCCAGATCGTGCTGGACCGGAACATGGACCAGTCGGGCGTGTATCCCCCCATCAACATCCTGTCCTCTCTGTCCCGTCTGATGAAAGACGGCATCGGCGAGGGCTACACCCGGGCCGACCACCCCGCTCTGTCCAACCAGCTGTTTGCCTCCTACTCCAAGGTGCAGGATGCCCGCAGTCTGGCCTCCGTCATCGGCGAGGACGAGCTGTCCCCCCTGGACCAGCAGTACCTCCGCTTTGGCCGTGCCTTTGAGCACTACTTCGTCAGCCAGGGCCAGCAGGAGGACCGCTCCATGGATCAGACCCTGGAACTGGGCTGGGCGCTGCTGTCCATCCTGCCCCGGGGTGAGCTGGACCGTATCAGCGACAAGGAGCTGGACGAGCACTACAAGGAAGGAGCCTACGAGTCCCTGGGCGAGCTCTAAGCGCAGATCTGATGGAAAGGGGGTGGCCCCATGGCTGCCGTACTGCCCACCAAGGGCAACCTCATGGCTGCCAAGCGTTCCCGTGCGCTGGCAACCACCGGCTATGAGCTGATGGACCGGAAGCGAAACATTCTGGTCCGTGAAATGATGACATTGATGGAGGACGCCTCTCGCATCCAGCGGGAAATTGACCAGGTGTTCCAGTCCGCCTATATGGCCCTGGCCAAGGCCAACGTGGAGTTGGGCCTGTGTGACCGTATTGCAGAGGGCGTGGAGCCGGACCACAGTCTGGACATTCGCTGGCGTTCGGTGATGGGCGTGGAATTGCCCCATATCCCGGACAACACCCCACCTCTGAGCCCCAGCTATGGCTTTGCCTATACGTCCCCCGCTTTTGACCAGGCTTACATCCAGTTTGCCAAGGTCAAGGATTTGACACGCCGCATGGCGGAGGTGGAGATCTCCATCTACCGTCTGGCTCAGGCCATTAAAAAGGCCCAGAAGCGGGCCAATGCTCTGAAAAACATTGTCATTCCCGACCTGGACAACACCATCCGCTTCATCACCGAGGCGCTGGAGGAAAAGGAACGGGAGGAGTTCGTGCGCTTGAAGGTCATCAAGCGACGCACCGAACAGGGCAAGGGACAGGCCCGGGAGAAAGCTCCCCGCGCCGGTGCCCCATCCGCATAAAACAGCAGCGACCCCTGAACCCGGTATATCGGGTTCAGGGGTCGCTTGTAGTATTCGAAATCAGGAGAGGTCGTCCACCAGGCCGTGGAGAAACTGGGACACCGTGGGGTGGGCGTTGCCACAGCACATATCCGCCACCTGCTCCCCACATCGGGCACAGCACAGGGAGATGGCGGTGCGCATGGCGCTGTCCACCGCCCCCACATTCATGCCAAAAGTGCGGGCCACCTCCGGGTAGAGTCGCTTGGTGGCCATGTCCAGATAGGTGGCATCCTCCTGGATCAGGCGCACGCTGTACACCAGACAGTGGTAGCCCTGATAATTTCCCATTAGCCCTAAGGAGCGCAGTTTGTTCTCAACGTGACGGTCAACCATGGATTTCTCTCTTCTTTCTCTCTGTGTTTCTCTATCATGTTACAGGGAGAGAGGGGGAATGTCAAGAGAGGGTCAGGTCGCCGTCCTTGATCCAGCCCACTCGGCGCAGCACCAGGCCAAAGGCCCAGGTGAGCACGGCGGGGAGGATGAAGCAGATGAGGGCCATGGCCAGCCAGTCCATGCCGGTGATGGCGGCTTTGGCCCCGGTGGCCACGTCGTTGACCCAACCGGCGTACACGCCAATGGGGCCCACCATGCCGCAGGTACCCATGCCCGAGGCCACGCCACCGGCGGGGTCATTCATCTGAAACTGGAACACGCAGGTGGCCAGGGGGCCGGTGATGGCGGAGGTGAGAATGGCGGGCAGCCAGATGCGGGGATTGCGGACAATGTTGCCCATTTGAAGCATGGAGGTGCCCAGGCCCTGGCTGATGAGGCCGCCCCACCGGTTTTCCCGGAAGGAGAGGAAGGCAAAGCCCACCATGTTGGCGCAGCACCCGGCCACGGCGGCGCCCCCCGCCAGTCCGGTGAGTCCGATAGCGGCGCAGATGGCCGCTGAGGAGATGGGCAGGGTCAAAGCGATGCCAATGACCACGGACACCAGAATGCCCATCCAGAAGGGTTGAAGCACTGTGGCCCACTCCACAAACTCGCCCACAGCGGCGGCGGCGGTGCCAATGGCGGGGGCCCACCAGGCGGACAGGCCTACGCCCACCAGAATGGTCACCAGGGGGGTGACCAGGATGTCAATTTTGGTTTCCTTGCTCACCAGCTTGCCCAGCTCGGCGGCGATGATGGCGATGAACAGAACCGCCAGCGGGCCACCAGCTCCGGAGCCGCCGTCCAGGGTGGTGGAACCCAGGGCGTTGGCGGCGTAGCCCACGGTGACCAGGGAAAAGAGCACCAGAGGAGGGGCCTGCAAGGCGTAGCCAATGGCCACCGCCATGGCCGCCCCGCTCATGGCCGAAGCGTAGCCCCCCACCAGCACCAGGGCCTCCAGTCCCAGCTGCTTGCCCAGAGTATTTAATATGGTACCGATGAGCAGAGAGCAGAACAGGCCTTGAGCCATGGCCCCCAGCGCGTCGATGCCGTAGCGTTTGCCCGAAATGATCACATTCTTTCGGGCCAAAAATTCCTTCCATTTGGACATGTGGATTTCCTCCCTTTTTCTATCCATACATGTGTCATGACACCAATGGGTTTTATTATACGCAGTTTTCGCCGCTTGTCAATGTGCATGTTCCACAACATGCCTTGCCAGGGGAAGGGAAAGCGTGCTATACTGGTGTTCCCTGCACAGGGCAGGGGAGCATTACCGAGTTATAAGGAGTATTCCACCATGAATGAGAAGGAAATCGGCGAAATTCGCCGCCGCTTTAAAGATGATCGCAACGCCATTGGCTCCATCCGGGGTTGCTATGTCAATGAGTTAAAACATATTGTCTCCCAGTTCAACCAGCCTCTGTCCATGCTCAGCGAGGATGAGCGGGACATGTTCTTGGGGGTGCTGCGCAAGACTCTTTCGGGCAAGCTGGGGAAAAACCTGCTGCCCATGGAGTTTGAGACCCAGCAAGTGGCCTATGGAGAAGAGCACAAGCTGCTGATGACGGTGCGGGATTCCGCATTGAAGGACGACACCGCCGTGGAGGAGCTGTTCCGCCGCATTGTGGAGACGGTGGAGCTGGAGGGCAGCTATTTGATTTTGCTCATTCAGGACAGCTACGATGTGCCCTACCGGGGCAAGGACGGCAGCCGCCAGGATGACGGAGGCAACGAGGTGTACCGGTACATCATGTGTTCCATCTGTCCGGTGAAGGAGACCAAACCTGCCTTGAGCTACTACATGCGGGAAAACGAGTTCCACAACCGCCAGATGAACCATCTGGTGTCGCCCCCCGCCCTGGGTTTTTTGTTCCCTGCCTTTGACGAGCGCAGCACCAACCTGTATGGGGCACTCTTTTACACCAAGGACACCAAGGCCAGCCAGGAGGCCATGTGGAGCGAGCTGTTCCGCTGCCAGCCGCCCATGCCCGCCCAGGCCCAGAAGGAGACCTTCCAGACCATATTCAGCGAGGCTTTGGAGGGGCAGGGCAGCTATGAGGTGGTGGAAGGGGTCCACCAGCAGCTGCGGGAGATGATGGAGGTCCATAAGGAGAGCCACGAGCCGGAGCCCCTCACCCTGGACCACGGGGAGATGGCGGGGGTGCTGCGCTCCTGCGGCGTGCCCGCCCACTGCGCCGAGGAATTTGGACGCAAGTTCCAGGAGGCCTTTGGGGAGGAGACGGCCATCAACCCCGCCAACGTCATTCAGCCCAAGCAGGTGGAGGTGTCCGCCGCCGATGTGACAGTGCGCCTGCCTGCCGACCAGAGTGACCTGGTGTCCACCCGGGTCATCGACGGGGTGAAGTACATTCTGATCCGCGCCCAGGACGGGGTGCAGGTCAATGGAGTGGACATTGCCATAGAAGAATAACAACAAGGAGGAAGCCGTGGGGCTTCCTCCTTTTCTTGTGCATCTCTACCATGATAAACCGTCGAAGTTTGTCGGATGTATATGAAACTGTAAAACTTCATTTCCCCCCTTGACTTTGGGGGAAAGGGTGCTACAATGTACTTAAATTATTTTATTTAAATAATTTTAAATAAAAACTTTGAAGTAATCAAAAGGAGCTGTCAATATGGATTTCGAGCAGATCAAGGATATCATTGTGGAGACTCTCAACTGTGACGCCGACAAGGTGACCATGGAGGCCCGCCTGGCTGAGGATCTGGACGCCGACTCTCTGGCTGCTGTGGAGCTGTCCATGGCTCTGGAGGAGGCCTTCGGTGTGACCATCGAGGACGAGGCTCTGCCCCAGATGAAGACTGTGGGCGATCTGGTGGCCTATCTGGAGAGCCACCAGGGCTAATCGAAAGAGGGAAAGAAATGGCACCGGTATCCCCGGTGCCTTTTTTCCAAAAGGAGGAGCTATGACCAATCAAGAAATTTACGAGCTGATGGCTCGTTTTGACCAGAGTGGGCTGACCACCCTCAAGGTGACCCGGAAGGACTTCTCCCTGGAGCTGGGCAAGACGGTGACCGTGGCTGCTGCTGCGGTGGCACCGGTGGCCGCTCCGGTGGCCGCCCCTGCCGCTGCCCCTGTGGCAGAGGTGGTGGAAGAGGGCACCTGCATCACCGCCCCCCTGGTGGGCACCTTCTATGCCGCTCCCGCCCCCGGAGCTGACCCCTATGTGAAGCCGGGGCAGAAGGTGAGCCAGGGCGACGTGCTGTGCCTGGTGGAGGCCATGAAGACCATGAACGAGATCAAGGCCCCCTGTGACTGCGTGGTGGAGGAGGTACTGGCCCAGGATGGGGACCTGGTGTCCTTTGGCCAGAACCTGATCCGCTACCGGGAAGGGTGAGAGCATGTTTCGACGCATTCTCATTGCCAACCGAGGCGAAATTGCGGTGCGCATCTTCCGGGCCTGCCGGGAGATGAACATCCAGCCTGTGGTGGTGTACTCCCAGGGGGACGCGGACGCGCTGCATGTACAGCTGGCCGAGGAGGCCTACTGCATTGGCCCCGCCCGGTCTTCCGACAGCTATTTGAATATGGACGCCATCCTCACCGTGGCCCAGCAGACCGGCTGTGACGCCCTCCACCCCGGCTATGGCTTTTTGTCGGAGAACGCCGACTTTGCCGACGCCTGTGCCCAGGCAGGAATCGCCTTCATTGGCCCCTCCGGGGACGTGATTCGCAAGATGGGCAACAAGGCCGCCGCCCGCAAGCTGATGCAGCAGGCGGGGGTGCCGGTGGTACCCGGCTCTGACGGAGCGGTGGACACCCCCGAGCAGGCCAAGGCTCTGGCCGACGAGATGGGCTATCCGGTGCTTATCAAGGCTGCCGCAGGTGGCGGTGGCCGGGGCATGCGCCGGGTGTACGAGCCCGACCAGCTCATTCCCCTGTTCCAGGAGGCGAGAAGCGAGTCCATCGCCTGCTTTGGCAGCGACGAGATGTACCTGGAAAAGCTGATTGTCAACCCCCGGCACATCGAGTTCCAGATCATGGCCGATGCCCAGGGCAACGTCATTCAGCTGGGGGAGCGGGACTGCTCCATCCAGCGGCGCAACCAGAAAATGTTGGAGGAATCCCCCTCCAAGGCCCTTACTCCCGAACTGCGGGAGCGTATGGGGGCGGCGGCGGTGGCGGCGGCCAAGGCGGCCGGATACGTCAACGCCGGTACCATTGAATTTGTCCTCTCTGAAGAGGGAGAGTTCTATTTTATCGAAATGAACACCCGTATTCAGGTGGAGCACCCGGTCACCGAGATGGTCACCGGTCTGGACCTGGTGCGGGAGCAGATCCGGGTGGCCTCTGGGCTGCCCCTGTCGGTGACCCAGGAGCAGGTGCAGCTCCACGGCCACGCCATGGAGTGCCGCATCAACGCCGAGGACCCGGCGGAGAACTTCCGGCCCTGCCCGGGACACATCGACTTTCTTCACCTCCCCGGCGGCTGCGGGGTGCGGGTGGATACGGGGCTGTACTCCGGCTATGACCTGCCCCCCTACTACGACTCCATGATGGCCAAGATCATTGTCCATGCCCCCACCCGGCTGGATGCCATCCGTCGCATGCGTCGGGCTCTGGAGGAGCTGGTCATTGAGGGCACCACCACCAACACCGATCTGCTGCACCAGATTTTGTATCACCCCGACTTTGTTCGGGGAGCTTACCACACCGGGTTTATGGATGCCAATCTGGACACCCTGTTGACCTGGAGCCACGGGGCTGAGGAGGAGAAGAAGGCATGAGTTCCGTATTTCAACGGCGCAGACAAAAGCTGCTGTCCTTAAAGGCCATGCGCAGCGTGTCCGCCTCGGTACACCCCCACAGCAGTGAGGTGTGTTCCCACTGCGGAGGAGAGGTGGCCCACCGGGATCTGGTGGCCGAGGGCTATGTGTGTCCCCTGTGCGGCTATCACCACCCCATTGGAGCCTACTACCGCCTGAGCCAGATTCTGGACCGGGGTACCTTCAAAGAGCTGGACGCGGAACTGGCCTCCGCCGATCCCCTGGATTTCCCCGGCTACCGCCAGAAGCTCACCCAGGCCCAGGGCAAAACGGGCATGAATGAGGGCGTGGTCACCGCCTTGGGCCGCATCGGCGGATACCGGGTGGCGGTGGGCGTACTGGACAGCCGCTTTTTCATGGGCAGCATGAGCGCCGCCCTGGGTGAAAAGGTCACCCGGTTGGTGGAGCAGGCAGCTAAGGCAAAGCTGCCCCTCATCCTCTTTTCCGCCAGCGGCGGGGCCCGGATGCAGGAGGGCATTTTGTCCCTGATGCAGATGGCCAAGACCTCTGCGGCCCTGGAGCGGTTTTCCCGCCGGGGAGGGCTGTACATTTCCGTGCTCACCCATCCCACCACCGGCGGCGTCACCGCCTCCTTTGCCAGCCTGGGGGATATTATGATTGCCGAGCCCGGGGCCCTCATCGGCTTTGCCGGTCCCCGGGTCATTGAACAGACCATCGGCCAGGAACTGCCGGAAGGCTTCCAAAGCGCCGAATACTTACTGGAGCATGGCTTTTTGGACGCTGTGGTGCCCCGCCAGGATCTGCGGGACACCCTGATCCAGCTGCTGAAGCTCCACGGAAAGGCAGGTGCAAACCGGGATGGCTGAGTATACACCCGCCCAGCGGGTTGCCCTGGCCCGCAATACCGCCCGCCCTGGGGTGGTGGACTTTGTCCAGGGACTGCTCACCGACTTTTTTGAGCAGAAGGGGGATCGCCTGTGTGGCGACGACCCCAGTATTTTTGGCGGCGTGGGCCTGTTCCACGGCCGTCCCGTCACCGTCATTGGCCACCGCAAGGGCAAAGACCTGGAGGAGCGGATGGCCTGCCGTTTCGGTATGCCCAACCCGGAAGGGTACCGCAAGGCCGGACGGCTCATGGACCAGGCGGAGAAGTTTGGTCGCCCGGTTATCACCTTCATTGACACCCCTGGGGCATACCCCGGCCTGGAGGCGGAGGCCCGAGGTCAGGGCGAGGCCATTGCCCGGATGCTGGCCAAAATGTCTGCCCTCACCGTGCCCACCATCGCCATTGTCACCGGCGAAGGGGGCAGCGGCGGCGCTTTGGCTCTGGGTGTGGGAAACCGGGTGCTGATGCTGGAAAACGCCGTGTATTCCGTGCTGTCTCCGGAAGGGTTTGCGGCGATTTTATGGAAAGATGCCTCCAAAAGTGACGAGGCCTGCGACGTGATGAAGCTCACCGCCGCAGATCTTCTGGAGCTGGGGGTTATTGACCGGGTCATTCCCGAGCCCGCCGGAGGGGCCCACACCGACGTGGCCGCCATGGTGCGCACTCTGGATGTGGTGCTCCAAGAGGAGCTGGCGGGGCTCAGCCGCATGAGCGCCCACGCCCTGTTCACCGGACGGTACGAGAAATTTCGAGCCATGGGCGCAAAGGCCCTGAGAAAGGAGCGCACATGAGTGGAATAAAATTGCTGGCCACAGGCAGCGCCTTGCCCCAGCATATGATTACCAACCATGATCTGGAGCAGATCATGGACACCAGCGACGAGTGGATTACCTCCCGCACCGGCATCGGTGCCCGACACCACTGCCAGGGAGAGGAGTGCCACACCAGCTTGTGCCTGGAGGCAGCGAAAAAGGCTCTGGAGCGCAGCGGCGTGAAGCCGGAGGAAGTGGGCGTGTGCCTGGTGGCAACCCTCACCCCCGATCACCTGACTCCCGCCACCGCCTGCGTGCTGCAAAAGGAATTGGGGTTCCAGGAGGACGCCATCTGTTTTGACTTAAACGCCGCCTGTTCCGGCTTTGTCTACGCCCTGCACACCGCAGAGTGCCTGCTGGCCGCTTCCCAGCGGAAGTACGGCCTGGTGCTGGGGGCAGAGGTGCTCAGCCGGGTCATTGATATCAATGATCGCAGCACCTACGTGCTCTTTGGCGACGGCGCTGGCGCGGCTGTGGTGGAGTGGCGGGAGGAGTTCCCCTCCATCCATGCCGTGCTGGGCTGCCGGGGGAATGACCAGGTGCTCACCATCCCCGGTGTGAACAAGGGGGTGCCTGCGGTGGTACATATGGACGGGCAGGACGTGTTCCGCTTTGCCGTGGAGGCCCTGCCCCGGTGCGCCCGGGAAGTGGCCCAAAAAGCCGGCATCACCCTGGAGGAGGTGGACCGCTTTGTGCTCCACCAGGCCAACCAGAGAATCATCAACTTTGCCGTGAAGAAGCTGGGGGTAGACCCGGCCAAATGCACCGGAAACATTGCCCATACCGCCAACACCTCCGCCGCCAGCGTGCCCATCCTCTTGGATGAGCTGGTGCAGAAGGGGGAGATTCAGCCTGGTAACAAGGTTTTGTGCGTGGGCTTTGGCGGCGGACTGACCTGGGCCGGCGCGCTGCTGGAAGTGGCTCAGGGTAGGGAAGGAGATACAAAATGAAGTTAAATGAACTGCTGGGAACCGAGTTTCCCTTGATTCAGGGCGGCATGGCCAATATTGCGACCGGTGCCTTCGCCGCCGCTGTGTCCAACGCTGGCGCTCTGGGCCTGGTGGGTGCCGGCGGCTGGGACGGCGAGACCCTGCGGAAAGAGATCCGCATCGCCAAAGAGAACACAGACAAGCCCTTTGGCGTCAACCTGATGCTCATGAATCCCCACATTGACGAGCTGGCCCAAGTGGTGGTGGAAGAGGGTGTGTCCGTCATTACCACTGGCGCGGGCAACCCCGGCAAGTACGTTCCCGCCTGGAAAGAGGCGGGCATCCGCATCTTCCCCGTGGTGGCTGCCCCCATTCTGGCCAAGCGTCTGGAGCGGCTGGGTGTGGACGGCTTCATTGCCGAGGGCACCGAGAGCGGTGGACACGTGGGTGAGATGACCACCATGGCCCTGGTGCCTCAGGTGGTGGACACCGTGTCCGTCCCCGTCATTGCCGCCGGCGGCATCGCCGACGGCCGTCAGCTGGCCGCTGCCTTTGCCCTGGGCGCCTGCGGCGCTCAGATCGGCACCTGTCTGCTGGCCAGTGAGGAATGCCCCATCCACGAGAACTACAAGAAGGCGGTCATGAAGGCCAGCGCCACCGACACCATCGTCACCGGCCGTTCCACCGGCGCCCCCGTGCGGGTGCTGAAGAATAAGATGGCTCGGGAGTATGTGCGCATGGAGAAGGATCACCTGCCCCTGGAGGAGCTGGAGAAGCTGACCCTGGGCTCTCTGCGCCGGGCTGTGTTTGACGGCGATGTGGATACTGGCAGCTTCATGGCCGGTCAGGTGGCTGGCATGGTCCACGAGATCCGCCCCCTGCGCCAGATTTTTGAGGATCTGATGGCAGGCTATGAGAAAACCGTAAAGGAGATGCAGGGATGAGCATTGCCTTTTTGTATGCCGGTCAGGGCAGCCAGCATCCCGGGATGGGCGCTGACCTGTACGAGACCTACCCCCAGTTCCGGGAGATTCTGGATGGGGCAAACCTGGACTTTGATGTCAAGGAAGTCAGCTTCCAGGACAGCCAGGGAGTTTTGAATGAGACCCGGTACACCCAGCCCTGCATGGTGGCCTTTGCCGTGGGCGTGACCAAAATTCTCGCTGACCTGGGCATTCACCCCGACTATGTGGCGGGTCTGAGCCTGGGCGAGTACTCTGCCCTCCAGGCTGCCGGGGTGTTCACCCCCCAGCAGGCCATCTCTCTGGTGGCCTTCCGGGGCAAGGTGATGGCCGAGGCCGCCAAGGGCGTGCCCTGCGGCATGACCGCCGTGCTGGGCCTGGACCGGGAGAAGCTGGAGCAGGCCTGTGAGCAGGCCAGTTCTCTGGGCGTGGTGTGCATCGCCAACTACAACTGCCCCGGGCAGCTGGTTCTCGGCGGCCACCAGGAGGCGGTGGCCGAGGCCGCCCGCCTGGCCAAGGAGATGGGCGCGCGCCGCTGTATGCCCCTGAAGGTCAGCGGCCCCTTCCATACCCCTCTCTTGAAGCCTGCCGGGGACGCTCTGGCGGAGAAGTTTAAGGGCGAGACTTTTGGCGAGATGCAGGTGCCCGTGCTCTTCAACTGCCTGGGCCGGGAAAAGGGAGACAGCGACACCATTCCCGCCCTGCTGGAGCGTCAGGTGCAGTCCTCCGTGTACATGGAGGACACCATCCGTCGCTTGGCTGAGCTGGGCGTGGACACCATTGTGGAAATCGGACCGGGAAAGGTACTCAGCGGCTTTGTGCGCAAGACCACCCCGGACATCAAAACCTATGCCGTGGAGACGGTGGCCGATGTGGAGGCCCTGGTCCAGGCGCTGAAATGAGGAGTATGACCATGTCTTTATACGGAAAAGTGGCCATCGTCACCGGCGGCAGCCGGGGCATTGGCCGTGCCATCTGCCTGGAGCTGGCCTCCCAGGGCGCCAGCGTGGTGTTCTCCTACGCGGGCAACGACGCCGCTGCCCAGGAGACCCTGGCCGCCCTCAAAGAGCTGGGCGTGGAGGCGAGAAGCGTCAAGGGAGATGTCACCGACCCTGAGGCGGTGAAGAACCTGGTGGACACCGCGGTGAAGGAGTTGGGCGGGGTGCACATCCTGGTCAACAACGCCGGGATTACCCGGGATGGTCTGGCCATGACCATGAAGGAAGAGGACTTTGACGCCGTCATCAACACCAACTTGAAGGGCACCTTTTTGTGCATGAAGGCGGTGACCCGGCCTATGATGAAGGGCCGCTATGGCCGCATCATCAACCTGAGCTCGGTGGTAGCCCTGCGGGGCAACCCCGGCCAGGTGAACTACTGCGCCAGCAAGGCCGGTGTCATCGGCATGACCAAGTCCCTGGCCAAGGAGCTGGCCGGACGGGGCATCACCGTCAACGCCGTGGCCCCCGGCTACATCGCCACCGATATGACAGCCGCCCTGCCCGATGCTGCCCGCGAGGCCATGCTCACCACCATTCCCGCCCGTCGGGCCGGAACGCCTGAGGATGTGGCCAAGGCTGTGGCATTTTTGGCCAGCGACGGCGCTGGATACATCACCGGCCAGGTGCTGTCCGTGGACGGCGGCATGGGCATGTGAGCAGAGAAGGAGGATATTATGGGAACCAAACGCAGAGTTGTCATCACTGGTATGGGCACCGTCAACCCTTTGGGCCACAACGTGGCAGACTCCTGGCAGGCTGTGAAAGAGGGCGTGTGCGGTATTGACACCATCACCCTCTATGATGCATCCGACCGCAAGGTCAAGCTGGCCGCCGAGGTCAAGAACTGGGACCCCACCACCGTGCTGGATAAGCGGGAGGTCAAGCACATGGCCCGCTATGCCCAGTTTGCCATGGTAGCCGCCCGGGAGGCTTTTGCCGATAGCGGCCTGGAGAAGGACGAGTTGGACCTGACCCAGTGCGGCGTCATCGTCTCCAGCGGCGTGGGCGGCATCGGCACCACCGAGGCCGAGCAGACCCGCGGACTGGAAAAGGGCTTTGACCGGGTTAACCCCTACTACATTCCCGAGGCCATTGCCAACATGGGCGCGGGCCTCATCGCCATTGACCTGGGCTTCCAGGGCATGTGCACCTGCCCCGTCACCGCCTGTGCCGGCGGCTCCAACGCCGTGGGCGATGCCTTCCGCCACATCCGGGACGGCTACGCCACCGTGATGGTGTGCGGCGGCGCGGAAGCCGCTGTCACCCCGCTGTCCATTGGCGGCTTTACCACCATGCGGGCCCTCCACACCGGAGAGGACAAAAACGCCGCTTCCGTACCCTTTGACGCCCGCCGCAGCGGCTTTGTCATGGGTGAGGGCGCCGGTATCCTGGTGCTGGAGGAGCTGGAGCACGCTCTGGCTCGTGGGGCCAAGATTTACGCTGAGATGGTGGGCTACGGCGTCACCTGTGACGCCTACCACATGACCGCCCCCGCCCCCAACGGGGAAGGCGGCGCTCGGGCCATGGCCCAGGCTCTGGCCGACGGCGATGTAAAGGCCGAGGACGTGGACTACATCAACGCCCACGGCACCTCTACCCCCCTCAACGACTCCGGCGAGACTGCCGCCATCAAGACCGTGTTCGGCGACCATGCCTATAAGCTGGCTGTGAGCTCCACCAAGTCCATGACTGGCCACATGCTGGGTGCGGCTGGCGGCGTGGAGGCCATCTTCACCGCGCTGGCTGTGAAGGAGGACTACATTCCCGCCACCATCAACTATCAGGAGCCTGACCCCGCCTGTGACCTGGACATCGTGCCCAACCAGGGCCGGGAGCAGACCGTGCGCTATGCTCTGTCCAACTCCCTGGGCTTTGGCGGCCACAACGCCTGTGTGCTCATGAAAAAGTGGGAGGATTAAGGCATGATGCAGTATAATTCCAATCAAATTGCAGAAATTATGCCACACCGCTATCCCTTCGCCCTGGTGGATAAGATCGTGGACGGAGAGGAAGGCAAGTGGGCAAAGGGCATCAAGTGCGTCACCGTCAACGAGCCCTTTTTCCAGGGCCACTTTCCCCAGTATCATGTGATGCCCGGGGTACTCATTCTGGAGGCTCTGGCCCAGGTGGCCGGGATCACCGTGCTGTCCATGGAGGAAAACCGGGGCAAGTTGGGCTTCTTTGGCGGCATCAAAAATGCCCGGTTCCGCCGTCAGGTGGTGCCCGGCGACGTGCTGGAGCTGGAGTGCACCATTATCAAGCAGAAAGGCCCCGTGGCTGTGGCGGAAGCCGTGGCCAAGGTGGACGGCAAGGTGGCCGTGAACGCAGAGCTGACCCTGGCCCTGGGAAAGTAACCCATTGCCTTTTTGGTGTGAAATCTGATAGAATAGCAAAAAACAGACAAACACGGAGGCAGCAGGATGTTGGAGGAGAGATTCGGAGCGGTGTATACCAAGTTTAAGCTCCATTTTTACCAGGAGATTTTTGCCCATTTTCAAAATCGAGAAGCCAGTCTCACCACGGTGGAGACCTTTGCCATGGAGACCATTCAGGCCCTGGGCACCCCCACCATCAATGAATTTGCGACCTTTATGCGCATTTCTCCCCCCAATGCGGCGTACAAGATCAACAGTCTGGTGCGCAAGGGGTATCTGACCAAGGTCCAGTCGGAGCAGGATAAGCGGGAATATCACCTGCAAGTGACCCAGAAATACCGGGATTACTACAACATCAGCACCGACTATGTGCGCAAGGTTATGGAGCGCATTCGCCAGCGGTTTACCCCTGAGGACTGCGCCAAGCTGGAGGAGATGCTCACGGTGGTCAGCCAGGAGCTGATGCCCGAAGTGGACCTCCCCGGTGAGATGGGATAAACGTACCATCGAATCATCCAAGGAAAAAGACCCGCCGTCGGCGGGTCTTTTTGGCGTGTCGAAAAAGTTCGACACGCTTCTCGAAAATGCCAGCATTTTCTCGAGGGGGTACAGCCCGCTGCATGTACCCTTGGGTCAGAGGGCGACCCAAGGCCACACTGGCGGGCTGAGATGTGTTTTTCCCGATGCGCATGTCCCCGGGAAAAACAGATTTTGATTGATTTTTCCGCCTAAGGGCGGAAAAATTTTGCTCCAGGGATTTTTGCCTATACAAGAACTTTTGACCTATTTGAATCAATGTCAGTTTTTTGATAGTCTGAAAAAGACCCGCCGTAGGCGGGCCTTTTTTGTACGCGACACAGAGACATAAAATTTGTTTCACTGGTTGACAACCTGTCAATATGATGGTACACTGTGGTGAATTTATCATGGGGAGTTGTGAATTTCCTACAGTTCCATAAAGTTCCATAACGATATAGAATTGGAAATCATGGGAAAGACAGGAGGTGAAAGGAGAAAGGAATGCAGGAGTGTATTCCGTACGACTTACAGTCGTAGCAGCACACAGCTTGTCCCAGCCCGGGCAATCGGAGGGGCGTCTGTTTCGGTTGTCGTTACCCACGTAGTGGGTAGAAAGGGAGAGTTCACATATCATCAAGGAGGTTCAAATCATGAAATTATTCCAACGAGCATGCTCTGTCGTGCTTGGCGCCTGTTTGGCTGCCAGCATGATGCTGCCCGCTGGCGCTGCCAACCAGGTGGAGCAGCCCAAGGAGGACACCACCCCTGCGGTCAGCCAGTATGACAAATCCATTGTCATGGTGGATGCCGGACGTAAGTATTTCTCCGTGGACAGCCTGAAGTCCATCATGGACAGTGCGTCGAAGGCTGGTATGCACTATCTGATGCTGGGTCTGGGCAACGACGGTCTGCGCTTTTTACTGGACGACATGTCCCTGACGGTGGGTGAGAACACCTACTCCAGCGAAGCTGTGGCTGCTGCCATCCACAAGGGCAACGAGGCCTACAGTGATTTTGAGGTGGACGAGCTGACCGAGACCGACATGGACACTCTGTTTGCCTACGCTGCCACCAAGGGCATGGAGATTATCCCCCTGATCAACAGCCCCGGCCACATGGACGCCATTTTGGATGCGGCCGAGGAGCTCACCGGTGTGGACTGCGCCTACGGCACCTCTCAGCGCACCATCGACATCACCAACAAGACTGCCACTGCCTTTACCCAGGCGATGGTGGAGAAGTACATCACCTACTTCGCCGGCAAGGGCTGCACCCTGTTCAACATGGGCTGCGATGAGTTTGCCAACGACGACCCCAGCGTGGGCATGGGCTTCCCCTATCTGGTGGAGAATGGCCAGTACGACGAGTTTATCACCTACGTCAACGAGATGTCCGCGCTGGTCAAGAAGGCCGGCATGACTCCCATGGCCTTCAATGACGGCATCTACTACAACAACATCACCGACCAGGGTACCTTCGACAAGGACATTATCATCTGCTACTGGTCCTCCGGTTGGTGGGGTTATGACGTGGCCAAGCCTCCCTTCCTGGCGGAGATGGGACACAAGATGGTGAACACCCACGGCGACTACTACTGGGTCATCGGCCACGGCAAATGTACCGTGGAGAAGGCCAGCCAGTTTGATATCAACACCTTCATGGGCGGCAACGTGGAGGACCCCGTGGGCGCTATGTTCTGCATCTGGAGCGATGAGCCCCAGGATCAGACCGATGCCAGTGTGGCCCAGGAAGTGGCCGACGTCATTGCTGCCTTTGGCAAAACTCTGCCCGAGACCGCTGAGCGCCACGTCCACGGCAGCGTGACCACCAACGAGTATGACAAGTCCATCGTCATGGTGGACGCTGGCCGCAAGTACTTCTCCGTGGATACTCTGAAGTCCATCATGGACAGCGCCTCTCAGGCTGGTATGAACTACCTGATGCTGGGTCTGGGCAACGACGGCCTGCGCCTGTTGCTGGACGACATGTCCCTGACGGTGGGGGAGAACACCTACTCCAGCGAAGCTGTGGCTGCTGCCATCCACAAGGGCAACGAGGCCTACAGTGACTTCGAGGTGGACGAGCTGACCGAGGCCGACATGGACGAGATCTTCACCTATGCTGCCCTTAAGGGCATGGAGATCATCCCTCTCATCAACACCCCCGGCCACATGGACGCCATTCTGGACGCCGCCGAGGAGCTTACCGGTGTGGACTGCGCCTACGGCACCTCTCAGCGCACCATCGACATCACCAACAAGACCGCCACTGCCTTCACCCAGGCTCTGGTGGAGAAGTACATCACCTACTTTGCCAGCAAGGGCTGTACCCTGTTCAACATGGGCTGCGATGAGTTTGCCAACGACGACCCCAGCGTGGGCATGGGCTTCCCCTTCCTGGTGGAGAATGGCCAGTACGACGACTTTATCACCTACGTCAACCAGGTGGCTACTCTGGTCAAGAAGGCCGGCATGACCCCCATGGCCTTCAACGACGGCATCTATTACGGTGAGACCACCGATCAGGGCACCTTCGACAAGGACATCATCATCTGCTACTGGTCCTCCGGTTGGTGGGGCTATGACGTGGCCAAGCCTCCCTTCCTGGCGGAGATGGGCCACAAGCTGGTGAACACCCACGGTGACTACTACTGGGTGGTGGGCGGCTATCAGTGCGACGCCGACAAGGCCAGCCAGTTCGACATCAATACCTTCATGGGCGGTACTGTAAAGGACCCCGTGGGCGCTATGTTCTGCATCTGGTGCGATAAGCCCCAGGATATGACCGATGAGGAAGTGGCCAAGCAGGTACCTGCCGTCATTTCTGCCTTTGGTGCCACCCTGCCTGAGACCGCCAAACGGAATGTCCACCAGGTGGTGGAGGCCGACAAGGCTGCTCTGAGCCAGCTGCTGGATGAGGCCGGCAAGCTCAACCTGGACAACTACACCGCCGAGACCGTAGCCAACTTCCGGGACGCTCTGGCCAAGGCTCAGGCTGTGATGGATGACACCACCCTGACCGTGCTGGATCAGGATGCGGTGGATGCCGCTGCCCAGGCCCTGCAGAAGGCCATGGACGGACTGGTGGCCGTGGACGTGCCCCAGGTTTCCGATAAGCCTGAGGTGACCGACCAGCCCCAGGCCTCCCTGAAGCCCGATGCCCCGGTGACTTCCACCGGCGACTCTGCCCAGCTGACCCTGTATGTGGTGGTTTTCGCTGCCGCTGTGTGTCTGCTGTCCGGCGCCGCTGTGGTCGCCCGCAAGCACAAAGGCTGATTCATTCCAGCCACAAAAAAGAGGCTGACCGTTAGGCAACGTCCCATAAGGAAGTAAAAAGAATTTTGGTAGGAACCGGCGTGTCAAGTCACGCCGGTTCCGATTCGTTTAAGGACTCCCTTCCAATCTTCAAAGGAATGCGGATTTGCCCCACATAGGTGAAATACAGATCGATTCGCACCTGCTTCCTTCCGTTCTCCCTTGCCGGGCTGTGCACCACGATCCTGCTCACAAGCTCATTGAGGATGGCGGCGTCGAGTTCTGGAATATCCAGGTACTTGTCCACCAGCTTCAGAAACTTGTTTACATCGGAAACCTGCCCGGCCTGTGTTTCAATTTCCCGTTCCAGCACAGCGGCAAGCTGCTCAATCTCTGCCTGCTCCTTCTCATATTGGCGGGATAATTTTAAGTACCGGCTGTCGGACAGCTTGCCCAGCACATTGTCCTCATAGATGTGCTGGATAATCCTGTCCAAATCCTCCATCCGCTTTTTTGCTCCGGAGAGGGCTTTCTGCTTTTCCGCCAGTTCCGCCTTACGGCTTTCCTCGTCCTGCGCCAGCATTTCCAACTTGAAATCCTTCCGGAACATACGGACGTAAGTCAATGTCCGCTGGATAGTCTCCAGTACGATCCGGTAAAGCACCTGTTCCCGGATATAGTGGATTTTGCAGGAGCCGGTGTTGCTCTTGTAATTGGAGCAGACGAAATGATTCTGGCTGTTGTCCTTGTAAGTGTTGCAGGTGCAGAAATATAGCTTTGCTCCGCAGTCGGCGCAGTAGAGCAGACCGGAGAACATGCTGGTTCTTCCTGTTTTTGTCGGCCTGCGTTTGTTCTTCCGCAGTTCCTGCACCCGTTCCCACTGGCCCTTCTCAATGATGGCGGGCTGGGTGTCCTCAAAGACTTTCTGGTTCTCAACCGGGTTTTCCATCCGCTTTTTGAATTTCAGGGACTTGGTATAGGTCTTGAAGTTCACGGTACAACCCGTGTACTCCCGTCGCTCTAATATCCCGGCGACAGATTTTGCGCACCACTGATAAAGATTCTCCGGCATGGTCCAGCCTTTCTGCCTTGCGTGATAGGCGGTGACGGTCAGCACCTTGTCGTCTGTGAGGATTTTTGCGATCTGCATGGGGCCTTTCCCCGCAATGCAGAGGTTGAAGATACGCCGCACCACCTTTGCCGCTCCTTCATCCACAATCCATTTCTTTTTGTCCTGCGGGTCTTTTATGTAGCCATAAGGCGGGTTGCTGGCGATATGCTCCCCGGCTTCGCCCCGCATTTTTACCACCGCCCGGATTTTCTTGCTGGTATCCTTGGCATAATAGTCGTTGAATACATTTTTGAACACCGCAAAATCATTTTCCCCCTTGGCGCTGTCTACATCGTCGTTGATAGCGATAAAGCGGACGTCATAAGCGGGGAAGATGAAATCCTGTAGCCGCCCCATATAGGAATACTCCCTTCCCAGCCGGGACAGGTCTTTGACAATCACAGCGGATACGCTGTAATCCTTCACATATCGCATCATCTCCTGGAACCCCGGCCTCTGGAAGCTGGTTCCAGAATATCCGTCATCTATAAAGAATTGGATATTCCGAAACCCGTGTTCGGCAGCGTATTTGCTCAACAGGGTTTTCTGATTGGTAATGGAATTGCTTTCCCCGTCCAGGGCGTCGTCCTGGCTCAAGCGGCAGTATAATGCGGTAATTTTTTCTGGCTGCTGGTTCATTTGCTTCTCCTTTCTGTTCAGGCAGCCAAGTAAACGGTTGCCCTTATTATAACGCTCCGATTGGCTTTTTGCAGCTATCTTTCCGGTTCTTTCTCTTTCAAATCTTTTTCCATCAGCCGCTTCAGTTTTTTCACGATCCCTTCCGAGCCTTTTTCCGCAAAGTGGGGAATGACCGTGTAGATGGTATTCCTCTCAAAAAAGGGATAGCTGCTGCCGCCAAGGTCAAAATAAAACGCCCCATCCTTGAAGTGCTTTTCCATCCGTTCCCCTACTGCGGGGTCAAAGTCTTTCAGCAGCTCATACAGCTTTTGGTCATCAATCATTGGCGCTCCTCCTTTCTTTAGCTGGCAGATTCAGGGTGATCACAGCCGGTCTGCCAAGCCCCTGTTTCCGGCGGAAGATCAAACCGCAGGATTCCAGTTCATGAAACACCCGTGTTGCCACCTGCCTGCTTCGGCGAAGTTTCGCTTTGGCGTCCTCCACAGTAAAGTACAGACGGATAGTCCCATCTGCTTCGATGTATCCTTTCTTCCTGGAAATCCCCGCCCGGTCTAAAAGCAGGGCGTACAGCACCTTGGCGTCATTGGATAAATCCAGGGGGATAAGGAATCGTGGGAAAATGATATAAGACGAAATATCGGTATCTGTTTTGTATGGAATCATAAATTCTCCTTTCTATCCATCATCGCTATGATAGATAGATTGATATTGACTATTTTGTATTTAACTCTTTTCTTATTAACTACCGTCTAAATCCGGGCTGTCTGACAGGCGGGAAAGCCACGGACTGAAAAACAGGATATGGGCGCTCCAGAGCGTCAGCTTTGCCATGTTCTGAAAAACCAATCCTGGATATTCCCGTTTAGGCAGACAAAATGAAGCGGGAACCTATATGTACTCAGCCTGCTGCCTGTCTGGGGAAATCCCGTTTAGGTCAGGAGCCTGTGCGGACAATTAGAAGCTCGTTCTGGGCGGGCATAAGGATTTATCCCTCTATCCCGTTGACCGGTGCTTGCAAAGCCCGCAGAATCAAGCCTTTTTCGTCTCTAATTGTCCGCAGGCAGCCCGCCTTTTCCGGTCACTGGCTGTTTTCTGCCTGCGGTGAACGATAGCGGCGCAGGACTTGCAGTATTTTGCCCGGTTGGAACCGGGAAGAAAGGATTGTCCGCAGACAGCGCACCGTTTATGTTCTTTCCGATGAAGCAAAGCAGTCACCAGAGGTTCATCCAAAGGCAGGACAGCGGCACGGAACCAGTTGCACAGCAGAAAGTAGGAAATGCTTTGCACGCAAACGCATTCTTCTCCATCGTCAAGGGCAAGGCAGTTCCCGCTCTCATAGTTGCAGCACTGATGGACTAGCTTTCTAGCTCTGCGGTATTGGGAGTAGGTCATCACGGGGATTTTCTCTTTGATTTCTATCACCTCCTTTTGGACGGTCAAAACACACTCTTCTATTTATCCGTACATTTTGACAGCAAAATGACGCCCCCTTTTGAAAATAAATTTGAGATAGCTCAAAATCCCTCTCATATATCCGTATATTTTCGAGGGAATTATTGCGTGGACAAACACAAAAATACCCTTCTAATAGTCATTTCATTTTGAGGGGATTTTTACGGGGGGTTCAGCAGAAAAATTTAAAAATACCTCTCTATTAGTCGTGACATTTTTAAGGGTGTTTTTATAGGTGTTTTCGCAAAAAAAATACCACCATGGCCGTTTCAAGCCATGATGGCATTCCTCAGATTTCAAATTTATAGCCGACGCGGCAGATAATGAAACTGGAAGAAACAAAAATTCTACGCCAGTTTCCAGCTTTGGCTTTCCGTCTGTAGCTTCACCATTCGGGCATACAAGCCGTTTTGCTTTAACAATTTTTCCGGTGCGCCTTCTTCGGCCACGGTTCCTTCAGAAAGCACCACGATTTTGTCTGCTCCGGCTACGGTGCGCATCCGGTGAGCAATCACCAGTACGGTCTTATCCGCGATTAGACGGGAGAGGGCAGTTTGAATCAAGGTTTCATTCTCCACATCCAGCGAAGCGGTGGCTTCATCCAACAGAATAATCGGCGCGTTTTTCAGGAAAGCTCGGGCAATGGAAATCCGCTGCCGTTCGCCGCCGGAAAGCTCGCAGCCATTTTCTCCAATGTTGGTATGCCAGCCATCCGGCAGCTTTTCGGCAAATTCGTCCACATTGGCAAGTTTTGCAGCGGCTAAAACCTGTTCATCGGTTGCGTCCTTATTCCCAATTCGTATATTCTCCAGAATGGTATTGTCGAACAGGGTAACGTCCTGAAATACAATGGAGAACAGGGAAAGCAGCGTCTCCGGGTCAATTTTGGAAATATCCATGCCTCCCACGGTGATCTTTCCCCGGCTCACATCCCAAAATCTTGCAGCCAACCGGGAAACCGTTGTTTTGCCGCCGCCAGAGGGCCCTACCAAGGCCGTGACTTCGCCCTGTTTTGCGGTAAAGGAAACATCTTTCAATACGGTTTCTCCTGTGTTATAGGCAAAGCCTACATGGTAGAAGGTAATGTCATAGCCTTTGTTGGAAAGTCTGTTTTCTCCCTGCTGAATCGGATGATCGAGGATTTCATTCATGCGGGCGATATTAGTGCGGGTGCTGATAACCGCCGCCAGATTTTGCAACGCCCCTTGCAGCGGATCGTAGAGCCGTGAAACAACCAGCAGGAACAGGAAGAAGGTCAGCACATCGAGACTGCCTGCTATCAGCAGAACCGAGCCTGCCAGCGCAACGGTGGCAATTCCCAGCTTTAATATGAGTGAAGCGGATACCACAAAGGCCGCCAACCCAAACTCATTGAGAATGGAACGATGTTCCACGGCGCGGATTTTCTTTTCCAAGCCTTTCAGATATTCTGCTTCGGCGTTGTTGGCTTTTAAGTCGCGCACAGTTTCAATGCACTCTTGAATCCCGTCGGCGCAGGCCATCTTTACATCCATCGCTTTCTGATTGAGCCGTTCCTGCACCTTTGCGGAGAAGCCTACAATAGCAAAGGCAACCGGCAACACCCACAGCGCCGCTAATGCCATGCGCCAGTCAAACGCCAAAAGGCTAATGGAAATTAAGACAGTGGAGATGATGGAGCCTGCCAGTTCCGGTATAAAGTGAGAAAAACTCTGCTCCAAAAAGGTGCAGTCGGCCATGATGGTGCTGGTGAGATCCGCCAAATCCTTTTTTCCAAAGAAGGACAAGGGAATTTTCCGCAGCCGTTCGGCCAGCGTAATCCTCCGCACTCCGCTTTCCGTATAGGTGGCAAAATAGGTGGCGTTGTACTGAAAGTAAGTGGTAAGCAAGATCAAGCCAATGCACACCACGCAGCCGATGATATAAAAGATAATTTTTTCACCGGGTACGCCGCCATTCATCAAATCGCCTACTAAAAAATACAAGAGGCCCACCGGGAACATAAAGGAAAGATTTTGAAGAACGCAGGCCAGACAGCCTTTCACCAAATCTTTCGCCCCCTGCTCGGAAAGGGCATATCGCTTTTGAAGCCTTTTAATCACTTTATTGTACCTCCTTTGCAACTTTCCATTGAACAGAAGTTTGATAGTCCTGCCACATGTGGCTGAAAACGCCGCCTTTTTCCAGCAGCTCCCGGCTCTTGCCGCTCTCTGTGATCTGCCCGTCCTCAATGACATAGATTTGGTCTACGCCAGCTACGGTAGAGAGACGATGGGCGATCATAATCACCGTTTTCCCCTGTGACAGCTTGGAAAAGGCTGCCTGTACGCGAGATTCATTATCCGGGTCGGCAAAGGCGGTGGCCTCGTCTAAAATTACGACAGGCGCATTTTTCAACATCACGCGGGCGATGGCAATCCGCTGTTGTTCGCCACCGGAAAGGTACACACCTTTTGTCCCGATCACGGTGTCTGCGCCTTGGGGCAGCTTTTCCAGAATATCGTCACACTGGGCATTGTGGAGGGCAGCCATGATTTCTTCGCGGGTAGCATCCGGTTTGCCCATACGCACATTTTCCAAAATCGAGGCTTTGATTAGGCGGCTATTCTGGAATACAAAAGAAACTGTATTCATTAGTTCCTCTTTGGCGATGTGCTTCACATCCACGCCGCCAATTTTCACCTGCCCGTCTTGCGGGTCAAAGAACCGGCAGATCAGATTGGCAAGCGTGGTCTTGCCACCGCCGGAAGGTCCCACAAAGGCCACCGTCTGCCCTGCGGGAATGGAAAGGGAAATATCCTTGATGACCTCGTTTTTTCCATCATAACTGAAATGAACATGGTTAAGCTGTACCGAAGCGCCGTTTGGGTGTTCCGGCTGTGCTGCTTCTGCAAGAGGGTTCAAATTCAATACGCTGTCGATTCTATGCAGGGCATCGTCTACGATCATGGCATTTTCGCTCTGAAACATGATACGGGTAAGGGTGACGGAGATGATGGGCGTGATGATGATGTAGAACATTAAATCCAGCAGGAAATCCTTGGTAACGCCGCCTTGGGTAAAAATCAGCGCACCGGCAATCAGCGCGGCAAAGACGCCGTTGATGGCTGCCGTATAGAACATCATGGGTGCTCGGAGCTGCTTGGTATAGGCAATCACCCACACTTTATACCGATCGATGGAATCCTTGAATTTTTTGAAGGAGAATATGGTCTGACCGAAGGTTTTTACAACGGGAATCCCCCGTACATACTCTACCGCTTCATTGGACATATCATCGAGAGCGTTTTGGTATTCTTTCATTTTTTCCTGCATTTTCTTTCCGGTCATCGTCATCATAATCAGAAAGCCCAGCACTACCGGCACAAGGCTCAAAAGTCCCAGCCGCCAGTCGAACACCAGTAGCAGAACCAAAAGGCCGCATGGCGTCGCAATGGCATTGGCACGGTCGGGAAGCTGATGCGCCAGATAGGTTTCGGTGGCGGCGCTGGATTCATTGACGATCTTGCGCAGCCTGCCGCTGCCGAATTGCTCTGCAAACCCCAGCGGCAGCTTTACAATATGCTCCATCGTTTGTAGGCGCAGGTTGGTGGCAATGCGGAACGCCCCTTTGTGGGAACACATCAGAGCGCCTATGTAGACCAACACCGCGATCACTGCGAACAGCACCGCCATCCAGCCGTTACGGGTCAGGTTTTGCGCATGGCTGAAATCCGGCGCAACTGCCAACACTTCCTGCATGACCTTCCAGATATAGTAGAAAGGCACTAACGCTATGAGGGCGCTGATGGCCGAAAGCACCCAGGAAGCGTAAGTCAGGTATTTGTGGTTGCCTGCAATCTGTAGCAGGCGTGACAGATTGGATTGTTTTTTCAAAGAAGATTCCTCCTTTTCTTTATTTCATCTATGATAAAGAGAACACAAGCGCGTCCTTCTTATATCCGTATAAGTTAGTTATCGCTAACCTATGAGCAAAAATTACAGGGCATTACTGCCCCATAATTTTCATCCATCCGGCTGTATAGAAAGCCCGCATTTCCTTCACATAATTTTCTGCGTTTTGAAGCGGCATCTCGTGAATCACCAATTCAAAAAAGGTGTGGAACATGCCGGTAATCAGGATATGCTCCAGCGCGGGGTCAATCTGGGGAGAAGGCCGCCCAAGCTCCTGCAAGACTTCTTGATAGGCATGGGTTGCCGCTGCCTCAATTTCCACCATTTCATCAATAAGGCCGGAAAATTTTGTCCCTTCCGAGCAGCAGAGGATGAGCTTACATTCCTCAAGATGTTCATAAGCGTAGTGGAGCATATCAAACATGCAAGCGCCGGAAATGTCTCCCATAACCTCCGGCTGCTGCTCGTGGGGGAGATCGGCAAATTCCTTCTGCGCTTTTTGAAAACAGCCAAGCAGGTACGCATAATGCTCGCCTACCAAAGCCTCGAACAATTCTTCTTTGCTTTTGTAATAGCCATAAAAGGCTCCGGTAGTCATTCCCACGGATTTCACAATATTCCGCAAGGAAGCGTCTTTGTACCCTTTTTCTAAAAACTCTGCTTTTGCGGCCTGGTGGATACGTTCTAAGGTTGTCAGATTGCCGTCTATTTTCTTCGCCTCCTTATAACGCTGTTATATATCACTGTTATATTCTATCTCGAGAGGCGGGTTCTGTCAAGAGGGGAAATTACCCATAGAAGTATTTCAGACATTGGAGATAAAACAAGGTGAGGCAGCGTTTATACACTTCCTCACCTTTCTATTTTTCTTCAAATTTATAGCCGATACCGTAGACGCTTTTTACATAGTCCGGCAGATCAGGGGAAACCCTCAATTTTCTCCGTAGATTGCTTACAT
The DNA here is from genome assembly GCF_002161235.1 of Pseudoflavonifractor sp. An85. GTDB lineage: Bacteria > Bacillota > Clostridia > Oscillospirales > Oscillospiraceae > Enterenecus. Next base: position 62,665 of record NZ_NFHE01000011.1, read on the forward strand.
GGTTATTTACCGCTTTCCGTGAATAGTAAGTATAATCTTCTTTCCATACCAGATCCATAAGCATTTCATAGGTGAATACTCGTTTTGGATTTAAGATAAGCAAGGAGAAGATTTCAAATTCTTTGACTGTCAGAGGAATCACATTGCCTTGCACCATCACAAGGCGTTGCTCTAAACAGAAATATAAATCACCTTCCCGGATTTCTGTTAATGGCTGATCCACCTGTAATGGAGTAAAATACTGGCCTCGAAAGTGCGTTGTATATGGAAGATCAGCCGGAATATCGCCAGCCTCATAGTCACGAACAAATTGAGCCAACTCCTTCTTTTGATTCGGGGAAAGCAGGGAAAGCAGTTTTTTGCCTATTTGTCTGCCAGAATCCTCTAAATCCAACACGGCTAATTTCCCATATCACCACCACCTAACCGTCATCAAATGCTTTCTTTAATTTTTGAAACGATTCTGAACTAACTGCGTGTTCAATGCCGCAAGCATCCTGCTCTGCGGTTTCGGGATCCACGCCAGCCAATATAAGTTGCTTTGTGAAAAACAGGTGCTTTTCGTAAATCTGTTCGGCAATCTGCAATCCTAGTTCCGTTAGGGAAAGTGTACCGTCAGCATTTTTAACAAGATGGCCGGATTTTATGAGTTCCTTGACTGCCCGGCTTACGGAAGGCTTTTTTACCCCCAACTGCTCTGCGACATCTACGCATCGAACATAACCGTGCTGCTGTTTTATCATTAAGATAGCCTCCAGATAATCCTCCATCGCTGGTGTCAAAGCCATTGGCACACCTCCCTTCCAGAACATTCTTCGTGTTCACTACCGTTATTTCGCCTTTACATTGGCGATTTCAATGAACAACTGGTCGCTGCCAAAGCTGAACGAATCAATCTTGTCGCTGTTAAAGGCGGCATACTGATGCGCAGAGGTAAACGGAACCAGTACGGCTTGATCTGCCGCAAAGGTAAGCACCTCGCTATAGATTTCCTGCACACGGTCCAAATCAGCGGTGCTGTCCAGCTCTTTAATGGTGTCCGTGCCATTTTCCATAGTAAGGGCAACCTGCCACAAAATCGGGTCGGACATCATTTCCGGGTTCATATTCGTCATGGTGAGGAACGGGTCATAGTAACCGCCGTAGGTTGTGTGGAGCGAGAAATCAAAATCGGTAGAAACCTGCGTAAACCACGTCATATTATCCGAACCGCGAGGCGTTACTTCAAACCCTACTTCACCCAATTCCTGAGCAATTACAAGCGCCGCATCGTCCATTGTTCCCTGATTGGTGATATAATCCAGCGTAACACTCAATTTTGCGCCATCTTTTTCGCGGATGCCATCGCCATCACTGTCTACCCAACCGGCGCTTTCCAGCAATTCTTTTGCTTTATCTGCATTGTAGCTGTATGTAGTGGCTTCTACATCGCAATACGGTAGAGAGGTATCCAGCAACTGTTCCGAAGCTGTTTCAAGACCGGAGAATACACTGTCGCTGATCGTTTCCTTATCAATCGCATAGGCCACCGCCTGCCGGACAGCGGCATCGTTAAACGGAGCCTCCTGTGTATTGAAGCCGATAAAACGGCTGTTGGAAATGCTGTCATCCAATACGGTGCCAATTCCATCCGCAGAGGAAAGTTCGGTATAACCAGCAAAGCTCAAACGGGATGTACCCGCAAGCAGATCCACTTCGCCATTGCGCAGAGCGAGAATTGCAGCATCGGGATCCGCGATCACTTTTACGGTAAATTCGTCCACATCAGGCTGTTCTCCCCAATAATTGGGATTGCGGACGAAAGTATAAGAGGTTCCGTCACCGTCCCCGGCATACATATAGGGGCCAGTCCCCATTGTCTGGGTCAGCAGTTCTTCTTTAGTTGTCAAATCCTCATTAAACGCATTGGGCGATACGATTCCCATTGGGTTGCACATGGCGAGGTCGTTCAAAACACCATAATAAGGAGTGGTAAGATGAATTGCCACGGTATGTTCGTCCACCACTTCAATCGACTCCGTGAGTGTTCCAATCTTACCAAAGGATGCAATATATGCTCCCAAATTGGAGAATGCCGCCTCTAAGCTGGTTTTTACTGCTTCCGCATTGAGGTCAGCACCATCCGAAAACTTCACGCCTTCTTTGAGATGGAAAGTGTAGGTCAGTCCATCATCGCTGATGTCCCACGTTTCGGCCAGCCCAGCCTTAAATTCACCATTTTCCCGAACGACGAGTGTATCGTAGCAGTTACGGGCATAGTAGGTGAAACCGTAAGTACCATTGGAAGTGGCAGGGGACATCGCTGGATAGAAGCCGGTGGAAAAATCCCAGCTTTCTGTTGTTGTGATACTTACCGGAGTAGAATCAGAACCGGAAGTATCGGGTGTTGTACTGTTGCAGGCGCAGAGACCAAGCACCATAACGCCCGCCATCATCAGTGCAGCAAGTGATTTTAGTTTCATAAATCAAACCGTCCTTTCGTTTTTTGTATATATCACGCCCCAAGGAGCGTATATACCTATTTCAAATCAAGTGGGAAGCGCGCAAAAGCTGTTTGGTATAGGGGTTTTGAAATATCTTCAGATCCCCATTCCATTGACGGCTTTCGATCAGTTTCCCGTTTTGCATCACATGAATTTCGTCCGCAAGATAAAGCGCCGCGTCAATCTCATGGGTAATGAAAAGATAACAGCATTGTTCTTCCTCCTGAACTCTTTTTAGCAATTCCAAAATACTTTTGCGCAGAATGACATCCAAACCGCTGATGGATTCGTCAAAGACGATATAGCGCGGGGAAACAGCCAGAGCACGGGCAATCCCTACGCGCTTTTGCTGCCCGCCGGAGAGTTCGCCCGTTTTCTTGTTCGCTGTTTCCTTCGGCATCCCCATACGGTCAAGCAATTCAAAAATTCTTGCCCGTTCTTTCTCTTTAGGTATATTCAGCAGGTTTCGGATTGGCTCGGCAATCGCCTGATAAACCGTAAAATGGGGGTCAAGGGCGCTTTTTCCGTCCTGCAATACCAGTTGGATTGCTTTTGCCGTTTCTTTCCGGTTTCTTTTTCCTTTGCGGGAAATCGGTTTTCCGTCCAGCAGGATTTGACCGGACGAAGGTGATTCCAGCCCCAAAATTAACCGTGACAAGGTGCTTTTTCCGCAGCCGCTTTCTCCCACCAAAGCGTAGATATGATGATCTTCCATAGGCAGGCTCACATCAGAAACCGCATCAAACAGCAACTTATCTTCGCCTTTGTATTGTTTGCTTACATTTTTCACCTCCAGCATGTACTCACCCCCATCCCAAGTGGATCGCCTCAATCAGTTCCTTGGTATAATCAGCTATTGGATTCTGTAAGACCTCTTGGGCGCAGCCTTGTTCTACCATCTGTCCTTCTTTCAAAATCAGTACATGGCCTCCGACATGCCGTGCAACATCAAAGTCATGGGTGACTAAAAGCAGTGCGCAGCCCTGCTCCTGTAGATGCAGGAATTGCTCCACCGCTTTGTCCCTGTGAATCGCGTCTAAAGCGGTAGTCGGTTCATCGGCAACCACCAGCTTTGCGTTACCGGCAATCGCAAGGGCAATGAGGCAGCGCTGGAGCATACCACCCGAAAGCTGATACGGCCTGCTGCTTAAAATCCTTTTGGTGTCTGTAAGCCCTGCCCGAGACAACGCCTGTTCATAAAGAGACAAGGCTTCCTTTTTCTTCAAATCTTGATGCAGGTTAAGAAATTCGGCCATTTGAGCACCAATTTTTCTGGAAGGGTCGAGCGCCGTCATCGGATTTTGCGGGATAAAAGCGATTTTATTGCCATAGTACAGCGCCCGTTCTTTTTCCTTTAGCTGTAAAAGCGATCTGTTATCAAAAAAGATTTCGCCATTCACTTGGAAGGCGCTGCTGTTAAGCAGCCCCAAAATTGCCCGGCAGGTCATCGTTTTTCCGCTTCCTGATTGGCCTAAAAGGATAACTGCACCCGCTTCCTCCAACGAAAAACTGATGTCCTTCACCAAATCCTGATATGGATTTTTAAGCGCAATGCTAAGATGTTCTACCTGTAACAGCTTTTTGCTCATAGCACATCCTCCTGCGGCTGAAGAATGTCCCTAAGCGCCTCGCCAAACAGATTGAAGCCTGCGGCGGCAATGAAAATGCAGATACCGGGGTAAATGAGCAGTTCCGGGTGGGAATACAACGCCATCTGCGCTTCCTCCAGCATTGCGCCCCATTCAGCCGTTCCGCTGGGCAGACCAAGGCCGAGAAACGAAAAGCTGGAAACCGTGAGGATGGCCGAAGCTACGCCCGTTGAAAAATACACCAAAAACTGCGGAAGGATATTGGGAATTAAATGGTGAACAATAAGCTGCCACATTCCACAGCCGGACACCCTCGCGGCGACAATGTAATCCCGCCCAAGTTCCGTTTTGGCATAGGTGCGAATAAGCTGCATAAACCGCGCCCACATGGAGATGACAACCGCCCAAATAATATTTTGCAGGCCATTTCCCAAAACGCCGATAATCGCCACTGCGATAATGAGCGTGGGGAAAGCGATAAATACCTGGCTGATTCCTGTCACAACACGGTCAAACCAGCCGCCGATACACGCTGTCATCATTCCAAGGATTAAACCAATCCCTCCCAACAGAATCAAAATGGGAAGCGCCAGCCCAAGGGATGCTCTTGCACCATAAAGCAAGCGGGATAATTCACACCGCCCAAGCTGATCGGTTCCAAGGGGATAATCGGCGCTCGGCGCTTGATATTTCATCAGTGGATTCACCTCGTCCGGCGCATGGGGAGCCAAAAGCGGTGCGAGAATTGCAACGGCGCAGATCAGCACAATCAGGCCAAGCCCGATGACCGCCTGCGGATTTCTCCATATTTTACGCAGCATCGCTTTCCTCCTTTCTCCACGGGCATAGCAAGTGGTTGAGTATTTCGCCAAACAGTTCGGCCAGAAGATACAGCGCGGCGATAATCAGCATACAAGCGCCAATCGCGTTGGCATCAGCAGCCATAATGCAGTTCATCAGGTAGTTGCCCACACCTTTGATAGAAAAGACCTTTTCCACTACGGCGCTTCCAGCAATCAGATAGCTTACATACTGGCAGAACAGGGTGATGACGGGCGGCAGGGCATTGCGGAATACCTTCTTCCAGAGGATCCTGTTTACCGTCATCCCGTTGGCACGGGCAAAGCTCACATAATCACGGTGCATTTCTTCCAGCAGTGAAGCGCGAAATACCCGTACAGTCGAGCAAATCACAGGAAAAGATAAGGTAATGGATGGCAATATCAATCCCATAATCCCCGATGCAGGCGTTACGCTGAAAATCGGGATTTCCACAGCGAAGCCAATCAACAGCAAAAAACCGAGCCAGAACGGAGGAACACAAATTCCAAACAGCGAAACAATCCGCATGATATGGTCCGTCAGCTTGTTCTTTTTGGCCGCGCATAAAACGCCAAGCAGAATTGAAAACACGATAATTTCAGCTAACGACAGAAAAACTAATTGCAGCGTTTGCGGGAAGTAGGCTGCCAAATCCGCAGCCACCTCGTTTGTTGAAAAAATAGATTCCCCAAAGTCGCCGCGAAAGACACCGCCGATCCAGTTCAAATACCGAATCGGAAGCGGCTGATCCAAACCAAGTTCCGCGCGTACCTGTTCAATCACTTCCGGTGTAGGAGAGAGATTTCCACGGCGCACAAGATAAGTGGCTGGGTCTGTACTGGATAATGCAGTCAGGATAAAGCACAGGATGCTTACGCCAAAGAGCAGAACCAGCAGCCGCACGATTCGTTTTATCCAATGAGATTTCACCGTTTCCCTCCTTTCTGGTTAATCAAAGCTAACCATTGTGTCGAAGTAACTGCGGCAGGCGGCATATCGCCCGCCGCAGTGCATAAATTACTGTGCAAGTTTCCAGTTCCGCGCTTTCTGCCGGATATTCCAGAATTTTTGATAGATTCCTTTTTGTTGTATCAGTTCAGCGTGAACGCCTTTTTCTACAATTTTTCCGTTATCCACCACCAAAATCTGATCGGCATCCCGAATCGTGGACAGCCGGTGTGCAATGACAATCAGCGTCTTATTTTTTACCAAAGCGCTGATGGCCTGTTGCAAATGCACCTCGTTTTCCGGGTCAACGCTGGCGGTTGCCTCGTCAAGCAGGATAATCGGCGCGTCCTTGAGCATGGCGCGGGCGATGGAGATCCGCTGCTTTTCTCCACCGGACAGGGTGGAGCCGCCTTCGCCAATTACCGTGTCATATCCTTGTGGCAGAGCAGAGATAAAATCGTGGCAGCAGGCTTTCTTTGCCGCTTCTACCACTTGCTCATGGGTTGCGTCCGGGCAGCCAAACTTAATATTGTTCTCAATAGTATCGTGGAACAGATACACATTTTGAAATACCATGCTCATATTCTTCAAGAGGCTGTCACAGGTAAACTCTTTGACATCGTGGCCGCCTATGGTAATGCTGCCTTCCTGCACATCCCAAAACCGGGCGATCAGCCTTGTAATGGTGGTTTTGCCGCCTCCAGAGGGACCGACAATCGCAGTCATGCTGCCCTGTGGAATGGAAAAACTCACATCCTTCAAAATTGGATTGCCATTCTCATAAGCAAAGGACACATGCTCGAAGCCAATGTCAAAGGAATCCAAAGGGATGTCCCTACCGTTTTCATCAATTTTTTTTGCCTGTTTGATACGCTCTACCCGGTCAAGGGCAGCGTCCATTGTCCGAATCATTGTCGTCATCTGGCCCATAACCTCAATCGGATTGAAGATGGTAAAGGAAGCGATCAGAATAACGGCGAGATTAGCGAAAGACAGGTCGCCGCCAACAGCGAGGATTCCCGCGCACAGCATAATCATGCAGGCCGAAATACGGAACACCATCGAATAGGTCATATTGAGCGGGGTAAATACACGCTCCACCCCATAAGAGGCAGCCGCATTGCTCTCATAGGCATCTTCAATATCGCTCAGATTTTTGTCGCACATATTGAAGGATTTTACAACGGAAATACCTTGCACGTATTCCAATGTGGCCGCAACTGCTTCGGATTGGATTTTCTGCCGCTTTGCAGAGAGCGCCTTTCCTTTTTTCTGCATGTGGCTGTAGATTGGGAAGGAAAGAAGGATGCCTGCCACGAAAATCAAACCGATACGCCAGTCAAAGGCTAAAATACAACCCGCCATGACAATCATACTCAAAACGCCGGTTGTAACCTTATCAAGAATGTGCATAGAGTAGTTCTCGAGAAAGTTCAAATCCGTTGTAACAGTCGCCGTAATGTCTCCGACACTGTTATCATGGAAAAAGCCCATCGGCACATTCCGCAGCCGGTCGCCCAATGCAATCCGTTCTCTGGCTACAAACTCAAAGCCTGCCGTACTTTGCAGCCGGTAAACCAGATATTTGAAAATCATGCGCAGGATTAAACCTCCTGCAATCAAGCCGATAACAATACCCCATGTTTGTCCTGTAATCGGTTGACCGTTCTGCAATTCTATCAGGACAAGAAAGACGGCGGCGATTGGCAGCAGGCCGAACATGGATTCCAGAAGGCCACAGATAAAGCTGCCCCAAATCCGTTTCGATAAGTTTCCGCTTAAACGCAGTACGCGCCGGATGATTTTCAGCATAATTCACTCACCTCCTGATTCATACTCCAATCCATAGCGCTGATATGGGCTTTCCACATATCCAGATAGGTTTCAGAATGGGTAAGAAGCTGCTCATGAGTTCCCTGTGCGGTAATCTGTCCGTTTTCCAACACTAAAATCTGGTCGGCATACATAATGGTAGAGAGCCGGTGCGCAATGACAATCAAAGTTTTCCCCTTTGTCAGCTTATCAATGGAGCACTGCAATTTATCTTCATTCTCCGGGTCTGTGAAGGCAGTGGCTTCATCTAAAATCACGATAGGCGCATTTTTGAGGATTGCCCGCGCTATGGCAAGGCGCTGGCGCTCGCCACCGGAAAGCCTTGCCCCGGCGTCACCGGCATTGGTATCGTACCCTTGAGGGAAACGTGAAATAAATTCATCGCACCCGGCCTGTGCTGCCGCCCATTCCACTTCCTTATCAGTAGCCTCCGGTTTACCAATGCGGATATTATCGCGCAGACTCATATTGAACAGAAAGTTGTCCTGCGATACATAGCTGATCTTCTCTGTTAAGTCGGTAAGGGACATCTCCCGAATATCAATCCCGCCTACTAAAACTGCGCCTGCATCGACATCCCAAAACCGGGCGATCAGTTTGGCTAAGGTTGATTTACCCGAACCGGAAGGCCCCACAAAGGCAGTTACGCTTCCGGTCTTTGCTGTGAAAGAAATACCGTGAATGATCTCGCTGTCGCCATAGCCGAAATGAACATCCTTCATCTGCATGTCGGCTTTGTCTGTATGCTTCGGCTGTGCCGGTTCCGTCAATTCTTCCATATCAAGAAGCGCCTGAATACGGGGCTGCACTTCGGAAATAACGGCAAAACTTTCCCAAAACTCGGTAAAGTTTTGCAGGGAACCAACGATTGCCATAGAGAGAAGAATACAAACAATCAGTTCGGCAAGACTAACCGCACCGCCTGAAATAAGAGCCATTCCGACAGGCAAAACAAAGGCAATCGAGGATGGTAGAATCGCTTGGCTGATGCTCATAAACGGCCAACAGTGTTTATACCACTTTGTCGTGATGTCCCGCACCTTTAGAACTGCCGACTGGAACCGCCCCATTGAGGAAGCAGTCTGATTAAATGCTTTGATGACCTCCATACCATTGACATATTCCACAATGGTTGCGTTCATATTGGCATTGGACATCATGTATTCCTTCATCACTTCGCCACGGCCAAACATCATGCCATAATAGATCAGGTTTCCCAAAATAGCTGAAACCAAAGCGGCCAACGCCATGCGCCAGTCAATCACCAACAAATACAGAATGACAAAGATCGGAACAAGTATGCTGGCGGTCATCTCAGGGATAGCATGAGCCAGCGGTCCTTCCAGCCTTTCCGCATCATCGATAACAAGCTGCTTAAACTCGCCAGAAGATTTGCCCTGAATCGTTCCCATAGATACCTTGGACATTTTCTTCATGATTGTGGTACGAATATTTTTGATGATTTCGTAAGCTACCTTATGGGAGCAAAGCGTCGATTTCGCGTAAAGGGTATGCTTCAAAAGATACCCGCACAGAGCGATGACCGGCAAGAGGATTGCCCAAGTCGTTGTCAGACTGCTTGCCAATGCCTTTTGCAGCAAGATTGCAACCGCGATATATGGAACAATACCAAAAGCAGAAGACAAAACAGATAGGACAACGGCAAATGATAGCTGCGGTTTCTTTTCGTCGGCAAATTTGAGGATTCCTTTATAGGGGGATTCTCTCTTGCCATTTTCTTTTCGCATATACATTTACCCGCCTTTCCGTGTTATTTTCCAAACACAGTTTAGTGTAGCAAAACCGCCTGCGCTTTTGTGACCGAATCCGGCGGTTTTATACCCCAATCCGGCAAATCTGTTTTTGAAGCGACTTGATTTTCGCAAGCAGATGTGATATTATGTGGTTAGTTATTGCTAACTATTATTTTTGTGAAAGGAGTTTGGCAGTATGCTTTTACAATGGTCCGCCCCCGAATATATGCCTCACTCTTTTCAGGTTTCCGGCCTTTCGGGTACCGTAGGGCATAAACAAACCGGCAACTGCTTTGATCTCACAAAACAGGTTGCCGATGGTTTTGTGGGTATGCAGGAGTTATCAAAAGGGCTGTTTTTGGTTCAGTCTGAAATGGCCTTTAAGCGGGAAACGGAATTGTACGAAGAATATCCAGAGCGCAAGGTCTTTCAGCTTTCCTTCTGTATGAATGGAATCTGCGAATGGGATTATCGCCAAAAGCAAGGCGAGCACTACCAGCTTTCCCCAACACAGTGCAGTTTGCAATGTGGGACGTTTTCACAGTGCGTAAGCCATTTCGGTTCCGAGCAGCCTTACCATACCTTGAGCATTTCGCTGGAGGAAGGACGTTTTTCCTCACTGACAGAAGATTTAGAAGCAGCGCATTTAATTCGGCGGGATGATAAGATTTGTACCCATGTATTTTCCACCACACCGGAGATACGCCTTGTTTTACAGCAGTTGTTGGACTGCCCGCCCGAGCGGAAGCTGCGCAAGTTGTATCTGGAAGGAAAGGTTTTAGAACTGCTGTCTTTGTTTTGTGATGAAGCGATTGGCAAGCAGAAAAATACCAAAGATATTTCCAGAGAAGATTACCGATGCTTGATGAAAGCGAGGGAAATTATCGACAATCATTTCCTCCATCCTTTGACAATCGCACAGATTGCCGAACAATGTTTTTTGAGCGAAACCAAATTGAAACAGGGGTTCAAAATCTGTTTTAATTGCACGGTTTATGAATACATCGTGGAAAAACGAATGGAGATGGCCTACCGCCTGCTGCAAAGCGGAAAGTACAAGGTAAAAGACGTGGTATGGATGGTAGGATATACCAACGCAAGCCATTTTATCGACACTTTTAAAAAAAGATATGGCGTTACGCCCGGAGAAATTTAAGTTCCTACTCTGCGGGAAAACTTTGGAGAATCGGCACTTGCCAATCTTTCGCATCATGTTAAATTAGGAGAAAAAATATGTCTTTCTTTCAAAACACCTGCAAACCAAAAGGATTCGCCGGGAAGATCATGGTCAATATGATGAACACCGGTCATGCCGCACTTGCAGAATGGGGCTTGACGCACATAAAAATCCGCGACGATGATTTCTGTCTGGATATTGGCTGCGGTGGAGGGGCTAACCTCAAACGCCTTTTGGGAAAAAGTTCAAATGGACACATAACTGGTGTTGACTACTCCGAAGTTAGTGTTCAGAAGTCGAAAAAACTCAATCGGGCAGCAATTCAGGAAGGCCGATGCGAGGTTTTGCAAGGCAATGTTATGAATCTGCCGTTTTCAGAAAACAGTTTCCACTTGATAACTGCCTTTGAAACGATCTACTTTTGGCCTGATATTCAAGTTGCTTTTCAGCAAGTATATCGTGTGCTTAAAAATAGCGGGACTTTCCTGATCTGCAATGAAGCCAATGGGAAAAATACAAAGGACGAAAAATGGACAGATATAATCCACGGCATGACAATTTATACTTCCGAACAGATTGAAAGAGCATTGGAAAATGCCGGGTTTTCAAAAATTCAAGTAGAGCAAAATGAGAAAGGTTGGCTCTGTGCGATTTGCAAAAGAGATAATTGAAAATATGATTATACAAAAAAGGTACGTCAGCATACTACGCTAACGTACCTTTTCATTTTTCCTCAACTTTATTATTTTCACAGATTGGCAAGCAATGCAAACATATACATGTTTTGCGATTTTGGCCGGATTGCACCGGCCAAAATGCTTGTTGAGGGATTCCCCCCAAGCCCCCAAGATCGTCCCCATTCGGTGACGGCTGCGCGTCCTGCGGACGCTGAAAAATTTTAAGAAGCAAAAGAAAACCTCTATGCAAATGGTTCGTCCATTCACATAGAGGTTTCATATTTCCCGTTCACTTGGCATAGGTTAGTATTTTCGCAATACTTCTTTATGCTCCTCTGCCATTTGGGTCAGCCTCTTTTTTTAGAATGAATTAACACAAACCGGCTTTCTCCTGGAGAAAGGCAATGAGCTCTTTGCGTTTCCACACCACGAATTTATACTGGTGGCCGTCCTTGGTGGTTACCAGCATACCGTTGGGGATGAATCCCAGGTTGTTCACCGGCTGGACGTTGACAATGTCGGTATAGGGAATGGTGGTGGTCCCAGTCTGGATGTTAAAGGCGTGGGAGCGGAACACCAGTTGGGTCTCCTCAAAGTGCAGCTTTCCCCCAACAGTCTCAGGGCCTCGGAACAAATTGGCAGCAACCACGGATTTCATGAGCCTACCTCCCAGATGGCCGGGTATAGTCCCGGTGATTTGACTTTATGATAGCAGAGCGGGGATGAAAAGGTAAGAAATTAGTTCCACCCGTAGCGGAGAATGAAATAAATCACATAAGCCCAATTCAGCAGCCCATGGAAGATGGCCCACCCAATGGAGTGCCAGTTCACATAGGAAATCACCATGGCCAGAGCTGCGCCAAAGGACATGCCCTTGGTCACTTGCTGCACCGTGGTTTTCTTGACCACGGTGGTGGAGGCCTGCTTGCTGCCGTATATCAGCTCCTCCATGGTGACGTCCAGTATCTGGGCAATTTTATGGAGTGTGTCAATGTCCGGCTGGGTCTTTCCGTTTTCCCAGTTGGACACCGCCTGACGGGTCACATTGAGCTGCTGGGCCAATTCGTCTTGGGTCATATGTCGTTGGGTGCGGAACCGCTTGATGTTTTCACCAACCATGGGGTCATCCTTCTTCCGTTGTGGGATGCCTTTTATGATAGGGGAAAAGGGGTGAAATGGCAAGCAACGGTTTGTTGCGAGGGAGGAAAGAAAAGATTTCCATCGAAAGGGCGTTTTATGTAGAAGGGTTTTATGGATGACACCGTCCACACCAGCGGCACCCGTTACAGGTCTCTCGTCGGACACAGGTGGCACACCGCTTTTGAATGGGAATCTCTCGATCTGGAGCGGGATATTGCAGCCCGGAGCGCAGGGCCTGAACATGCTGATAGGCTTTGCAGATGTGGTACTCTTTTCCGTCTTTGACGAAGCGGTCCCCAGTGCCAAAAAAGGTGAAGGGTACCTGGTATTGCCTGCACTGGTCATAGAGCTGCTTCACCCACTCATAGCGAAGAGGTCTGGCGCCCTCGTAGTTTTCCCCGTCTGCAATTATTTTCTCAAACTGTCCACTGGCCAGATAGGGGGACAAATCCACCGGCCCCAGAAAGGGGGCCACCATGACACCCTTGTGCTTGGCGGGGATGTCCAGAAGAATGGGCAGACGTTCGTCGGCCCGCCGCTGATTTTCTGCCGTGACGTTGAGGGACACATGGTCCCAACCATCCAGCCAGTCCCAGGGCAGACACTCCCGGATGCGGTGTGCCCGTTTGGTCAGAAGGAAAAAATGGAGGTCGGAGCGTTGTCGGATCATATCCCATACCTCATCCCGCCACGGGTCGGCCTCCTCCAGGAAGAAGTCACTGGTCATACACACCCGGAGGGATTCTCCGCTTCTAATTTTATAGTTGCCATGGCGGTCTTTTTTGAGAGGAAGGTTAAAGCTGGTTTTCACCTTGTAGATGTCTCCGCCAAATTTATCTCGCTGGCTGTCCTGATAAAACATGTAGCAGTGGTCACAGCCCTCACTAAACTTGTGACACCCATGCCAAGGGTTCCAAATATCCCGGCTCATAGTAGTGCCCCCTCCTTCCGTTGAGGATATGTGTAGATACAGTATAAGTTTTGCGTGGGAGAGCGTCAAGGAGGGGAAAATAAAAAGGAAATTGTACTTGTTCAAATGGTACAGTTAACGATTAATGTTAGGCACGAATACTTTAACAGGGATGCCACGGCCCTTGCAGTTGTCGATCACATACTTTGTTCCGCGGGAAGTTCCATCCCAAAATGCAAGCACCAAATCTGCATACTCGATGATGGTGATATTGCGTTTGAGCGGAGCAGTTCTCCCGTACTTTTTGTATTCCGGTAGATATTCTGTCAACTTGATGCCGGTGGAGATTGCATACTCTTTAGCACAGGTGTCGATGCCTTTTGCGCCTCCAGATACAATTTCAGTCACCCCATCAGGAAGATATTTTTCCAGATTAGAAACGGTTAGTCCTCTGGAACCCACAACAGCAACTTTCATGGTATAACACCCCAGACATACAAAGATATTATAGATATACGGTATATCTACTTGGGACATTCTATCACATGATAGACATAAAATAAACACACAATATATCTATTAGGGTGATATTATGGCGATTAAAAGCGTGTCCATTCGCATTGAGGAAGAAATGCTGGAAAAACTGGGGTTTGTGGCGGACTATGAGGGGCGTTCGGTCAATAGCCACATTTTGGTGCTAATTCGGGAGAATATCAAAGCCTTCGAGCAGGAACACGGCGAAATAGATGGAACTATCCGCCCGGATGTGAACGTGAAACCGACCCGAAAGAAATAAAAGAGGGCCGCACTTTTGATGTAGGAGATCAAGAGTGCGGCCCTCTTTTATTCTTTACTCCCCAAATTCCAAGCTGGCAGTTGGATTGAGTGAATAGTGAAGAGTGAAAAGGGAATAAGTAAAAATCCCAAACGCACAAAAACAAATAGCGGTCTTCTGTCCGTCGGTGCTTTTGCACCGTACAAGTGTTTTCGCCTGAGGCGAAAACCTTGGCGCAGGCGGAATTGACTTCCGCCGAGTATTGAGACAACCTGCGGTTACCAAAAGAAAAGCACCTGCCGAGGCAGGTGCTTTTCTTTTGGTGGAGGCGAGGGGAGTTGAACCCCTGGATAAAACTATGAAAACCGTTGGGGCACAACGGGTTTTAATTTTGCGTTTGTAATTTTGTTTGTAAAAGATGTGAGAAGTAGGTGTCCACAGCGGTGTCCACCTCTGTGCGCTTATGCTCCATGGTGTGCTGATAGACGGCCTTTAGCATATTGTCGGTGGCGTGACCCATACGCTCCTGGGCGTATCGGTTGGGGATGCCGAGGGCCAGCATGATGGAGGCGTTGGCGTGGCGCAGATCGTGGAAACGGTAGTGAGGAAGACCAAGCTTTTCACACAAGCGGGAAAATGCCTTGTACATTGCTTGTCCAGAGAGGTGCACCAGATACTCGTCTGTCTTAGGCTGGCGCTGGATAATCTCCAAGAGCTGGGGCGGGAGGTGGAGCCGACGATCTCCAGCGGTGGTCTTGGTTCCTTTGACTGCTGGGCCGTGATCGCCCTCCACAATGGCCTGTTTGACATGAAGCGTATCACCGGAAATACAGTCCCAGGTTAGGCCGCGAATTTCAGAGGCTCGGAGACCTAGCCAGACGGCCAGATAAATGGGTAACTCCATTCGAGTGCCAGAGCAACCGGAGAGGATGACCTGTATGTGCTCGGGTGTGGGAATGGAAATCTCGGCCTTTTGCTTTTGCGGTAGAGTGGTGTGCAAAGTAAAGTCCGGACGATAAGTGGCAAGCGTGGCAGAGAGAAGGCCGTGAGCGTTACGGACTGACTTGGAAGATTTGGTTTTAGCCATGCTGTTGACCGCTCTTTGCACCTGCTCCTGGGTGAGGGAGGACACATGAATGGGCATGAGTTCCTGGAAGGCGTTGGCCCTGATGCGGCGATATCCGGCCACAGTGGCGGGAGATAGAACGGCGTCCTTGGATTCAATATAGCGATTGATGGCATCTCCTACGGTGAGGGGAATCTGCTTCTCACGCTTGGCCCCGGCTTTGACAGCAGCGGCAGCGGCCAGGGCTTTTTTCTCGGTGGGCTCGGTGATGGAGATGCGGCGCCCACCAACCATCACCACCACATTCCAGTTGCCAGAGGGGAGCTTCTTAGGCGTTGGGAGTTTCATGGACGACACCTCACAAAAACAGAATGGGCATATTATGCACAAATTTTACACCGGACATGAAATGGAGTCAATAAAAAATCAGGAGCGGGACACCAGACGGTGCGCCGCTCCCTACAAAAGTCATGAGAAATGTCATTACTTTTCAATCTACAATCATGATAGCCGGGAAATACAGCTCTGTCAACCGTAACAACTACTGCACGGGGAATAGTCGTGGGATTTTGCATACTCATAACTAACGGGACGTGAATCGTGGCCTGACAGCTGGAAACAGTCTTCTTTGTGATAGTGGGTACCATATGTGGTGACCCAGACCATATTATCAACATAGTCATAAAACTCGTCATAAAATTCAGACCTTGTTCCGCCGGATGAACCGGAAGAAGATGCTCCTGAATTACCGCCACCAGAAGTAAAATCAGAACCTACTCGGCAATCGAGATACCCTTTGTTATAGCCAGCTGTATATTGGCGGCGTGCATACAGCACACATTCCTCAGCCAGAGACTCGACGGCGTAGTTACAACCTTGGTTGTAGGCGTAGTAGTGTGAGGTGCATAGAGCAGCTATAACGAGGGAAAATAACCGGAGAATCCAGTTGGGTTTATGATTTTTCATACGACCAATCCTTGAAGCAAGATTTTAAAATTCTGAACCGTCAATAGTAGATACTGCAAGATTTCCACCATCTTGCAAGTATAGCTCGACAGTCCATCCATACACATAGTCGCCGTATTCTTCAAAAAGGAAATCGTCGTCAGCCTTGTAGTACTTGGTATCTGAACCAAACAAAAATTCCTCACCATACCAAGTATCGCCATGAGCGTAATACAGCTCGTAACAACCAAAGTCAACGTCTATATTCACGGAACGCCCGCCGTATACAAAGACTGAACAAACATCTCTGTGAGAATACTTGTCCTTTAGCTTAACAAGATAATAGCCATCACCACGGGTCTCAATGGTTAGAGGGGCATCGTAACGATAAAACACGCTGTCCAGAATTTTGCCGCTCCCGGGAAGAACCTGGGGGAGTGGCTGGGATTCCGTTGCGGATGGCTGTGGAGAAAAACGAGAAACACCGGCTGAAATGCAAAGAACAAGGATAAGCACAGCTGAAATAACGAGAACGTTTATGAGGGTGGCTTTTGAAGAACGATACAGACGTTCCTTTTGGCGCTGCTCCTGATCGTGTGAATAGCGAGGTGGGGGTGGTTGGCAATCGGCCTTTTCGTCGGGTGCCTCAGGGGCTGCTGTTGTCTCGTCATTCGCTTTTGCGGATGTCCAGGCGGTGAAGTTAGGAATGGTTTTATCGTAAATCCGCCGCTTTTCGGGAGAAGACAAAACAGAGTACGCCTCGTTGAGCTGTGCGGATTTGACTTTAGCTACTTCCGGAGGACCAGTAAATACATCGGGATGAAAGAACTTGATTTGAGCTATGTAGGCGGCTTTGATTTCGCCCTGCGTGGCTGTAACTGGAACGCCAAGAACATCGTAATAAGTCATACGAACACACCCCCTTTTTCATCAATATACCATGACAACCAAAGATTGACAAGACAAAAGCCAGGCGTAAAGCCTGGCTTTTGTCTTTTAGTCACCTGCGGCCTTTTCGGCGTCGGTAATGGAACTGGAAAGATTCGATGTTTGGGAACTGGAGGCAGAGAGTGAGTTCCTTTTTTTATATTCCGCTTCCAGATCATCCACAGTTGGGGCCGGAGCGGGAGAGGATAGGGCAGAGGAAAGACGCTTGCGGAAGTGGTCCAGGACCGCCTGGCGGATGTCCTTGGGGAGCGTGAAATACGCCTTGATGATCTCCAGCTCCAGGGGATCACCTTCTCGCTCCAGGACATACTGAGTCAAATCGAAGGAATTGCTTGGGAGGTACATGGGACCGGTACCTGACCGTAGCCATTCCTCATTGACGTTGAACACACGGCAAATATCGGAGATTGTGCGGTCACTAGGGACGCTGTCAGGCTGCTTACTCAATTTTGAGATATAGGCTGGCGTAACATTGATTCTACGTGCAAACTCGCTCTTATTTAGTCGGTTATCGTCGGCAATTTTTATAATCCTAGAAGCTATTGAATCCAAAGTAATCACCTCCTTCGAACTTTATTATACACGGAGGAAAAGAAAAATCAAGATTATTTTAAACTGGGTTGAAACTACGTATTGACAACTAAACCTAGTTGATATATAGTTAAACCAAGTTAAAGGAGGTGAGCGCCATGAACGAAATGAAAATCATGATCATGCGGGACGAGCAGGGGGAGGTGCAGAGCCTCCTGGAGACCCTGGGCGACATGAACGAGGCCCAGAAGAAGGACATGCTGGTATTCTTCCAGGGCGTTGCCTTTGGCCGGATGCTGGCAGAGCGGCAGGCCGTTTGAGCGGCCTGCCAAAAAAGAAAAGGGGTGTGACTATGCCAACAGTCTATTTAACTAAGGAGGCCAAGGAGGCCGCCAAGCGGGGGGAGATGTCCCGGGCACTGGGGGATGCATTGGCCCTGAAAAAGCACAGAGAGAGAAAAAGCGTGGATGAGCTGGCCAAGGAGGCCGGAGTGGCCAGAAGCTCTATGGACAAGCTGCTTCGCGGCGAGAATGTCCGGGTGGAGGTGCTCTCCATGTGGAAGATCTTAGAGATGGCGGGGATGTCCGTTAAGAGAAATAAGGGGGACACGGTATGTTGATTCAGGAATTTACCGATATGACCGGCTTCGAGCCTACTCCGGAGGAGTTCCAAGAGATCGAGTCAGAGTACTACCGCTTTGACGGGGACAAGCAGGCGTTCTGCAAGGACTTCGTGGAGCGGAGCGGGGAGAAGCAAGTGTATGCCCGCCGGGCCGAGTACATCAAAGAGCTGTACAGCCGGCTGATGGATCAGGAGAAGGAATACACCGCCAAGCTGAACAAGCTGGAAGAGGCGTACGCAGAGCAGATACTCAAGTTGACCGCCCGGGTGGCGCAGCTCCAGGAGGAGCTGGATCGGGAGATGGAATGGAGACCTGCGGACAATGTGGGCACCCATATGAGCCAAGAGGAATATGAAGACCTGGCAAAGCACGGTCACAAGCTGGGCTTAGAAGATACAATCAAGCTGATTGCCACGGAATTTGGCTTTGCGCCGGGCCGTCTCGAGATCAAAGACGAGGCCGCTACCTATGAGGTGAATAAGTATCGCAAATTCAGGGTGAAGGACGAGCTGGAGCGGCCACCGGTGTATTCCTCTACCGACTGGAACTACATCCGATTCGACTGCGCTGGGATCCAGTACGAGATGATCAACGGGGAGCTGGTGAGGTATGAAGACTAAGCTGAGCATGGCCATCAGGGCGGGCACAAAAGGCGGGAGCGCAGTCCTGAGCCTGATGGGGGATGACATTGCGGCTGTCATGGACACCCTGCATGATGTGGCGGTAAAAGTCGGACAGTGGGCAGATCTCCCCCCGGCATCGGTTTTGCTGACGGTCGCAACACTGCTCACAGTGGAGGAATATCAGGCACGAAAGGCGGCGGAAAGTCTTGGAGGACGAGAAGAGAAAAGCGGAGATCAGGAAACTAGCCAGGCTGATCTTCCAGCTGGCCAGGGAGTTGCACACAACGCCGGAGAAGGTGCTGGAGAGGCTGACAAAGGACTGAGGGAGGAAAGAAACTGATGAAGAAAAGAAAAAGCAGAAGGCTTGAATGGGCCCGATATGTAGTGGCATGTACGGCGATACTCACTGTGGCATGGCTTGTGGTTACGCTGGCGGTTATGGCTTTCACGAAAGCGTGGGCTGAAGAGCCGAGGCCGGAACCTACCAGAGCACAGATGGAAATTGCAGCGGAAACGCTGGAACAACTGAAAGGAGAATGAACGATGAACTTGGAAAAGGGACAGCAGTGGGAGATGGACCTGTACGAGCGGGCCGTGGCGATCATGGGGGAGGATGGGGTACACACCTATGCTACCAATGCAATGGTTATGCTGCGCAGAGGGCTGGCCGACTGCGTTGGCGAGGACCGGCTGAAGAAGGTAGCGAAGTACCGGGCCTCTGTGGAGATCGCCCTCAACCTCCTGCACGTTCTTATGGGTGATGTCTCTGAGGAGGAGATGCAGGGATTGGAGGAGCTGGAAGAAATGGTGTGTGCGTGTGAAGACTGATATCTTTGACATTCCCGCCCGCCGCTGTAAGCGGTGCGGCGGGATACTCACAAGCGAACAAGGGCTGCGGGACGGGTATGGGTCCTGCTGCCTGA
The DNA here is from genome assembly GCF_002161235.1 of Pseudoflavonifractor sp. An85. Lineage (GTDB taxonomy): Bacteria > Bacillota > Clostridia > Oscillospirales > Oscillospiraceae > Enterenecus. Next base: position 82,431 of record NZ_NFHE01000011.1, read on the forward strand.
AGAAGATGAAAGAAGAAGCGGCTGAAGCCAAAATGAGAAAGAATCAGATCAGCTTCTTTGACAGAGAGGGGGAAACGAAGTGAAAAAGAGGTACAAGGTGACTCACCCGACGCTGGGTGAGTCCGTTGTCGTTGCAGCGGACAAGCTGGGGGCCGTCAGCGCCGCCGCCAAGAACTGGGGCGTGGCGTGGACTAGCATTGCCAGGCAATGTGAGTTTGAAGTGCTGGGGGAGGCGGTGAAGGGTGAAAAGCCCAAGACGGTCACCAGGAGAAAAGGAAAGACAGTGTCTGGCTGACTTCTCCCGCTCCTGCGAGGGGTGTGAACATGTCCGGGCAGAGGATTGGGGAAATGGGCGGATCTGCAACCGCTGTTTTGCTCCTGGAAGATACATGGGGTATGCAGTGGGAGTGAATCAGTTTCGGCCCTATATCCCGGCATGGTGTCCGAAGAAGAAAGGGAAAGCGACATGAAGAAAAGAACCAATGTGTTTGTGCAGATGGGGGAGCGGGTGCGCAGAATTCCGCGCACCATTACATGCGCAGTGGAAAAAGCACAACGGCCGCTGGAGGGCCGGGTGGTGTACATCCACCCGAAGGGCAGATTTCATACCGTGGAGTTTTCCACGATGAGAGAACCGATACGGGAGAGCTTCTCCGGAATCATGAAGTAAGGGGTGAATGGAATGGCTAAGCAGAGATTGAAAAAGATGGTGATCACTGTCACGCCGCAGACAGCTTATCACCTGCGGGAGATGGCGGGCATGTGCCACTACAAGAGCGTGGGCCGGGTGGTGGACAAGCTGGTCCGCGAGAAGCGGATCAGTATGAACGAGTGGAAGAGAGAGGGAGGGGCATGGAAGAAAAACGGATGAAGGACCGGTTCTTCTGCCGGAAGAATTGGGTCTGCTTTGAGACCTGCAGTGAATGTGATGTCCATGGAGAGTGCTTTATGTGCGTGTCGTGCGGAGACCCGGGGAAGTGCAGATCCTGTACAAGGTACTACGAAGGGATGGTGAAGGACAATGGGGAAGAGTGAACTGCAATATCCGCACATAAGAGCCAACATCGAACTGTGCCGAAAGCAGCTGTACGCCTTGCGCAGGGGTGAACGTGGCCAAACGGCAGTGATGTCTGTACCGCCCCAGGAGACGGATTTTGACATGCAATTCTCGGCCGCGTTTGACGAGCTGGAGGCCGCCAGGGCCTGTATTGACCAGTTATCAGAATCGCTTGACATGTTGGAAGACGCTAAGAAACGCATCAATGAGGCCTACTGGGTGGCCTGGGCACGAGACTTCCAGGAGCTTGGGACGCCAGAGAATGAGCGGCTGCACGATGCACTCCAGGATGTAATGCTGGCCCTGAAGGGACAGATACACACCAAGCCGGAGCGGGCGGAAGCGGTCAAGATTGCCGAGAAAGAACTGGCCAGGGTTGAGAGGAGCTTAGCCGGGGCGAAGAAGCGAGGGGCACCAGCCAGGGACATCGAGAACCTGGAGAAGAAGGTGGCGTATAAAAGGCTGGTTTTGGCGTTGATGTGTAGGGAATGAGCGATTGAGGAAGAAAGGAATGGGTGACATATGACAGCATTTGAAAAAATCACCGCCCAGCAGGGCGAAGAGGGAACGCCGGTATGGATGGTGGGCGAACAGCTGAAGGACATGATCCGGGATTGTCCAGGGTGGCAGGAGCTGGTGGACCAGGACCTGGAGAACGAGTCAATGAGCCTGGTTGAATGTGAGAAGAAGCTCAAGGCCTATGCGGACAAGCACAAAAAGAATGGCTTTGCCTGCGTGGTGCCCAGTGTGGCTGAGAAGATCATTCGGGACTTCTATGGGCTGACTGACGAGGCCAGGGGAGCAAAACACGGTGGCGGAAACATCATCAACCTGGCGGACTTCTTCTGAGGAGGGCGGCTAAAATGAAGGATTACAGGAAGATTGTATCGAGAACGCCGCCGGAGTGGCTGAAGGAGAAAATGGCTGTGAATCTTGATACAGGCGGGCTGATCTACCAGATCCAGTGGGTGGAGGAAGACCCGATGGGGGCGATTCTGGAGCGCAGAAAGCGCAGAAAGACAAAGATGGTAAAGGTCAAGTGCTCCGAGTGCGGAGGAGAAGGGGTGCTGCCGTGGGCCCAGGGAAGAAGTGAGAAGACATATGGGTTCCACCATCCGGGAGAGGTGTGGAACGACAGATGGGGCGGGCAAAACGGAGATGCGGTGTACCATGGAGACGCTGTCCTATGCCCATGGTGTGGATCACCGGTAGAGGTAATCCGAGCGGAAACGCTAAGGCGGAATTGCTGGCATGAGACGGCGGAAACAACGGCCATGACTGCATCCACGCTCCAGGGAGGCGAGCTGGTTCTCTCGGGGTGGCGAGCACAGCGGCGCGTGTACCGGGATGGGCACGAAGAAGTGGCCATAGACCCCATGGAGGCGTATGTATTCCACGGAAACGAGGCTTGCAAACTTACGGGGTGGCGAAATGCGTATTCAGGAAACGCTGGGTACTACATCGAACTGAAAAGGGAGTGGGGACAGCCTAAGGACTGGAGCGAAAGCTGGGGGTCAGAGGGCGAAATCTACGGGCTGACAGAGGAGTTGATACAGGGTAGCAGTATGCCACACTGCAAGCTGGTGGAATACATGAGGATGCAGAAGGTGAAAAAAGTGTACCCGGTGGCATATCTGAGGCTCTACCAGATGCACCCGCAGGTGGAAAACCTCTTGATGAATGGCTTGCCCATGCTGCTGGCTGAGCTCATAGACCAGGAGATCGGAGGAAGGGTGTGGTCTAACAACAAGAAGGGACGGCTTATCCTGGGTGAGATCAACTGGGACGAGCGAGAGCCGGCCAAAATGCTGGGACTGAATCGGGGCGAACTGCGACTGGCCAGAGAGATGGGGTGGTGTCGATTTCTTTGGCAGCTGTATCTGGCAGCCAAAGAGAGCGGGGAGAGCCTGACAGAAGAGGATCTGCGCAATGCGTTTTACCTGGGGGATGAGGATGCCATAGACTTAGTGGGCCAAGGACCGGTGGGGAAAAGTGTGGCCTATCTCCTTCGGCAAATTGAGGTTTGCGGTGAAAATGAGGAGACAGACCCATACGTAGAGATAGAAGACTACATAGGCGTCCAGATGCTGCTGGACTATTGGCACATGTGCAGGCTGATGGGGTGGGACCTGAGCGACAAGCACGTGAAGTTTCCACCGGATTTATGCCAGGCCCATGACAGAGTTATGCAAGAGAAAAAGGATTTGTCGGAGGAGAGGATGAAGAGTGCCTTCGACCAAAGGGCTGAAGTGTTGAAGAAATTCCGGTTCCAGGCAGAGGGGTTGCTGATTCGACCGGCAGCAAGCCAGAAGGAACTCAACGAGGAGGCCAAGCAGCTGAGCCACTGCGTGTGGAGCTATGCGGAGAGACACGCCAGCGGACAGACGGCAATCTTCTTCATCCGGCACGTGGATAAGCCGAAGAAATCCTATTTCACCTTGGAGTTGGACGAGCTGCATTTAGTGGTCAGACAGAACCGAGGAAAGGGAAATTGCGACCGGACCAAAGAGGTGGAAGCGTTTGAAGCGCTGTGGTTGTCGTGGATCAGGGCCGGATGCAAGAGAGACAAGGACGGAGAGCCGGTCCTACCAAACAGAAAGGAGATGTGCGCATGAGCGACTTGGTAGAGAAGAAAAGCCCAGAGGTGCTGGCGGCGGAGATCCGAGCACTGTCTGCCTCCATGCTGGCAAATATCGTTGAGATTGGGCGGAGAATGTGCCAGGCAAAGGAGATCTTGCCACATGGACAATTTGGGGAATGGGTAAAGACCAAGACGGGGTACTCGCAGTCTGCGGCAAACAACTTCATGAAGCTCTTTCGGGAGTACGGCGCCCCGCAGGAAAGCCTGTTTGGGGCGGAAGTAAATTCCCAAACGTTTGGGAATTTGCCTTATTCCAAAGCCCTGGCCCTGCTGGCAGTGCCGGCAGAGGAGCGGGAGGATTTCGTCCGGGACAACCATGTGGAGGAGATGTCCACCAGGGAGCTGAAGCAAGCTATCAAGGAGCGGGACGAACTGCGAAAGCAACTAGATGAGGAGCGGACAGCTGCTGAAGGGGCCGGACAGAAAATTGCGGAGCTGGAGGAGAGGCTGGAGGCCAGCGGCAAGGAAGCTGCCCGGCAAAGGAGGGAGGCAGAACAGGCCAAGGAGGAATTGGAGGCTCTGAAGGCGGCCCCGGTGGAAGTATCTATCCAGTCAGCGGACCCGGAAGAGGTGCAAAGGGCGGTGGAAGAGGCACTGCGGAAAGCAGGGGAGGCCCACAAAGCAGAGCTGGACGCTGTGGTCCAAGAAGCCCAAAAGGCCAATGAGGAGCGGGAGGAGCTACAGAAGCGACTGAAGAAGGCGCTCCAGAAAGCCAAGACAGCCACAGAAAGCGCCAACGATGGCGCTGCACAACTGGAAGTGGAGCGGCTGAAAAAGGAACTGGCCATGGCGGACCCGGTGGTGGCGGAGTTCCGGGGGCTGTTTGGACAGGCCTCGGAGCTTGTGGCCAAGCTGCTGGAACTGGCAGACCGTGCGCCGGAGGACAAGAAGCAGAATCTGAGGGATGCTCTGGCAGCCCTGGGCAAGCAGATGGGCAAATAACGTAACGAAGGAGAATTGACCATGGAACGGTTGACAACGGACCAAGAAAACGCCCTTTTTAGCTGTTTTAACATATTCTACGCAAAGGGCGGTGAAATTTGGGTAAGGGGCGGCGGCCCGTACCCGGAGTATCAGGATGTTACGCTTGTGCAGTGGATTAGATCGGCGGCACAAAAGCACGGTCTTAATATTATGGCGGAAGACCCGGAGCACCTTGGGGATGAAATGTACGATGCCCTCCAGGACGGGGACGAAACCGTGGAGGGAATAGTGGCACTACTCCATGCCGCCGCAGTACAGGCCACAGAAATGCGGGAGAGACTGAAGCCCATCGAGGACATCCTGGAGGATGACTACGACCTGGACCGCCTGCGTGAGCTGGTGGAGGCAGACCGGGAGGGGCGGTGCAGGATTCACCCGAAGCCGGAAAACAACACGTGCGGGTCTTGCGGGCACTTTCAGCGAATATTAGGTCGGAGATGTGGGACATGCGATGTGCACAGCAAATACAGGGACAGGTACGGACGAGTGGACGACAGGAGAGGGGCCTTCACACCACCGCAGTCCAAGAAGGCTTGCAAAAGCTATAAGCCGAGAGAGGAGTAGGGAGAATGGCGAAAGAAACCGTGGAGGCCCGAGCGGTGAAGATCGCCGCCCGGGTGATGCAGGCGGATGGGCTGTGCCGCTATGATTCGGTGGAAAAATGCAGGCGGATCTTTGTGGACGAGAAGGTCTGCGAAGCGTGCATCAGAGGGTGGCTGCTGAGCAAGGCCAGGAAAGAGCTGAAGGAGCGTGGGGATGGTGAATAAATACAGGATTTACCTGACTGAGGCCCAGCTCCGAGTGGTCAACGCTGCACTGGAGGAGTTCTTCCGACTCCCGCTCAACCAGTGGGGTGATCTGGCCGACCGGCTTGCGTTTAAGGGGTTTCCGCCGGAAAACGAGGAATCTCGAGAGAGGGCGTTTGACTCTTGCATTGCCAAGAGGGATGCTGTGCGGACTGTCTTTGAAGCTGCCGGTAAAATCCTTTGGGGCTATGAGGTTCCGCCCAAGGATGACCAGCAGCTGATAGCCGAGGACATCTGGCAGGT
>NZ_NFHE01000110.1 GCF_002161235.1 Pseudoflavonifractor sp. An85
CCGGGGCGGCGGACGGCGGCGGTCACCATGGTCCCGTCGTCGAACCGGAAGCTGCCCCGGTTCTCGCCCTGCTGGGGCGGGGTGCCGTCGTACCAGTGCTGGACGAGGATCACGCCCTGTCCCTTCAGGTCGCCGAGGTACAGGTTCCAGTCGGTGAGGATGCTCACGCCCTCCTTCCGGTGGGGTTCCGGGCAGGTCAGGGACGTGTCGAACTCCTCGTACCGGTGGCTCCGGTAGAGCACTTCCACCTTCATACCGTCCTCCTACGGATCACAATGCGGGTTCGGGGGCCTGCCATTCGCTCCACGGGTCGCCCGCCAGCGCCTGCGAGGCGTCGCGGCTGGCCTTGGCCGTGGCGGTCAGGCCGTCCTCACGCTCCTCACCCACGGCGGCCTTCTCCGCCTTGTAGCTCTCCACCTGCTCCTTAATGCCTTTCGCCAGCGCCCACGGGTTCACCTCGAAACGCTTGTACGGGTGCTCGGCGTCGTCCCGGCTGCCGGTCCACACTGGCACCGGCTCGTCCGCCTTGAAGGAGAGCGTGACCTGCGCCCGGTCGCCGGAGAGCATCTACTGGCGCATGTAGTCCGACACGAACACGTCGCAGGAGTAGCCGGACAGGTCAACGCCGTTGACCTTGGTGCCCGGCGGGATGTGGACGAACGCCTTGTCGAAGGTGCGCCCGTCATTCGTGGTGATGGTGTGGGGGTGCAGGAACGCCGCCGGTATCTTCACATGGGCGAACCCGTTCTGCTGGTTGCTCTGTTCCGCCATTTCGATCACTTGTCCTTTCCATGGGGCGGGCGGCGATCCATTGCCGCCCGCGTGGTTTCTATTGTACCGTTTCAGTCGAAGCGTGCGCCGTCCGGGTTGGACGGCAGGCACATGAACACGATGTTCGTGATGAGGCCCGCCACGATGAGGATGAGGCCGATGGACCCCATGCCCAGTGCGCCGCTCAGGAGGCTGGCGTCCCCGTTGGA
>NZ_NFHE01000111.1 GCF_002161235.1 Pseudoflavonifractor sp. An85
CCTCCGATCTTTTTCAGCAGATACGCCCGGTTGGGGTCGTTGTCAGAGGGCTGAACATATCGGGCCACCAGGGGGTTATTGGCCCCAGTGGAGTGGACCATCACGCCTCTGGGGGTGATAGTGCGTCCGGCCTTATAGCAGTCGTTGGCGATCAGATAACATTGAATCAGGTTCATTTTTACTTTTCCTCCTTCTTCTGGTTCAAAACGTCAATGGCGTTGGTGATGACATCGGGAATGGGCACACCCATCAACCCCGCATTTTCCACCAAAGACAGCACCTCGTTTGCGATGAACGCAATACACACAGCATCCCTGATGTAAGTAGTTCCTACGGCCAGATCCAGTCGATGACCGATCAGGACAAAAAGCAACATAACTCCCTTGCGAAACAGTCCCTTGAGACCGGCGTTGCTTTCCAGCGCCCCGGTGACCGTCTTGGGAGAGTTATGGAACACGCCAGCCACCACCAGACCGGTGATATAGTCGATCACCATGCAGATAAGCAACGTAGTGAGTGCCTCAGACCAGCCACCAAAAATCGTGGAAACAGCAGCCCCCACCATGCCAACGCTTGTACAAACCAAATTTTTCATTTTCTATCACCTCGTAAATATTTTTGTTCGTTCAGTGTGCTTTTACCAAGATCGTCCCGTCCCCAGACGCACCATTAGAATAGGCCATGGATGGTAATTTCATGCGCTCGCCTCTTCTTTCCAGATGGTCTCGTAGACCCCAACGGCCCCGGGCTCCCAGATGTTATCATCCACCTGGGACACCCACTTCTTTTCTTTGTGGGTGCACTGGCTGCCCTTCTGCCAGTGGCTTCTCCCCACGCCAGCCCAGGGATACCAGGCAGGCCATTCCTCCCCAGGCTCCGGCTCGCCCACGGTACCGCCCAAAGCCTCAATGGCCGCCCGTAGAATCTTTGTCTCCTGTTCCAGGGCGTCCACCCGATCC
>NZ_NFHE01000112.1 GCF_002161235.1 Pseudoflavonifractor sp. An85
TCAAAGATATGAATTGATGAGACCCTTCATTTCACTGTGTTACCAGTTTCCTGAAGGACTCGTGTCCTTCTGGTGCTTTTCGTGTTTCTCATTGTTTAATTTACAAGGTACAAACCGCTCACCGGCGGAACTATTTTAGTTTACCAGATTCATCGTCGTTTGTCAAGCACTTTTTCAAACTTTTTTTGCCGGCCAACCCGGCATACTTCGGTTTGTTTGCCATGCTGTCATTCGCACAACGTGTCCCAGCAAACTGGGCATAAGAAAGACAGTCGCGTGGACTGTCATCCTTATGTGTCGGCACTACCTATCTTCCCAGGCCGTCGCCAGCCAAGTATTTTCGGCGCAAGTGAGCTTAACTGCCGTGTTCGGAATGGGTACGGGTGGACCCTCACTGCAATCAGCACCGACTATTCATTTTTCCCCAAAGAAGTGGTGACCCGTACGAGAGTCGAACTCGTGTTTGCGGCGTGAGAGGCCGCCGTCTTAACCACTTGACCAACGGGCCGTTTCGTCACAACTTTTAGGGCTCCCACTTGAGTGTCTCACACCCAAGTGGGAGTGGTACACCTTCAGGGACTCGAACCCTGGACACCCTGATTAAGAGTCAGGTGCTCTACCAACTGAGCTAAAGGTGCCCATGGAAGGGGGTGTCATGCTTCTCCTGTTCGCAACGCTCGGCTTCCCTCCGTCTCGGACTTGAAACAGAAACTTGCGTTTCTTGGTTTCTCGCCCTCGCTTCGGTCCATCCTCGCGGCTCACAACGGATTAGCACTTCGCTGTTTCCACACCCTCAAAACTGAACAATGTGATCTAGCAAGCTGCCTGCATTTATTCTTGTAGGTCAAGCCCTCGGCTAATTAGTATCGGTCAGCTACACGCCTCACAGCGCTTCCACCTCCGACCTATCAACGACATAGTCTACGTCGAGCCTTACTCCATAAAGGATGAG
>NZ_NFHE01000113.1 GCF_002161235.1 Pseudoflavonifractor sp. An85
CGGATTCACGGACCTAGCGAAAATAAACTGCTACTATCAATTTAGGAAAGAAGACAATTCGACTGCTGATATTCAGAAAAATCTGGCTGTAACTGTTAATAACGGTAAATTCAAGTTTGGTTTATCTGTTCCGGCCTCAGCCTCTTACGTCCATATAGGTCTTGGGCAATATCCCTATGTGGAAAATTACTACATAGAGAATGTAAAACTCGAAATCGGTAACAAAGCCACCGACTGGACCCCTGCGCCCGAGGACACACAGGGCGAAATTGACGACCTGAAGGACACCACGGCCAACCAGGGCCAAATCATCCAAACCCAGGAATCCCGCCTGTCCGATTTGGAGATCAACACCAACGCCATCACCGCCACGGTGCAGCGGGTACAGACCGAGACCAAGACCTCTCTGGAAGGTGTGGAGAAATCGGTGCAGGAGCTGACCGAGCAGGTCAGCCTTTCCCTCACCTCGGACCAGGTGAACATCGCCATCGAAAAGAAACTTTCGGAGGGGGTGGAGACGGTAAAAACCGCCACCGGATTCACCTTTGACGAGGAAGGGCTCACGGTGAGCAAGACTGGCTCCGAGATGTCCACCAAGGTCACCGAGGACGGCATGGAGGTCAGCCAAAACAACACCCCGGTTCTGGTGGCGGATTCCCAGGGAGTCCAGGCCACCAACCTCAATGCTAACACCTATCTCATCATCAGCGGAAAAGCCAGACTGGAAGCATACGGGACAGACCGGGTGGCCTGTTACTGGATCGGAGGATAACCCATGGCACTATCAGGAAGTTTAACCACCAACGCCTACGGCGGGGTGCGCGCCCTCACACTCACCTGGAGCGCCACCCAGTCGGTGAGCGGCAACACATCCACCGTCAACTGGACCTTGTCCGGGTCCGGGTCCACGGCCAACAACAACCCGTGGTACATGACGGGGCCT
>NZ_NFHE01000114.1 GCF_002161235.1 Pseudoflavonifractor sp. An85
AAGAGGCGAGCGCATGAAATTACCATCCATGGCCTATTCCAACGGCATGTCTGCGGCCACCCAGACCGCCTTTGGCGGGCTCAACCACACCTTGGGGGCGGGAGATGGGGAGCTGTACCACATGGAAAACCTCACCGGCGCATATGCGCCCCTGCTTGCCAGCCGCCCGCCCCGATGGAAGCGGAAAACCCTGACCCAGCCGGGAGGCCTGTTTGCCCGGGGCGCCCTGTGCTGGGTGGAAGGGGAGCGCTTTTACTACGACGGGGAGGAAAAGGGGACGGTGACCCCGGGGCAAAAGTTCTTTGCCGCCATGGGGGCCTATGTCCTGGTCTGGCCGGACAAGGTCTATTACAACGCCCAGGAGGACGCATTCGGTTCTCTGGAAGCCAAGTGGGTGGGGACCGGGGTCTCCTTCCAAAACGGCACTCTTTACGAGCAGGAGGCCGCGGCCAACACCATCCAGATGGAGGGGGTGAACTGGAATGACTACTTCCGCAAGGGGGACGCGGTGACCATCTCCGGATGTACCACCCACCCGGAAAACAACAAGAGCATCATCATCCGGGACATCCAGGGGGACAAGCTGGCCTTTTATGAGTACTCCTTTGGCCTGGATGGGGAGAAGGGGGATGAGGCCTACACCGAGGAGGGGGAGGTGGTGATCACCCGCACCCTGCCCGACCTGGATTTTGTGTGTGAAAACGAAAACCGGGTGTGGGGGTGTAAAGGCAACACCATCTATGCCAGCAAGCTGGGAGACCCCTTCAACTGGAACGTGTTCGACGGACTGGCCACCGATGCCTACGCCGTGGACGCCGGCTCGGCGGGGAACTTTACCGGCTGCGTGTCATACCTGGGTTACCCCATCTTCTTCAAGGAGGACCATATTTACAAGGTCTACGGCTCCATGCCCTCCAACTTTCAGATCATGGGC
>NZ_NFHE01000115.1 GCF_002161235.1 Pseudoflavonifractor sp. An85
AGGAGACCATCGCCGTGACCCGAAGCCGGAACATCGGCATCACCATCATCCTGCAATCCATGAGCCAGCTTGAGTCGAAGTACGACAAGAAGGCGCAGACCATCGTGGACTGCTGCGACAGCACGCTGTTCCTCGGCGGCAAGTCGAACTCCACGAACAAGGAGATCGCGGAGATGATCGGCAAGCAGACCATCAACCAGCTCACCTACAACGAGAGCACCGGCCAGTCGTCCAGCGCGTCCAAGAACATGCAGATACAGGGGCGCGACCTGATCGACGCGGCGGAGATCGCCAAGATGAGCCGCAGGAAGGCAATCCTGCTCATCGCGGGCACCAACCCATTGATGGACGACAAGTACGACCCCCACAGCCACAAGCGCTACTGCTACATCGTGGACAAACGCAACCCCAAGCGCCTCCACGACCAGTCCTTCGACTTCAAGGCGTACATGCGCGAAGCGGAAGCACACAAGGGTGCCTAAAAGATACCGGTCTGCTGGTACAATGGGCCGTGGCGTCGGGAAAATCCCATGCCACGGCCCCCAACCGAAAGGAGAGGAGAACCATCCCCACATGGAAGAAATCGTCCGCATCGCCGCGAAACCCATTGCCTACATCGGCGCGACCATCACCGTCATCGGCGTCATCTACCTTGGCATCCAGCTCAAGGACGGGATGCGCGGCGGGGGCGGCGAACTGGTGAAGGCCATCGCCCTGATCGTGTCGGGCGGCATCATCACAGGGTTCGCCGCGCTCTACGGGTTTACCGGGTTCTGACAGGAAACCCATTCACAACAACAAGAAAGGAACAATCACAATGCTCAGCAATGTAGTACAGATGCTCACTCAGGGCGTCACCTTCCTCGGCGGCGTGCTCGTCGTCTTCGGCCTCATCAACCTCGGCATGACCA
>NZ_NFHE01000116.1 GCF_002161235.1 Pseudoflavonifractor sp. An85
ATCCGGCTTGACCGGCGGTTTCCCACCATATTCATTTTATCAGAACACCCAGCAAAATGCAATCCTACAAAAATGTCTAACTATCAATCTATGATGATAGTAACCAACAAAGGAAGGAGTTTTATGGAACAGACGATACTGAACCCGGTGGAGATCATCGCCTACGCCGGGCTGGAACGGAATCGACAGCGCCGGGCCAAGAGCCGGTGTGTCATCCGCCTCGATTTCAAGAGCGGGCGCGGCATCCTCTGCGATCTGGACAGGATTCGTTCATTGATGCACCAGACCCACACGCAGCATGAGATGTACCTGTTCAAGGAGATGGTGGGACGCCCGGTGGACCCCATGGCGCTGCACCCCATCCGCATCTTCATCGCGTCCCGTCCGGAGGGCAGGATGCACGGGACAAGGAGGACGGCATGACCAAGGACCGTTCCATCATCCTGACCATCCGGGAATACGAGAACTCCGTGGACATGCCCGACGAGGAGCGCGTCACCTATCTCGACCCGCGCGGCGGAGTCCATCTGAAGGACGGGGATGACCGTTCACAGGAGTATACGGACTATGCGGAGGAGTGCGCGGAGTATCTTCGGTTCGGCGATGAGGTGGATGATGTCACCTGCGGGGATTTCCCCCGCACCAGCGCAGTGAAGGTCTGCGATACGCCCCGACTGTACATAGAAGCCGGGTTCGACCCGCTTCCCATGCTCTACACCCAGAAGCATCTTCTCAGGGCGATCCGTCCAAAAAGCGAGGATGACCCGCACCGTCACGGCCTGTCCGTCGCGCAGTTGAAGCGCCTGCCGGAACTGCTGGCCCATCCGGTGATGCTCTGCGACAGCCCGGCACGGGAGGATACGCTGCT
>NZ_NFHE01000117.1 GCF_002161235.1 Pseudoflavonifractor sp. An85
AGCAGCGTATCCTCCCGTGCCGGGCTGTCGCAGAGCATCACCGGATGGGCCAGCAGTTCCGGCAGGCGCTTCAACTGCGCGACGGACAGGCCGTGACGGTGCGGGTCATCCTCGCTTTTCGGACGGATCGCCCTGAGAAGATGCTTCTGGGTGTAGAGCATGGGAAGCTGGTCGAACCCGGCCTCTATGTACAGTCGGGGCGTATCGCAGACCTTCACTGCGCTGGTGCGGGGGAAATCCCCGCAGGTGACATCATCCACCTCGTCACCGAAGCGCAGGTATTCCGCGCACTCCTCCGCGTAGGCCGTGTACTTCTGTGAACGGTCGTCCCCGTCCTTCAGATGGACGCCGCCTCGCGGGTCCAGATAGGTGACGCGCTCCGCGTCGGGCATGTCCACGGAGTTCTCGTATTCCCGGATGGTCAGGATGATGGAACGGTCCTTGGTCATGCCGCCCTCCTTGCCCCGCGCATCCTGCCTGACGGGCGGAGCGCGGTGAAGACATGGATGGGGTGCAGCGCCATGGGGTCCACCGGGCGTCCCACCATCTCCTTGAACAGATATATCTCATGCTGCGTGCGGGTCTGGCGCATCAGGCCGCGAATCCTGTCCAGATCGCAGAGGAGGCCGCGCCCGCTCTCAAAATCGAGGCGGATGACGCATCGGCTCTTGGCCCGGCGTTGCCGGTTCCGTTCCAGACCGGCGTAGGCGATGATCTCCACCGGATTCAATACCGTCTGTTCCATAAATCTCCTTCCTTTGTTGGTTACTATCATCATAGATTGATAGTTAGACATTTTTGTAGGATTGCATTTTGCTGGGTGTTCTGATAAAATGAATATGGTGGGAAACCGCCGGTCAAGCCGGAT
>NZ_NFHE01000118.1 GCF_002161235.1 Pseudoflavonifractor sp. An85
ACCGTGGACGGAGATACCACCCTGGCGGCGTATCGCACCGCCACCGGCAGCTCCTACACCTTCACCTTTACCAGCACGGAAAAGGCCAATCTGCAAAAGGTGAGCACAACCAGCAACACTGCCACCGTCCGGTTTTACTTGAAGTCGGTGGTGGGCGGTCAGACCTTCATCAAGTGCGTGGATCGCACCTTGACCATTGCCAGCCCATCCCCCACCCTGAGCCCAACAGTGGTGGATGGAAACAGCGCCACCGTGGCCCTCACCGGGGACAGCTCCAAGCTGGTGAAATACTACTCGGATGCCAAGGTGACCTTTGGAGCGGCGGCGGTGAAATATGCCACCATCAAGAGCAAAAAAGTGACCTGCGGCAGCAAGTCCCTCACAGCCGACGGCACCATGCAGGACGTGGAGAACGGGAACTTTACCTTTACTGTCACCGATTCCCGAGGAAACACCACCACCAAAACCGTCACCAAGACACTGGTTAACTACACCAAGCTGACCTGCAACCTGGGGGATGGCGTGCCGGACGCCACGGGAAAGTTTGTTTTCCGGGTGTCGGGGAATTTCTTCAATGCCAGCTTTGGGGCGGTGACCAACACCCTGACCGTCCGGTATCGGTACCGGGTGGATGGAGGCGCATACAGCCAGTACAAAGCCATGACGGTGAGCAAATCCGGCAACTCCTACACCGCTACGGTCACCCTCACCGGCCTGGACTATACCAAGCCCCACCAGTTTCAGGCCCAGGCGGTGGACAAGCTGGCCACTGTGACCACCCAGGAAAAGACGGTGCGCAGCATCCCGGTGTTCGACTGGAGCGAGACAGATTTTAACTTCAATGTACCGGTAACGGTACA
>NZ_NFHE01000119.1 GCF_002161235.1 Pseudoflavonifractor sp. An85
GTGCCGGTGCCCACGCCGAAATGGTAGGTGGTGCCGCCGTACCGGTCGGCGATGGCGGTGTATTCGCCCGCACGGTCGATGACGTAGATTTCGTCCGTGGGGTTGGTGAAGATGGTGCCGGTCATCTCGGTCTTGACGAACATGCCCTTGCCGGAGCCGGTCTTGCCGCATACGAAGCCCATGGGGCTGGTCAGCCGCTTGCGGTTGCAGATGACGAGGTTCCGCGAATGCTTGTTCTGCCCGTAGTAGTTGCCGCCCTTGTCGTCCAGCTCCTGCGTGGCGAAGGGTACGAGGATGGCGACCTGCGCGGTGGTGAACATGCGGCTGATCTCCACATGGTTGTGGCCCAAGGGGAGAATCGAGTTCAGGCCACGGCGCTGCCGGTAGTCGTAGGTGTCCACCTCGATGGAGGACTGGCGGGCGACCGAAATGATGCGCATGACCTGCTGATCCAACTGCTCCTTGCTGGGTGCGTAGGTGTAGATGAGGCCGGTGAACACGTAGAGCCGCTGGTTCTTGTTCTGCAAGTGGTCCAGCACATCCTCGGTCTCCTCCTTGGAATACTTCAGCTCCTGCGGGAGGATGCTGAAATCGTACCCCTTGTTCACCGCCGAACGCTGCTCCTCGATGATCTCCTTGTCGATCCACGCGGAACGGCTGCGCACGAAGTTGATGGCCTTCGACTTGTCCATGGGCTGCACGTACCACGTGACCTCCATGGGGTCCAAGCCCCATCTGTTGAACGGCACCCAGCGGCTCAGGGTCCTCCACAGCCTGCTGAACCCGTACAAGCCGTTCTACTTCGACTACCAGCGAGACATCTCCGCCCGCAGCGTGCAGACCACCAAGGACTGCA
>NZ_NFHE01000012.1 GCF_002161235.1 Pseudoflavonifractor sp. An85
TCTCGTATAATCTTGATCTTTTCTTCTACACCTAACTTTTGCTTCCTTGGCATGACAATGCTCCCTCCATGATTGACAGTGTTTTATTTCACTGTCTCTCATAGAGGGAGCATATCAATGTGCCCCGGGCCTTGCTTTTTATTCAACGATGGATTTTGCTCCCAGGTCCAGCTGCTTCTGGACGATTTGTGCCATCTTCTCCCCACCATAGCCGTTGGGAAGATACTGGAATAAATGATCTCCTGTGCGCATCCACACACCATCTTCCTTCAGCCAAATGCTGGTCTGATAGTAGATGATGCCATCCTCTGGCACAGAAATGTACATCACTGCGTCCGGGTCTGACGTAGGCATCAGGGACTCCTCCATCCGCTCGGCATCAATGAGTCCGAAGATCACGGTCTGCGTTTCGTCGTGGTTGAGAATCTCAGACTGGGTAAAATCCACGGCATTACCGCCCTTGGGCACCCCAATGACCACCTGGTAATCCGGCGGCTCGTCGGGCCGGGTGAGAAAATACACATTCCCTGCCGCCAGCGCCACCGCCACCACCGCCAGAATGGCAATGATCACCTGATATACTCTCTTGTTCTCCTCCATAATGCTCGCCTCCTCCTCACAAAGATGATCTGGTATCCTCATTCTACCCCAGCCTTTGCGGGAAAAAAAGTCTGGCCCGGTGTCTTCATTTATGATATGATGAGAAAAGAGAGTTCTGACACACAACAGGCCCGGAGCACACGCTCCGGGCCTTGTTTTGCTTATTTGGATGCTGCCAGCACTTCCAATCCCGCTGTTATCCCCCGCAGGGCCAGTTCCAGCCCCATGCTGGGCTTGTCCGGCTTGTCCAGCACCTGCTGGGGCAAGTACGGGATGTGGATGAAACCGCTCTTGGCTGTGGGCTTATATTGGGCCAGGTAATGGGCCACCCCATACATCACATGGTTGCATACATAGGTGCCCGCGCTGTTGGAGATGGCCGCCGGCACGCCCGCTCCCCGCATCCCCTCCACCATCTTCTCAAGCGGGAGCGTGGACAGGTAGGCATCGGGGCCCCCTTCCACAATGGGCACATTCCGGGGCTGCTGCCCCTCATTGTCAGGGATGGAGAAGTCGTCCACATTCACCGCAACCCGCTCCACGGTGACGGCGCAGCGGCCCCCCGCCTGACCCACACATACCACCGCGTCCGGCCCGATTTTCTCAATGGCCTGTAAAGCCGCCTGTAAGCCGCCAGAGGCGGTGACCGGCAGAATGGCGGTATGGATATGGGCCTCTCCGATTTGAGGCTCCAGGGCCTTTACAAGCTCCATGGAGGGGTTTGTGGTCTCGCCCCCGAAGGGCTCAAACCCGGTGACCAGGATTTCCATGGCTCATTCCCCCTTCAGCCGCTTCCACTCCCCCACCGCCAGCTCGTCACAGCGGTTGTTGTAGGGGTTGGAGGCGTGACCCTTGACCCAGTGGAGGTTGACGGTGTGTTTTTCGCACAGGCCCAGCAAAATCTCCCACAAATCGGAGTTGAGGGCGGGCTTTTTGTCCGCCTTCACCCAGCCCCGGGCCTTCCAGCCTTTGGCCCACCCCTTTTGCAGGGCGTCGATGACGTACTTGGAGTCGGAGTACAACTCCACGATGCAGGGTTCGGTGAGGGCCTGGAGCCCCCGGATGACTCCGGTTAATTCCATGCGGTTGTTGGTGGTGTTGCGCTCCCCGCCGGAGAGCTCCTTTTTGTGGGGCCCATACATCAAAATACACCCCCAGCCCCCGGGGCCGGGATTGCCGGAACAAGCTCCATCGGTATATAACGTGACCGTTTTCATCGGTGTTTCCCCCATATGCTTGACAGAATGGTACAATCAGCGGGATTGTATCAAAATTTCTCCCCCCTGTCAATGACAGGCCCCATCAGACAAAATTCCCGCCGCAGCCTTTTGCCGCGGCGGGAATTTTTATGCGGGAAATGTGTGGATTAGAAGCGCAGCTTGCGGCGGAGCACCACAGCGCCCACGCACATGGCAGCTGCCACCAACAGAATCACCACATACAGGGTCAGGTTATTCTGGTCCCCGGTGTCCGTGATGGGCTCGTCATCCTGGTCGCCGGTCTGGGTATCGTCATCGGTGTCGTTGACCTTCTCCAGACGGTCCATGGCACCCTGGAGGGCGTCTGCCAGGGCATCCACCACATCCTGGGTCACATCAAGCTGGTTGGCTGCTTTAATGGCATCCTGGAGGACGTCTTGCAGCATAGCCCAGCTCTCGGCGGTGTAATCGGCTTCCTTCAGGCTCTGGGCCTTGGCAATGAGCTGACGCAGCTGGGAAAGATCCACGTCCGCCCGCACCTTCTCCAGGCCGTCTGCAGCGGCCTGCAGGGCATCCCGGGCCTGATCCACCTCAGCCTGGGTGGCGCTGGCATCCTGATACACCAGATAGGCGTCCTGGAGGGCCTGGGCAAACACAGCCCAAGTCTCGGCGGTGTAGTCCACCTGGGCGTAAGCGCCCACCTCATCCAGCAGGGCCTTCAGCTGGGTCTTGTCGGCCTGGTCTACAGGAGGCTGCTCCACCTGCTCCAAGGCACCCTTGGCCTCGTTGAGGGCGGCGGTGGCGGCATCCACCTCAGCCTGGGTGGCTTTCTCGTTCTCGGCCACAGCCTTGGCATTGGCCAGAGCACGGGCGAAGGTGGCCCAAGTCTCGGCGGTGTAGTCCTCTTCCTGGAGCTTCTCGGCCTCGGCGATGGCGGCGTTCAGCGCATCCTTCACCACAGGCTTCTCCTCCAGGGCATTCTTGGCATCAGCCAGGGCCTGATAGGCCTCGTCCACCTGGGTCTGGGTGGCGGTGTCGTCGGCCATAACAGCCTGGGCATCCGCCAGAGCGGTCTGGAGGGCCGCCCAGCTCTCAGCGGTGTAATCCGCCTCGTTCAGGGCCAGAACCTCGTTGATCAGAGCTTCCAGCTGGGTCTTGTCGGCGGTCTCAGGCTCTTCCACATACACCGAGCCGTTGACCTGCCACTCGATGACGCCCACACCGCTGGCGGGATCCCCGGCCACGTTGAACTGGGGCTCCATCTCCATGCGCAAGGCGGTGGTGACGATGCCGCCCAGGTTGGTGGTGTTGTACTGGTTGGCCTCACAGCCGGGGGTGACGCCGGTGATGTCCACCCACTGGCCATTCTCGTCCAGGTACTGGAAGGTCACAGACTCGGGCATGCGGATGCCGCCGCCGTCGGTGAAGTAGTACACGCTGGTGCTGTCCAGAACCATGGGCTGGTCCCAGGTGTAGGTCAGCCAGGCGTTTTGGATGTTGCCATCCCCGTCATAGCGGTGGTTCCAGTTGTGCCAGGTACCGTGATCCCGGTCCCCGGAGCTGGTGGGCTCATAGCCATCGTTGAGGGTGGCCAGACCGCCCAGGTCGTTGACGTAGTCGCAGATGCCGTCGACAGTGGCATCCAGAGCAATGTTGCCGCTCTCGGCGGGCTTCTGCTCCAGGCCCTTCCAGGCCGTGCGCAGATCGTTCATGGCTTTCTGGATCTCCTCACCGTCCTGGGATCCCTTGTCCACCACGGCCTGAGCGGCCGTCAAGGCCTGCTGGAACACGGCCCAGCTCTCGGCGGTGTACAGGCTCTCGTCCTCGCCCTCAACCTGGGCGAGGAGGTCCTTCAGATCATCCAAGGTGGGCAGCTGAGGCTCGGTCTGCTCGCTGTACACCTTCCACTCCATGATGCCCACGCCGTTGCCGTCGTTGTTCTGCTTCATCATGGTGATGCGGATGGAGGTGGTGCTGACGGGGTCAAAAGTGGTGTTGTTGTATCCGTCCATGTTGGTGGTGTAGGCGGAGGGGTTTTCTACCTTCTGCCAGTTGCCATTGCTGTCCAGATACTCGTAGTAGTACTCCTTGGGGGCTTTGATGCCGCCGCTGGTGGGATCGCCCTGGGTGCCGTCATACCAGAAGTAGATGTCGGCGCCGGTGAGGGTGATGGGGGCGTTCCAGGTATAGGTCACGGTCTCATAGGCACTGGAGTTGCCCCAGGAGCCATAGCGGGGACCGGCGGGGTTAAAGGAGTTGGCAGGAATCTTGCCGTCGTTGACGGCCTCCACTTTCTCCCAACCGGAGACGTAGCTGGTGGATACGGAGGCGGAGTAGGCCATGTTGCCGTCAGCGGTGGGCAGAGCGGCAATGGCAGCGGCCAGCTGACCAGCCATGGCGTCCACCTGCTCCTGGGTGGCCTCTCGGTTGTCCAGCAGCTCCTCGGCCTGGGCCACCAGAGCCTCAAAGTCGGCCAGTTCCTGCTCGGTCAGGTCGAACAGGTCCAGGTTCAGGCCGTTGGCCTGATCCACCACACGGCGCAGCTGTACCTTGTCCACCACGCCGTCGGCGTAGCCCATGACCTGCCACTCAATGACGCCGCAGCCCTTGGTCTTGGGGTTCATCCACATGCGGATGGCAGTGGTGGTGACGGGGTCAAAGGTGGTCACGTTGTACTGGTTCAAGGCATTGCCGCAACCCTGAGCGTTGACCACAGGCCGCCAATCGCCGTTGGCGTCCAGATACTCGTACCACACCTCCGCGGGGACAAAGTTGCCGTCGGTATAGTAGTAGGCGTTGGACTGATAGATGGTCACTTCGGAATCCCAGTCATACTGGACCCAGGCGGTGCCGTTCTGATCGCCCAGCCAGTTGTGCCACACGCCGTGGCTGGTGTCCCGGGAGCTGACTGGATCATAGCCGTCGTTGAGGCCGGCCACGCCACCCAGATCCTGGGGGGTATTGATGATGGCGGAGGGGATGCCGATGAGGGCCACGTTCTGAGCGGTGCCTTCCACCACCATGACGTTGACTTCCACCTTCAGGCTAGCATCATCCTGGGCCACACCGGAGACGGTGAATTCGCCCTTCTGGGCGTAGGAATCCTCGCTCACTGCATCCCAAGTGATAGAATGCTCAGCCTGGTTGCCCTCCCCGTCGATCAGGGTCATGGTCTTGGGCAGCTCAGGGGCAGTACCCACGCTGGTGAGCACGGTACCGGCCCGCTCCACGCCGTCCACCTTACCGGTCATCTCCACGGTGATATCCTTAGTGGAGGACACGTCCCCATCATAGCTGGTGGAGGAGGGGTCGGTGACGGTCAGGCGCAGGGTGTAGGTGCCGGGGGCATAGGCCTTCATCATGGCCTGGGGCTGGTGGGCATTGGCCAGCACGGCGTTGCCGCCCTCGGGCTGGGAAACCACGCTCCACTGGTGCTTCAACTCGTTGTTGTACACGGAGTCTCCGGTGGCGGAGCCTTCCAGCTCGGCCACGGTGGTGTTGGTGGGATGCTGCACGGCGGAAATCTCATCAATCACCGGGGCCGTCTTTTCGGGGGCCTCTCCCACCGGGATGTCCACGGTGGTCTCGGCAGACAGCTCTCCGTCTCTGACGGAGAGCTTCACGGTGTACACGCCGTCCAGGTTGGCGGTCACTTCTGCATAGGGGTCATCGGTGGCGGAGAAGGTCAGCTCGCCGCCCTGGGGAGCCTTGGTGACCTCCCAGTTGTAGGTCAGGGTGCCGTTGGGAGCGCCGTCATCGTACACGGTGGACTCCACGCGGAAAGGCACCAGAGCCTGAGGCTCTTCTTCCACATCCACAGACTCGATGACAGGGGCGGTGTTCTTGCCGTCGTCCATCTTCTGAATAGTCACCTCAGCGGTGGCTCCCTCGGAAATGTTGGCGTAGGCAATGCCATGGTTGCCCGTGACGTAGCACTGGCCGCTGTCCTGGCCGTTGACCTGGATGGAGTAATAGCCGTCGGTAACGCCAGCGCCGCTGAGCTCGATGGTGAGCATGTGCTGGGTACCGGTGGTGTTGTTCACGTTCAGGTTAAAGTAGGTGCCGGTGCCGTCCAGAACTGCGGTGGTGCAGGCGTCCTGTACCAGCTCCACGTACACCTTCTCGTCAATCAAGTTGATGCGCTTACCGATGCCATCGGTGGGGGTGATGGTGTAGCGGGTGCCGCTCTTGGACACTTCCGCACCGTAGCCGTAGAGGCCGAAAATGGGGTCGGTGGTGATGTCAGCGCTGATGCTCAGCAGAGAGCCATACAGGCCTTCTTCACTCTCACCGGAGAAATCGTTCCAGCCGTTGTTCATAATGCGGCTGCCGCCGTCGTTGACGTTCTGAGCGCCGTAGCCGCCCTTGGACATGGTGTAGCGCCAGCTGACGCTGCCCACGCTCTGGTCGGAAATCTGGCCCATGTTCACGGCGTTGAAGTTGGACAGCTTGGCAGCGTAGTTGAGCCGGGCCGCCCAGGCGGAGGAATCGGTATCCCAGCCGTTATTCTCATAGCGCAGCCAGTCATCCATGATGTAACCAGCCAGAGAAGCGGTGTACTGGAAGTTCCACCAGCTCTCACCGCCACGGAACACGGGGTCGGCATACTGGTACCAGGTGGGCTGAATGCCGCGCATGGCGCGGGTCTTCCACTCGGCCTTCTCCATGTTCTCCAGAGCGGCGGCGGCTACGCCCTCCTTGTCGGGATAGTACTCCCGCAGGGCCTTGGCGGCGGCGTAAGCGCCCTCTTCGCCGGTGTTATCGTACTCAAACTCGGAGCCGTAGGGGTACTGGGCCTGGGCCATGTTGGTGCCCTTGCCCAGAGCAAACTGTTCTTGCAGGGCGTCGGCCTCCTCATCCATGCCCTCGGTGCGCAACGCCTCGATCATGTCGGGGATCTGCTGCTCGCCGTAGAAGCCGATGGCACCGGTGTCCACCCGGTTGAGGTAGATACCAGCGGCCTTCTCCAGGTACCACTGGGCATCCTCCCGATAGTCAATGAGGTCGGGGTAGGCCTTGACGATGCGGTACATGTTGAAGAATCCGGTGGCCTCCATCACCTCGGAGAAGGTACGGGTGTAGGGAGAGGCGGAGTCACTGTAAATGCCCGATCCGCTGAGGTAGTTGGCCACGGTATAGGTGTCCTGGGTGTACTTCATGTAGTTGTTCCACATAAAGTCGATGAAGTAGGTCTCCATGGACTCCACCTCTTTGGGGTCGGGATCCAGGTAGTTCTTCATGGCCATGAAGTTGATATTGTCATGGCTCCAGTCATCGCCCCAGTGGGTCTGCTGGGTGGGGTCGATGCTCTCAGTGGAGATATACCAGTCACTATAAATGCCGTAGGTGGGGCTGTTGGGATCGGTGTCCTGGGTCTTGTCCACCATGAAGTCGGAGTGGGCGTTAATGATCTCGTCCAGCTCCTCCAGCACGTTGAACTCGTACTGGGTGAACTTGCGCTCCCCGTCTGCAGTGGTGTACTCCACCCGGACGCTGTTGTTGCCGATGCAGCCAAACTTCAGCTCATAGATGTGGTGGGTCTCCCCGTCCACTACCTTGGTCTCCACCAGGGTGGCGGAATCCGCATCCACGCCGGCGCAATCCACAGCCTTGTTGTTGTTCACCAACCCTTCCGTCTGCTGGGGGATGTGGGCCTCGTCAAAGGGGTCGTTTTCATGGACGCACTGGACATCCACCTCCACGTCCTTGACCAGATCCTCGTCGTAGTGCAGGTCCAGCTTGGTGGTCATGTTAATGGCGGTCTGGAAGCCAGGCACCGCCACAGCGTCAATGAGGCCCTCGTTGTACAGGATGGAGCGCATGTTGTTCTCTCGCTCCTCCACGGAGTTGGAGGCATTGTTGTGGTCCTCGGCGCTGGTCTGGGGGTCGTTGTCTCCGGCCCGGACGGCGGAGAACTTGAACTGATAGGTCTGGCTCTCACCGGGCTCCAGTACCAGGCTGGTGGCGTCGGTATAGTAGCCGCGGCCGGTCTCCTGAATGTCCTTGGAGTGGATGTAGTACACACTCAGGCCGGGGAACCAGCCGCCGGTGTCGCTGGTCCAGTTCTGGTACAGCTCCCCGGACCGGGTGCCCACCACGCCGTTGATGGTGCCGGTCCACTGGTCGATGTACTCGATGCGGGCGCCGGTCTCCACCACAGGGGTGAACAGCATGTAGTTGCCCTCGCCGCTGCACCGGATGGCATAGGCGTAGCCGCTGTCCGCACCGGCAAAGGTGTGCACGGTGACGCGGTTGTTATAGGTGTCGTCGATGGTGGCATACTTGTTGTTCCAGGGCATGGGCAGGCCCACGTCGCCGAACTCAATGTACTCATCGCTGGTGTTTTCCAGGGTGATGGACCACAGCAGAGAGCCATCCTCGGTGTTCATATTGTAGTTGGAAGTAACATCGAACCCCTTCATGGTGCGCTCGTCGGTGGAGTCCAGGTTCTGGCCCTTGATGGTAACTTCCACCTCTTTGTCGCTGATGACATCCTTGTCGATGTAGGGGTTGTTCTCCAGATTCTCGGAGGCGTTGGAATAGGTGGTGGAGCCGCCAGCGGCCAGGGTCTTGTTGGTGTCCACCTCCACAAAGCCCGAGTTGTCCTCGGGGAAGGTTCCATCCTCACTGGTACGATAGGAGAAAATCATCTCGCCCATCCACTGGTGGGCCTCATTGTTCTGCTGAGCCGTGTCGTTGGGCAGAACAAAGTTAACATCCTCACCATAGCTGTTGGTGCGGTTGTTGTTGATGGTCAGCAGTGAGATCTGACCCAGATCGCCGATCTCCGCCGTCAGGCTCTTGTTGGAGATGCGGTCATCCGTGGCCGGCTCTTCAGCCTTGACCTCCACCGGCAACACCGCCACCATGGACAGCACCATGGAGGCAGACAATGCCATTGGGACAATTCTTTTTCGGAACAATTCTCCCTTTTTGATCATGTGTTCCCTTCCTTTCCTTTCCGTTTGTATTTGGCCATACGCCCCTGGGGCGTATCACACACCGGGTCGCGCGCTTGCCTCGTCTCTTGATGTACCACCTGCCCATTCTCAAGTTTTTTCCATTCTATCATGAGATTCATATAATTTCAATTATTTTTAAAACGTTTAATAAGTACATAATGCACAATATATTTGTATGTTTTCTATTTAAGGTGTTAAATCAATAGGTTTCGCATGCCCCCATTTATACACTTTCACCGTAAATCGTTTCACTTTTTTGTTCATAAAAAAATAACGGAAAACCGCAGATTTTGCGGTTTTCCGTTATTTTTAAAATACTATTATTCAGCTTCCACAGCTTCCACAGAGTTTTCCACAGTTGTTGAAGTGTCAGTATCCGGGGTGTTCTCCTCGGGCGCCTTGTCGGCCAAGGCCAGGGCGATGACCTGGTCTCCCTCCTCCTTGAAGCGCATGACGATGACGCCCTGGGTGGAGCGGCCAGCCAGACGGATGCCGTCCACGTCGGTACGGATGAGGGTGCCGGACTGGGTGACCAGAATCAGGTCCTCGCTGCCGTCCACCACCTTAATGCCCACCACAGGGCCGGTCTTGTCGGTGACCATGTAGTTGCGGATGCCCAGACCGCCACGGTTGGTGATCCGGTACTCCTCCACGGCGGTGCGCTTGCCGTAGCCGTTCTGGGTGATGGAGAGAACCGCCTTGCCGGGGGTGGCCCGGGCAGCGCCCACCACGTAGTCCCCTTCCTTTAGGCGGATGCCCCGCACGCCCACGGCGGTGCGGCCCATGACACGCACGTCGGTCTCGGCAAAGCAGATGGCCTGGCCGTCATGGGTGGCAATGAGGATGTTTCTCGTGCCGTCGGTCTCCCGCACGGTAATGAGTTCGTCCCCTTCCTCCAGGGTAATGACCCGCAGGCCGTTGTTGCGCAGGTTGCGCAGGGCGTCCATGGCGATGCGCTTCACCGTGCCGTTGCGGGTCATCATCACCAGATAGCGGTCCTGGGCGGTGAGGTCCCGGGTATGGATCATCTCGGTGACCCGCTCGTCCCCGTCCACCTGGAGCACGTTGACAATGTTGGTGCCCCGGGCGGTGCGGCCCGCCTCGGTGATCTGATAGCCCTTCTTGCGGAACACCCGGCCCTTGTCGGTGAAGAACAAAATCCAGTCGTGGGTGGAGGCGGTGAACACGGTGTTCACGTAGTCCTCCTCCCGGGTGGCCATGCCCTTCTTACCCATACCGCCCTTGCCCTGGGCGGCGTACTCGCTGGCGGAGGTGCGCTTGATGTAGCCGTTGGCAGTCATGGTGAACACGCACTGCTCCTCCACGATCAGGTCCTCAATGTCCAGGTCGTCCTCGGCAAAGCCGATCTCGGTGCGGCGCTCGTCGCCGTACTTGTCCCGGATCTGGATGAGCTCCTCTTTCAGCACGCCCCGCAGCATGGTCTCGTCGGAGAGCAGCTGGTTGTAGTAGGCGATGCGGGCCTGCAGCTCGTCGAACTCCGCCTGCAGCTTCTCCCGGTCCAGACCCTGCAGAGCCTTCAGGCGCATGTCCAGAATGGCCTGGGCCTGTACGTCGTCCAGCCCGAAGCGCTCCATCAACTTCTCCTTGGCGTCGTCGTAGCTGGAACGGATGATGTGAATGACCTCGTCGATGTTGTCCTGGGCGATGAGCAGGCCACGCAGCAGGTGAGCCCGCTCCTGGGCCTTCTTCAAATCGTACTGGGTACGCCGGGTGAGCACATCCTCCTGGAAGGAAATGTACTCGTCCAGAATCTGGCGCAGGGTGAGAATCTTGGGCTGCTTTTGGTTGTTCACCAGAGCCAGCAGCACCACGCCGAAGGTGGTCTGCATCTGGGTCTGGGCAAACAGCCGGTTCAGGGTCACCTGGGGGTTGGCGTCCTTTTTCAGCTCAATGACAATGCGCATGCCCTTCTTGCCGTCGGACTCGTCCCGCAGGCCGGAAATGCCCTCCAGGCGCTTGTCCTTCACCTGCTCGGCAATGTTCTCCACCAGACGGGACTTGTTGACCTGGTAGGGCAGCTCGGTGACGATGATGCGGGTGCGGCCGTTGCCGAACTCCTCCATCTCGGTGCGAGCCCGCACCTTCAGGTGGCCCTTACCGGTGGCATAGGCGGCCCGGATACCGGCACGGCCCATGATGATGCCCCGGGTGGGGAAGTCGGGGCCCTTGATGTGCTCCATCAGATCGTCCAGGGTGGCGTGCTCATTGTCCAGCACGCAGATGGTGGCGTCAATGACCTCCCGCAGATTGTGGGGCGGGATGTTGGTGGTCATACCCACGGCGATGCCGGAGGAGCCGTTGACCAGCAGGTTGGGGAAGCGAGAAGGGAGCACCTTGGGCTCTTTCAGGGACTCGTCGAAGTTGGGGTCCCAGTCCACGGTGTCCTTGTCGATGTCCCGCAGCATCTCGTTGCACATCTTGGACATGCGGGCCTCGGTGTAACGGTAGGCGGCCGGGGGGTCGCCGTCCACGGAGCCGAAGTTGCCGTGGCCGTCCACCAGGGGGTAGCGCATGGAGAAGTCCTGGGCCAGACGCACCATGGCGTCGTACACGGAGGCGTCGCCGTGGGGATGATATTTACCCAGCACGTCGCCCACGCAGGTGGCGGACTTCTTAAAGGGCTTGTCGCTGGTGAGGCCGCTCTCGTACATGGAGTACAAAATGCGGCGGTGCACCGGCTTCAAACCGTCCCGCACGTCAGGCAGGGCACGGCCCACGATGACGGACATGGCGTACTCGATGTACGCGTTCTCCATCTCGTGTTCCAAGTTGATCTCTACAATTTTCTGGTCGGGAAAGGAAATATCCCGACTCTGGTAATCTTCTTTGTTTGCCATGGATGCAATCTCCTCAATAGTCCAGGTTCATGGCCTTGTCGGCGTTGCGCTCAATGTATTCCCGACGAGGCTCCACTTTCTCGCCCATGAGCAGGGTAAAAATCTCGTCCGCCCGCACGGCGTCCTCCAGGGTGATGCGCTTGAGGGTACGGGTCTCAGGGTTCATGGTGGTCTCCCACAGCTCGTGGGGGTCCATCTCGCCCAAGCCCTTAAAGCGGCTGATGTCCACCTTGGCGTTGGGGTTGTCCCCGCGCATCTCTGCGGAAATCTGGTCTCGCTCGGGGTCGGAGAAGGCCACTCGGGTCACCTTGCCCCGGGTCAGCTTGTACAGGGGAGGCACGGCGGCGTACACATAGCCCCGGTCAATGAGGGGGCGCATGAAGCGGAAGAAGAAGGTCAAAAGCAGGGTACGGATGTGGGCGCCGTCCACGTCGGCATCGGCCATGATGACCACCTTGTGGTAGCGCAGCTTCTCCTCGTCAAACTCGTCCCCCAGACCGGCGCCCAGGGCGGTGATGACGGGGGTGAGCTTGTCGTTGCCGTACACCTTGTCCGCCCGGGCCTTCTCCACGTTGAGCATCTTGCCCCACAGGGGGAGAATGGCCTGGAAGCGGGAATCTCGGCCCTGCTTGGCAGAGCCGCCAGCGGAGTCACCCTCCACGATGTAAATTTCGGTCAAAGCGGGATCCCGCTCATAGCAGTCGGCCAGCTTGCCGGGGAGGGTGGCCCCCTCCAGGGCGTTCTTGCGGCGGATGTTTTCACGAGCCCGGCGGGCAGCCTCACGGGCCCGGTTGGCCATCATGGCCTTTTCCAGGATGGTACGGCCCACGGCGGGGTTCTCCTCCAAAAACTGCTCCAGCTTGTCGGACACCACGGCGTTGACCAGAGTGCGGATCTCGCTGTTGCCCAGCTTGGCCTTGGTCTGGCCCTCGAACTGGGCCTCAGTGAGTTTTACAGAAATGACGCAGGTCAGGCCCTCGCGGCAGTCCTCGCCGGAGACCTTGTCGTCCCCCTTCAATAGCCCCGCCTTCTTGCCGTAGGCGTTGAGCACGTTGGTGAGGGCGCGCTTGAAGCCCTCCTCGTGCATACCGCCCTCGGGGGTGTGCACGTTGTTGGCAAAGGAGACAATGACCTCGTTGTAGCTGTCGTTGTACTGCAGGGCAATCTCCGCCATGGAGTCGTCCCGGGTGCCGGACATGTAGATGACCTCATCGTGCAGGGCGGTCTTGTTCTTGTTGATGTAGGTAACAAACTCCCGGATACCGCCCTGGTAGCACATGGACTCTTCCTGCTCCTGGCCAGCGCGGCGATCGGCCATGAGAATGTGAATTCCGGCATTCAAGAAGGCCTGCTCCCGCATGCGCTTATGGAGGATCTCATAGTCGTACACGGTGTCCTCGAACATCTCGGGGTCGGGCTTGAATACCACCTCGGTGCCGGTGTGGTCGGTGGTGCCGATGACGGTCATTTCCTGGGTGATATGGCCCCGGGAAAACTTCATCTCATAGATGTTGCCGTTTTTGTGCACCCGCACTTCCAGCCACTCAGACAGGGCGTTGACCACGCTGGCGCCCACGCCGTGGAGGCCGCCGGAGACCTTGTAGCCGCCGCCGCCAAACTTACCGCCGGCGTGCAACACAGTGTACACCACTTCCAGGGCGGGCCGTCCGGTCTGGGGCTGGATGTCCACGGGGATGCCGCGGCCATTATCGGTGACCCGGATCACATCCCCATCCAAAATCTCTACGGTGATGGTGTCGCAGTACCCGGCCAGAGCCTCGTCGATGGCGTTGTCCACGATCTCGTACACCAGGTGGTGTAGGCCCGAGGACGAGGTGGAGCCGATGTACATACCCGGACGCTTGCGGACGGCTTCCAGACCTTCCAGGACCTGAATTTCCGATGCGCCGTACTCATGCTCCACGGCGGTGGGGCTGTGTTCCATATGTTCTGACATTGCTAGTTCCTCCAAAATGATATTTGGTTATGAAAAACTGTCCGAAGGACAGAAATGATACTCAAAATCCGTTCTTTTTCACTCTTCACTGGCCTTGATGCTCCAGGGGTTGGATGCGGCCCGCTTGGCTAAGGTGGCGGCGCTGAGCTGGGAGAGGAACACCACTTCCTCCTCCACCTCCGTCTCACACAAAATGAAGGCCCGGGGCAGGTCCTCCCCTGCGTAGATCACCCGGCCCTCCTCCTCCGCCCGGTCCAAAAACTTCCGGGTGCGGTGGGACCAGGTGGTGTTATCCAAGTCAAAGATGCCCACGATGTCGTCAAAGGGCACCATGATGTCTTGTCCCATGTAGAGATACAAAAGCCCTCACTCCTCCTGCAGCGCCCCTTGGCTAATGTGAAACACCTTGCCCTCCTGCAACCATTCCTCTTTCTCCACCTCGCAGCAGGTGATGAACACCTGGCCGGTGGAGATGCGGTTGAGGACAAATTCCTGCCGCCGCCGGTCCAGCTCGGAGAGCACGTCGTCCAGCAGCAGCACCGGCCATTGCCCGGTGTCCTGCCACATAATGTCCCGGGCCGCCAGCTTCAAAGCCAGGGCAGCGGTGCGGGTCTGCCCCTGGGAGGCAAAGCCCTTGGCGGATTGGCCGTTGATGGACAGTGCCAGATCGTCCTTGTGGGGCCCGGACAGGCAGCTGCGGCTTTGAATCTCCGCCCGCCGGTGGCTGTCCATGTGGTCCAGCAGCTGGTGCAAAATGACCTTTGGGGCCGCCAGAGGGTCGGTGACGGTGGACACGGTGTGGTATTGGAGCTCCAGCTTCTCCCCGCCTCCGGCACAGTCGGCATGGATGGTGGGGGCCGTCTCCTGGAGCCGGCGGACGAAATGGGCCCGATAGTGAATCAAAATGGCCCCATACTCCGCCATCTGCTGGGAAAAGGCGTCCAGCGCGTCCAGCAGCGAGGGTTTTTCGGCGCAGTCCCGCAAAATCCGGGTCTTGTGCTCCCACAGGCGGCGGTAGTTGGACAGGGCCATGGCGTACCGGGGACGCAGCTGACAGATGCAGTCGTTCAAAAACCGGCGCCGCACCCCGGCCCCCTCCCGGATGAGATGCAAGTCCTCAGGACAAAACAGCACCGAGGGCAGCAGCCCCGAAAGCTCGCCCAGGGTTTTCAGCCCCACCCCGTTGCAGGTGAACTTCCGACGCCCTCCCACGGGCAGCTGGGCGTCCAGCACCAGCTCCCGCTGACCGTTGAACAGCTTCCCCACCACGTGGGCCCGGGGCGCGCCAAACTGCACCAGTTCCCGGTGATTCCGCGCCCGGTGGGAGCCCCCGGAGGAGAGATACCCCACGGCCTCCAACAAATTGGTCTTGCCCTGGGCATTCTCCCCCACAATGACGTTGACCCCTGGGTGGAAATCAGCGTCCAGGAGGGTGTAATTGCGAAAGTGCTCTAAGGTGAGATGCTGGACGGTCATTCCACCGTCAGCTCCAGCTGGCCATCCACCTCCACCACGTCACCGGGGCGGATTTTCTTGCCCCGCATGGTACAGGTTTCGCCGTTGACCTTCACCAGACCATCCTGGACGATCTGCTTGGCCTCACCGCCGGTGGCCACGGCGTTGGCAAACTTCAAAAGTGCATCCAATTTGATGAACTCAGTGGTAATTTGAATCTTATCCTTTTGCATGGAAATACCTCCTAAGATTAGGGAGACAGTTGGAAATAAATATACACGATGCAGTGTATATTTATTCACCAGCTTTCAGCCGCACCGGCAGGATCATATACAGGAAGTTATCAGTCTCCCCCTCCTTGGGCAGCAGCAGGCAGGGCGAGGTGGGAGTGCCCAGCTCCATGCGCACCTCCTGGGCGGGGGCGGCCTTCACCGCTTCCATTAAATACCGGTTGTTGAAGCCGATCTCCAGGCCCTGGCCGTTTCCGGCGATGGGGCAGCGGTCAAAGGCGGAGCCAATGGCGGTCCGGGAGGAGATGGCCAGGGAGCCGTCCTCAAATTTGCACCGCAGGGGGCTTTTCAGCTTATCATTAATAATGAGGGAGGCGCGGTCGATGGACAACTGCAGCATGGAAGTGTCCACATGCAGGGAAATGGGGTTATTTTGGGGGATGGTCTGGCGATAATTGAGGAATTCGCCCTCCAAACGGCGGGAAACCAGCAGGGTCTGGCCCACCTGGAAGGTGACGTGCCGGTCGCCCAGGGTGACGATGATCTCCTCGTCGCTGTCGGCGCAGATGCGCTCCACTTCGGTCAAAGCGTTACCAGGAACCACAAAAGAGAAGGTATTCATGCCAAATTTACGGATAAAAGGTTCCCGACGGAGAGCCAGACGGTAGCCGTCCACCGCCACCAGAGTTAGGGTGGTGTCCTCTACTTCAAACAGAGCGCCGGTGTGGATGGGCCGGGACTCGTTGGTGCTCACGGCAAAGAGCACCTGGGAGAGCATGGACCGGAGGGCAGACTGGGTCAGAGTGACGGAACTGCCGTCGTCCACGGCGGGCAGTTCGGGGAACTCGTCGGCGGGACTTCCCATAATATCAAAAGAGGTAGGTCCACAGGTGATGTGGACGGAATTTCCCTCGGTGGAGACGGTAATGACGTCATCGGGCAGTTTGCGAATGATTTCGCCAAACAATCTTGCCGACAAAATGAGAGAACCGGGCTGGGTGACTTGAGCTTCCACCCGGGTGATGATGCCGGTTTCCAAATTGTAGCCAGACAGGCACAGACCATCTTCGGAGGCTTCCACTAAAATACCTTCCAGAGCTGAAATGGTGCTTTTGGTGGCGACAACGCGCCCTGCGATCAAAACGGCGGATTGCAAAATGGCTTTCTCACAAGAAAATTTCATGGTGTGCATCCTTTCTCGTTTCCCCGCCAAAAAAGAGAGGAAAGGTTTAAAAAATTCGTAGTAGGCAGTAGGGGCTTCGGAAGCTGTGGAAATCTCCACAACCCTTACGCGCCCAACGGGTTTGGGGTTTTGAAAACTTCCACACCATTTCCACAGCCTGAAAAGAAACTAAAGGGGGCAGGTGGACCTCCACAGCCTTCCACACCACAGTCCGCAGGATTGTGGAAAACTTGGTTGAAGTTGTGGAAGCTAAAATCTCGAACGTGTAAGCACGTTCTCGAGGGGGTTGCAGCCCGCTGCGTCGCACTCACGTTGCTCGCACGCTTGCGGGCTGAGAAGTGTATTTTCCCATGCTCATGTCCTGGGAAAATACAAAATTTCAATTCATTTTCCCGCCTGCGGGCGGAAAAACTCTGCCGAGGGCTTATGTTACCAGGCAGAATTGACGGCGTTGGTGATGTCCCGGATGATCTCGGTGAGTTCGGGCTGCTCCTTCATCATCTTCTCCACCCGGTTGATGGAGTTGAGGACTGTGGAGTGGTGACGGCCGCCGAACTGCTGGCCGATCTCCGCCAGGGACAGCTGGGTCATTTCACGAATAATATACATAGCTACATTACGGGCGGTGGTGATCTCCTTGTTCTGGCTCTGGCCCCGCAGCGCGTCGCTGTCCAGCTCGTAGAACCGGGCTACTTCCTGGATGATGGTCTCCGCGGAGGGCAAAAAGTCCTCTTTGGCCCGTAAAATGTCCCGCACGGCCCGGATGGTGTTCTCCACGTCCACTTGAGCGCCCATCAGCTCCTGGAAGGCCATGATCTTGTTGACCACGCCCTCGATTTGCCGCACGTTGGAGGTGATGTTCTCCGCCACATAGGACAATACCGGGTCGGGGAGCACGATGCCCCGTTCCAGAGACTTATTTTTCAGAATGGCCATACGGGTCTCGTAGTCCGGGGGCTGAATGTCCGCGGGCAGGCCCTGCTCAAAGCGGGTTTTCAGACGCTGCTCCAGCCGCAGCATTTCCTGGGGCGGGCGGTCGGAGGTAAATACGATCTGTTTTTTCTGCTCGTAGAGGGTATTAAAGGTGTGGAACAGCTCCTCCTCGCTGGAGTCTTTGCCGGCAATGAACTGCACGTCGTCCATCAAGAAGAGGTCCACGGTGCGGTACTTGTCCCGGAAGCCCTGCATGTCGTTGCCGTGGCGCAGGTTGGAAATGAGCTCGTTGACGAAATCCTCGCTTTTGATGTACATGATCCGGTATCCCGGGTGGTTTTCCCGCACCCGGTTGGCAATGGCGTGGAGCAAGTGGGTCTTGCCCAGGCCCGATTGGCCGTAGATAAACAGGGGGTTGTATGCCCCGCCCGGCTCGTTGGCCACCTTCACCGCCGCGGTAAAGGCGAACTTGTTGGTGGAGCCCACCACGAAGCGGTCGAAGGTGTACTCCTGGAAGGCGGGGTCTCCCGGCTGGCTGGGGCCGGCCTTGCGGTATTGGTCCCGCTCTTCGGGCAGCATCAGGGTCACCGCCACGTCAAAGGAGAACAGCTCCCGCAGCCCATCCTCCACCGACTTCAAAAAGCGGGTGCGGATGATGTTGCGCTTAAACTCGGTGGGGACACACAAAATGAGCCCGCTTTCATCCAGAGCCACCGCTTCCACATCCCCAAACCAGGTCTCAATGGACACGGCGGTCATATCTTTTTCCATCAGGGTTTTGACTTTTTCCCATACGTCAGCAGCCGATTTCATGGCGTGAGCCTCCTCAGAAAACAAGAGAGTATTTCAGCCTTCCGCACTGGGGGCGCGGAAAAACAGGCCGCTAATAGGGGAAACCAAAGTTCCGGAGCGTGTAGCGGCGCACATTCATGCACAAAATGCCGCCCAAAGGCGCAAAAAGCCATTCCCCTGGGGGTTGAGCCGAGGCTTTGGGGAAAAGCGCCAAAGCCCCGATGGCAACCACCGGGGAAAGGGAGAGCATGAGCATTGTGGATTCGTAACATGCATTATATCAAAAAAATCTCCAAAGAGCAATTCTATTTTATATTGTAGCGAAATTTTTTCAACAAAACTTCCACAAATTGCGGAATCATCGCCGGTGTTGTTGGCGGGAAATGATTCCACCACAAGATGTTGTGTCGGTGGAAAAAAAGAAAAAATATCGTAATATTTCTTGACAGCGGTGGGGTTTTTGGGTATAATTTCGTGTGCGCTATTGAGCGCATTGATTTTACCGACCGCATCCCCCTGCGGGATGTTGTGGAGGGCGGCACAGTGTAGGCGCTGTGCTTTGCCAATCTGTACAGGAGGTGTTTCCGCATGGTTCGTACCTATCAGCCCAAGAAGCGTCATCGCTCCAAGGTCCATGGTTTCCGTAAGCGCATGGCCACTGCCAACGGCCGCAAGGTTCTGGCTCGCCGTCGTGCCAAGGGCCGCGTCCGTCTCACCCACTGATGGTGGCAACAGCGGCAACATCGGAATATATGAATAAGGCTGGGGCGCGGGAGTAATCCCTCGCCCCTATCCTAATATCTGCACCATTCCGATGTTCCACCCTGATGAAGGGAGTTTTTTTGTGAAATACACGGTATCTATGAAGGAAAATCACCTGTTCCGCCGTCTATACCGCAAGGGAAATACCGCCGCCGACAGCCGTTTGGCGCTGTACGTGCGCAAAAACGGGCGGGATACCAACCGCCTGGGGCTCACCGTGTCCACGAAAGTGGGACATGCGGTGGTGCGCAATCGGCTGCGCCGCCGCCTGCGGGAAATTTACCGGCTGCATGAGCCTGAGCTGGTGCGTGGCGTGGATGTGGTGGTGGTGGCCCGGGTCCGGGCCGGTTCCAGCTATTATGGCCAGCTGGAGGAGTCCTTTTTGCGGGTGTGCCGCAAATTGAATCTGTTGGAGAAGTGATGTCATGAAGCAGATCTTGCTGTTTCTGGTGCGGTTTTACCGCAAGAACATCTCCCCTGCCCGTCCTCCCTGCTGCCGCTTTATTCCCACCTGTTCCACCTACGCCCTGGAGGCCATTGAGGTCCACGGGGCGGTGAAGGGTGGGCTTTTGTCGGTGTGGAGAATCCTTCGCTGTCACCCTTTTCACAAGGAAAAAGGCTTCATCTATGACCCCGTACCACCGAAAAAAACTCGATTGTCCAGGAGGTAACACATGGATATCTGGCAAATCCTTATGACGCCCTTTAGTTGGCTGCTGAAAAACCTGTGTATTTTGTTTGACAGCTATGGTATTGCCCTGATCGTCTTTACCCTGGTGGTAAAAATCATCCTCTTCCCCCTGTCCCTCAAGGGCAAAAAGAGCATGATCAAGACCACCATGGTCTCCAGTCAAGTCAAAGAGATCCAGCAGCGCTGCGGCAACGACCGGGAGCGCTATAACCGAGAGCTTCAGAAGTTCTATGAGGAGAACGACATCAGCCCCATGGGTGGCTGTGGTTGGTCCCTCATCCCTCTGGCCATTCTGATGCCTCTGTATGCCATCATCCGCCGCCCCCTGAAGTACCTGATGGGGCTGACCGATGCTGGCACCACCGCCGTGGCCAACGCCCTGGGCGTGGCTGGCTTCCAGGCCGGTTCCGGCTTTGGCGAGCTGACCCTGGCTGCCCAGATGAATGCCGGCAACCTGTCTGCCACCCAGCAGGCCGTCACCGCCGCGGGTCTGTCCGCAGGCGGCATGTTCGTCATCAACTTCAACTTCCTGGGGTTGGATCTGGCTCAGATTCCCTCCCTGATGTTCTGGAAGGACGGCATCACCCTCAGCGAGGTGGGGCTGTTCCTGCTGCCCATCATCTCTGCGGGCTTGTCCCTGCTGTCCATGATGGTGTCTCAGCGTACCAACCAGATGAACGCCAATCAGAACAACCAGAACGCCTCCATGCGTTCCATGATGATCGTCAGCCCCCTCATCTCTCTGTGGATCGGCTTCACCCTGCCCGCCGGTTTGTGCGTGTACTGGATTGCCAACTCCCTGTTCATGATGGTGCAGGAGGTCATCTGCGGCAAGATCCTCAAGAAGGATTACGAGGCTGCCCAGCGTGAGATGGAGGCCATGGCCCTCAAGGCCAAGGAGGCCGAAAAGGAGCGCCGCCGTCAGGCTGCCCAGCGCAAGGCCGAGGCCATTGCCTCCGGCAAGGCCAAGAAGGGCCAGCATATGCAGAAGAAGGAAAAGGGTGTGGACGTCAGCGCCAGCCGTGAGGGCATGCGCACCTATGCCCGTGGCCGTGCCTACGACCCCAACCGCTACCCCATCACCCCCTACGTGGACCCCAACCCCAGCCACCAGAGCGTGGAGGAGCCGGTGGAGGAGCAGGAGGACGTGGTGGACAAGCCCACCACCCAAGTGGTTCCCCCTGTTTCCACTCCTGTGGAGCCTGAGACCACCCAGGTCGCTGAGGTGGAGGAGCAGGCCGGGGATTACGAAGAGGCCTACGCCCCTGAAAGCGAAGATTCCAATCCCAAGGGCTAAGGAAGGAGTGCACCGTCGTGCTGAAGTTTATTGAAGTAACCGGCAAGAACGAAGACGAGGCCATTGCCAAGGGTCTGGCCCAGCTGGGTCTGGACCGGGACGATGTGTCCGTGGAGATTTTGGAGCGGGGTAAGACCGGATTTTTGGGCATCGGTTCGGTGCCCGCCAAGGTCAAGCTCACCTACGAGGCCCCCGAGGAGGAAGTGGTGGCTGAGCCCGCCGCCCCCGTGGTGGAGGAGGAGCCCCAGGCTGCCCCCGCCATGGCTGCTGTGGAGGAGACTGTGGTGGAGACTTCCACACCCGTGGAGGAAGTTGTGGAGGATGACGTGGCTCAGGCCATCATCCGTTTCCAGTCCGGCCTGTTTGCCCAGATGGGCGTGGAGGCCACGTCCCGGGTTACCCGTAACGAGGATACCTACCAGGTGGTGCTGGAGGGCGAGAACATGGGCGCCCTCATTGGCCACCGGGGCGAGACCCTGGATGCCATCCAGCAGCTCACCGGCTATGTGGTCAACCGTGGTCGCAGCCACCGGGTGCGCATCCATGTGGATGCGGAAGGGTATCGTGCCCGCCGGGAGGAGGCGCTGCAGCGTCTGGCCCACAAGACGGCTACCAAGGTGGTCAAGTACCGCCGCAACATCACTCTGGAGGCCATGAATGCCTACGAGCGGCACGTCATCCACGCCGCTCTCCAGGACGTGGCCGGTGTGAGCACCTATTCCACCGGCACCGAGCCCAACCGCCGCACCGTTGTGGCTTACGCCCCCCAGAAGCGCTGAGAGATCAACAACTTCATGGCCTGCTGTGGAAATCCACGGCAGGCCATTGTTGTACCATGATTTTTCCCTTATGCCAGGAAAACGCGCTCATTCGATTTGCTCCGCAGGGTGACTTTTGTTCGGGCAAAAGTCACCAAAACCCGCCTAGGGCGTTCCCCCCTAGGTACCTCCCTGAGGTCTCCTTGCATGGCGCTGGAGCATCCCCCACCGACGCTGAGGTATGTGGAATTGTCTGTCCTCCTTGCGCCGCTGCCGCTGAGCATTCCGTGTGGTACCACGGTGCTTCTTTGGCAACAGCGTCTGGCTTGGGAGCAAGCTGTCAGCTACCACCCATGACAGGCCCTGTGCTTCTGAGGCAAATTTTTTCTACATTGGGACAGTGAGCGGCAGCGGATATAGCGGCATAGAGTATCGGTTTATCCCAGGGCCGGTTTGGGTTGTTCCAGAGCCAAAGGGCTGCTGACCCCAGCAGGGTACCTAGGGGTGCAACCCCTAGGCGATTCTTTCCCCCATTTCTCATCGTGGAGAAATGGGGCCCAGCGGAGCGCGTCTCCCTGCCAGACTGGCAAGTCTGAAATGGTAATTGATAAAGAGTGAAAAGGAAGCGATGCTTTATGCCAACTCCCCTATATGATCGGCTGTGCATCTTAGCGCACCAGCCCCTTACCCGCCTGGACATGCCCGGCCACCACGGCCACCCCGCACCGGGACTGGAGTTCTGGCCCGCTCACCTGGACGTCACCGAACACCCCGCCACCGGCGACCTCTTTGACCCCGAGGAAGGGGACCCCATCCAGGAGGCCCAAGACCTGTGGGCCAAAGAAGTGGGCATGGACGCCTGCCTCTTCCTCACCGGCGGCTCCACCCAGGGCATCCACGCCGCCCTGGCCCTCACCGCCGGGGTGGGCAGCGAAGTGCTCCTGGACCGGGGCAGTCACCGCTCGGTGTTCAACGCCCTGGCCCTGTTGGACCTCACCCCCCACTACCTGCCCCGGCCCTGGCTGGAGGAGGAGGGGGTCACCGGCCCCATCCAGCCTCAAGACGTGGAGCGGGCGCTGCAAGAGCACCCCAATGTCAAAACAGTTTGTATTACCTCACCCACCTATTACGGTGTGTTGTCGAATTTGCCTGCCATTGCCGCGGTGTGCCACCGCCACGGAGCCAAGCTGATGGTGGACGGGGCCCATGGGGCCCACCTGCCTTTCCTGGGTTACACTGGGTATCAGAGCGCCGACGTGGTGGTGGTCTCCGCCCACAAGACCCTTTCCGCCCCGGGGCAGACCGCCCTGCTGCTGGCCCAGGGATACACCGGGGACGACCTGCGCCGGGTGGCCTCCCTCTACGGCACCTCCTCTCCCAACTATGTGATGATGGCCGCCCTGGACGTGGTGCGGGACTACCTGGAGAGGGACGGGCGGCAAGCTTACACAGAAACGGCGAAACTTGTGGAAAACTTGCGCTCTACCCACCCCGCCCTGCGCCCGGTGGGGGTGGAGCTGGACCCCACCCGACTGGTGCTGAAGTGCGGGGACGGCTATGGAGCAGCCCGCACCCTCATGGAGCGGGGCATCTATTACGAGATGGCGGACAGCGGCCATGTGGTGCTGATTTTCACCTGTGCCGACGGCCCCCAAACAGTGGCCGCCCTCACCGCCGCCCTGGAGGGTGTGGAGCTGGGAGGCAGTTCTCCTCTGCCGCCTCCTCCGCCCCCACCGCCCCAGGTGATGAGTCCCCGGCAGGCCCTGTTTGCCCCCATGGAAGGGGTGGAATGGGCGAGAGCAGAGGGGCGGGTGTGCGCCTGTCAGCTGGCCCCCTACCCGCCGGGAATCCCCGTGGTGGCCCCTGGTGAAAAAGTAGACAAAAAACATCTGGCCTATTTGGCCCAGATAGGATATAATACTGGTAGTATCCAAGTGGTCCAAAACCATTGGCCTAGTAAGGGGGAGATCCTATGAAACTGATCATTGCTATCATCAACCATGACGATGTGGGTACCGTGACCCAGAACCTGTCCAAGAAGGGATTTTCGTCCACCCGCCTGTCCACCACCGGTGGCTTTTTGATGGCGGGCAACGTGACGCTGCTCATCGGCGTGGAGGACGAGAAGGTACAGGCAGTGATGGACATCATCCGGGAATACTCCCACAGCCGCAAGCAGATCATTCCCACCGCATCCGAGATGACCTACGGTTACATTCCCACCATGCCGGTGGAGGTCACCGTGGGCGGCGCCACTGTGTTTGTGGTGGATGTGGAGCGGTTTGAGCGGCTGTGATGGAATTGCCCCAGTCTCTCTCCCACGCCTACCTCATCACCGGAGGCAGTGAGGACAGCCGCATCCAGTTGGCCCGATCGTTGGCCGCGGCTTATCTGTGTACCGGGCACCCCGTCCCCTGCGGGGTGTGCCGGCATTGCCGGAAGGTGCAAGGGGAGGTCCACCCCGACGTACAGTGGGTGACCACCCTGGGGGATAAACGAGAAATCACCGTGGATCAGGCCCGGGCTCTCCGGGCCGATCTCTATGTGACCCCCAACGAGGGGGCGCGGAAGGTGTATATTATCTCCCCCGCCGACGCTCTGAATCCAGCGGCCCAAAATGCCCTGCTGAAAAGTTTGGAGGACGGCCCTG
Organism: Pseudoflavonifractor sp. An85; assembly: GCF_002161235.1. Lineage (GTDB taxonomy): Bacteria > Bacillota > Clostridia > Oscillospirales > Oscillospiraceae > Enterenecus. The sequence continues at coordinate 24,328 of NZ_NFHE01000012.1, forward strand.
CCTATGGGGCTTTTCTTCTGCTGGCGGAGCAGCCCGGTCGCTTGCTGGAGACGGTGAGAAGCCGGTGTGAGACCCTGGCCCTGCCGCCGGAACAGTCCCAGCCCGACCCCCAGCAGTTGGAGAAGGCCCAGGAGTTGGCCCGACTGCTGCTTACAGGCGGGGAGCTGGAGGTGGCCCAGAGGTTGACCGCAATGGAGCTGGCCAAGCCGAAAAGCGCCCAGCTGTTGGAACTTCTGTCCCTCACCGAGGGGTGTGTGGCCCAGCAGCTGTCCAACTACCCCGCCCGAGGGGCCAAGGTGCTGCAAATTTTGAAGCAGTGCCGGGAAAATGGAGTGTACAACCCCGGCGCGGGCCATGTGCTGGGGTGGGTGTGCGCCCGACTGTTCGGCTGAAACGGCCCCTGGAGGGCCTGAGATATACGGAGGAACATCCATGACAGAGATCATCGCAGTCCGCTTCAAAGCGGGCGGAAAACAGTATTATTTTGACCCACAGGGCCTGCAGATTCCACAGGGAACCGGGGTGATTGTGGAAACCGGAAAGGGGTTGGAGTACGGCACTTGTTCCCGTTCCAACGCCATGGTACGGGACGACGTGGTGGTGCAGCCCCTGCGTCCTGTGGTGCGCGTGGCCACCGCCAAGGACGAAAAGCAGGTCAAGGACAACCATCGCAAGGAAAAAGAGGCCATGAAGGTGTGCCAGCAGCTGGTGGAGCGCCACGGCCTGGATATGAAGCTGGTGGAAGTGGAATACAGCTTCGACGGCAGCAAGATCATCTTCTTCTTCACCTCGGAGGGCCGGGTGGACTTCCGGGCCCTGGTGAAGGATCTGGCCAGCATCTTCCGCTCTCGCATCGAGCTGCGCCAAATTGGTGTGCGGGACGAGGCCCGGATGCTGGGCGGCCTGGGCATCTGCGGCAAGCCCTTTTGCTGCCACCAGTTCCTGGACGAGTTCCAGCCGGTGTCCATCAAGATGGCCAAGACTCAGAACCTGTCTCTGAACCCCACCAAGATTTCCGGCACCTGCGGGCGTCTGATGTGCTGCTTGAAGTATGAGCAGGACGCCTATGAGGACGCCATGAAGCGCTGTCCCAAGCAGGACTCCTTTGTGGAGTGTCCCGACGGAGTGGGCAACGTCACCGCCGTCAATCTCCTGCGGGAGCAGGTGAAGGTGCGCCTGGAGGACTCCACCGAGCAGCCCAAGACCTACCGTACCACCGAGATTCGGGTGGTGCGTTCTGGCAAGGGCAAGCGGCCTGAGGACTATGTGGCGCCCCCCAAGGAGGAGCTGGAGAAGCTGCGCTACATTCCCCCCAAGGAGGAGCGGCGGCTGTCTGAGGGCTCCAGTCTGGCAGCGCTCTTGGAGCAGTATATGGCGGTCAACCAGCCCGAGGAGGAGAAAAAGACCTCCTCCCGCTCTCGCCGCCGCCGTGGCGGGGCCAAGAAGGAGACCCAACCCGAGACCAAGCCCAAGCAGCAGCCGGCGGCTTCCACCGCTGGGGACAAGCCCAAGGCCAAGTCTGGCGGCGGTGCGTCCCAGGGTGGCAACAAGCGGCCCAACCGTGGCCCCAAGCCCCAGCAGGGCCAGAACAAGAGCGGCGCACAACAGTCCAATAAGGCCCAGCAGCCTAACAAGCAGGAGGGCCAGGGCAACACCGGCGAGAAGCGCCGTCGCAGCCGCCCCCACCACCGCCGCAGAAAGCCCCAGGGCGAGGGTGGCACAGCCAACTGAGAACGATCACTTCAAACAGATGCAGTTCCCCACAGCTGCATCTGTTTTTTTACAAGGAGGAACCTATGAAAACCTACCAAGCGGTGCTCTACGATATCGACGGCACCTTGCTCAACACAGTGAATATGAACCTATATCCCCTGCTGCGCATCATCCGGGAGGAGTTGGGGGAGGAGCGCAAACTGGAGGACGTGTTGAAATACATGGCCTACCCCGGCATGAGAACCTTGGAGGAGCTGGGGGTGCAGGATACGCACACCGCATATCAGCGGTGGGTGCGCTACGTCAACGAGTACGAGGAGGGGGCCACCCTCTACCCCGGTATTGTGGAGACCCTGGAGGGATTACAGGCTCGGGGCGTACGTCAGGCGGTGGTGTCCTCCAAAAATCACGCCCAGTACCAGATTGATATGGTGGGCAATGGCCTGGATGTCTATATGGAGACGGCAGTGCTGGTGGAGGACACCACCCGGCACAAGCCCCATCCAGACCCCCTGTTGGAGTGCCTGAAGCGGCTGAATCTGGCTCCCCATCAGGTGCTGTATGTGGGGGATACCCGTTCCGACAGCCTGGCGGCTCAGGCAGCCGGGGTGGATTTTGCCTATGCCCGGTGGGGCAGCGTGGAGCAGCAGCCGGTGGAATATGCGGCCTGTGTGCTGGATCAGCCCCAGCAACTGCTGACTCAGGTGTAACCAGTTTGTTCAACTCAAAAACGAGATATCTTAGAATGCAGTGGAGTTCCACTGCATTCTTTTTTTAGGAAAAATAGGAAATGCAACAAAACACCGGATTATGGATTTAACCAAAAATACCCTGTTAAATGGAAGGATATTGAAGCAAAATATACAATTTTATGGGTTGCGAATGGGGGTGTAATTTGATATGATGTGAAAAATGGTGCCAAATCATCGGGTGAAATTTTATGAAAACACCAAAGGACAAGGCACATGAAAGGGAGGTACATCCATATGAAACCGGCGATGAAACGCAAATTGCGGCGCACCGTCTCGGCGACTCTGGCCACTGTTCTGGCCGCAGGGCTGGTGGCTCCATCTCTGGCAGCCCAGTATTCCGGTTCTGCCGTGTATGACCAGGTGCTGAGCATCCGGGAGCGGAACTTCCAGGACGGTGTTCGCTTCCAGGAGGACGGTACAGCCAACTTCACGGGAGAAGAGTGGTATAACCAAAGTGAGGTCATCGGCATCAACCGGGAGCGGGCCAAGAGCCAGTTTATCTCTTACCAGGACACGGCTACCGCGCTGAAGGCGGAGCAGTCCGTACTGGACCAGGTGGGTCCGGAGACATCCCAGTATTACATGCTGCTTTCCAACCAAGATTGGGATTTCACTATGGTCAAAACGCCCGATGAGGCCAAGAAGGTGGACGCGGCCTATCTGGTCAAGGACTACACTGGGGATGCCTTCCAGAAGGAGCATGTGCCCCAGGCTTGGCAGACCTACCGCAACGAGAACGGCACCTTCAAGTACGATGAGCCCATGTACACCAACCAGGGGTTGCCCTGGTTTGGCAACTTTGAGACCACCGATTATCAAAACCCCCACGCCCCCACCACCTACAACCCGGTGGGGTATTACCGCACCAGCTTTACCCTGCCCGAGAACTGGGACGGGCGGGAGGTATTCATCTCCTTCCAGAGCGTGGAGTCTGCCTATTACCTGTATGTCAACGGCAAGCAGGTGGGCTACTCCACCGACTCCTTCTCCGCCCACGACTTCAACATCACCTCCTATCTGGAGCAGGGGGAGAACACCATCGCCGTAAAGGTGTTCCGTTGGTCCATTGGCAGCTGGCTGGAGAACCAGGACTTCATCCGCCAGAGCGGCATTTACCGGGACGTATATCTGTACGCCAAGGATGAGGCGGAGATTCGGGACTTCTTTGTAAAGACCAAGTTTGACGATCGCACCAGCGTGGACAGCGACGTCACCGTCACCGTGGACACCGACGTGCGCGCCCTGCACAACAAGCAGGCGGGAACGTACACCATTTCCTCCTACCTGGTGGATCCCTCCGGCAAGACCGTGGCAAAGGCCGACGATCAAACCGTGAAGCTGAACCCCGCTGGCTCCTATGAGGACAAGCTCAAGGACGCGGGCACCACCGTCACCAGCACCATGAAGGTAGAGAACCCCGCAAAATGGTTCCCCGATACCCCCAACCTGTACTCCCTGGTGCTGGAGCTGAAGGATTCCAGCGGCAACGTCATGGAGTCTGTGGTGGAGCGGGTGGGCTTCCGGGAAATCTATAAGGTGGACATCGACAACCAGGGCCATGAGCAGATGCAGATCACCGGCCGACAGCTGGTGCTGCGTGGTGTCAACCGCCACGACACCGACCTGGAGACCGGTCATGCCCTCACCTTTGAGGATTATCGCACCGATCTGACCCTGATGAAGGAGTACAACCTCAACGCCATCCGTACCTCCCACTACCCCAACGACAAGGCTCTGTACGAGCTGGCCGATGAGCTGGGCCTGTATGTGTGCGCCGAGGCCAACGTGGAGAGCCATGCCGCCGCCATGAATGGGGTGAAGGTGCCCACCGGCACCGGGTCCGGCATGCCCCAGTGGGTGGCCCCCGTCACCGACCGTGTGGCCACCAACCTGGAGATGTACAAGAACAACCCCAGCGTGGTTATCTGGTCCCTGGGCAACGAGGCCACATACAGTCGCGCCCCTCTCAATGAGGATTACGGCTTCTGGGTTGCCTCCATGTACCTGCTGGCCCGTGACCCCAGCCGACTGCGCAAGTACGAGCGAGAGAGCGATGGTTACCAGCACGGCTATGTAAAGACCAACGGGCAGGATCCTTGGAGCGTGGACGTGCGCAAAAACAACATTGTGGACGTACACTCCACCCAATATGCCCTGCCCAATGAGGTCAACAGCTACAACGGACGCATGCCCTACATTCACTCTGAGTACAACCATGCCATGGGTCAGGCCTACGGCAACGCCTTGGAGCACTGGAACGTCATTCGCAGCAATGACAAGATTCAGGGCGGCTTTATCTGGGACTACATTGACCAGTCCATCCGCACCGTTCGGGTGGGTAAGGACGGCACCAAGGACGAGTTCTGGGGCTACGGCGGCGACTGGATCGACAAAAACGCCAACGACAACGCCTTTTGCGGCAACGGTATGCTCTTTGCCGACCGCACCCCCAGCCCCAAGATGACCGAGGCCAAGAAGGTCCACCAGCAGGTGAACTTCTATGCGGATGACCTGAATGTCACCTCCGGTGAAAAACTGCAAATTCAGGTGGTCAACGAGTATGAGAACACCAGCCTGGACGCATTCCGCATCACCTGGAAGCTTACCGAGGACGGCCTGAAGGAGCTGGGCTCCGGCACCCTGGACCTGAATACCCCTGCCATGAGCGGCAAGTCCCTCACCTCTGGCAGCCACGTGGAGGACGTCACCCTTCCGCTGCCCCAGTTTGACGCTGTGGAAGGCCGGGATTACCTGCTGGACCTTACTGTGGAGCTGAAGAAGGACACTAACTGGGCCAAGGCTGGCCATGAGGTGGCCCATGAGCAATTCCAGCTGGGCACCACCGGCACTGCCGCCGAGACCCAGGTGCCCGACAAGGCCTTCGAGTCCGCCCAGCAGGTGGGCGACCAGCTCACCCTCACCGGCACCACCGACCAGAACCAGAAGTTTGAGATCGTGCTGGACACCAAGAACGGCACCATCCAGTCCTACAAGCTGGACGGCAAGGTGGTTGTCACCCAGGGTCCCCAGCAGAGCCTGTATCGTGCCGAGACCTACAACGACACCACCGTGGGCAAGGACGCCAACCTGAAAAACGCAGGCGCTGCGGAAAACCTGTCCGATCTGAAGGTGGCCGTGACCAAAAACGAGACCAAGGTGCTCATGGCCATGAGCGGCACCATGAAGGTGTCCGCCAACGCCCTGATGGCCTACGAGATCTACGGCAACGGCGAGATCGTGGTGCTCAGCCAGTTCATCCCCACCAGCAACTTCGCCCCCAACGGTCTGCCCAAGATTGGCGGCCGCATGATGATTTCCGGCGAGTTTGACAACCTCACCTTCTATGGTCGCGGCCCCGACGAGAACTATGTGGACCGCAAAACCGGCTCCACCGTGGGCGTATACACCTCCAAGGTGTACGATCCCAACCACGCCATGGGCCAGGATTCCACCTGGGACGGCAAGAAGATGCTCAAGCCCCAGGACAACGGCAACCGCACTGACATGCGCTGGACCGCTCTGACCAACGACGACGGCGTGGGCCTGCTGGTCACCGGCGACGGTCTGCTGGAGAGTTCCGTGGCCCACTACACCGCCGAGGAGCTCAACGCCCGGAGCTACAACAACGCCCAGTACCGGCATCCCAACCAGGTTCCACAGCGGGAGGACATTGTGTGGAACCTTGACCTGTACCAGAACGGGGTCAGCGACACCGCGTTTATGGGTCACAAGCCTTTGAATGGCTACTACTTCCCCACCGACAAGAGCTACTCCTACTCCTACCGCATCTCCCCGGTGAACACCCAAAAGGCCCAGGACCTGATGGACAAGAGCAATCAGGCCTTTGAGGTGCCCACCTCCTCCTACCCCATCACCGGCATTTCCATCAACGGAAACCCCGTGGCGGGCTTTGATGTGAACAGCGAGACCGGCGCCAGCTACACCCTGGCCGCCAATGAGTCCATCCAAACCGTCACCGTGGACGGCACCAAGGACTTCACCGTCACCTACAACGAGGACGGCACCCTCACCGTCTCCGCCGCCAACAACTACGGCCAGGAGTACCACTATGTGGTGAAACTGGGCCGTGAGGGCAAGGAACTGGATCGCGACGTATTGTCCAAAGTAAAAGTGGACAACTTCTATCCCGGTGAGGATGGCAGCAAGCTCATGGACGGCGATCCCAACACCATCTGGCATTCCGACTGGAGTAAGAACACCCCCATGGACAAGCTGTGGTTCATGGTGGAGCTCAAGGACGAGACCGCCATCAACGGCATCCGCTATCTGCCTCGCAATCAGGGCTTCAACGGCACCTATGGCGAGCATGAAATCTATGTCAGCTCCAAGACCATCGACCAGCTCTCCGGCGATCCCAACAGCGGCGACTGGACCCGTGTAGGCACCGGCAGCTGGCCCAAGACCCAGGGCTGGAAGACCACCTCCTTCGGCGAGATGGTCAACGCCAAGTCCATCCTGGTGGTGCCCAAGAGCACCTACGGCGACACCGTGAATGCCTGGGGTTCCGGCGCGGAGTTCCGGGTCACCGCTGGCACCGTGGTAGACAGCAAGAAGGTCACCATTGCCTTGGAGGATAGCTACCAGTACCAGGGGCAGGCCGTACGTCCCGCCCCCGAAGTGAAGCTGGGGGATCAGACCCTCATCCGCGGCGTGGACTACACCGTGGACTATGCCAGCAATGAGAATCCCGGCACCGGCACCCTCACCGTGAAGTTCTGTGGGGCCTTCTCCGGCGACCCCATCTCCAAGGACTTTACCATCACTGAGGGCCAGAAGCACACCCTGACCCTGGAGTTGGGCTCTGGCACCGCCGAAAAACAGGTATATGGAGGCCAGATCATCACCCTGGAGGCTGGCGAGGCTCCCCAGGGCAAGATGTTCGACCACTGGTCCGCCAACCGGGACGACGTAAAGTTCCAAAATGCCAACAGCGAGACCACCACCTTTGTCATGCCCGATGCCGACGTCACTGTCACCGCCAACTATGTGGACGGCTACTCCATTACCGTGGTGGGCGGCTTCCTGGACGAGAAAGGCACCATCACCACCCAGAAGTACAAGGCCGGCTCCTCTGTGGTGTTCTATGCCGACATTCCCCAGGGCAAGGAGTTTGACCACTGGTCCACCGACGGGGACGACGCCCACATCACCGATGCTGCCCGCAACCCCGGCCTGATGGACAAGACCCCCGCCCGTGACATTGTGGTCACCGCTCACTTCAAGGCCAATCCCGACTACTTTGCTGTGCTGGACCCCCTACCCGACCACTGCTATCTGGGTACCGACTTCACCGCTCCCACCACACTGCGGGTCATCCAGGGCGACGCTGAGAGCACCCAGGACGTAACTTGGAACCAGGAGCAGCTCAAAGCCATTCAGGACGCCACCCAGGTGGGCACCCTGCCCCTCACCGGTACCGTGGCGGGCCATGAAATTGCCACCACCGTGGCGGTGGTACCCGGCAATGTGGTCTACTTTGTGGACGCCGGCGCCTCCGCCTTCACCGACTTGGCCCAGCAGATTCTCAAGTACAACCCCATCACCCTGCGCAACCAGGCCCCCGACCAGCTCTATGACAAGGCCAGCGGCTGGGGCTGCACCAACCCGGCCTCTGAGGTGGAGGTCCACGAGGACATGGGCAAGGACGCCTACTCCACCATCCGCAACATGACCGACACCAAGGGCAAAGACCCCAACGACGGCCGTGGCAAGCCCCTGACCTACCAGTTTGACAACCTGGAGCCCGGCACCTATCAGGTGTATGTGGGCTACAAGAACGTCTGGTACCAGGAGCAGCATCAGCGCAACGCCACCATCCAGCTGCTTCAGGGGGAGAACGAGCTGGCCTCGGCAGAAAAGAATCTGAACGTGAAAAACGGGGAGTATGGGAAGATGACCATGGAGGTCACCCAAGCTGGCAGCGTGGAGCTGAAGCTGACCCCCAAGGAGACCGGCAACGCCAACAATGACATGTTGGTCAGCTACATCCTCATCACCAAGGATGGCGACATTGAGGAGCCTCAGACCCACACCGTCACCGTCCAGGTAAAGGGCGAGGGCACCGCTTCCGCTGCTCCCACTACCGCCACTGCTGGTACCACCGTCACCCTGACCCAAGAGGCGGCCAAAGGCTGGCACTTCAAGGAGTGGAAGAGCGACGATGTGACCATCACGGACAACTCCTTCGTGATGCCTGCGGGCAACGTCACCGTTACCGCTGTGTTTGAGCAGGACGATGCTCCACAGCCCAGCCCCACTCCCACGCCCACCCCTCAGCCCACCGAAAAGCCCCAGCCCACAGACAAGCCGCAACCCACCCACCAGCCTCAGCCCAGCGATGAGCCGGTGGTGACCCAAAAGCCCGAGGCTTCTCAGAAGCCCGAGACCACCCAGAAACCCGAGGCAACCCAGACGCCTGGGGTGACGCAGACTGGTGACCGCACCAATCTGATCCCTCTGTTCGGAGTTCTGGGCATGTGCGCGCTGGCTCTGACCGGTATGATCGTGGCCCGCAAGCGCAAGCATTAACATCCATTCCGGATAAAACATTCCCCAGACCGTCTTGGGCTGGGGAATGTTTTTGTCTTTGGGTGCGCAACAGCGGAAAGGGCAAAAAAAACCGTGAACCTTTGGTTTAACAGTGATAAGGAACTAATTTACTTATCAACTGTTAGCTGACGGTTTCCGGGGTGCATACGGACAAATCCCGTCTGATTTCTAACAGGAAGTCAGACGGGATTTTCTCTTTATATCACGAATTATGGAGGACATACCATGAAAACCTTAATATCTTGTGCCTACAACATGGATAACTGCTGTGTAGAATTGAAATTCAACGATGGCAGCATGATTGCCATTGATACGATTGCGGTTGAAAATGAGATTGCCGACAATATGTATCAGCGGTCAGAATTGGACTATCTGATTTACAATGACCCGATTGGATATGCCGACCTTATCTTGAATGGCGATTCCGAAACCTATTTCAAAACTGTAACTGAATGTAATTCTTTGGATACTTAACAATCACACCACCCATGGAAAGAAAAATTTCTATGGGTGGTTCTTTTTTATTTCATGTTTAGGTTATGCGGATAACCTTTGACTTATCTGCGTAAAATGAATAGAATAAAAGAAGATTATCACCTAAATGGGAGGGAAAGCAAAAATGGAACAACGTGTGCGGATTTGTGACATTGCGGAGGAATTAGGACTAAGCACCGCTACGGTATCGAATGTGATCCACGGTAAAACAAATAAAGTTTCCGATGAGACAGTTCAGCGTGTAACAGCCTTGCTGGAGGAGCGTCAGTACATTCCCAGTATGGCAGGGATTCTCCTTGCACGGAATAGTTCCAAAATCATCGGTGTCTTTGTCAATGACCACGAAAAATATGAGGGACACACGCTGGATGATTTTTTCATTGCGTCCTCCTTAAACTTCCTTTCCACAGAAATTGAATCCAGCGGACGGTTTATGATGGTAAAAAAAGCCAAATGCGCTGAGGAAATCATTCGATTTGCCTCCATGTGGAATATGGATGGGATTGTTGTGATTGGATTTTGCGATCCGGATTATATGTACCTGCGTAATCATATGCGAATCCCTTTTGCGGTTTATGATGGCTTTTGCGAAAAACCGGAGCGAATACTCAACATCACGATTGATAATTTTGAAGGTGGCTATCAGATGGGATGCCATTTCCGTGAATTAGGGCATCAAACAGCTCTGTGCATTTCGGATAATAACATTTGCGTGGACATGGAACGCTTCTGCGGTTTTTGCAAGGGATTTGCCCCCGGTAAGGCAGATCTTTTGCTGATCCCAATGCAAAAGGAACAGAGATGGTCGTTTTATCTGTCAAATTTGGAGAAATTTCAACAGGTGACCGCTGTGTTTGCAGTTTCAGATTACTATGCTATAGATTTGATGCATTTCCTGATTGAGCAAGGCTTTTCAGTGCCAGAGGATATTTCTGTGGCAGGATTTGATGATACGCCTATGTGTGAAATGGTCCCTCCAACTTTGACCACAATAAAACAGGATGGTGCTTTGCGTGCAAAAATTGCTATTAGAAAGCTGAAAGAGCTGAGAGAAGGTAAAGAAATCTGCACAGAAGTGAAATTGCCAGTGTCTTTAGTTGTACGCAGAAGCACGAAGGAACATAAGTAAAATTGCACAAATCTACAAAGCGTATTTTGTAAATAGTTACATACTTAACCTTTGTAATTCCACTTCCCGGTTGCTACAATGGAAACAAATCAATTGGGAGGTGTGTTATGAAAACAAAGGATCATTTTTTCAAAGCAGTATGCACCCTGGCAATTCCTGTAGCATTGCAATCCATGCTGCAATCTTCTTTTAGCATGGTAGATCAAATCATGATCGGACAATTGGGTGAAATCAATGTGGCCGGTGTGGGCTTGGCAGGAAAATTTGCATCGATTTATTCTGTGGTGATTTCCGCCATTGGCGCTGTTGCCGGAATTATGATTGCTCAGTATCTGGGGCAGAAAAACCGAAGCGAAGTCCGTCGGAGTTTCTTTACAAACTTGCTGCTGGGAGCAGGCATTGCCGGAATGTTTATGGTAATATGCACCCTGTTTCCGAATCAGATCATGGGAGCTTATACCAGGGATGTGCAGACCCGTCAGGCGGCAGCAGAATATTTGATGTTGATTTCCGGAACTTTTGTTCCTATGGCTGGAGCAACCCTTCTTTCCACATTGTTCCGTTGTTTGGAAAAGCCCCGGCTTCCCCTATATGCCAGCATTCTGTCAGCGTTGTTGAATACCAGCTTGAATTACATTATGATTTTCGGCAAGCTGGGGATCTCACCCATGGGTGTGCGTGGTGCGGCATTTGCTACAGTAATTTCCCAATGTGCCAATTTTCTGCTGATGCTCCTAATGCTTTCCAAAAACGGTTTCCTTTTGAAATCCAACGAAGGAGAACCCACTGCAACACTCCGAATGAATTGGGGGCAGTATTGGTCTATGCTGCTGCCTTTGCTGGTATGCGAGGTGGTGTGGAGTCTGGGGGAAAATGTCTATGCCACCATCTACGGGCACATGAGTACCGATGCCAGTGCTGCTATGACTTTGACCAATCCCATCCAGGGATTGGTGATCGGTGCGTTGTGCGGATTGTCTCAAGCGGCAAGTGTGATCATCGGAAAACACCTGGGCAGTGGTGAAAACGAGGAGGCCTATTGGTCAGCGAAAAAGCTGATGCTCTACGGTGCTATTGGCTCAGCACTTCTATCTGTCATTGTAATGATTGCCAGCAAAGCTTATGTGGGAATCTATCAGGTAGATAATGCTGTAAAGACTATGACAATGCAGATTCTCTTTGCCTATGCCATTGTAGTTCCGTTTAAGGTTCTCAATATGATTTTGGGCGGCGGAATTATCCGAAGTGGTGGACGAACAAAATATGTCATGTTCATTGATATGGTCGGTACATGGTGTTTTGGTGTTCCTTTGGGGCTTTTAAGTGCATTCGTCTGGAAGTTGTCCATTCCTTATGTATATTTTCTACTGTCACTTGAGGAGTGTATTCGCTTTGGCATTTCGTTGATCGTATTTCGCAGACGAAAATGGATGAACCAGTTGGAAGCGTCATGAAGTAATGGAGGATTATCATATGGAAAGAAAAATTGTATTAAAACAAGATATTTTAGATGCGCTGCTCAGCGTTGGGGTAAGTAAAGGACAAACGATCATGGTTCATACCTCTCTGAGTAGTTTGGGATTTGTCTGCGGCGGAGCGCAGATGGTAATCGAAGCACTTATAGAAGCAGTCGGTAACGAAGGAACGATTATGATGCCTACGCAATCATGGAAAAACCTTGATCCCACTACAGGCGTTCATTGGGAGGAACCGGAAGATTGGTGGCAATTGATACGGGATAATTGGCCAGCATATAACAAAGAGATTACCCCTACAAACACGATGGGTGCCGTTGCTGAAATGTTCCGAAAATGGCCAGGCGCACTAAGGAGCGATCATCCGGCCCGCTCTGTGGCTGCATGGGGAAAGTATGCTGAATACTTGACCGCTGCCCATGACCTTTCCAATATTTTTGGAGACGGCTCACCTATTGGAAAACTATATGAATTGGATGGCCTGGTTTTATTGATTGGCGTGGGATATGACAAAAATACATCGCTGCATCTGGCAGATGTCCGGGCAGATTATCCCGGTAAGCATAACAGTATCGAACATAGTGCGGTCATGGAAAATGGTCATCGTGTCTGGAAGCGGTACGAAACACTTTTTGTAGATGGTGAAGATTTTAATGAGATCGGAACTGCTTTTGAAAATGCGTGTCCCATCCACAAGGCATCGCTTGGTAATGGCACAATCCGTCTGATGAAACAGCGGGATCTGGTAGATTTTGCTGTAAGATGGATTGAAGAAAACCGCAAATAGAAAAAACGCTGCAAATTTCTCCTTACGTGATGGAAATTGCAGCGTTTTTTCTGTTTGATATGTTTAAGATTCAAAGGCAAATATTGTCTCCGTTGGCAGTTTCTCGTTCTCACAGTTCAGAAGATAGGCTATTGCCTTGTTCGCAAAGCGATTTGTTTTCATCGTGTCCCAATCGGCAAGCCGGAGGATCTCCGCTGTGCCATTCCCAAAATCAAATGAAATCTCGCCCCATTCGCCGTCGCAGTCTGCTTGGTATTCGTAGATTGCGGCGGCGATTTTCTTTTTGTGCTTGGTCTTGGATTTCTGTTTCAGCCGAACAGCATGGAGCGCACCTTCAGCAATCAAAAGCTCTGTCAGCTTGTCCACCGCTTTCCGGTAAGCTCGCTCCGCACCGCTGGCAGTGCTGCCCTCGAACATAACTGCCAGTTCCTCAAAGGTGGGACGGCCTTTCCATGAGCCGACACGCCCGCAGGTCATACAGATCGCCAGTCGCTTTTCAAGCAAGGTCTGTTCCCGGTAATTCAGTTTCTCAAATGCCCGCTGCACCTTTTCTGCCTGTATGCCGTTCCAGAGGATGTCGGTATAGTTCCAAGTATCATCAAGGGCAACATCCTCGCCCGTTTCCTCGCCGTCCTCATCTGTCACATAGAAAGGCTGCTGATTGCGGATGCCACGGACTACTTTCAGGTATTTTTCTGCAAGGGCAAGATCACAGTTGTATTTCTTGGCAAATTCGCTGACTGCATCCTTGGTGTTATGGTAGAGCCAAGCCATTGACCGCACCATTTTATAATTGGCCAGCGAAGATACCGACCATTTTTCTTCGCCCATGCGGAAACGGAGTATAGCATCCCGGATGAAAGGAAAAATGTAGGTGGCATACTCCGCCCCCTTGGCAGGATCATAGTCCATCAGCTTTTGGAGCATTTGTTCCCGGCAGGAGAGCTTTATATCCAGAAAACGGTCTGTGTCATACAGATCGCCGCCATCCACACCAAGAAAGGATTTGATGCGCTTGTTGAGCTGTGGCTCATAATGGTGGAGGAAGAACGAGAAATATACCAAATTCTTTTCCTGCAAGGCAGACAGGATATATTCATTCAGACTGCCCACCGCTGGCGGCTCCGGTTCCAGTTGGAAGATGCGCTCTGCTACGTAGGGAATGATGCCATCACCGTGCGGATTGACTTGGTGTTTTGGTATGTATCCGGTCATATTCCATGTAAAATCACTTAGCATAGCGCACCTCCTTCCGATTTAACAATGCGTATAAAGATTTAGAAAACTGGAATTTTACAATACAAATCAAGTGTTCGGTTTAATATTCCGCTTGTGCAATTTTGTGCAATATATCCGAAAATTCTTCCGATTTTGATTCAAGTAATCCATGTGTAGTGTCTTTCATAATAAACATCTGCTTGTATGGAGCATTTATTTCGTCAAAATACTTCTGTGCAAGGCTAAAATTCGTTTGATAATCCCTATCGCCGTTTATATTATAAAAAGGCACTTCATAGTCCGTTTTGCCAAGTAATGAGAATTTTTCAAATTCCTTTGAGCCTAAAAATTCCGAATACACGTTGTAATCAGAAGTGATGTTATTGTAAATATCTCCAAGCGAGTAGTATGGATTAAATATAACTGCTGCAATTATGTTATAATCCGTTCCGTCAACCATCATATCATACCCATATCTTTCCATCAGAGTATTTCTTGCAGCAAAATATTCCACTGTAAAATCGCCGACAATTAATTTTTCAGCAAGCTGTTTGTCCTCTTCATCGTTCTCTACCCATTTAAGTACTTCCTCCTTAAAGGCAATTTCATTCTGATAAAAGTCCACAAGTTGTCCCGTTCCAATATAACATTCATAATATTCGGGATATTCAAGGACAAGGTTACTACCGAAATATGTTCCCCAAGAATGACCAAGCAAGGTTATCTTATCCTTACCAAGATAGTCTAAGAGGTATTTTGTCATTTCTACGCCATCGCTCATCATCAGGTCGTAGGTCAGTGTAGTATCATTTTGCTCAGAAGAGTAGCTTTTTCCGCAATTTCTCTGATCCCATGTAACAACTGTATACACATCAGACCACTTTCTTGTGAAAGCATAGTCATAAAGACTTGTAGACGAACCCGGCCCGCCATGCAGATATAATAAAACGGGATTGTCCTTATCCTGTCCGTAAATACTTATCCACTGTTTTGTGCCATTTATATCTACATACATTTCTTCATTTATGCCACCTTCAGGTGTACTGCTATAAATCCTCTGCCCTATAAATCGAACAATCAGAAAAAGTACAAAGATGCAAACAAGTATGATAAATATCCATTTAAGTATCTTAAATAAAATTTTCCCCAATTTCTTCATTGTATTACTCCTTATAAATTCAAATTCGTCTCACAGTTAAACACACCGGCTTACTGAAAGTTTCGTGCTCCTACAATTTATTGAATTCCTGTAAAATTTGAAACAGCTTTCTTAATTTCTTTCTCATGTCCTTCCATTAAATGTCCGCCGTTTTCAAATGAAATAAACGTACAATTTGCAAACCTTTTAACTGCCTTTTCTGTATCAGCATAGTTTGCCAATTTATCGTCTTTTGCGTGAAAAACTAATGTCGGCACTTGTAACTCTTCGATGTGATAATCTTCATATTTTTTCGCCATATCAATATTGGTTACAGAAGCATCCAATACCACACCATCTTTTCTATCACCAACAGGAAGCATATCGTAAATTGTAGATGGTTCCATGCCCATAATCAACTTAAATAACGGGCTAAGAAGAAACATTGTAAAGCTATTGCATAAGAAAGGAGGTGGACCTGCATATTTTAAATATTTGTCAGGCTTTTCTGTAAGCGGCATAGCAGAACAATATAAAATCAGACCTTTTGTTCTTTCTGGATAATCCAAAGCAAAACGTATAGCCACACTTCCACCTGCCGATGTTGCCAACAGATACACTTTTTCAATCCCCAATTTATCTAACAGACTTACATATGCTGTTGCTTGTTCTGCAGGTGTTCCATTTCCTAAAATATCACTACCTAAATAACCAAATCTCGATGGAGCAATAATTCTATAATCAGAGGAAAAATCTTTGCAGGTATCATATGCTTGGTCATATCCACCAAAAATACCGTGTATGGACAATATGCTTTCCCCTTTACCCCTATCAACAAAGCTTATATTTCCGTACTCTAAATTAACTGTTTCTGCCCCGTAAGCGGAAAGTCTTTCTTTGCTTTTTTCCTCAGCAATACTACAGCGTATTCTCTGCACAATAAGGTACACTACAAAAAAGAATACCGCACCTCCAACAATATAAATCCACATCTAATTATATCAGCCTTTCTATACATAAACTTCAAATTCTCTTTAGGGCTTCTTTCTTCAAAGCAGCCTGTTCCATCTCTTTTTCATAAGTTCCCTTGGCATAAGCGACATTGCTTTTTGCCCGGAGCATCTTATCTTTCGCCAGTTTTTTCATAATCTCCGCTACGTCATCGTCCAGTTTGCCACGCTTGATATAGCGGTTTATGGTATTCAGCCGCTTTTCGTATATCTGGATAACCGGATGATCGTCTGTAAGCTCCCGCTGTTCTCTGCCTTTCAGATTGCCGATCTGCCGACAGGTGCGGTGCAACTTGTCCCCCGGTGCATAGCCGCCGCAGTATTTGGTGTGTCTTGCGTTAGTGGTCAGAAACCACTTTCCACAGATTTTGCATTTCTTGGGTGCATGACCGACACACAAACCCTCAAAGAGATCAGACCGGAACATCCCCACAAAGGAAACATAGTGCATCCGCTTGACCAGTTTTGCGACTTTTTCACCGGGACGGATGACCGATACATACTGAACGGAATTGTTCAGGGTAGACATCCAGGCATTGCCCTCCGTGATAGAGAACTTTGGCGGGAAATAGCTGCCGAACATCTTTGCAAAGCCCTCTGCGGTGCGGTCTGCTTCGTTAGCATCTGATTTTTCCGCAAAATCAAGCATTGCCGTTTGATATTCTTCAAGGGAATACGCCAGATGCCCGAATACAGCAGTATAGCGTTGGAGCATGATTGCATCGGCATAGTTCGGGACTTCTTCAAACTGCAAGGAATTGGCTACGGCTTTTATGGCAAACTCCACATATTTCAGCGCATTGTCAGCAGTAAAGACTTTTTCTATCCGTTCCCGGTGCTTTACTATGTCCATGTAGGAGAACGGCGGAGTTTTACTGAGAATATCCACCATTGTCAACGCAGCTTCCTTTGCCATAGGAAAGAGTGCAGAAGCATCCTGTCCGGCGTTTAACATTCCAAGCAGCAGATTGATTTTCACGCATTGCTCGTTCATTCTTGCGAGGGTATCCTCAGGAACATTCAGCGCATCACAGGCAAGAGTACCGATAGGAAATATTTTGCCCTCATATATGACCGTATCCTGCCAAAAATCCAATGTCATCAGTTCTTGATTCATGCTTGCCCTCCTGTCCTGTTTTTTCACTTTTCTAATTATACCATGCAAATGTGAAGAAATCTACATCATCAGATAAGTTGTCCTGTTTTTTGAAATGAGGTTGTCCTGCTTTTAGCCTGCTTTTTTCAAAATCCGTCATAACCATAGTAGAAAGAGCGAAGCACCTGCCAATCACGGCGGGTGCTTCGTGCTTTCCAGACTATTATGAACGGAGGTTTTTCTATGACAATCTATGAAAACATCAAGGCGGCGATCAGCGTGAAGCAAGCCGCCGAACACTACGGGCTGAAAGTCAACCGCAACGGTATGGCTTGCTGCCCATTCCACAATGACAAGCATCCGAGCTTGAAGCTGAATGAAGATTATTTCTTCTGCTTCGGCTGCGGAGCCAAGGGAGATGTAATTGACCTTGTGGCAAGTCTGTTCGATCTGAGCAGTTATGAAGCAGCACAAAAGCTGGCTGCGGACTTCGGGCTTGACCCGAAACCGCCCACTACCGCAGCTATGGTCAAGCCGAAGCGTCCCTATATCCGTCAGTTCCGGGAGGATGAAATGATGTGCTTCCGGGTGCTGACGGATTATCTGCATCTGTTGGAGGATTGGAAAGTGCGCTATGCACCCAAAACACCGGAAGATGTGGTCCTATGTCAAGAAAAAGTACAAATTAAATATGCCCTTTTTAGTGTTAAGTTACCCTGCTAAAGCTTCAGCTCTTTTATCTAACACCGCATAGTATTCTTCTTCATACTGATCTGGCGAAAGATATCCACAATGGCTGTGTATCCTCACTGTGTTATAAAATGTTTCTATATATTCGAATACCAGCTTATATGCATGCCGGTAATTAAAAATTTTAAAGCGGTTGATCCATTCCCTTTTCAGTAATGCATGGAACGATTCTATACACGCATTATCCCATGGATATGCTTTTTTCGAATAGCTGTTTACCATCCCCTCTGTTGCTTTACGGAATGCATCCGATACATACTGGCAGCCCCTGTCCGTATGTATGATAAGCGGATGTGCTATTCTGCGGATTTTCTTCGCTTTCTCGATACATTCCACCACATGGGATGCTTCCAGTGTTTCGCTCAAGACCCATGCGATGATTTTCCGGGAATACAGATCCATAATGCTGGTTAAGTATACAAAGCCGTCAAACGTCCAGATATAAGTGATATCTGACACCCATACTGCATCTGGCTGATCGGGATTGAACTGCTCATTCAGAATGTTATGTAGCCTCGAGCTGAAATCAGAGTCTATGGTTGTTTGTATATATGGCTTTACCCATTGGGCTTTGATTCCCATCTGACGCATGTAATTCGCAACAGTTTTCACTGCGATCTTTTCGCCGTTTTTCCACAATTCCATTGTGATCTTCGGGGCTCCATAGTTCTGGTGGGAATCCTCATAGATTTTTCGGATTTTCTGTTTGATCTCCCCGCGGTGTTTTTCCGTGACAGACGGGCCTCTTTTTTTCCATGCATTATAACCGGATCGTGAAACACCAAGCTGTTTCAGTACCCCGCTGACAGAGACACGGTGCTTCACCGGACGCTGCTCCATTTCTATGATATACTCCGCTGTGGCAGTATAAACAGCCTCTGTCATTTTCCCAGGATACTGATGGCTTTTTTTAGAATTTCAAGTGCATCCTTTGTATCCCTTAGTTCCCGCTGGAGACGGGCGATCTCTTTCGCCTCATCGCTGGAATAATTTCCAGATCCCCGTGTTGGTACGTTCCCTTCGTGCTCTCTGGCGGCTCGGAGCCATGTCTTGAGAGCGGAATCACTGACGCCCAGATTCTCAGCTGCTTTCTGAAGTGAGAGTTCTGGATGATCCAACCGATACCTCACTGCATTCTCTTTAAACTGTTGATCGTATCTGCTACCCTTTGCCATGCCTATACTTCCTCCTTCTCATCATCTTTCCTATCATACATGATTTAGGTCTGCATGGCATCTTTACTTTGTACTATTTTTATACTACCACTAAAATTTAATTTGGAGCATTGCAACAACATCACCAACTCTGCTGGACGGCGGGTATGGGGATTCATGGGTGTGGAAGCTGTGGCACGACCTAATATAAACGGGTTTTACGACGTTTCGCCATGTACGTACGTACCGGAGGAATGGCAGGACTAATTCTCGCCGTTCCTTTTGGTACGTATGTACGCAGCATTTTACCCATTGTTCTCTATTTATGGGAACAATCAGCGCTCAGAACTGACCTGTTTTCGGGCATTGAAAATCAATGGCAGTGGAAACAGCAAAGTTTTTGACCATAGGACGAAACCATTTCACCAAACCGTGCTTCTCCAAACCATGCACCCGGTTCACGGAACAGTAGGTGTTTTCACTGTTCCAGACCAAACCCTACGGAACAGTAAAGTGGGATATATGCCTATATGGACAGAGTATCGCACTCACAAAAATAAAGCGATTTTGGGGAAAGCGGAATTTTCACTGTTCGGTGCATCTGCTCCGCTTTGGGGAGTATCCTTTGTACCGAATTGCAAAGCAAAATTATGGAGGAATTTTCAATATGAATGTACGCAACGAAATCAAGGCACAGATCATCCGTGCCGGAATGACTATGCAGGAAGTAGTTGACCTGCTCTCGGACGAGTACGGTTGGAGCGATAGCGTTTCCAACCTGTCCGCAAAATTACAGCGGGAAAGCATCCGATACAAGGAAGTATTGGAGCTTGCCGATGTGCTGGGATACGACATCGTATGGCAGCAAAGACGGGAGAAGTGATGCCCCGGCGACAGCCCCTCGCATCTCCCGTCCCCATAGGCGCACCGCAGTGCTGCCTATGGATGGCAGTGAAAGATACGGTTTTCACTACCACCGTCTGCAAGAGGAAGTTCGCCGGAACAGCTTCATGCAGACGGGCTGACCATGGGAAAAGTTACAGACATTTTCGCCTTGGTCAGCAGAGGTTGCCGCAGCAACCGCACTCCCCCTCGGGAGAGCCCTCGGAGAGCCCACGGCACTTTGCAGCCCGTATGGATGAAAGTGTTATAGTGGGTTATTACACTTTGAAAAAGTGCCTCTCCGTAGCTCCCCGCTGTCTGCAAATCTCAAGGAAAGGACAAAAAATCTATGGCAAGAAATGATGGAATAGACCGCACCGTAGCCCGGAATCAGGATTTACCGACACCGGACGATGTGGCAAAAATACAGGAACACAATGAGCGAGAAAAGGACAGTTACAGCAATCAAGACATTGTGCCGGAACGCACTCCGCTGAATGTTCACTTCAAGACTCCCACCGATGATTATGTGAAAATGTTTGAGCAAATGGAACAGGATGGCGTGATCTCCACCAGAGGCCTGAAACCGGATGCCATCAAATACGGCGAGTTGGTTTTTGATGTAAACTCTGCTTACTTCTACAACCACGGAGGCTATGAATTTGCAAAACAGTTTTATGCCGATGCCTATAAAGCCGCCGTGGAGATCGTAGGCGGTGAGCAGTATATCCTCTCTGCTGTGATGCACGCCGATGAGCGTAACCGGGCAATGTCGGAAGCTCTGGGCGAGGATGTGTACCATTACCATCTCCACGTGGTTTATATCCCGGTGGTGGAAAAGCAGATCCTTTGGTCGAAGCGGTGTAAGGATGAATCCCTCCGGGGAACAGTAAAGGAAACGATCACACAAGTCAGCCGAAGTAAGAAGTGGGATTCCAAGCCGGTGCTTGACGAGGACGGCAATCCCAAACTCAATGAAAAAGGAAAAAAGATTTTAAGGTCATCCTACAGCGTGTTGCAGGATGACTTTTTTAATTTCATGCGAAACGCCGGTTATACCGATGTGGAGCGTGGAGAGCGTGGCAGCACCGAGGAACATCTGACGGTGACGCAGTTCAAGGTACAGGCAGAACAGCAGCGGTTGGAAGCAGTCACCGCACAGGTTGCCGATGCGGAACAATCCTTGGAGAATACCAGGGTTGCCGCTGAAAAACAAAAAAAGAAACTGGAAGCTCTGCAAAAGGAAACAAAGGCAGCAAGGGCAACTGCCCTGACAGTGCAAGATATTGAAGCGATGGGCAAGAAAGCCACATTCGGCAACAATATCACGCTGACACCGGATGAGTGCCGCATCCTAAAGGATTATGCAGTCAGCAGCTTCGCAGAGAAAGCGGAAAAGTTGAAATACAAGCAAAAATACGAACAGGCAGAAAAGAGTGCATCCGTTTGGAAGCGCCGCTTTGAAGCCCTGAACGAAAAATATTTGGAACTCAAAAAGAAAGCTCAGCCCTATCTGGATGCATTGGAAATCGCATCCGAAAGGGTTCGGGCGTTTCTTGATGTTGTCCTCAGTAGAGGAAAGGAAACACAGGAACACAAGCAGCCTGCCCGCAAGCGAGGACGGGATATGGAAATTTAAGAAAGGAACTTTTTGCCCATGAATAAAACCGTAGAGGAAATTAACAAGATGATTATGGAAGATGCCCCGATGGAAGAAATCAATGATGCCATTGGCTATATTGATATTTACTCCTGCTTCGACCCGATTTTCGAGCCACCCATTGATTTTCTGGAAGAATGCCGCAGACATTGGGAAGCGGCACAGTCTTCTTTCCGTGAGACCATTGAGCGCAAGATCGGGAACACATGGTATGTGATTGAAACAGAATGTGCCGGGAATGAGCCGCTTGCCGACAAGGTAAAACGGCTCTTTTTTTCTGACAAGGGGGTGATTTGTTAATGACGGCGACACAAAAGCATGATATAATTCCAGTATGCACAACGGTACTGTCGGCTGACCAACAACCGAAGGAGGATATTATGTTGGATCAGCAGAAAATTACCATTCTCTACTGTCGTTTGAGCAATGAGGATGCCCAAGATGGAGAGAGTAACAGTATCGCAAATCAGCGAGAGTATTTAACCCGATATGCCCGTGACCACGGGTATACAAACCTGAAAATTCTGGTGGATGACGGTTATACCGGGACGAACTTCAATCGTCCCGGTGTGCAGGAAGGTTTTGAACTTGTCAAGCAGGGGCTTGTGGGCTGCTGGCTGGTCAAAGACCTCAGCCGATTTGGTCGTGACTATCTGACTGTTGGACAATATACGGATATTATCTTTCCGAGCTACGATGTCCGCTTTATCGCCGTAAATGACGGTGTGGACAGTAACCGGGGAGACAGCGAGGGCTTCGCCGCAATCCGTAATCTGTTCAACGAGTGGTATCCCCGTGATACCAGCAAGAAAGTCCGTGTCAGTTTGCGGCAGAGAGGAACCAGTGGGAAGCACATGGGCAAACCGCCCTACGGATACCGCTGTGACCCGGAGGACAAGGATCACTGGATTCTGGATGAAGAAGCGGCTCCGGTAGTCAAGCTCATCTTCGACCTTTGCATTGACGGCAAAGGCCCGGAGCAGATTGCAAGGATTCTGGAAGAAAAGCAGATTCTGACCGCAAAAGCTCTGTATGCCAAGCGAAAGAAAAAGCCGATGCCGGAAAGACCGTACCACTGGGGCAACCAGTCCATTGTAGGGATTTTGGAACGGCAGGAGTACACAGGCTGTACCTGCAACTTCAAGACTTATTCCAAGTCCTACAAGCTGAAAAAGCGGATTCCTAATGAGCCGGAGAATATGTTTTATCTGCCGGACACACAGGAAGCGATTGTATCTCAGGCACAGTTTGACAGGGTGCAGGAACTGAGGAAAAACAAACGCCGCCCCGCAAAAGCGGAACGGCAGGGATTGTTCTCCGGGCTTCTGTTTTGTGCCGATTGCGGCGGCAAGCTCCACTTTGCCACAAGCAAAAGCTTTGAGGGCAAGCAGGATCACTACGTCTGCAACAACTACAAGAGCAACCGTGGTACTTGTACTGCCCACTATATCCGGGAAGATGTGCTCCGTGAAATCGTTCTGGAACGCATCCGGGCAGTCAATGTGTATATCCGAAGCGATGTGGACGGTTTTCAGGAGGAATGGCTGCAATGCCGCAGGACTGACCAGGAGCGCAGCATCCGGGATGACAAAAAGAAGCTGGAACAGGCAAAGAAACGCCTTGCCGATCTGGATGTCATCATCTCCCGGCTGTACGAGGACTATGTTCTTGGAAATCTCAATCAGGACAGATACAGAAAGATGTCTGCGGACTATGAAGCCGAACAGGAACGGTTAAAGCTCGAAATTGAAGTAACGGAAGAATGGGTGGAACAGCGGGAAGAAATGAATGACGGTCTGGATGCCTTTATCGCCCTGACACAGAAATATGTGGATGTGGAGGAACTGACACAGACCATCGTGAACGAGTACATCAAAAAGATCGTCGTTTATGCTCCGGATAAGTCTGGCGGCAAGCGGACGCAGAAAGTGAAGATTTACTTCAATTTCGTGGACGATGTGGATATTCCCGTTATTTCCGAGCCTATCATCACACAAACAACCTATGAACGCAGAAAAACGGCGTGACCTTCGGGTCACACCGTTCTCTGCGACAAAATAGTTACTTGTCACTATTAAGCCTTCGGTTCACGGGTTTTTATACCTGATTTAGCGGATCTGGTAGTCCTTGCCGAACTGAAGATCTTCAAAGCGGCGGGTGGCATCCAAATCCAGATCGTCCACGGGGTCATAGGCGGGCGCCTGAGCGGCGGCAGCGGCCACGGCCTGGGTGTCCACCGCCTGGGTGGGCTCGTCCACCACCGGCTCCTCTGCGGGCTCCTCCGCTGCAGCGGTCTCTAGCACCTCGGGAGGCACCATCTGACCCAGGCGGGCCAGACACTCCATCTCCTCCTGGTGGAGGGTGTAGAGCTTCTTGACGTAGGCGGCGGTGGCCTCCTGGGCCTGCTTGAGGCGGAACTCCTCGGCGGCGATCTCAGACTGGAGCTGAGACTTCCGGGCCTGGGCAGACTCGGTGGCGTCCTTCTCCATCTGAGTCTTTTTCTTCTCCGCGTCGCTGACCATGGACTCGGCCATCTGCTGGGCGGCCAGCAGGGTCTTACGCATGGCCACGTCGGTGGCCCGGTACTCCTCGATGGAGTCGGAAAGCACCTTGAGTTTATTCTTCAAGATGGTGTTGTCGTTGTAAAGGGCGGTATAGTCCTCGGTGAGCTGATCGAGAAACTCATCCACCATGGTCATATTGTAGCCGCCGAAGGTTGCTTTGGCAAAGACATGGCTGGCTACTTCCTGCGGAGTCATCATTGTGCAAGTCCCCTTTGTTGTCTATTTCTTAGAAGTACAGCCCGTTGTTTTCCAGCTCGTCGATGAGGTCACCCAGAATCTCTACGTTGTAGGGAGTCATGATGTAGGTGGCCATGGACACCTTCTTGATGGTGCCCTCGTTGGCGTAGGTCACGCCGGAGAGGAAGTCAATCAGACGGCGGGCGACGGTCTTGTCGGTCTGCTCCAGGTTGAGCACAACGGTGCGCTTCTCCCGCAGGTGGTCGGCAATTTCAGAGGCATTTTCAAACCGCTCGGGCTTGACCAGCACCACCTGCAACTGGGTGGTGGTATGAATGTTCACCACTTTATTGCGGCGCTCAGCTTCGCTGACCCGGGTGGTGGGCTCGCTGGGGGCGGCGGTGGTAGTGTTGTTGACGGGGGCGAAATCCTCCTCGTACTCATCATCCTCTTCGTCCTCGTAGGGACGGGCCAAACGCTTCAGTTCATCCAGAAAACTCATGGGTGAGAACTCCCTTCTATATGTATGTATCAAAATGAGTTGGAAATGGGCGCACGAGGGCCAAAGATGGCGGTGCCAACCCGGACGTGGGTGGCGCCAGCGGCTATGGCAGCGGGGTAATCGTTGCTCATCCCCATGGACAGTATCGTCATATCTGTCTTATTATCTCCCATTTTCCCCTTTATGTCAACAGCAAGAGCCTTCAACTTATGAAAAAACGGTAAATTTTCAGAAGGCTCCTGCACCGCCGGGGGAATGCACATCAGACCCCGCAACCGCACATGGGAAAGCTGGGTACACAGCTGGGCGGCGGGCAGCACTTCGGGGAGGAAAAAGCCGGATTTGGAGGGCTCCTGGGCCAGGTTTACCTCCAGCAAAATGTCCTGCACCAGTCCCGCCTTTCCCGCCTGCTTGTCGATCTCCAACAGCAGCTTTTGGGAGGACACGGAGTGGATGAGATCCACTTTGCCCATGAGGTATTTCACCTTGTTGGTCTGCAAGTGGCCAATGAAGTGGACCTGAGCCCCTTCATAGGCTCCTGTCTCCCAGTGGGAGAGCAGCTCCTGCACCCGGTTTTCCCCGCACACCGTCACCCCTGCGGCGATGGCCTGTCGAATCACGTCGTCACTCTGGGTCTTGGTGGCGGCCACCAGGGTGATCTCCTCCGGGGTCCGTCCGGCTTCCCAGGCAGCTCGGCGGATGTTTTCCACAACGTGGGCTAAATTTGTGGAAATACTCATGAGCGCACCACCATCCCGTCGGTAATGTGGGTGGTGTTGAGGATGATCTCGTCCCCGGCACGCAGACGGGCGGAAGCGGTGTCATCCACCGGCTCCACCAGATAGAAGGAGTCGTCGCTGTGGAGCACACGCACCTCCTGCCACTCGGCCTGGGTGCCCACCACGGTGTACACCCCGTATGTATTGACCTGGCTTTCGTTGCCGTTGTCGTCGGTGACCGTCTCGGTGACCACTCGCAGGGCCTGACGAGGGATGCGGATGCCTTCAATCTGCTGGGCAATGATGTCCACCGTCTGCTCCCGCAGCAGGGTGGTGTCGGCCAAGTGCTCTTTGGTGGAGAAAATGGCCATGGTCTGCTCCTCATCAGACACCAGACGCTCCAATTTCATGGAAATGGTGCCATAGTAATCATTGGAGAAGGAAATTTTGTAGGTTTTTCCCTCCAGCAGACCGGACACCGAGGGCTGATCCACCACAGTGGCCAGATACCAGGTGGAACCGGTGATGACCTTGCCCAAGGCGGGCTGAGGGTCGGGCACATCCTGCTCCAACAGGTCAGTGAGCTGGGCGATGGTGAGGGAGGAGAGCATGTTGGGGGTGATGAGGCTCTCATACCCGTCCACTTCTCCGGAGAACGAGCCGGAGACGGGGGCGGTAATGGTCTGGGAGACCTGGCTGAGAGAGGCGGTGAGGGTGTTGAGCTGGTTTTGCTTGTCCTGAATGAGCTGGCGAATCTGGGTGGCCGCTTCGGTGTTGCCGTAGCTGTAGTCCCGCTGGAACACCATGGTGCGCAGATGCAGCGCGGAATCCTCCAGGGTGGACAAGTCGCCGGAGGCGGCCAGAGAACGGATGGACACCATGGAGTTGATCACCGCCTCGTCCAGCTTGGAGGAGTTGGTGGACTGGGTGCCCGTGGACAGAGAGTACTCCAGCTGCTGGATTTCCGCCTCCAGGGACTGGATGGTCTGTCGGGTCTCCAGGGAGTCTTTGCTGGCGTGAATCAGGGCGATTTCCCCGCCTTTGGCCACCTTTTCCCCCTCTTCCAGGAGAATATCCACATATTCTCCCGTGGCGGAGATGACCTGTTCATTGCGCACCAGCAAAGCGGTGGCCTCGGTGCCCACGTCCACCGAATAGGTGTAGGCGGTGGTGGTGACCAGATCGTCCTGAAAGCCCCGCACCAGATAAACGGCGAAATAGGCGATGATGGCCACAAACATGGCGCCGATGATGACTTTGTTGACCAATGTACTCTCTTTCATAGAATCATTCCTCTTTTGTGTGGGGAACCTGCCCTTTCCCTCGGCCGCGGCATGTTATGGCTCTTTTGCGCCAGAAATGCGTTGCATCTTCCCGAGATACACAAAGTATTTCTGCAAAGCTGCGCCTGTTTCTGACACAAAATTTCTCACAATCTACTCTCGCCGATGGAATGGTATGTTCCCATGGGGTTGGAACACGCCCCCGTCTTGGGGTCATTCTTCCATATTTACCGCTTTTTCCGGTGTGATGGTGGAAATGGCGTGTTTATAAATGACTTGCTGTTTGCCGTCGGTGACCAACACCACCACATAGGGGTCATAGGCGGTGATGACACCCCGCAGCTGGAACCCGTTGACCAAAAACACGGTGACTCGAGCGGCGGTACGGCGAAGGGTGGACAGAACACTGTCCTGGACATTGGGCTGCTTGCCCACGGCGACTGCGGTAAAACTCATGGCTATGCACTCCTTTTCTTTTTCGGGGTCGGGCTGAGCCTGACCCTGAGTGGAGTTATTGTAAGCCATGGGTGTGGGCGAGTTCTGTCGAACGGTCGACAGCGTGGGAAAAATCTGGGGTTTCTCCCCAGCGAATCCAGTGGGTGTTGGGGTTGCGGCGGAACCAGGTCAGCTGCCGCTTGGCGTACTGCCGGGAGCGCAGCTTCACTTCTTCCGCTCCCTCCCATGCGGGGCGGCCCTGCTGCAAAGCGGCCGCAATTTCCTTGTAGCCAATGGCCTGCATGGCGGTGCAGGTGGGGGGAATGCCCCTCTCCAGCAGCCGCCGCACCTCCTCCTCCAGCCCCTGCTCCATCATCACATCCACCCGCTGGTCGATGCGCTTCCACAAGTTGGGCCGCGCTTCAAAGTCCAGCCCAATGGTGAGGGGATGGTACCGGGGGGGAATGGCCTGGGACTCCAGGTTGTGCTGGGTGATGGTCTTTCCCGTGGTGAGGTACACCTCCAAGGCCCGGATGATGCGCTTTTCGTCGTTGGGGTGCAGCCGCTGGGCGGCTTGGGGATCCACCTGGGCCAGTTTTTCCCGCAGTGGCTCCAGCCCTTCTTCCCGGGCCTGCTGCTGCAGCTGCTCTCGCACCTGGGCGGCGTGGGGGTCAAAGGGGGCAAACTGCCGCCCTGCCATGAGGTGGTCGATGTACAGACCTGTGCCTCCCGCCACAATGGGCAGCTTGCCCCGAGCGAGAATATCGTCCATGACGGGAATGGCGTCGGTGACATACCGGCTCACCGAGTAGTTTTCCCAGGGGTCTGCCACATCCAGCATGTGGTGGGGCACCCCCTGCATCTCTTCTTTGGTGGGTTTGGCGGTGCCGATGTCCATGCTCCGGTAGACCTGCATGGAGTCTGCCGACACCACTTCTCCGTTCAAACGCTGGGCCAGAGCCACCGCCAGGGCGGTTTTCCCTGAGGCGGTGGGGCCGCAGATCACCAGACAATCCGGTTTCATAGCTCCTCCTTGGGTGTGATATACAGCATTCCATCCCGGGCTTCATAGGCCAGCTTTCCCTGGTCAATGAGCAGCTCCACCAGCCCCCGCAGGTTGCGCTCCATGAGGGGCACCCGCTCCACCCGGCTGGAGAGCAGGGTGTGGTGGGCGTTGACCTTTTGCCACAGCTGGGTCAGGGTCATGGGGGCGTCCACCAGGGCAGCCACCTCGTCGGCCCGACTCTGGATGAGGGCACAGGTGGCATCAATGAGGGGCTCTACCTGGGCATGTACCCCCCGGTGAGCCATGACATAGGCGGTGTGACCGGTGCCCCGCAGGCGCTGGGCGCTGGCCATCATCTGGGCGCAATCCAGGCTGTAGGGCAGTTTTAAATCCAACCCTTCGTCGGAGAACACCGCATCTCCCACAAAACACACCCCATCGGGGGTGGTGATACATACATGGTCCAGGGAGTGACCGGGGGTGTGGAGGATGTGGAAGGGGACGCCGCAAACGTGGAAGGTTCCATCCTCATAGGGGATGGGGACGTCCACGTCACACAGCATGTCCCCCTGGTAGTCCCGGATCATGTGGGGGGAGTAGGTGTAGAAATAGGCTTTCAGCCCCAGAATCGTACGGCAGGTGTCCACCTCTCCGGCGGGCACTGCCACTTGGCAGCCGTACCGGGCACGCAGGGCGGCGTTGTTGATGGAGTGGTCCAAATGCACGTGGGTACTCATCACCCCCACCGGGGTGAGACCCGCCCCATCCAGGGTGTCCATCAGGTCCTGCCGCTCGGTGATGTCCCCGGCGTCGATGAGAATGCACCGGCGGTCATCCAGCTGGTACAGCCCCGTAAAGCTGTGACCCTCCAGGACATAGGTGTTGCCGCAAATGGGGGAAATCTTCATACAATCCACCCGCTTCCCAGCACCTGGTCACCGCGGTAAAACACCGCCAGCTGGCCCGGGGTGGGGGCTCGGGCGGGCCGTTCCATGTGGATGTCCACCCGGCCATCCCCCAGGGGAATGAGGGTGGCGGGGTCCTGGTGGCGGGAGTGGCGCAGCCGCACCTCCACCTGCAAGGGCTGGGTGAGAGGCTCTTCCGCCAGCCAGTTCAAATCTTCGGTGTGCACCAGGGAAGCGTGAAGGCCTTCCCCGTGGGAGAGCACCACCTCATTGGTGTGGGGGCGGATTTCGGTGACAAACAGCCGCCCGGAGGAGGAGACCCCCAGCCCACGGCGCTGTCCAATGGTGTAGTGGTGAAACCCCTTGTGGGTGCCCAGCACATTGCCCTGCGCATCCACGAAGTTGCCCGGCGGGGGGGTGCCGCCCCGGGCGTCCAGCCAGGCGGCGTAGTCGTCGTCGGGGATGAAGCAGATCTCCATGGAGTCGGGGCGGGAGGCCGCCGGCAGCTGGGAGGCCTGGGCCTCCTGCCGGGTCTGCTCCTTGGGGGCGTCCCCCAGGGGGAAGACAATGCGCTCCAGGGTGTCCCGGGTGAGCCGGGAGAGCATATAGGACTGGTCATTGGAAGAGGTCCCCCGCAGCAAAATGGGGCCGCCGTCGGTACCCACGCCGATGCGGGCGTAGTGGCCGGTGGCCACATACCGGGCGCCGATTTCGTCGGCAAAGGCCAGGAGCGCGGGGAACTTCACCGCCCGGTTGCACCGCGCGCAGGGAATGGGGGTGCGGCCGGAGAGGTAGTCCTGGGCAAAGGGGGTGCACACATGCTCCTCCAGCTCCTGCTGGATGGAGCGCACGGTGAGGGGAATACCCAATTTGGCGGCATTGTCCCGGGCGGACTGTTCTCCGCCCAAGCCGATGTCCAGATACAGCCCGTGGACCTCATATCCCTGATCCATGAGCCGCTGGGCCGCCACGGCGGAATCCACCCCGCCGGAAAGCCCCAATACCACCTTCTTGTCTGCCATGTGTGTGGTCCTCCTGTGGAAACGATGTTACAGCTTTATGATACCATGACGGCAACGCCGGAATGGTATTATGCCATGTTTTTTCGGTTGCCCCGCAAGGGGCGAGAAAAACGGCAATTAAAATTCTGGTATAATAGCCGTTTTGCGGCTATTATACCAGAAAAGAGGGTCGGGTTCAACCATAGCCCCCAGGCAAATGGTGGCAAAAGCCCCCTCATGGTTGAGGGAATTCCAGGTTGATGCACAGCTGTGAATTGGGTATAATGAAAAAACATCCCAAAAGGGAAGGTTTGTTGTTAGGGAGGAAATTGTGTGAAACAGTGGAGCCTTGCGGAGCTGAGCCGAAAGATGATACAACGGGGGAAACAAGAGGGGCGGATGTGGCTGCTTCCGGTGGGGCTGCTGGCCCTGGTGTACATCTTGGGAATCAGCGCCATTCTGCGCGCGGATTTCAACTACATTGACGACATGGGGCGCATCACCTTTGGCTATCAGGGGTGGGACAATTTCAGTCGCTACATCTCCAATTTGCTCTCCACCTTTCTCCACACGGGGCGGTATCTCAACGACATCTCCCCTCTGCCCCAGCTGCTGGCGGCCCTGATTCTGGCCGTGGCAGGGGTAGCGGCGGTGCGGGTGGTGACGGGCCGAGAGACGCTTACGGTGTGGGAGTATGCGGCGGTTCTGCCCATGGGCCTGTCCCCCTACTTTCTGGAGTGCTTTTCCTATAAGTACGACGCCCCCTATATGGCCCTGTCCGTGCTGGCGGGTGTGTGTCCGCTGCTGCTGTGCCGGAAAGATTGGAGGCTCTACCTACTGGGGAGCGTGGCAGGTATTTTGGTGGTGTGTACCACCTACCAGCCCGCCACCGGGATTTTTCCCATGTTTGTCATCTTCCTGGCCATGCGGCGGTGGCACCATGGGGAGAAGTTGGGCGATATATTCCGATTTGTAGGCTTTTCTGTGGCCGGGTACGGTGTGGGCCTGGTGGTGTTCCGGGTGTTTCTCATGCGAGTGACGGAGGAGTACGTCTCCGGCGGCATCCCCGCCCTGCCCCAGCTCATCCCCCACACTGTGGAGAGTTTTTGTACGTATTTCCACCTCATTTTCACAGATTTTCGTCGGGAATGGCTGCTGGTGATCCTGGCGCTGTGCGTGGCCTTCCTCTATGTGCAGGTGCGGGACTCCTCTCGCAACAAGGTGGGAGCAGCGGCGGTGTCCGTGGTGGCGCTGGGGTTGGGCCTGCTGTGCAGCTTTGGCCTGTACCCGGTGCTGGAAGAGGCGTTGTATGCGCCCCGGGCCATGTATGGATTCGGGGTCTGGCTGGCTTTGGTGGCTGTGTTTACCGTTACCACTCCGCGGGCCTACTGGTGTAAGCTGGTGAGTGTGGGATTGGCCTGGATTTTCTTTGTCTTTGCCTTCACCTACGGCAATACCCTGACTCTGCAAAAGAACTATACCGAGTTTCGCATTGAGCAGGCCATTGACGACCTGACGGAGGCCCATGTGCTGGAGGGAGACACTCGGAAAACGGTGCAGGTGTCCGGTACCATCGGGTATGCCCCCGTCTTTGACCACATGCCCCAAGACTATCAGATGCTCAAGCGACTGGTGCCCGTGCCCTTTGGCGGGGGTGTGGGGTGGAACAGCTACCTGTTTGCCTATTTTTATGGGTTGGAGGAGCACATGACCTGGGCCGGATGGGACACGGAGCTGGACCTGACGGAGAAGGATTTGCCTGTGGTGGTGGATAACCTCTATCACACCATTCGGGCAGACGAGGCATATGTTCTCATTGAACTGAAGGAGTAAACCAATCGGACCTATCATTTTCTGCGGTGGTTCAGGTTAAGACCCTGGCGAAATTCAATTTGGCCACCAAAAAACGGTTCATTTTTATCATGCGCCAACACAGTGACGAAAAAGAGGAACGAAACAAGGGGAAAGCCCGTGGGGCTTTCCCCTTGCCTTTTGACCTGGAAATCTGATATAATAATCTGTCTTATCATGGGCAAATTTTCCCGGTTTTCCAGGAGAGAACCGGGGTGCGTATGGGATGTGACGAGGATGGACAACATCATCTTAATTGGTATGCCCGGTTCGGGCAAGAGCAGCGTGGGCGTGGTGCTGGCCAAGGCCCTGGGCTACGACTTTTTGGATGTGGATCTGCTCCTTCAGCAGCAGCAGGGGGCGCTGCTGCAAGAACTGTTGGACACCCATGGTGTGGACTGGTTTTTGGACGCGGAGGCGGATGCCATCGCCTCGGTGCAGTGCCGCCACACCGTCATTGCCCCCGGCGGCAGCTGTATCTGCCGCCGGCGGGCCATCGAACATATGCGCAATTTAGGCACGGTGGTGTATTTGCAGCTGACTTTGGAGGAAGTGGAAGGGCGCATCCACAACATGGCCACCCGCGGCATTGCCCTCCAACCCGGCCAGACCCTGGCCGACGTCTACGCCTACCGTACCCCTCTCTACGAGACGTGCGCCCATCTCACCGTCCCCGTGCATAACCAGAGCCTGGCGGAGACGGTGGAAGCCGTGAAACAGGCTTTGACCCAATATCAGTAAAGGAACGATACCATGAATTTCAAACAACTGGGTCTCATAGACCCCATTTTGAAGGCCCTGGCAGAGCAGGAGTATACCGCCCCCACTCCCATCCAGCAAGGGGCCATCCCCCCCGCCCTTACCGGACAGGACGTGCTGGGCT
Organism: Pseudoflavonifractor sp. An85; assembly: GCF_002161235.1. Classification (GTDB taxonomy): domain Bacteria; phylum Bacillota; class Clostridia; order Oscillospirales; family Oscillospiraceae; genus Enterenecus. Next base: position 57,483 of record NZ_NFHE01000012.1, read on the forward strand.
GCGCCCAGACGGGCACTGGCAAGACCTGTGCCTTCTCCACCCCCATTTTACAGCGCCTGTCCAAGAAAATCCCCAATCCCCGGGTCATTCGCGCCCTGATCCTCACCCCCACCCGGGAGCTGGCCCTGCAAATCCAGGAGTCCATCGTGGCCTACGGCAAGCACCTGCCCCTGCGTAGCGCCGTCATCTTCGGCGGCGTGGGCCAGCAGCCTCAGGTGGATAAAATCAAAAAGGGCCTGGACATTCTGGTGGCCACTCCGGGCCGCCTGCTGGACCTCCACGGCCAGGGGCTTGTGGACCTGAGCCACATTGAGATTTTCGTGCTGGATGAGGCCGACCGCATGCTGGACATGGGCTTCATCCACGATGTGCGCCGGGTTTTGAAGGTGCTGCCCCAGAAGAAGCAGACCCTGTTTTTCTCCGCCACCATGCCCCCTGAGGTCATGGAGCTGGTCAATGCCCTGCTGCACAACTACGCCCGGGTGGAGGTGGACCCGGTGTCCTCCCCGGTGGAGGTCATCGGTCAAAAGCTGTTTTATGTGGACAAGAACAACAAGACCAAGCTGCTGTGCCACCTCATTCAGACCTGGAACATCACCTCTGCCCTGGTGTTTTGCCGCACCAAGCACGGGGCCAACCGCATTGCCAAGGACTTAAACGCCCAGGGAATCCCCGCCGCCGCCATCCACGGCAACAAGAGCCAGACCGCCCGGGTCCAGGCCCTCAACGATTTCAAGGCGGGGAAGGTTCAGGTGCTGGTGGCCACCGACATCGCCGCGAGGGGCATCGACATCGACGAGCTGTCCTGGGTGTTCAACTACAACCTCCCTGACGTACCCGAGACCTATGTCCACCGCATTGGCCGCACCGGCCGGGCGGGGCATTCCGGCACCGCCGTGTCCTTCTGCCAGTTCGATGAGAAGTCGGACTTGAAGGCCATTGAGAAGCTGTTGGGCCGTCCCATCCCCGTGGTGGAGGACCACCCCTTCCCCATGGTGAACCTGGAGGCCCCCAAGCGGGACAAGAATGGCCGCATCATCAGCGCCGAGGACGCCGAGGCCCGTCAGGCCGCCCGGGACCGCCGCCGTCAGCGGCAGGAGGAGGCCCAGGCCCAGAAGGCAGAGAAGGCCGCCAAAGCGGAGCAGCCTCCCAAGCCGGAGAAGCCCGCCAAGGCCGACAAGCCCAAGCAGGAAAAGCCCCGGAAGGAGAAGCCCCGCCGGGAAAAGGCCCCTCAGCCTGCCCCGGCCCCCATTCCCGAGGAGCCCCACCACCACAAGCGTGGCGTGCGCCAGGGCAAGCTGTCTGACACCCTGCCCCAGCAGCCCGCCATGCCCGAGACCGACTTCTACAAGCCCAATCCCCTGGATTCGGACGTGATTATGGACGCCACTGCCCGGCTGCTGGCCCCCCGCCGTCCCGTCCAGCCGCCCCGCAGCGAGAGGCCGCAGCGGGAGCGCAAGGGCCGGAAGGAGCAGCCTGCCAAGCAGGAGAAACCCCGGAAGGAGCAGCCCAAGCAGGAAAAGCCCAAGAAGGAGCCCCAGCCTCCCAAAGCCCAGGAGGGCAAGGGCGGCAAGAAGCACAAGGGGGAGAAACCCTCCATCCTGCCCCCCTCTCTGTCCGGCAAGCGCCGCCGCTCCCGGGGCAACGATCGGCCCCGCCCCATCGAGGCCGCGCCCCGCTCCAACCGCCAGAAGGACTCCACCGAGCACCGCAGCCTGATGCGGCCCTACTACCTCCACGATGAAGATTAAAAAACCACTGCGTGCCCTGGGCGCTGCCCTGGGGGTCACCGCGTGTATTTTAGGGGGCGCCGCCTTCCTCAACTGGCAGTTTTGGGGGCTGGAGGTGACCCACACCCAGGTGCCTGTCTCCGGCCTGCCCCAGGGCTTTGAGGGGATGCGGGTGGTGCACCTGTCCGACCTCCACGGCCACCAGTACGGGGAAAACCACCGGGACCTGCTGGAGCAGATTGCCGCCCAGAGCCCGGAACTCATCGCCCTCACCGGGGACATCATCGACCAGGCCAGCCAGCGGGGCACCCTCCCCGCCCTGGCCCGGGGCCTGTCCGCCATCGCCCCCACCTACTTCGTCACCGGAAACCACGAGTGGGCGGTGGGGGATATTCGCCAGACCAAGGCGCTTTTGGCCGAAAACGGGGTGACGGTGCTGTCCAACCAGTACGTGGTGCTGGAGCGGAATGGGGACCAGGTGGTGCTGGCCGGGGTGGACGATGCCAACGGCTACGCCGACCAGAAGACGCCCCAGGAGCTGTATGAGGAGATTCAACAGGACCATCCGGGCCTGTGCACCCTGCTCCTGGCCCACCGCAACAACTACTTTGACCGATACGCCGCCTGTGGCTACGCCCTGGTGCTGTCCGGCCACGCCCACGGCGGGCTGGTGCGCCTGCCCTTCACCGACGGGGTGTTTGGCTCGGGGGGTGACCTCTTCCCCACCTGGACCGCCGGGGTGTACACCCTGGGGGAGAGCACCTTGTACGCCACCCGTGGGGTGGGCAACAACACCACCCCCATCCCCGGGTTCCGGCTGTTCAACCTGCCCGAGATTTCGGTGGTGGAACTGGTGGCCAAACCCTGAAATATAGACACAAAAGGACTTGTTTTTATGCCCTATCAAGCAGGACAATTTGATATTGCCGTCATTGGGGCGGGCCACGCCGGTGTCGAGGCGGCTCTCGCCGCCGCCCGGCTGGGCCTTCGCACCCTGTGCTTTACCATCAATCTGGACGCCGTGGGCAACATGCCCTGTAACCCCGCCATCGGCGGCACGGGCAAGGGCCACCTGGTGCGGGAAATTGACGCATTGGGGGGCGAAATGGCCAAAGCCGCCGACGCCGCCTGCATCCAATACCGGATGCTCAACCGGGGCAAAGGCCCCGCGGTGTGGTCTCTGCGGGCCCAGGCGGACCGGCGGCGATACCAGGAGGTGTGCAAGCACACCCTGGAGTGCCAGTCCAACCTGTGGGTGAAGCAGGGGGAGATTGTGGACATTCTCACCGACGATACCGGCGCGGTGTCTGCCGTGGTCACCGAGACCGGGGCCACCTATGAGGTGAAAGCTGCCATCATCGCCAGCGGCACCTATTTGAAGGGACGCACCATTGTGGGCCCTGTGGTGCGGGACTCGGGGCCTGACGGCATGGCCGCCGCCCAGTCCCTGTCCAGCTGTCTGGAGCGGCTGGGGCTGCGCCTGCGCCGGTTTAAGACTGGCACGCCCCCCCGGGTCCACCGCCGCAGTGTGGATTTCTCCCCCATGGAACTGCAAGAGGGGGACCAGGAAGTGGTGCCCTTCTCCTTTACCACCCAGGAGCCGCCAAAAAACCAGGCGGTGTGCTACCTCACCTACACCAATGAGCACACCCACGACATCATTCGGGCCAACTGGGACCAATCCCCCCTGTTTGACGGTACCATTGAAGGGGTAGGCCCCCGCTATTGTCCCTCCATTGAGACCAAAGTGGAGCGATTCCCCGAGAAAACCCGCCACCAGCTGTTCATTGAGCCCATGGGCCTGAACACCGAGGAGCTGTACATCCAGGGCTTTTCCTCCTCCCTGCCCGAGCAGGTGCAGGTGGAGATGCTCCACACCATCCCGGGGCTGGAGGAGGCGGAGATGACCCGCCCCGCTTACGCCATCGAGTACGACTGCGTGGACCCCACCCAGCTGCTGCCCACCCTGGAGTTTAAGGGGGTGCCGGGGCTGTACGGCGCGGGCCAGTTCAACGGCTCCTCCGGCTACGAGGAGGCCGCCGCCCAGGGCCTCATTGCGGGCATCAACGCCGCATTGAAGCTGAAAGGGGAGCCGCCCCTCATTCTCACCCGGGGAGACGGGTACATCGGGGTCTTGATTGACGACCTGGTCACCAAGGGCACCGAAGAGCCCTACCGCATGATGACCTCCCGCACCGAGTATCGCCTGCTCCACCGCCAGGACAACGCCGACCAGCGTCTGTGCCACCTGGGCCACCGGGTGGGGCTGGTGAGCGAGGCGCGGATGCGGCAAGTGGAGGAGAAATACAAGGCGGTGGAGCGGGAGGCCAAGCGGCTGGAACATACGGGAGCCGCCCCTTCCCAAGCGCTGGATGACATGCTGGCCACCCGGGGCGAGCCACCCTGTCCCCACGGGGCCCGGTTGGCGGATCTCCTCCGCCGTCCACGGGTGACGTACACCGACCTCACCCCCTTTGACCCGGAGCGTCCCCAGATTTCCACCGAAATTGCACAGCAAGTGGAAATCTCGGTGAAATATCAGGGATACATTGAGCGGCAGATGCGGCAGGTGGCCGACATGGCCAAGCTGGAGCGCCGGGCCATTCCCACCGACACCGACTACAACGCCATTCAGGGCCTGCGCCTGGAGGCCAGGCAAAAGCTGAGCCAGATTCAGCCCTTGAACCTGGGCCAGGCGGGGCGCATCAGCGGCGTGAGTCCGGCGGATCTAACCGCCTTGATGATCTGGCTGGACCGGGGCCATAACCCGTCAAACTGAGAAAAGAGGCTGGTACCATGAGACGATTTTTAGCCATCATTTTGTGTAAACTCATGCGCGTGGTGGGCAAGATGCTGGGCCGGGGCTCCTCCCTGCCGGGACAATTTGCCCTGAAGGTGTGCCCCGATGTGCTGGGCCGGGTGAAGCTGCCCCCCTACGTCATCGCCGTCACCGGCTCCAACGGCAAGACCTCCACAGTGGAGATGATTGCCGCCATTTTGAAGGCCGCGGGGAAGAACGTGGTGTACAACGCCGAGGGCTCCAACCAGATTGAAGGTGTCACCACCCTCATCCTGTCCCAGTGCGATCTGTCTGGCCGGGTGCGGGGGGACGTGCTCCTGTTGGAGAGCGACGAGCGGTACGCCCGCCACACCTTCCACTGGTTCCACCCCACCCACTTTGTCATCACCAACCTGTACCGGGACCAGCTCACCCGCAACGGACACCCCCAGTGGGTGTATGACGCCATCCTCCCCGCCATTCACCCCTCCACCACTCTGGTGCTCAACGCCGACGACCCCCTGGTGGCTTGCTTTGCCCACCAGGGCAACCCGGTGAAGTGGTTCGGGCTGGAGGCCTGGCCCGGGGCCACCCGTGAGCACCACGGCATGTATAACGACGGGGCCTTCTGCCCTGCCTGCGGCGCGCCCATGGAGTATGAGCTGTACCACTACAACCACATCGGCCACTACCACTGCACCCAGTGCGACCACCACCGGCCCCACCCCGACTTTGCGGTGACGGGCCTGGACCTGGAGGCGGGACAGCTGGTGCTGGACGGGGACACCCCCATTCAGCTGGCCTTCCGCTCCATTTACAACGTGTACAACATCCTGGCCGCCTGGTCCGCCTGCCGCATGATCGGGGTGGACAAGGGTACCGCCGCCGGGGTCATCAACAACTACATTTTGAAGAATGGCCGCATGGTGCGCTTCACCCTGGGCCACCACAAGGGCACGTTGCTCACCAGTAAGCACGAAAATTCTGTGGCCTACGACACCAATCTGCGCTACATCCGGGATTTGGGCACCCCCTGTTCCGTGCTGGTGGTGGTGGACTCCATCTCCCGCAAGTATTTTACCGGAGAGACCAGCTGGCTGTGGGACATTGACTTCGACCAGCTCTCCGCCCCCCATGTGCAGCGGGTGGTGCTGGCGGGACGGTACGTCCACGACCTGGCTCTGCGCTTTGAGTGTTCCTCGGTGCCCCAGGACAAGCTGGTGCTGTCGGCCAACATCCACCAGGCGGTGGAGCTGCTGGAGGGCAGTGGGGACGAGGATTTGTACGTGGTCACCTGCTTCTCCGACCGGGACAAGGTACTGGACCGGGTGGAACTGGAAGACAAGTAAGGGGTGAGAGGGATGAAACTACAATTTGTGCATCTGTGTCCCCAGCGCATGAGCCTGTATGGGGAGTACGCCAACCTGGTGATGTTGCAGCGCATGGCCCAGGAGTTGGGCCATGAGGTGGAAATCGTGGCCGGGGAGACCCCCGACCTGTCGGAGGCTCACCTCATCTACATGGGCTGCGGCACCGAGCGGGGACAGAAGTTTGCCTTGGAGGTGCTGCGTCCCCAGGTGGACGGGCTGAAAGGGGCCCTGGACCGAGGCGCTGTGGTGCTGTTTACCGGAAACGCCATGGAGGTGCTGGGCCAGTCCATCACCGACACCCAGGGTAAGGTGTGGGAAGGCCTGGGTCTCACCGAGTTTACCACCATTGAGACCCGCCAGCGCACCCCCCACGACGTGATTGCCAACACCCCGCCGGGATACTCCCCTGTGGTGGGCTTTATGAACAAGTGCTCTCTCACTGCCGGGGTGTCCAGCCCCATGTTTGAGAGTTTGGAAATGGGCTTCGGCAACGACTGCCAGCGTGGCCCCGAGGGGTACCTCAGCGGCAACCTGATGGCCACCCACCTCACCGGCCCCGTGCTGGTGAAGAACCCCGCCCTGGCCCATGAGGTGCTGCGCCGGGTTCTGACCTGTGCGGGGGCTGAGGTGCCGGAGACGCTGCCGGTGCTGCCCCACCAGCAGGAGGCCTTCGAGGTCACCCTGCGGGAACTGAGAAGCAAAGGAGAGAACGCAGGATGAGCGAGCGTTGGTTGGAAGTGACCCTCCCCGTCCCCGCCAAGGTCATCGACCAGGTGTGCGACACCCTCACCAGCAACGGCATGACTGGCTTGGTGGTGGAGGAAGAGGGAGAGTTTCTCAAGTTTTTGGAGCAAAACCGCCAGTATTGGGACTATGTGGACGAGGATTTGGCCCGCCATATGAAGGGGGCCAGCCGGGTGAAGTTCTATGTGCCGGACAATGAAGAGGGCGAGGCCCAGATGAGAGCCGCCCTCCGGGGCCTGGAGCAGTACGAGCCCCAGACCGTCTCCCTGCGGGAGGAGGACTGGGCCACCTCCTGGCAGAAGTACTATCAGCCCATCCCGGTAGGCCAGCGGGTGTACATCGTCCCCGAGTGGATGAAGGGTCAGCCCATCCCCGACGGCCGGGTGCCTTTGTACCTGAACCCCGGCCTCACCTTTGGCACCGGCTCCCACCCCACCACCCAGCTGTGCCTGGAGCTCATGGAGAACCACATCCACGGCGGCGAGAAGCTGCTGGACCTGGGCTGTGGCTCCGGCATTTTGGCCATTGCCGCCCTGGGACTGGGGGCAGAGCACGCCGTGGGGGTGGACATTGACCCCAAGGCGGTGGATGTGGCCTATGAAAACGCCGCCATGAACGGCATTGGCAAGGACCGGCTCACCGTGCTGGCGGGCAATGTCTTGGCTGACCAGAAGTTCGGCGATCAGCTGCGCCCCGGCCAGAACCAGGTGGTGCTGGCCAACATCGTGGCGGATGTCATCATCCCTCTGTCCGCCGTGGCCCATCGCTTTTTGACCCCCGACGGGGTGTTCCTGTGCTCGGGCATCATTGACTCCCGGGCGGAGGAAGTGGCAGCGGCTCTGGAGCAAAACGGCTGGACCATTACCCGCAAGCTGGAGCGCAAGGGCTGGTTTGCCTACGAGGCCAGAAGATAAGAAAAAGCCTTTTTTGTGGAGTGTGCAAACCGGATTTTTGCCGGAAAAACAGTTGACAAACCCCTGCCAACTGGATAAGATATAGAGGTTAAATGCGTGGAACAGGACGAGTACCCAACTCACCCCCCACCAGAGAGCTGCTGGTATGGTGGAACAGCGGCAGGGCGGGCCTTGGGGAATATCACCTGGGAGCTGCAAACCCAACGGGCGCAAGGTGCGCCTTAGTAGGCTTTGCCGGGTTGGTCTCCGTTAATGTGACCCATCGAGGGGTCTGTGCGCAGGCACAGGCAACGAGAGTGGTACCGCAGAGGTTTTTCACACCTTTGTCTCTCATTTCAGAGGGACAAAGGTGTTTTTTGTCCCCAAAAACTCAAATACAGGAGGAATCCCACCATGGATTACAACAAGACCGTACACCTCCCCCAGACCGACTTCCCCATGCGGGCTGGGCTGCCCAAGCGTGAGCCCGAGCTGCTTAACGGCAAGTGGGAGGTGGAGACCTATCACAAGCTGATGAAGAAGAACGAGGGCAAGCCCAAGTTTGTCCTCCACGACGGCCCTCCCTACGCCAACGGCCACATTCACATCGGCACCGCCCTGAACAAGATTTTGAAGGATATCATCATCCGCTACAAGAACATGACCGGCTTCCAGGCCCCCTATGTCCCCGGCTGGGACACCCACGGCCTGCCCATCGAGTCCGCCATTTTGAAGGACAAGAAGATCAAGCGGGATGAGCTCACTGACTCCGAGTTCCGGGACAAGTGCCGGGACTTCGCCCTCAACTTCGTGGACATCCAGCGCAGCGAGTTCCAGCGCCTGGGCGTCATCGGCGACTGGGAGAACCCCTACCTCACCCTTAGCCCTGTGTTTGAGGCCAAGCAGGTGGAGATTTTCGGCAAGATGGCGGAGAAGGGCTACATTTACAAGGGGATGAAGCCCGTGTACTGGTGCCCCCACGACCAGACCGCTCTGGCCGAGGCGGAGATCGAGTACGCCGACGACCCCTGCACCACCATCTTCGTGAAGTTCCCCGTGAAGGACGACCAGGGCAAGCTGGCTTCCGTCACTGACCTGAGCAAGACCTACTTCGTCATTTGGACCACCACCCCCTGGACCATCCCCGGCAACTATGCCATTTCCGTCAACCCCGACTTCGACTACGTGCTGCTCCAGGCCCCCAACGGCGAGGTGTATATCCTGGCCGAGGGCCTGGTGGAGTCCGTGTGCAAGGCCGCTGGCCTGGATCAGGCTGCCTGCACCGTGCTGGCCACCTTTAAGGGCAGTGACTTCGAGCTGATGACCGCCAAGCACCCCCTCTTCGACCGGGAGAGCGTCATCCTCTGCGGCGACCACGTCACCCTGGACGCCGGTACCGGCTGCGTCCACACCGCCCCCGGCTTCGGCGCCGACGACTTTAACATCTGCAAGGCCTACGACCAGGCTGGTAAGACCCACATCGGCACCCCCGTGCCCGTCAACGCCAAGGGCGTCATGACCGACGAGCGGTACAACGGCCAGTTCTACGCCAAGGGCAACGACCTGGTGGTGGCTGACCTGGAGGCCGAGGGCTTCCTGCTGGCCAAGGAGAACATCGTCCACTCCTACCCCCACTGCTGGCGCTGCAAGAACCCCATCATCTACCGTGCCACCGAGCAGTGGTTCTGCTCCGTGGACGCCATCAAGGACACCGCCGTGGAGAGCTGCGACCACATCTCCTGGCACCCCTCCTGGGGCAAGGACCGCATGACCTCTATGATCAGCGAGCGCAACGACTGGTGCATCTCCCGTCAGCGCAAGTGGGGCGTGCCCATCCCCATCTTCTACTGCGACCAGTGCGGGGCCGACATTGTGACCCCCGAGACCATCCAGCGTGTCTCTGAGCTGTTCCGTGAGCACGGCTCTAACATCTGGTTTGAAAAGACCGCCGACGAGCTGGTGGAGGGTCTGGGCCTGAAGTGCCCCCACTGCGGTGGCGTCCACTTCTCCAAGGAGTCCGACATCATGGACGTGTGGTTCGACTCCGGCTCCACCCACGCCGCTGTGCTGGATGAGCGTCCCGAGCTGACCTTCCCCGCCGACGTGTACCTGGAGGGCGGCGACCAGTACCGTGGTTGGTTCCAGTCCTCCATGCTCACCTCCATTGCCGCCAAGGGCGTGGCTCCCTACAAGCAGATTATCACCCACGGCTGGACCGTGGACGGCGAGGGCAAGGCCATGCACAAGTCTCTGGGCAATGCCGTGTCCCCCGACGAGGTCATCAAGGACTACGGCGCCGACATGCTGCGTCTGTGGGTGGCCTCCGCCGACTACACCCAGGACATGCGCATCTCCCCCGAGATTTTGAAGCAGCTGTCCCAGGCCTACCTGAAGATCCGCAACACCGCCCGCTACATGCTGGGCAACCTGGCCGGCTTCGACCCCAACGCCCCCGTGGCCGTGGAGAACATGATGGAGCTGGACCGCTGGGCCGTGCACCAGTTCAACAACCTGGTGGGTGCTTGCCGCGCCGCCTATGAGCGCTACGAGTTCCACGCCGCCTACCGTGCCATCTACAACTTCTGCGTGGTGGAGATGTCCAACTTCTACCTGGATATCATCAAGGACCGCCTGTACTGTGGTGATGAGGCAGGCCGCCGCTCCGCTCAGACCGCCCTGTATATCATCGTGGACGGTATGACCCGGCTGCTGGCCCCCATCCTGGCCTTCACCAGCCAGGAGATCTGGTGTGCCATGCCCCACGCTGACAGCGACGACACCGAGTGCGTGCTGTTCAACGACATCCCCAACCTCAACCCCGCCTACGCCATGACCGAGGCCGAGGACGAGAAGTGGAACCGCATCATCGCCCTGCGGGACGACGTGAACAAGGCTCTGGAGCTGGCCAGAAGCGAGCAGGGCATCAAGAAGAGCACCGACGCCGCTCTGTCCCTCACCTTCACCGCTGCCGCCTTCGAGCAGTTCCAGGCCATGAACCTCTCCGAGGCCGATCTGGCCACCCTGTGCATCGTCTCCCAGGTCACCGTGGCCCAGGGCGAAGGCACTGGCTACCAGGGCGAGGAGTTCGAGGGCCTCACCGTGGCCGTCTCCCTGGCCGAGGGCGCCAAGTGCCCCCGCTGCTGGAACCATGACACCAGCATTGGTACCGACCACGGCCACAACCAGCTGTGCGCTCGCTGTGCCACTGTGCTTGGCGAATAAATTCCCAATAAATAAAAAATCCGGGAAATCGTAAGATTTCCCGGATTTTTTTATCTGTGTGTCACCCCGGCGATGAGGGCGGCGGTGCGGCCTGCCATGTCCTGGGGCGACTCGGGGCAGCCCCGGGACAGCCAGTCTTTGATGAGGCCCATGCCCCCGGCTACGCAGAAGGTGTAGCGGTAGGCCACATCCGGCTGGGTGCGCTGCAAGGGGGTGAGAATGTACTGGGAGAGCATCTCCTCAATGCGGTGGAGAAAGCCAATGTCCCCCCGAGGGCCCAGCAGGGCGGCACAGATGTCCCGGTTGGCAAAGAGAATGGCAAACACATCCTCCAAAAAGGCCAGGTTTCCCCCCTCAAACCGTCCGGTGAGGGTGGCCTCCATGGCGTGGAAGATTTCGTCGTATAACTCCTGCTCCACACACTCCAGCATGTGGGGAATGTCCCGGTAGTGGAGGTAGAAGGTGGAGCGGTTGATGTCCACCAAATCCACCAGCTCGGTGACCGTCACCTCGTTGACGCTCTTCTCCCCCATCAGCTGGGCCAGCCCCTGGCGCAGCAGGGCCCGGGTGCGCCGTACCCGGCGGTCTGGTGTTCGCTCCATGTTCCGTCCTCCTGGTTTGTAAAGCTTTTTTGAACAATGGACAATCTGTCGTCACTGTGTTGATTAGTAGACAGACCGACGACAGATTGTCGGTTGCGTTGTCCTGTCCCCTCCAGTATAATGCTCCTCGTAAAAAAATACAACACCACGATGATTCCTAGACATAGTGTCTAGCAACCTGGAAGGAAGGGTTCGACGTTGAAACGAGAAGAATGGAAGCGGCTGCTACACAACCCCTTGTTGTTGGTGGTGATGATTGCCATTGTGGCCATCCCCACCATCTACACCACCCTGTTTTTGGGCTCCATGTGGGACCCCTACGGCAGTGTGGAGCATTTGCCGGTGGCGGTGGTGAATTTGGACCAGCCGGTAACGGTGGAGGGCACTACCTATGAGGTGGGCCAGTCCCTGGTGGATAACCTGAAAGAGGAGCCTTCTCTGGACTTCCACTTTGTGGGCCAGGAGGAGGCCCAGAAGGGGCTGGAGGACGGCACCTATTACATGGTCATCACCATCCCGGAGGACTTCTCCCAGCGGGCTTCTTCCATTACCCAGGACCAGCCCCAGACCATGGAGCTGAAGTATGAGACCAACCCCGGCACCAACTACATCGCCTCCAAGCTCAGTGAGAGCGCCATGAAGGAGATGGAGCTGGGGGTGCGGGAGGAAGTGACCCGCACCTACGCTACCACCATGCTGGAACAGATCGGCGAGATCGGGGACGGCATGACCCAGGCCGCCGACGGCGGCGGAGAGCTGGCGGACGGTGCCCACACCCTCACCCAGGGAGCCCAGTCCCTCACCGATTACCTGGCGCAGCTGTCGGACAGCTCCCTCACCTTTGTGGATGGCTCTCAGCGGCTGTCCCAGGGCCTGGGGGACTATCTGGCAGGCGTGACCCAGGTAGCACAGGGCAGCGGGGCCCTCAACGACGGCGCTGCCCAGCTGGAGGACGGTTTGGGCCAGCTCCAGCAGGCCACCCAGCCCCTCACCCAGGGGGTGGAGCAGTTAAACCAGGGGGCCCAGAGTTTGGCTCAGGGGGCCGGACAGGCGGCAAACAGCAGCGGAACCCTGGCCCAGGGAGCCGCCCAGGTGGATGAGAGCCTGAATGCTCTCTTGGAGGGCCTCAACCAGCTGCAAAGCCAGACCCAAGCCCTGCCCCAAAACGCCCAGGCGTTGGCGGATGGGGCCAAGCAGCTGGAACAGGGCCTGCAAGGGCTGTCTCTGGCCATCCAGAGCGGCCAGGTGAGTGGGGAGCAGCTCCAAGCCCTAGTGGGCCAGCTCAGCCAGGGTGCCACCCAGCTGTCTCAGGGGCTGGAGCAGCTCAGCCAGCAGGCCCCCGCCCTCACCCAGGGCATCACCCAGGCCGCCCAGGGGGCTGGTCAGCTGAAAGAGCAGGGTACTGCACCTCTCCGCGCTGGCGCGGCCCAGTTGCAACAGGGGTTGAACACCTTGGCTCAGGGCAGTGAGACGTTGGCCCAGGGGGTCACCCAGATGCAGGGCCAGCTTCCCGCCCTCACCCAGGGGGTGGACGGGCTGTATCAAGGGGCCCAGAAGCTGCACCAGGGCACGCAGACTTTGGTGGACGGGGCCGACCAGCTCATGGACAACAAGGCCCAGCTGACGGAAGGAATGGACGCCCTCAACCAGGGCGCGGGTCAGATTCAGGACGCCGCCGGACAGCTCCACCAGGGGGCCCAGACCCTCACCGACGGGGCGAAGGCCCTGGAGGATGGAGCCGCTACCCTCCAGGACAAGCTGGCGGACGGTGCTCAGGAGATAGCCGACACCAACACGGGAAACGCCGTAGCCGACCAGATGGCCGCCCCGGTGGAGACCCAGGAGAGCCAGCTCACCCAGGTGGCCAACAACGGCCACGCCATGGCCCCCTACATGATGTCGGTGGCCCTGTGGGTGGGATGTATCGCCTTTAGTCTGATGTACCCCCTGACCCAGTACAGCGGCGAGCTGAAAAGCGGCTTTGCCTGGTGGCGCAGCAAGGCCTCGGTGCTGTATACCGTGGCCATCCTGGAGGCCCTGGTGATGCTGGGCAGCCTCCACCTGTTCAACGGCTTCCAGCCGGTGGACTGGGGCCGCACGGTGCTGGTGGCCCTGGTGGCGGCAGTGACCTTCATGTCGGTGATGTACTTCTTTACCTGCCTGTTGGGCAAGGTGGGCAGCTTCTTGATGCTCATCTTTATGGTGCTCCAGCTCTCCGGCTCGGTGGGCACCTATCCCCTGGAGCTGTCCGGCTCCTTTGTCCCCGCCCTCAACGGCTGGGTGCCCTTCACCTATACGGTGCGGGCCTTCCGCAGCGCCATTGCCGGTGGCCCGGACATCACCGGATGTTTGGCGTATCTGGCGGTGTGGCTGGTGGTGTTCACTATCCTCACCCTGGTGCTGTTCCAGGTGCGCACCCGCCGCATTCGGAAGGGCCAGCCCACCCTGATGGTGTGGTTGGAGGAGCACAGCTTGGCATAAGCATTTCATATCATATGGGTGGTTATTTCCCACAAAAATAGAGAAACGCCTGGATAAATCTTTGGATTTGTCCAGGCGTTTTACGGTTCTCTTACAGAAAAATGAAACCAATCCCACAATTTTTACGGATTTCTGGTGGAAGAGGCGGTATCATTTTGGGTATCATGAGCCTCGGCATCCATAGCCATGATTTGAATTGAGAAATGATTGTGAGAAAGGAAGATCTCCACCATGAAACGCAAGCAAATTGCTGCCGGACTTCTGGCCGGCGCCACTCTGATGGGCGCTCTGGCCGGCTGCTCCGCTCCCACCGCCAACCAGAACGAGAATCAGCCCAGCCAGCATGTCAACCAGGAGGGCACCACGCCCAAGTATGTGTTCCTCTTCATTGGCGACGGTATGAGCTATCCTCAGATTCAGTCCACCGCCGACTATCTGGGCGCTTTGCAAGACGAGGACTATCATCAGGCTGAGCCCAGCCTGGACGACAACCAGGGCGCCATTCTGGACGGTCCCGAGTACCTGAACTTCATGAACTTTGATGTGTCCGGTTCCGCCGTGACCTACGACTCCAACAGCTTCTGCCCCGACTCCGCTTCCACTGCCACTTCCATTTCCACCGGCCATAAGACCTATTCCGGCACCATCAACATGGACGAGACCGGTTCTCAGTCCTATGAGACCATTGCCGAGAAGGTGAAGGACCAGCTGGGCTGGAAGGTGGGTGTCATTTCTTCCGTGACCATCAACCACGCCACCCCCGCCGCCTTCTACGCCCACCAGGCCAGCCGCAATGACTACTACGAGATTGGCCTGGACCTGCTGGAGTCCGGCTTTGACTACTTCGCTGGCGCTGGTTTCGGTCAGCCCGATGGCCCCGAGGGGGACCAGGAGAACCTGTATGACCTGGTGGAGAACGCCGGTTACACCCTGGCGGACACCAAGGCCGAGGTGGAGGCCATCACCAGCGAGAACGAAAAGGTGTTCATCGTGGACGAGAACGTCACCAGCGACGGAGGCATGACCTACGAGCTGGACCGCACCGACGACATGCTCTCTCTGGCCGACTATGTGGAGAAGGGCATCGAGGTGTTGGACAACGACGAGGGCTTCTTTATGATGTGCGAGGGCGGCAAGATCGACTGGGCCTGCCACGCCAACGACGCCGCCTCCTCCATCCACGACACCATGGCCTTTGCCGATGCGGTGCAGGTGGCCATTGACTTTGCCAAGGATCACGCCGACGAGACCCTGATCCTGGTCACCGGCGACCACGAGACCGGCGGTCTGACCATCGGCTTTGCCGGTACCGACTACGACACTTATCTGGACCTGCTGGACAGCCAGAAGGTCTCCTTCACCAAGTTTGACACCGACTATGTGGCCAAGTACAAGGAGAACAAGACCTCCTTTGACGACGTGATGAAGGACGTGGAGCAGCTCTTCGGCCTGAAGACTCAGGGCGAGGAGGGCGACAAGCTGGTGCTCACCGACTATGAGCTGGCTACCCTGAAGGCCGCGTATGAAAAGAGCATCAACGGCGTGGCAGCCAGTGAGTATGAGCAGGAGGAGTATGTGCTCTACGGCACCTACGAGCCCCTCACCGTCACCCTCACCCACATCATCAACAACAAAGCAGGCGTGAGCTTCACCTCTTATAGCCACACCGGTCTGCCCGTGGCCGTGCTGGCCCAGGGCGCAGGCGCCGAGAAGTTCGACGGCTACTACGACAACACGGACATCTTTGACAAGATGGCCGCTCTGGTGGGCGTGAAGTAAGCCTTCCCCCACCTGCCCACAACCACACGCAAGCCTCCGCCGGTATGTGGCGGAGGCTTGCGCTGTACCTTCATCTGAGAAAAAAGGAGTCTGTCATTCATGAAACTTCCCCCTTTGCCCAGAAAAAATGTTCGCTATCATGCCCCGGTGCTGGTGTGTCTGCTGGCCATTGTGGTGCTTTTGTTCCTGCCCACCGGGTTTGAGGAGGCGGCGCTGTACCAAGAGGCGGTGCGGTGCAGCGCCCGAGTGGTGGAGGTGGATAACTCCATGATTATTGATACCGGTCTGGTGCGTTCCGGGGAGCAGCGATGCACCTTGGAACTGTTGGACGGGGCCTTTGCCGGACAGACCGCCACCGGGGTCAACATGCTCAACGGCTCTTTGGAGCAAGACAAGGTGTATGAGCCTGGGGACAAGGCGTTGGTGGTGGTCAGCCACGACGGGGATACCATCACCAACGTGACCATGAGCGATCATTTCCGCCTGGGCTGGGAGGCGGTGCTGGCGGCGGCGTTTGCGGTGTTCCTGGTTCTCTTTGCCGGAGGCACCGGGGTGCGGGCCATTGCCTCCTTTATCTTGACGGTACTCACCTTGTGGAAGGTGCTGGTGCCGCTGTACCTAAAGGGGTGGAACCCCATTTGGATTGGGTTGCTCCTCACCTTGTTTCTCACCCTGCTCATCATCGCCCTGGTGTACGGCTTTGACCGGCGGTGCATGGCGGCGGTGTCCGGCTCCTTTTTGGGGATTTTGGTCACCTGTGTGTTGGGCATCCTCTTCACCGACCTGTTCAAGATCCACGGGGCGGTAATGGCCTACTCCGAGAGCCTGTTGTACTCCGGGTTCCAGGATCTGAACCTCACCCGCATCTTTATGGCCTCCATCTTCATTGGGGCCTCCGGGGCGGTCATGGACCTGAGCGTGGATATCACGTCGGCGGTACACGAGGTGGTGGAAAAGCGGCCGGACCTGGGCTGGCGAGAGGCCATGAAGTCGGGGCTGAACGTGGGGCGCAGCGCCATGGGGACCATGACTACCACCCTGCTCTTTGCCTATTCCGGGGGCTATGTGGCCCTGCTGATGGTGTTTATGGCCCAGGGGACTCCCATTGACCACATGCTCAACTACAAGTACGTGGCTGCCGAGCTGATTCAGACGGTGATCGGCTCCTTCGGTCTGGTCACCGTGGCCCCCTTCACCGCTCTCACCGCCGGCTGGCTGCTCACCCGGCACCATCGGGTAGGCATCCCTGCCGAGGAGGTCATCCACTGAGGGTGGCCTTCCAGAAATTCATATGAGAGCATAAAAAAAGGGACTTGGCGTAAGCCAAGTCCCTTTTGAAATGGTTTTCTTACTTGTGGTCCACGGAGTACATGTGCTTGATGAGCTCCAGAACCTTGTTGGAGTAACCCATCTCGTTGTCGTACCAGGACACGACCTTCACGAAGGTGTCGGTCAGAGCGATACCAGCCTTGGCATCGAAGATGGAGGTGCGGGAATCGCCCAGGAAGTCGCTGGACACCACGTCCTCGTCGGTGTAGCCCAGAACGCCCTTCAGCTCGCCCTCGGAAGCAGCCTTCATGGCCTCGCAGATCTCAGCGTAGGTGGCGGGCTTCTCCAGGTTCACAGTCAGGTCAACCACGGACACGTCCAGGGTGGGAACACGCATGGACATACCGGTCAGCTTGCCGTTCAGAGCGGGGATAACCTTGCCCACGGCCTTAGCAGCGCCAGTGGAGGAGGGGATGATGTTGCCGGTAGCAGCACGACCGCCGCGCCAATCCTTCAGAGAGGGACCGTCAACGGTCTTCTGGGTGGCGGTGACAGAGTGCACGGTGGTCATCAGGCCGTCCTTGATGCCGAACTTGTCGTTCAGAACCTTGGCGATGGGGGCCAGGCAGTTGGTGGTGCAGGAAGCGTTGGACACGAAGGTCATGTCGGAGGTGTAAGCGTCCAGGTTGACGCCGCACACGAACATGGGGGTGTCGTCCTTGGAAGGAGCGGACATGATGACCTTCTTGGCGCCGGCGTCGATGTGAGCCTGAGCCTTCTCCTTGGTCAGGAACAGGCCGGTGGACTCCACAACGTACTCAGCCTCCAGCTTGCCCCAGGGGATGTCAGCGGGGTTACGCTCGGCGAAGACAGGGATCTCCTTGCCGTTGACAACGATGCCGGTCTCGGTGGAGGAAACCTCGCCCTCGAAGTGACCATGCATGGTGTCGTACTTCAGCATATAGGCCAGGTAATCAGCGGGACACAGATCGTTGATACCCACGATCTCGATCTCGGGATGATTGATGCTGGCGCGGAAAACCATTCGGCCGATGCGGCCAAAACCGTTAATACCTACTTTAATGCTCATTGGTATCACTCCTTATAAAATATGGATGATCGCGTTTGCGCAAGGCTATTATACATCACCTTTCTGATAAATGGAAGGGGGTTGTCAAAAATTTTTCAAACTTTCTTTGTTTTCAGCCGCGTGGGAACCCTTTGGGAGACAAAACTGGGAAAAGGCCGGTATCTGACGGGAAACAAGGCAGGAAAAGTGTGGTCAAACTGGAAGCAATGGGAATTACATGGGGGAAGACGGACAAATTTACTCCGCAGTTTACGTCAAATATAACAAAAAGTGGACAATATTTTCGCTGTTGCTTGAAAGATGTGTACACGTGTGATATGGTGAGAGAAAGATAGCGCCAAGGTGCATCGAATCGGGACAAGGAAAGGAGATATGGAAGATGAAGCACAGATGGATGGTATGGCCTCTGGCCGTAGGGCTGATCCTGGCCCTGACCGGATGCAGCAGCAGCGACCCCAAGGAGAAATTGGTGGGCACCTGGTCTGGTCAGGTGGATGTGATGGAGCAGGTTGTGGAAGGTATGCGTCTGACCGCTCCTGAAATTGCCGATGAGCTGGAGATGGAGAACTTCTATATCCCCCTGGAGATGGAGTTCCGGGAGGACGACACCTACACCTTGACGGTGGACCAGGAGAAGTTGGATCAGTCCGTGGACCAGCTGATTCAAAAAGCGGTGGATGCTACCATGGTCTATATGGAGCAGATGCTCAAAGACCAGGGCATTACGAACATGACGGTGGATGAGGCGTTGGCCCAGTCGGGTATGGATCGGGAAAGCTTTACCGCCTTGATGAAGGAGAGCCTGGGCCAGCTGAGCTCCACGGTGGCCGAGCAGATCAAGACAGAGGGCCAGTATCGGGCGGACAAGGAAAAGCTGTATACCTCTGATTCCACCGATACCAAGCCTGGAGACAGCCAGTACACCCCCTATACTCTGGACGGGGACTCTATGACCATGGACTTTAGTGAGCAGGAAATGGGCCAGGTGACCTTCACCCGTGGAGGCTGACCCACAGCGGAATTGAGATGATACCCGGGGCGGGGGGAGCTGCGGCTCTCCCCGCCCTTGACAGCCTCTGGGGGGGAGAATATAATCCAAAGTGCCAATCAAAGTCAAAAGGGCGGGAGGATATGACACAAAATAGGAAGGAATTTTGGGATCGGGCTATGCCCACGGTGCGGGCCTGGGTCCATTGGAGCGTATTGGCGGTGGCAACGGGACTGGTGTGCGGGGCGGCAGGGGCCGCCTTTTCTCACGCCATCACCCTGGTCACCGCATGGCGGGGGCAATTCCCCTGGCTGCTGTGGTGTATGCCCCTGGCGGGCCTCATCATTGTGGGGCTATACCAAGGGGCGGGGATGGAAAACGACAGCGGCACCAACCAGATCATTGCCAGCGTCCGCTCCGGCCAGCGGCCGCCCCTGCGGCTGGCGCCCCTGATTTTCATCGGCTCGGTGCTCACCCATCTCACCGGCGGCAGCGCTGGCCGGGAAGGGGCCGCGCTGCAAATTGGAGGAAGTCTCGCCTGTCAGGTGGGCCAGCGGCTGCACCTGGGAGAGCGGGAAATGAACGTGGAAGTGATGTGCGGCATGAGCGGCCTGTTTGCCGCCCTGTTCTCCACCCCCCTCACCGCCACAGTGTTTGCCATGGAGGTGGTGAGCGTGGGCATTGTCCACTACTCTGCCCTGTTCCCCTGCCTGCTCACTGCCCTGGTGTCCATGGGAGTGACAGTGCTGCTGGGGGTGGAGCCAGAGGCGTACACCCTGGCGGTCATCCCGGAGCTGGAAGTGCTGTCCCTGGTGCAGATTGGGGCGCTGGGGGTGGGCTGTGCCCTGCTGGCCATGGTGTTTTGTACCGTGGTACACCAGACGGGACACTGGTATGCCCACTATCTGCCCAACCCCTACCTGCGGGCGGTGGTGGGCGGCGTGCTGGTGGTGGCCGTGAGCCTGTTGGAGGGCAGCGGCGACTACAATGGCGCGGGTGGCCATATCATCGCCCAGGCTGTGGAGGGTACCGTGCGGGTACCCTGGGCCTTTGCCCTGAAACTCCTGCTCACTGCTCTGACCCTGGGGGCGGGGTATCGAGGGGGCGAGATTGTGCCCACCTTCTTTGTGGGGGCCACCTTCGGCTGTGCTGTGGCGCCCCTGCTGGGGGTGGACCCGGGCTTTGGGGCGGCGGTGTGCATGATCGCTCTCTTTTGCGGGGTGGTCAACTGCCCCCTGGCCAGCATCTTTTTGAGTGTGGAGCTGTTTGGCAGCGAAGGGCTGCTCTTCTTTGCCTTGGCCTGCGCCCTCAGTTACCTCCTTAGCGGAAAGTTCTCCCTGTACTCCAGTCAGAAAATCGTCTATTCCAAGCTGGAACCCCGATTTATCGACGAAAACGCCCATTAAAAGAAAAAACACCCTGGAAGCATAGCTTCCAGGGTGTTTTTTTACTTCTGATACTCGAATTCCAGATTGTACAGACACACCAGGTCGCCGTCGGTGACGCCCTTGGCCTCCATCTGCTCGAACACGCCCGCCTCCCGCAGACGCTTGTCGAACCAGTTGCGGCTCTCGTAGTCGCCGAAGTTGACGTTGGCCATGAGCTGACGCAGCCAAGGCCCGTCCACCAGCCAGGTGCCGTCGTCGTCCCGGGTAATCTCCAGGGGGGCGGAGGTGTCCACCTCGGGGGGACGCTCCACATAGGTGGGCTCAAACACCAGGATGGGGGGCAGATGGGCCAGCTCGTCGGCAGCGGCGTACATCAGCTCACGGGTACCCTGGTGGGTGGCGGCGGACATCTCAAAGAGACGGCAGCCCTTGGCCTCCACGTGGGCCCGCAGCCGCTCCAGCAGCTCGGGGTCCTCCATCACGTCCACCTTGTTGGCGGCCACCAGCATCTTGCGGCTGGCCAGTTCGGGGGACCACTGCTCCAGCTCGGCGCAGATGGTGTCGAAGTCCTCCACCGGGTCCCGGCCCTCGCTGCCGGACACATCCACCACGTGGATCAGCAGGCGGCAGCGGTCAATGTGGCGCAAAAAGTCGTGGCCCAGGCCGGCGCCCTCGGCGGCGCCCTCGATGATGCCGGGGATGTCGGCCAGCACGAAGGAGCGGCCCTCCTCCATGGGCACCACGCCCAGGTTGGGGAAGAGGGTGGTGAAGTGGTAGTTGGCAATTTTGGGCTGGGCGCGGGTGACCACGCTCAAAAGGGTGGATTTACCCACGTTGGGGAAGCCCACCAGGCCCACGTCGGCCAGCAGCTTCAGCTCCAGAATCACGTCCCGCTCTTGTCCCGGCAGGCCAGCTTTCGCAAAGCGGGGCACCTGACGGGTGGGGGTGGCAAAGTGCTGGTTGCCCCAGCCGCCCTTGCCGCCCTTTGCCAGCACAAAGGGCTTGTCGTCGGACATGTCGCAGATGATCTCCTTGGTCTCGGCGTCCCGCACCACGGTGCCCCGAGGCACCTTGATGACCAGGTCTGCCCCGTCCTTACCGGTGCAGCGCTTACCGCTGCCATTCATGCCGGTCTCGGCCACATACTTGCGCTTGTAGCGGAAGTCCATGAGGGTGGACATGTGGGGGTCTACGGTGAGCACCACGTTGCCGCCCCGTCCTCCGTCGCCGCCGTCGGGACCGCCAGCGGCCACGTATTTCTCCCGGTGGAAGGACACGGCGCCGCCGCCTCCCGCCCCGGCCCGCACCAGAATCCGGGCGGTATCAATAAACTGATTGGCCATGGTTGGCACCTCCATTCAATATGGGCCGAAAAAGGCCGAAGGCCTTTTCCGACCGGATTTGCATGGGAGCTGGACCTCGATTTCTAACGAAAAGTCGGCCCATCTCCCATGAGAAGAGTCATTTTCCCGGCGCATGTCCGTGAAAATGACGGGATTTCAATTTATTCCGCCGCTGACAGCGGCGGAACTCTGCGAGGCTTTCTTTGCTCGCATTTCCATCGATTACAAAAAACGTCCCGGACAAGGGTTATGTCCGGGACGTTTTAACAGCATTACTGAGCGATCTCGTACACGGAGACCTTCTTGCGGTCCTTGCCCATGCGCTCGAACTTCACCTTGCCGTCCACCAGGGCGAACAGGGTGTCGTCGGAGCCCTTACCCACGTTGTTGCCGGGGTGGATGTGGCTGCCGCGCTGACGAACCAGAATGTTGCCGGCCAGAACGAACTGACCGTCGGCACGCTTCACGCCCAGGCGCTTGGACTCGGAGTCACGGCCGTTCTTGGTGGAGCCGCCGCCCTTCTTGTGAGCGAAGAGCTGGATGTTGATCTTCAGCATAAGTCGTTACCGTCCTTTCTAAAAGGTGATTGGGGACTTAGTCCTCGTCATCATCGTCCAGCAGGACGATGAGATTTTTGGGGTATTCCTGGCTCAGAGCTTGGAGATAGACCATCAATCCAACCATCAGATTCTGGCTGGTGTGCTCATTTGCCTCGCTCAGGCCGGTGGGAAGCCGCAGCGAAAGGTGGGCTTCCTCCTCCTTGACCTTCACCGGTGCTCCCAGACCCAGCACCTCATTCAAGGTGCACTCCAGAAGCCCCACGGTGGAGGAGATGGCGGCGCAGACGATGTCGGACCCGGCATCGGCGTAACCGCTGTGTCCATCCACCACAACGCCATCCATGCGGCCATTGCTTTCGTGGAATGTGACGGTGGTCATGTTGCGCCTCCTAATTAGGCGTTGACCTTGGTGATCTCCACCTTGGTGTAGGGCTGACGATGGCCCTGACGACGGCGGTAGTTCTTCTTGGGCTTGTACTTGAAGACCAGCACCTTCTTGCCCTTGCCGTTCTTCACCACGTTGGCGGTGACGGAGGCACCCTCCACAACGGGAGCGCCGAAGGTAGCGCTGTCGCCATTCAGGACAGCCAGAACCTTGTCGAAGGTGATGGAGCTACCGGCCTCGGCATCCAGCTTCTCGATGTAGAGGACGTCGCCCTCGGTCACCTTGTACTGCTTGCCGCCGGTCTCGATGATTGCGTGCATACTTTGCACCTGCCTTTCCTTTATTACGGGCTCGCTGTCGGGGGAGGGAGTGAAAACTCCACTTGTGTCCCATTCAAAGCGGCTCTGACATTATATCAACGCCCGGGAAGGTTGTCAAGTAATTTTGAAAAAATCTATCCGGGATGCATGTGGCATCCCGGATAGAAAGCAAATTATTTCATTTTGCGCTTTTGCACATACACAATGGGCAACACACCGGCACACAGCACCAGCAAGGCAACCCACAGAAGGATTTCATGGGAATCTCCGGTGGGAGGAACAGGCTTGGGCTCAGCGGTAGGGGCGGGAGTGGGTGCAGGAGTTACACTGGGGGTGGGCAAGGGCTCCGGGGTGAGCTGGTAGCCACAGATGGTACACTCCTGGTACTTCTTCCCTGCCTGGGAATCGGTGACCCACTGGAAGGCGTGGGTGGCGGCATCGGCTTTCGCACCGCAACCTTCACAGACGTGGAAATGATGGGTGGTATCCCACTTCCAGGTCTCACCGTAGCTGTGAGGCAGCATAGCCACATTGTCCAGGGTCAGGGTCTGGGTGGCAGCCCAATCCTCGCTGAAGGTGGCGGTGTAGGTGGTCTGGCCGGCCTGGGTGCAGGTGGGAGCCTTGGTCTGCTCCTGGGTGATAACAGCCGTGGCGGTCTCCTCATGGGTGGCGTCATTCTCGCACACCCGAGAGGCGGTGCAGGAGCTGCCGTCTTCGGCCCAGGTGTAGGTGGTCTTGGCCCAGGCGTGGCCGGTGGGCTCCACATCGGTCAGGGTCAGGGTCTGGGCCACAGCCCAATCCGGATTGAAGGTGGCGGTGTAGGTGGTCTGACCCATCTGGGTGCAGGTGGGAGCCTTGGTCTGCTCCTGGGT
>NZ_NFHE01000120.1 GCF_002161235.1 Pseudoflavonifractor sp. An85
GATTTCACGATCATGAAGATGAGGACGACGCTGATTGCGACGCCTTTGAGAAGGTTTATCAGGCTGTCCGCGCTGGATGTGGTCATAAGGAAGAGGATGTCATTGCCCGCGCTGAGGCTGGACACCGACCCCGCGAGCACGAATGGGTAGGCCACGAACAGGAACAACAGGATCGCCCCGGCCAGACAGACGGACGCGAAGTTCTTCAGGAACCCTATGCCCATCTGTCGGGTTTCCTCGAAACCGAGGAGTGAAATGGGGATCGGGGAGAACGCGGCGTAGATGTAGATTTGCCATGCGCGGACGTAGCACATGGCGAAGCCGAGCACGAAGGCCACAAGACCGAAAAGCAGGCAGATGACGGACATGATGAGGGTCATGAAGCAGTCTCCGATGTTCATGGAATCCCACTGGTCCTGCGTGACGCCATCGAGGCTGAACACGCCCGCTTCGCCGGTGCTGTCCCCCACCGAGCCGATGGTGGGGATGATGTCGTCGTTGACGATCCCGTAGATGGCCTGCATGATGTCGAGGCTGTTGTTGATGAACCAGTGGAGCAGCACGTAGATGACCGCGAGGAAGACGATCTCCTTGACGGCGGGGAGGGTGCTGGTGGCGTCGATGCGCTGGCTGATCTTCACCAGTTGGACGAGCATGAACAGAGCGAGGATGGATTCGCCTATGGGGATCACGGCGGTCTGGAAGATGTTGTTGGTCAGGGTATACATGTCGGTGCCCAGCAGCGAATCGAAGGGACCGCTGAGCAGGGCTTCCGTGCCGACGTGGTTGATGAGCTGGTTGTAGACGTTGAAGATCGATGTGGCCCATCCGAGGATCATGGAGCAGAT
>NZ_NFHE01000121.1 GCF_002161235.1 Pseudoflavonifractor sp. An85
GGCAACGCAGAACATATTGGATGGACTGCTACCGGCAATGGACAAGCCCAGTTCAGCATCACGTATAAGGCGTTAAGCGGCGTGAAAATGAATTCTCCAGATCAGGACCTATTCCGGGTCGGTGATCCTTCCACGGTGAGTGGAACCATCCAGTTTGATGTGGTCAAGGACTTCCAGCCTATCGTCAGCACGCAGGTGTCCAGCAAGAAGCTGAACGCCGGTGAGACCATCAAGGACAAGGTGACCAGCGGCGTCGCGCAGGGCGACAGCTGGGTGGACGATACGACCGTCAAGGCGAAGGGCTACTACTTCACCGGCGATGGTGATACGATCCTCCGCACCATCAACCAGAACGGCACCGTGGAGAACCCGGAGAACCCCAACGACTACCTCAAGCGTGTGGAGGACGAACTGGGCGAGCCGGTGGCGACCGCCGAGACCGAGTTCAACGGTTCCGGCCAGACCAACGAGGTCACCGCCAAGGCCGCGGACGGCACGGACTACGTGAACCCGCAGGACGGCCTCTTCGGCGGCTGGCTGTGGCTCATCGTCAAGGACGATCAGTCGGACGACGACAAGGAGTACATCAAGAACAACTACATCGACGAGTTCGGCAAGGTGCCCGAGACCGCCGTGCATACCGCAACCGTCAGCGAGTGGAGCGAGGTCGCGGAACCCTCCGCCACGGAGAACGCCGATGTGCGCGATGTCATCCACCTGAGCAACCTGCCCGAGGATTTGGGCGAGTTCAAGGGCAATGACGAGTACGGTTTCGGCGCGGACAACACGAAGCTCGACGTGGAGGTGTGGTGGGCCGGTTCCGGCACCGGTGTCAAGGAGG
>NZ_NFHE01000122.1 GCF_002161235.1 Pseudoflavonifractor sp. An85
AAACATTCAATGATGAATTTTCCTCCGGCATCGAAAGCCCGCGACGCACGCGGCTTCTGGAAAGGCTGCGCACCGTACTCCCCGCGATGCGGGATTGTCTGCTCGATCTGAAGGCGGTGGTAGAAGGCGAACGCTCCTGTTACGATCAGGCCGTCGAACGGATGCTGGCGCAGCATCCCGAACTGACGCCCACCACCGGCGAGGTGTGGGATCAGATCGACCCGGCCACCGCCGGTGTGTGGGACTGCTGCGACGCGCTCACCTGTGAAGGCTCCCGCGAATGCGAATGCTGCGGACACCGGAGCATCCGTACCTCCTCCCTTGAGGACGTGGCGGGAATCATGGAAGAACTCATCCACCTTTTGGAACCGGAGGAGTGACGGACATGGGCTGGGTTCTCCCCATCACCGGCATCATCGCCATGCTGTTTCTCATCGCCTCCATGTTCATGGACGACCATCACGACTTCATCCCTCTACTCATCGCGGCTGTGATTCTGATTCCATGCGGCATCCTCACTATGAGCTGACGCCGGAATCGGAGGCCGGATGCCGAAGCATCCGGCCCCATCGTTTTCACATTCTGCTCTGCACGATGATGTGCGGTGCCGTTATGAAAATCTGACCTATGTGGTCTTTGTTCAATGACTTTATTATGGCTCTGTGAAATGAGTCTGTCCGGGGCGGCGGCACCCCGGACAGACGGCCTCCCTGCGCTGACGCTCCGGGAGGCCCCGCGCCGAAGGCACGAATGGAGGGTGGCGGCACCCTCAATTCGCACCTCCGGCGCTCTCGCAAAACCTACAGCTTTGCTCACTTGCAAGATGTACGAAGCGTAC
>NZ_NFHE01000123.1 GCF_002161235.1 Pseudoflavonifractor sp. An85
TTGTCGCCCTTGCGGGATACGGCATAGAACACAGAATCTGGGCCGCTGGTGTAGGTCAGGGTGGTGCGGGTCCACAGGTATGGCTTGGCTTCCGTCATGGACTGGGGACTGGTCTGCCATATCCCTGTGGGTGCCGTGGTGCCAGAGGTGTGCAGCTGATAGTGCACCGCCGAGCTGGCCACTCCCCGTCCATCCTCGCCCTTGACTCCCGGCTCACCTTGAGGGCCAGTTTCTCCTTTGGGTCCCTGAGATCCTTGGGCTCCCGTCTCGCCCTTTTCCCCTTGCTCACCCTTAGGACCCGTGGCTCCAGCAATGCAGGTGGGGGAACTGTATGACGTGCCGCCATCCGCCCGTGTGGTGCGGGTGCGGCTCCACATGTATTTCCCCTCCGTCCACTCCGGGGCGGTCTGGCTCCAGCTGCCTCCCACCAGCTGGGTTTTGCTGGTGGACAGGTAGTATTCGGTAACCGCACCGGTGAGGGAGGTGTTCTCCAGCTTGGTGATGGTGGTGGTCTGGCTGCTCACCGTGGCGCTGATAGAGTCCGCCTTCACCTCCAGCTGAGACAGTCGCTTTGTCACTTCCTCCTTAGTCTGAGCAAATGTTCCGTCCACGAAGTCGTGGAGGGCGTCGTCGTTGGTGTAGTCGGAGGCCTTGCCCCAGTCCGAGGCCAGATAGATTCCCATGGGACGGGCGGTGTTGCACCGCATCAGGTCCCCACTGTCCCCCTGGGCCCACAGGTCGCCCACGTCATAGGGAGGCACCGGCTGGGTGACAAACACCCGGCGTTTGCCGTCGGCGGTATCCTGGGCTCGGGCGGCATCCGCCAGGGC
>NZ_NFHE01000124.1 GCF_002161235.1 Pseudoflavonifractor sp. An85
AGGAGTGGGGATTGCAGCAGGTCGAGGAGGGCGTGCAAAATTCCAAGGTCCATGCGAAGCAGCCGTCGAAGATCGAGAAGGAGATCGAGTCGCGCGGCGTCCGTTCGTATAAGACGAATCTGCGGGAGCTGTGCCGGATCGCGGCGCAGCGTGCAGCGAATCTTGTTGAGTATCGGGAATTGTTGGAGGGCTGGGGAGTGGACACCCAGTTCCGCAGGGGCCGGATGTATGTCACCGACACGGACAACGCCCGCTACTCGTTCTCGGTGACAAAGCTGGACGCCTCGCTGAACCCGGAGGGATTGGAGCGTGCGTTCCGGAACAACACTGCGGGCAGCAGCGCGAACGGGACGGATCGTGTTGAAACACTCCGCGCCGAATATCTGTCCGGCATCAGGGACGCCTATCTGGCGTACCGCCGTCAGGCGCAGAGCATGGAGGGAACCACACTCTCGATGTTCCCGAAGCTCAAACTGCATCGTCCACCCGAGGAGATTGCCGGGGACCCGGAGGTGCGGCGCACCATCCTCGCCTACTGGCGCGGTGCGGACGAGCTGCGTGTGAAACTCGCCTCCGATGTACCCTATGCCCGCAGGCAGGAGAAGCATGGTGAAACAACGTCGGCTACAACGAGTGCGGGACGTTCCATCCCACGCGAGACGCATGACAGGAAGCAGGAACGGTGACACGCCCACCAAGGATAGATTGATAGTATGATACAATGATAGTGTACGCGGAGAAAGGAGAATGCCGCGATGGCGAAGGATTTTGAGCAAGTGGAGGCCGAAGCGAAAACTGGCGGGAACGTCACGCTCGA
>NZ_NFHE01000125.1 GCF_002161235.1 Pseudoflavonifractor sp. An85
TTTGCTCAAAATATTACCTTTGTCCATAGAAGTGGCCGGCGGAAAAGTCCCGGACAAAAGGAATGGGAGCGCCTGTCTGAACTTCTGGAGCGGTGGGAGCAGTATGAAAACATGCTATCTACCATGGGAGAAGGGCGCAACAGTTACTCCAAAACAGACGAAGATGCCACATTTATGCGGCTGAAAGAAGACCACATGCGAAACGGGCAGCTCAAGCCAGCTTATAATGTGCAGATTGGTGTGAACAGTGAGTATATCACCGGGATAGAGCTGTTTTTCGACCGAAATGATGTGAGAACGCTTCAGCCGTTTTTAAAGAAGCTGGAGCAGTTTCACCAGGTCCGTTATGAAGAAGTGGTGGCCGATGCCGGGTATGAGAGCTTGGAGAACTATCTCTACCTGGATTCCACAGGACAAATCTGTTATATAAAGCCCACGAACTATGAGCAACGACGCAGCAAAAAGTTTAAGAAACAAGTTGGGCGAGTGGAGAACATGGAATATGACCAGGAAGAAGACTGTTTTATCTGTGCGCAAGGCCGCCGGCTATTTCTGCGGCGGGAGTGTACCGAAGTTCAAGACGGACAGTTGGTTTCCACTGCGTGGTATTGCTGCGAAAACTGCGATGGCTGCCCGTGCCGTTCCCAGTGCTGCCGAGCCAAGGATCCAACTAAGCCCAAAGAGATCGCACTGAAAAAGACCTTCTGGGAAAAGCGAGCTACGGCAACTGAAAATATTACCACACCACGGGGGATACATCTTCGGCTGTGCCGCTCCATTCAGGCGGAGGGAGCCTTTGCACTTCT
>NZ_NFHE01000126.1 GCF_002161235.1 Pseudoflavonifractor sp. An85
ATCATGGAGCAGATGAATTTCCGAAGACTGCCGCCGAAGTCGGTGATCCAATGGTATTCCGGTTCCTCGGCGTGGGCCGTGACGGGAAGCAGCAGGACGAGGGCAATGGCGACGGCGGTTATCGCCGCCATGCGCAGCCACCTGCGCCGCCTGTCGTATACGGATGTTTCCGTGATGGTGATGTTATTCATGGGTGTCCTTTCTTGCGTCCGCCGGTCACAGGCCGAACTCGTATGTGCCGTCCGCACGGTGGTAGGTTGCGGATACGGTTGCGGTGCCGGAACCGGGGGCGGTATCCGCGATGGTCAGGGTGAACGCGGTGGTGATGGTGTTCTCGTTGTAATTGATGGTGGCGGTGCCGTTCCATGTCGCCGTGGAGGCGGTGGGATAGTAGGCGGCGCACCATTTGCTCAGTTCGCTGGTGAGGTTGTCCGTACCGCCCAGCAGGGCGGTGATCTCGTCGTTCAGCCCTTCCACGGTGATGTCCTGCACGGGGTTCTGCCGTACATAGTCCGTGTCTTGCAGTTGGAAGGCGGTGCCGCTGGACAGGGTGGCGCTGAGGGTGTCCGTCACCTCGCCGGTGCCTGTCTGGCAGGTGTAGCGGATGACATGGGTGCCGGTGTCCGTCTCGAACACGGCGGTGTCGATCTCCATACCCGCCGTGTCGGTGCCCTTCTCCAATCGGGTGACGGCGTAGGTGTGTTCGGTGGCCTTACCGTTCACGGTTTCCGTGTAGGTGTGTCCGGTAAATTGCAGGGTGTCGGTGCCGTTGTTGGCGGACCAGACGGAGGCGGA
>NZ_NFHE01000127.1 GCF_002161235.1 Pseudoflavonifractor sp. An85
TCCGCCTCCGTCTGGTCCGCCAACAACGGCACCGACACCCTGCAATTTACCGGACACACCTACACGGAAACCGTGAACGGTAAGGCCACCGAACACACCTACGCCGTCACCCGATTGGAAAAGGGCACCGACACGGCGGGCATGGAGATCGACACCGCCGTGTTCGAGACCGACACCGGCACCCATGTCGTCCGCTACACCTGCCAGACGGGCACCGGCGAGGTGACGGACACCCTCAGCGCCACGCTGTCCAGCGGCACCGCCTTCCAACTGCAAGACACGGACTATGTACGGCAGGACCCCGTGCAGGACATCACCGTGGAAGGGCTGAACGACGAGATCACCGCCCTGCTGGGCGGCGCGGACAACCTCACCAGCGAACTGAGCAAATGGTGTGCCGCCTACTATCCCACCGCCTCCACGGCGACATGGACCGGCACCGCCACCATCGACTACAACGAGAACACCATCACCACCGCGTTCACCCTGACCATCGCGGACGCCGCCCCCGGCTCCGGCACCGCAACCGTATCCGCGACCTACCACCGTGCGGAAGGCACCTACGAGTTCGGCCTGTGACCGGCGGACGCAAGAAAGGACACCCATGAATAACATCACCATCACGGAAACATCCGTATACGACAGGCGGCGCAGGTGGCTGCGCATGGCGGCGATTACCGCCGTCGCCATTGCCCTCGTCCTGCTGCTTCCCGTCACGGCCCACGCCGAGGAACCGGAATACCATTGGATCACCGACTTCGGCGGCAGTCTTCGGAAATTCATCTGCTCCATGAT
>NZ_NFHE01000128.1 GCF_002161235.1 Pseudoflavonifractor sp. An85
GCCAGCCGCCCGCCCCGATGGAAGCGGAAAACCCTGACCCAGCCGGGAGGCCTGTTTGCCCGGGGCGCCCTGTGCTGGGTGGAAGGGGAGCGCTTTTACTACGACGGGGAGGAAAAGGGAACGGTGACCCCGGGGGAAAAGTCCTTTGCCGCCCTGGGGGCCTATGTCCTGGTCTGGCCGGACAAGGTCTATTACAACGCCCAAGAGGACGCATTCGGTTCTCTGGAAGCCAAGTGGGTGGGGACCGGGGTCTCCTTCCAAAACGGCACTCTTTACGAGCAGGAGGCCGCGGCCAACACCATCCAGATGGAGGGGGTGAACTGGAATGACTACTTCCGCAAGGGGGACGCGGTGACCATCTCCGGATGTACCACCCACCCGGAAAACAACAAAAGTCTCATCATCCGGGACATCCAGGGGGACAAGCTGGCCTTTTATGAGTACTCCTTTGGCCTGGATGGGGAGAAGGGAGATGAGGCTTACACCGAGGAGGGAGAGGTGGTGATCACCCGCACCCTGCCCGACCTGGATTTTGTGTGTGAAAACGAAAACCGGGTTTGGGGGTGTAAAGGCAACACCATCTATGCCAGCAAGCTGGGAGACCCCTTCAACTGGAACGTGTTCGACGGACTGGCCACCGATGCCTACGCCGTGGACACCGGCTCGGCGGGGAACTTTACCGGCTGCGTGTCATACCTGGGTTACCCCATCTTCTTCAAGGAGGACCATATTTACAAGGTCTACGGCTCCATGCCCTCCAACTTTCAGATCATGGGC
>NZ_NFHE01000129.1 GCF_002161235.1 Pseudoflavonifractor sp. An85
GTGCACCGCACAGGAAGGCGATGATTATGAGATATGAGCCGGGGGTGTATGACCCCAATATGCGCGTTCCCGTTCCCACCGGATTCGACCGGATCGTATGGATCATAGTCGGATACTGGCTCAATATTCTTGGCCCGCTTTTCGTATGGCTGCGCTGGCGGAAGAAGAACAGCTTCATCGGCAAGATGGCCGTCAGGTGGGCGCTCCTCGGCACCGCGCTCAACATCATCACCCTCGTGGCATTGCATGTGCTGTCATGACGGTACCGGGCATCATTGACGCTCCATCCTGCCATATCCTTGGGGGAAGAGCATACAGGGAGGTGGAAGAGTATGGATACATCCGGAATCCTGCGGCCTGAACAACTGCCGTTCAAGGTTCCGCCCGATCTTGAATATGCCATCAATGAACTTCTCGCAGCATGGGAGCGTGACGAAAAACTGAACCTTGACTGTTATCTCGATGAGGTACAGGCTGCGGCCAGAAGCGTCAGCGAGGAGAACGATGCATGGGTTCGGCGCTATTATGTTCAGTATGGATGGAGGAAGAACGATTGACAAGAACGGGGCGATAAATGTGAATAAGATACAGAGAAAACCGTGGAGTTTCACCATTGTATTCGATGAAGCCAAGGCGGCACGTCATGGGTACAGTCTGGATGCGCTCTACGATCATGTGGGAAAGATCGCGGAATCGTTCGGCAACGTGCGTATTGGTCGCGGTTCGTGGCAGGCGAAGGATGTTCAGTCGAACCATT
>NZ_NFHE01000013.1 GCF_002161235.1 Pseudoflavonifractor sp. An85
TTGCTGGTGGCAGGCGGGGGCGTGCTGCTCTACCCCAAGTTCACCGCTTGGCGCTATGCCCAGGGGGTGGAGAAGCAAAAGGAGACGTTTTTGCAGCAGGCGGAGGGGGAGAGCCCGAACGACCACGGCCTGGAGGAGCTGTACCAACGGCTGCAGGAGGAGAACCGCCAACTGTTTGAGGGGCATCAGCCCCAGCTCACCGACCCGTTTTCCTATGAGACATCCGCTTTGGATTTGTCCCAATACGGCTTGGAGGATGGAATCATTGGCTTTCTATCCGTAGAAAAGATGGGGGTGGAGCTGCCCATCTATTTGGGCGCCAGCCAGGAACATCTGGCCTTGGGAGCCGCCCACATGACCCAGACCTCCTACCCCATTGGGGGCGACAACACCAACTGTGTGTTGGCAGGGCATCGAGGGTATTACAAAGCGCCCATGTTCCGCAACATTGACCGGTTGGAGGTAGGAGACGTGGTGGAGGTGCGCAACTTCTGGGGGGTGCTGCGCTATCAGGTGTCCCAGATTCAGGTGGTGGAGCCGGATGAGGTGGAGTGCCTGTATATCCAGGGGGGAGCGGATTTGCTCACCCTGATCTCCTGCCACCCCTATCCCACCAACACCTACCGATATGTAGTGACCTGCACCCGGATGGAATGACAAAACCGCCCTGGACCGTAGTCCAGGGCGGTAATTTTATGGTTGATGCAATTACTTGGTGGCCCAGTTGCCGGTGGCGGAGGCGGTGAGGTAGGCGTTGATGAAGCCGTCCAGGTCGCCGTCCATGACGCCGTTGATGTTGGAGGTCTCAAAGGCGGTGCGGTTGTCCTTTACCAGCTGGTAGGGCATGAACACGTAGGAGCGGATCTGGCTGCCCCACTCGATTTTCAGCTGCACGCCCTTGATGTCGGAGATCTTGTCCAGGTGCTCTTGCTCCTTAATCTGGATCAGCTTGGAGCGCAGCATCTTCATACAGGTCTCACGGTTTTGCAGCTGGCTTCGCTCGGTTTGGCAGGCCACCACCAGGCCGGAGGGCTTGTGGATCAGTCGCACGGCAGAGGAGGTCTTGTTGACGTGCTGGCCGCCAGCGCCGGAGGCGCGATAGACCTGCATTTCGATGTCCTCGGGGCGAATCTCCACTTCCACGCTGTCGTCGATTTCGGGGGTGACCTCCACGGCGGCAAAGGAGGTCTGACGGCGGGCGTTGGCATCAAAGGGGGAGACGCGCACCAGGCGGTGCACCCCGTGCTCGCTCTTCAAATAGCCGTAGGCGTTCTCGCCGTCGATGCGGATGGTGGCGGACTTGATGCCCGCCTCGTCGCCGTCCTGGTAGTCCAGAATGGAGTAGGTAAAGCCGTGGCGCTCGGCCCAACGGGTGTACATGCGGTAGAGCATCTGAGCCCAGTCCTGGGCCTCAGTGCCGCCGGCACCGGCCTGGAGAGAGACAATGGCGGGGGCGGAGTCGTACTCACCAGACAGCAGGGTGGCCAGACGGGCCTCCTCCATGTTGCGGATGAGCCCCTCGAAGCCCTCTTCCACCTCGGGCACCAGGGATTCGTCCTCCTCCTCGTTGCCCATTTCGCACATGACCATCAAATCGTCCCAGGTGGACAGACGTTTGGCCTGGGCGTTGATTTTACCCTCCAGCTGGCTGATGCGCTGCTGAATCTTGCGGGCCTTCTCCACGTTGTCCCAGAACCCGTCAGAGGCGGACTCGGCCTGGAGCATATCCAACTCCCGCTCGGCACTCTCCAAATCCAGGGCCTGACCCAGCTCTTCCAGCTCGGGCTTGAGGTTGTTGAGTTTTACCTTGTATTCGTCAAATTGAAGCATGTTCGTTCATCCTTTAACCGGCCCATGGCCATAATATATCCCATATATTATATAGAAAGGCGGATGGGTTGTAAAGGGGGGAGATTCCCGTCAAAAAGATGATTTTTAACCCTCAACGCTGGCTGACGATTGGCCCAGCCTGACCCATGAAGATGAGATCGTCCACGTCGGGCGTGGGAGTGGTGGTTTTCGGGGGTGTGCTTTGCAAGAACATGGTATATCGCTCCGTTTCTATGAAATTCTATGGGAGAATGGGCGCCCTTGCCGCCACACTCCCCCGTATACCATGTAGTATATGCAAAGAGGGGTGAAAAGTTGCATGAAATCTGGAGGAATTGGAGAAAGAGAAAAAGGTCTCTTGACAAGGCATGGGTGCCTCCATATAATTAACGCTGTTAACTATATGGAGGCGAAGGAAACATGGAATTGGAATGGACGGATGTGATGCACTACCAGCAGCAGATGCAGCGGCTCATCCGGCTGTTGCTGCCCCAGAAGCCGGGACGGTTGACGGCCAGTGAATGGGAACTGCTGTCCTGGCTGTATCTGAAACCCGGCCAGAATCGGCCCATGCAGCTCAGCCAGTGCAGCGGCATGAAAAAAGAGGCGGTGAGCCGCTGTCTGAAAAGCCTATCGGAAAAAGGATATATCGCCAAACAGCCCCAGCCGGGGGATGAGAGGAGCTATTGCCTGTCCCTCACCGAGCTAGGTCTGGAGGAGCTGAAAAACCAGTGTGAGGCCAATCTGGACCCCCTACTATGACTTGCTGCGGCAGGTAGGCCCCATCTTTGCGGAGCTGCTGGCCCAGGTGGACCAGGTGGTCAACCAAGTGGAGAAGGGGAGAAAGGTATGATGGGTGTATATCAAGGGTTGCAGCTGGACCCCGCCATTTTGAAGCAGTACATCCGCAACAGCGACTCGCCCAAGGAGAAGCGGTATTACTACGCCATCATGGCGGCCCGATCCCTGCTCATTGTGGCCTTTGCCATCCTCTTCATTGGAGGCCTGTCCCAAATCTTTGGGCAGGAGAATTCCCCCATGGCGGTGGTGCTGTTTTGCTGGATGCTGTCCATCCGGTTTGTGAATTTTGAGTACTGCGTCCGGGAGTCTCTGGTGACGCTGGCGGTGGTGCTGTTGATTTTGTTGGTGGCCCCCACTCTGGCCCTGATGGCCCCGCCTATCCCCCTGTTTGTCCTCCACGGGGTGGCGTTTTTCGCCTTGCTGACCATTACCAGCCAGCGCCCGGAACTGGGCAACGGCGGTCTGTGCGGTTTTTCCTACGTCTACCTCACCGGCAACCCGGTGCAGGGGGAGGTGCTGCTTCAGCGGGCGGGGTTGGCCCTGGTGGGATACGCAATCTGCGCCCTCATTCTGGTGAAAAAGCATCGCCAGGCCCACACCCAGGTGCGCTTTCACCATGTGGTGCGGCGGTTTTCCCTCACCTCTCTGACAAACCTCTGGCAGGTGCGCATGGCCCTGGGGGTAAGTTTGGTGCTCACCCTGGGTAGCGTGCTCCAGGTGCAGCGGTTTATCTGGATGGGCTTTGCCTGCGCGTCGCTGCTGTCCCAATACCCCTACTCCCATGACACCCGCACCCGGGTGTGGCAGCGCATGGTGGGGGTGCTGGCAGGGTCGGGAGCCTACTTCCTGTTGTATCTGGTGCTTCCTGAGGCGTTACACCCTATGATGGGGCCTTTAGGCGGTGTGTGCCTGGGATTTTGCACCGACTACCGGTACAAAACGGCTATGAACTGCTTCGGGGCGTTGATGATGGGCACTGCCATTCACGGCGTGCAGGACGCGGTGGTGCTGCGCATTGTGGATACCCTTCTGGGGGTGTTGCTGGGTATGGTGTTTGCCTGGGTGTTCCACCATCTGGTGACAGTGCGGGTGCTGCCCAGACAAGAGACCAAAACGGCATAAAAAAGGCGGTGCAGCTTTTGCTGCACCGCCTTTTGGCTCTTGGTTATTCTGCGGAGATCATATAGTAGTACACGGGCTGACCGCCGCTGAGCAGGGTGATCTCGGCGTTGGGGCACAGACGCTGGAACAGCTCCAGGGCCTTGCCGGCGGACTCCTCGTCCACGTCCTCGCCGTAGAAGATGTTGATGAACTCGGCATTCTGCTGGGTCTCGGCCTGGGCCAGGTTCTCCAGCAGTTCCTCCATGGACTGGGCGGTGCCAAACAGCTGACCGTCGCTGAGGGCCATGTAGTCGCCCTCCTTGATGGCGAAGCCGTCAAAGTCGGAGTTACGGGCGGCGTAGGTCACCTCGCTGGTGTGCACGTTGGCCATAGCGTCCTGCATGGCGGTGACGTTGTCCTGCACCTCGCCCTCGGGATCCATCATCAGCAGAGCGGAAATGCCCTGGGGCACGGTACGGGTGGGGATGACCACCACTTCCTTGCCATCTACCAGGCCCACACACTGCTGAGCGGCCATGATGATGTTCTTGTTGTTGGGCAGCACGAACACCACTTCGGAGGGGGTGCGGGCAATTTCCCGCAGAATGTCCTCGGTGGAGGGGTTCATGGTCTGGCCGCCGGAAATGATGCCGTCCACGCCCAGGTCCCGGAACACGGAGGCCAGGCCGCCGCCAGCGCATACGGCCACCACGCCGTACTTCTTCTCGGCAGGGGCCACAGCAGAAGCCTCTTCCTCCTCCTGGTGGACCTCCTCCAGGATCTCGGTGTGCTGCTCCCGCATGTTCTCGATCTTCACGGTGAGCAAAGCGCCGTAGGTCAGCGCCTCTTCCAGCACCCGGCCGGGGTGGTTGGTGTGGACGTGGACTTTGATGATCTCGTCATCGTCCACCAGTACCAGGCTGTCGCCCATACCGTTGAGGAAGGAGCGCAGCAGCTCGGGGTCCTTGGTGTTGTCCCGGGAGCAGATGAACTCGGTGCAGTAGCCGAAGGTGATGTCCCCGGTCTCGAAGGAGGCGAAATCCGCCTTGTCCTTGGCCTTGGGAGCCTCGTCCTCCTCGCCCTGAGGGGCGGGAATGCCGCGCATTTCATCCAGCATACCCTGGAGGATGATGAGGTAGCCCTTACCACCGGCGTCCACCACGCCCGCCTTCTTCAGTACGGGGTTTTGGTTGATGGTCTCGGCCAGAGCCTCCTGGCCGTGGGCAATGGCGGCCTCCAGCACGTGCTCGGCGCTGTTTTGCTCCTGAGCGGCCTCGGTGGCAGCGGCAGCAGACAGGCGGGAGACGGTGAGGATGGTGCCCTCAGCGGGCTTCATAACTGCCTTGTAAGCGGCGGATACACCCTCGTTGAGGGCGGCGGCCAGCACCACGCCGTCGGCGGTGTCATGCTCCTTGAGGGCCTTGGACACGCCGCGGAACAGCAGGGACAGGATGACGCCGGAGTTACCACGGGCGCCCCGCAGCAGAGCGGAGGCGTTGGTGGCGGCAGCCTGACTGATGGTGGTGGCGGGCTTTTTCTTAGCCTCGGCAGCGGCGGTGCCAATGGTCAGGGACATGTTGGTGCCGGTGTCGCCGTCGGGCACAGGGAAGACGTTGAGCTCGTTGATGCTCTGCTTCTGGGCGTTGA
The DNA here is from genome assembly GCF_002161235.1 of Pseudoflavonifractor sp. An85. Lineage (GTDB taxonomy): Bacteria > Bacillota > Clostridia > Oscillospirales > Oscillospiraceae > Enterenecus. The sequence goes on from NZ_NFHE01000013.1 coordinate 5,380, forward strand.
TGGAGGCGGCAGCATGCACCACCATGCGCTGAAACAGAGCGCCATCAATGATATCGATCATAGTTCAGCAAATTCCTTTCTATCCGGTCTGACCCTCAGCCAATGACCATGGAGTCCACGCACACGGAAACGCTGCGCACCTCCACGCCAGTCAGACGGTTGACGTTATATTTCACTTCGCTTTGGATGGAGCGGCTGACTGCCACCAGGTTTACCCCGTTGTCCACGATGATGTGCAACTCAATGGACACGGAATCATCCTCGTGATAGACCAGCTTGACGCCTTTGGACATGGACTCCCGGCGCAGCAGGTGGACCAGACCGTCGGTTTTGGAGCGGAAAGCCATACCCTTCACGCCGTAGCAGCTGGTGGCCACAGCACCGGTGATGTTGCTGAATACTTCGCTGGCAATGCGGATGCGGCCCTTTTCAGTTTGTATCTTCATGGAACCCTTCCTTTCTATGGTAAGAGTGGAGTTGCAAAGTTGCGTCAATGCTTTAGTCTATACATTGTATTCCATTTCTCGAAAAAAAACAAGGGGAGTTTTCCCCCAGAGGGTGTACAAAGGATGGAAATTTTTCGGGAGAAATTGCCCCTTTGTGGTAAAAATGTGGAAAGCGGCCGGGAAGGAATGGGAGACGGCGGGAGTAGTTGTGAATTTTTTTCAATTCCCATTGTTTTTTCGGTACAAATCGTGTAAACTATGACGTACCGAAACACACAAGGAGGGACTGAACATGAAAGTCATCCGCTTTATCTTGAAGGCCGCTGCTGTGGCCATGGCCGTCAGCGCCGTGGTGTGTCTGGTTATGGCATACTGGGACAAAATTGTGGACACCTTCTACGCCATTGCCGACAAGGTGGAGGAGAAGAAGGCAAACTGCTGCTTCTGTTCCTCCGAGTACGACGACTACGAGGATATCGAGCTGTAAGCGAGCAGAAAACCGCTGCCCATACGGGCAGCGGTTTTTTTATGCCTGTAAAGCCTGAAATACCACCTGGGCCAGCTCCTCACCAGGCAGCTGGCGGTCTAAGAAGTATTCCAGGGCGAAGATGGCCTGATAGACCAGCATGGGCAGGCCGTTGCATACCCCCAGCCCGCGGGCCTGGGCCTGATGGAGGAGTTGGGTTTTAGCGGGATGGTAGATCAAATCCATCACCCCGCTGCCAGAGGGCAGAGCATCCAAAAAAGAGAAGTCTTCAAACTGGTGAGGACAGCCATCCATCCCCAAATTGGTGCAGTTGATGACCAGTTGAGCCTGACTGCACAGGTGGGAGAGGGTGCCGGGATCAAAGTCAGCAGGCGTGAGCACCCCGTCGGGGTCTAACTGGCACAACTGCTGGGCTTTGGACCGTGTACGGTTGCACACCCAAATGGGGCCTGGATTCTCCCGGGCTAAGCGCAGGGCCACGGCTTTGGCGGCTCCACCAGCACCCAAAATGACCACCCCACGGGCAGGCCACAGGCCCTGATGATGCAGAGCGGCCAGACAGCCTTCTCCGTCGGTATTGTGGCCCACCCATGCGCCGTCCCGGAGGCATACCGTGTTCACCGCCCCACATCGGACGGCATCTTCGCCCAGGGTGTCCATCAGGGGGATCAGATCCTCCTTGTGGGGCATAGTGGCGTTGAAGCCGGTGACGCTGTGGGCCTTGGCCCAGGCCAGATAGTCCGGCAAGCCCCCCTTGGGAACCACCTGAGGGGTATAGGATAGATCCAGTCCCAGGTGGTGGAGCATGGCGGTGTGAATGAGGGGGGATTTGGAGTGGAGAACGGGATCCCCAATGACCTGGAGCATGGCTCACTGCCCTCCCTTGAGGAAGAAGTCCATGGCCCGTAGGTACCCCTCAAAGCCCAGACCATAGATCTGGCCCACGCAGGCGGGGGCGGTGACCGAGACGGAGCGGAAGGACTCCCGGGCCTGAATGTTGCTGATGTGCACCTCGAAGGCTGGGGTATCTACTGCCTGGATGGCGTCGAAAATGGCGTAGCTGTAATGGGTGTAGGCGCCGGGATTGATGATAATGGCATCAAAGACCCCGTCGGCGGCGTGAATCTGGTCGATGAGGGCCCCCTCGTGGTTGGACTGGAAGCAGGTGGCGGTGGAGTTGTGCTCTTTGGCGTAGGCCTGAATCATGGCGCACAGGGATTCATAACTCTCGTGGCCATACACCCCCGGTTCCCGCTTGCCCAGCAGGTTCAAATTGGGGCCGTTGAGGATGAGAAACTTTTTGCCCAGCTCGGAGATTTTCTCCAAAATCTCCGCAACGGTGGCCTGAGGTGTGGAAAAGTCGTGGATGAGCACATCCGCCGCGGTGAGGTAGTGGGGCAGACGGTGGAGATGGCGCTCCACGAAAGCCTCATGCCCATCCTGGGCCAGAGGACGGCCCTGGATGTCCAGGGTGGCGCAGATCTCTCCGATGGGGCGGTCAAGAAACACCAAAATGCCATTGCGGCGCAGAGAGGCCACGTTTTTTCTCGACAGCACCGCCCCACCACCGGTGGCGATGACCAGACCGTCCTGGCCTCCCACCTGCTCCAGCACCTGGCTTTCCAGAGAGCGGAAGCCCCGCTCTCCGTCCTGGGCAAAAATCTCTGCAATGGTGCGCCCGGAGTTGCCCTCGATGAGGGTGTCGCAGTCCACAAAGGGACGGCCCAGCTGTTGGGCCAGCAGTTGTCCAACGGTGGTTTTTCCACAGCCCATCATGCCAATGAGGACAATATTCTTCATTTCTATCCCTCCAAATTCGACACAAAGTTGCCTAACACTCGAAAATCTCCCGTGGTTTGGGAGAGCTCATGGAGCACATCGGCGATTTCCGGGGTGTTGAGACTTCCGGTGAACTCCAAAAAGAACATGTATTCCCAGCTGTGCTCTGGCATGGGGCGGGACTCCAGTTTCACCATGTTCAGCCCATGGACAGCGAAGATGGTGAGAATTTCATGGAGGGAACCGGCCTGATGGGGGAGGAGGAACACAGTGCTGATTTTGTCCGCCCCCTCCCGCAACTCCATGTGAGGAGATACCACCACGAAACGGGTGGTGTTGTGGGAGTTGTGGTTGATGCCCTGGGCCAGAATGTTGAGCCCGTAGAGCTGGGCGGCCCGGGCGGAGCACACGGCAGCTTTGGTAAGATCGCCGCTTTCGGCCACCATCTGAGCCGACCCGGCGGTGTCCGCCTGGGGCACCCGCTTCCAGTGGGGATAGCGATTTAAAAACTGCTCGCTTTGGAACAGCCCCTGCTCATGGGAGTATACGTGGGTGATGGTGTCCAGGGTAGCCCCAGGCAGAGCCATGAGGCAGTGCTCCACCTTCACTGTGGTCTCCCCCACAATGAAGTACTCATATTGGGTGAGCAGGTCGTAAATTTGCCGGATGGCCCCAGTGGAGCTGTTCTCGATGGGGAGAACGGCGTAGTCTGCCCGTCCCTCTTTCAGGGCCAGGAAAGTGTCTTCAAACTGCTCCAGCCCGGTGGCCTGCACCCCTGGGCCGAAGAAGTTGATGCAGGCTTGCTCACTGTACGCCCCCGGCACGCCCTGGTAGACCACCCGGGGGGTGTCCACCGGGGCCTGGATGCCCGCCATGGCGCTCAGCAGCCGGGGCAAACCGGGGTTGTCCGCCCGTTCGTGGGTCATATCCCGCTGTTGGCGGCGGGATATGGACATGATGGTCTGAAAAAGGGTGGTGACTCCGGGGCGAAGCTCCCCCTCCACCAGCTGGGCCTTGTTTTGCAGCACTTGTCGCTCCCGGGCTGCATCCAGCACCGGCAGGCCACGCTCCAGTTTGTATTGGCCCACCCGGGCGGTGACAGCCATGCGCTGGCGGAACAAGTCCACCATCTGCCGGTCAATGCCGTCTATTTCATGTCTCAACTGCTGCAATTCGTCCATGGGAATGGCCTCCTGAAGGTAAAGTGGATTAGATGCCCAGCAACTGGCAGGCAGCCAGAGCGGCGGCGGCTTCCACCACCGGTACTGCCCGGGGCACCACGCAAGGGTCATGCCGTCCCTGCAAGGAAAGTTCCGCATTTTCCATGCGGCTCATGTCAATGGTAAATTGGGTGCGGGCGATGGAAGGGGTGGGGCGCATGGTCACCTCAAACACCAGGGGCATGCCGTTGGTGATGCCGCCGTTGATGCCGCCGGCGCAGTTCTGTTCGGCCCCCACCTGACCGTGCTCGTCCACGTACAGGGGGTCGTTGGCTTCCGAGCCCCGCATGAGGGAGAAAGCGGTGCCAGCGCCGAAGGCCACCGCCTTCACCGCTGGAATGGCAAACAGGTACTGAGAGAAGATGCCCTCGGCGTTTTCTCCAAAGTCGGGGGAGCCGTACCCGGCTGGAAGGCCGAACACGCCGCACTCAATGGACCCGCCCACGGAGTCCTGGTCTTCCTTGGCCTCCAAAATGACCTCCTGCATTTCCTGGCCCTTCTGGTCGTCCAGCACGGGAAACTCCTTGTCCGCCACCCCTTTCAGGGTGTCCCAGTCCTCCAGGGCCTCATCGCTCACGCCGTAGATAGAACTGATGTGAGCGCCCACATAGATGCTTTGCTGGGCCAGAATCTGCTTGGCGATGGCCCCGGCAAACACCAGCGGGGCAGTGAGCCGCCCGGAGAAGTGACCGCCGCCCCGGTAGTCGTTGAAGCCCTGGTATCGCACATGGGCGGGGTAGTCGGCGTGGCCGGGGCGGGCCAAATCCTTGGTGCGGCTGTAATCCCCGCTTCGGGTGTCGGTGTTGGGGATCATGGCGCACAGGGGGGAACCGGTGGTTTTGCCCTCAAACACGCCGGAGAGCACTTGTACCTGGTCGGCTTCCTTTCGGGCAGTGGCCAGGGGGGACTTGCCAGGGGCCCGACGGGCCATGTCCTTGGCGATGGCGTCCCAGTCCAGGGTCAGACCGGCGGGCACGCCGGTGAGGGTGACCCCGATGGCGGGGCCGTGGGATTCGCCAAAAATGGTGTATTTCATAGAGTTTCCTCGCTTTTTACAATGTTTCCACCCAACTGCTGGTAGACCTCCCAGAAGTCGGGGAAGGATTTGGCCACGCACTGAGCGCCCGTGAGGGTGATGGGAGAGGTGCAGCGGGTGGCCGCCACCGCCGCCATCATGGCGATGCGGTGGTCGTTGTGGCAGGGGACGGTGACCCCACCGTTCAACTGGGCTTTGCCCACAATGGTGAGCCCTTCCGCCAGCTCTTCCACGTGGGCACCCAGGGCGCAGAGCACCTGGGAGGTGGTGGCCAGCCGGTCACTCTCCTTGATGCGCAACCGGGCCGCCCCCACAATGTGGCAGGTTTTCCCCTCCATACCGGCCGCCAACGCCGCCAGAGGAGGCACCAGGTCGGGGCACTGGCTCACGTCCAGGGTGAGGTCCGTTTCCGGCCCAGTGAGGGCTTCATAAAAGCCCACCATCCGCTGGTCCCCCTGTTTGGAGCGGGGGTTTAGGCCCTGGATGTCCAGATCATTGCCCAGCCCCAAGGCGGCGTAGAAAAAGCCGGCCTGGGACCAGTCCGCCTCTACGGCTCCCTGTATGGGGGTGTAGTGCTGACCGCCGGGGACCGTGTAGCCGTCCAGAGCAATCCCGGCGGCGGTGAGGGCGTCCCGGGTCATGGCCACGTAGTCCTCCGACTCCAGGGGGGAGGTGAGGGTGATGGTGGAGGTGCCCTCCACCAAAGGCAAGGCGTAGAGCAGGCCGGTGACAAACTGGCTGGATACGTTCCCGGGCAGAGGGTAGTCCCCGGCGGGAAGCTGGCCCTGTACGGTGAGCACCCCGTTTTCCAGGGTGTAGGAGACGCCTTTGGCATCGAAAAGATCAAAATAGGGCTTTTGGGGCCGCTCCATCAGCCGCCCCTGGCCGGTGAACACCCCGCCGCCTGCCACCGCCAGAGCGATGGGGATGAGAAAGCGTAGGGTGGAGCCGGACTCCCCACAGTCCAGGTGGGGGAGGGAGGAGTGGGGGCGGTTCATGGTGAGGCCCTGCACCGTGAGGGTGGAGCCTTCCCAGGTAAAGGTGGCGCCCAGGGCTTTCATACACCGGATGGTAGCCAGAATGTCCTGGGATTGGGCCACGTTGTGGAGTACGCTCTCCCCCTCTGCCAAGGCGGCGGCGATGATGAGCCGGTGGGCCTGGCTTTTGGAGGGGGGCGGGGTGACGGGACCATGGAGTTTCGTGGGGGTAATGGTGACGTTCATAAAAATACCTCGTTATAGCATGGCCAGCAGCTGCTGCTTTTCCATGGGATAGGCCACGGCGTGGCCGGGGCGGTCCAAGAGAATGAGAGAGATGGAGGAGCCCGCCCCTTTCTTGTCCAAACCAATGGCGGCGGCGTAGTCGTCCTGGGTGCAGGGGATGGCGGTGGGCAGGCCGAAGGCGGAGACCAGCCGGGCAATGGACCCGGACAGGTGGGCGGGGGTGAGGCCCAGAGAGATACCTAGTTCGGCAGCTCGTACCATTCCGGTGGCCACCCCTTGCCCGTGGGTGTAGGTTCGGTAGTGGCCTGCCAGCTCATAGGCGTGGCCCAGGGTGTGGCCGAAGTTGAGGATCATCCGCCGCCCGGTGTCCAGTTCGTCCTCCGCCACCACCTCCGCTTTGATGCGGCAGCAGGTGTGGAGCACATGGCCGATGTTGGCCATGATGGCCGAGCGGGTGGCGTGCTGCCCCAGAAACTCCAAAAAACTCTGGTCTGCAATGCACCCGTATTTGATGACCTCTGCCATACCGTCGGCAAAGGTCTCGTCGGGGAGGGTGTCCAGGGTGGTGGGGTCCATGAGCACCAGCCGGGGCTGATAGAAGGCACCGGCCAGGTTTTTTCCCTCCGGCAGGTCGATGGCCACCTTGCCCCCCACCGAGGAATCCACCTGGGCCAGCAGGGTGGTGGGAATCTGAATGAAAGCCACCCCTCGCAGCATGGTGGCGGCGGCAAAACCCGCCAGATCCCCCACCACGCCGCCGCCCAGGGCCACCACGCAGTCGGTGCGGGTGAGACCAAAGCGGGCAAAGCCACTCCACAGTTTGGCCAGCTGGTCCGAGCACTTGCTCTCCTCTCCGGCGGGGACTACGAAGGTCTCCACCTGGAACCCGGCCAGGGAGAGGCTGTGGGCTACAATTTCGCCGTACAGCGGGGCCACATGGGAGTCGGTGACCAGGGCTGCCTTGCGGGCTCCAGGGAGCACGGAGCAGATGTAGCCCCCGGCCTGGGGGAGCAGGCCGGGTTGAATGAGAATGTCATACTCCCGCCCGGGGAGGGGGACTGTGAGGGTGAGCATGGGAAAATCTCCTCTCAGAGTTTGTCTACGGCCTGGGCCAGGGTGTCCAAAAAGGCATCCTCGCCCCAGGTATTGATTTTGAAGAACATGGCCTGACTGCCACCGGCGGTGATGGCGGTGAGGTGGAGTTGGTCACCCAACCCGGTGAGCATCAGGCACAGGGCCACCCGGTTGCTTCCCATGGCGCTGTACCGTTCGTACATGCGTATGGCACAGTGGGTGTCTCCCATCATGTAGTCGTTACCATTCTCATAGGAAGCGGACATGCTGCCATTCAAAATAGTGTTGTGCAGGGTGTGAAGGACTTCGTGAAAGTCTCCGCTGAAGGTGCGTTCCAACATGGCCATGGTTCAAACTCCTCTCTTCGGTTTGATTTAGGTGAGTGTCTTGCCCATCAGCTCCACCAGGGGGGTCACTTTATCCATGAGGCGGCGGAACTTTTCAGGGGTGAGGGACTGCTGCCCGTCGCACAGAGCGCAGGCGGGGTTGTTGTGTACCTCGATCATCAGACCGTCGGCGCCCACAGCGGCGGCGGCCATGGCCAGAGGCTCCACCATCCAGTACATGCCCGCAGCGTGGGAGGGGTCCACCACGATGGGCAGGTGGCTCATGCGGCGGATGGCGGGGATGGCGGACAGGTCCAGGGTGTTGCGGGTGTAGGTCTCAAAGGTGCGCACGCCCCGCTCACACAAAATGACGTTCTCGTTGCCGGCGGCCATGATGTACTCGGCGGACATGATCCACTCCTCGTAGGTGTTGGCTAGACCCCGCTTGAGCAAAATGGGCTTGGACATCTTGCCCACCTCTTTGAGCAGGTCAAAATTCTGCATGTTCCGGGCGCCGATCTGCACCATATCCACCTTTTCCTCGAAGAGCTCGCAGTATTTGGGGCTCATCAGCTCGGTGACGATGGGCAGGCCAGTCTCCGCCTTGGCCTCCAGCAGCAGGTCCAGGCCGGGAGTGCCCATGCCCTGGAAGGCGTAGGGGGAGGTGCGGGGCTTGAAGGCGCCGCCGCGCAGCAGGGAGGCCCCGGAGGCCTTCACCGACTGGGCCACGTCAATGATCTGCTCCCGGCTCTCCACGGAGCAGGGACCGGCAATGACGGTGAACCCGCCGCCGCCGATAACGGCATCTCCAATGCGCACAGCGCTGTCCTCGGGGTGGAACTTGCGGTTGGCCTTCTTGTAGGGTTCCTGTACCCGCATGACCCGATCCACGTCCTGGTGGATGGTGATTTTATCCTGGTCAATGCGGGAGGTGTCTCCCACCAGGCCCAGAATGGAGCACCCTACACCTTTGGTGATGCTGACTCGTACTTCCGGATGGTCTTGTTCCAGTTGATGGGCCAAACCCTGGATGGTATCCTGGGTGGCGGTGGGTTTCATGACAATAACCATGGTCAATTCTTCCTTTCTTTGTGGTGGCATAAAATGAAAAATCGCCCATTGACTGCCACATGCGTCAATGAGCGTTCCATTTCGGTATGTTGGATTTTGCCCCCAAAAGCTGGGTGCAAAAAGGCTCACTCAATGCCGCGTTGTTCCATGACAAAATAGCCGTACCCGGTAAATCGAGTAAAGCCATAATAAGCCATGAAGTTGTGAGCAGTGGTGTGAGTCATCGCTACAAACCTCGCTAGATGAAGTGAGGTCATTATATCCCAACGAGTGGGAAAATGCAAGCCCTTTTTTTCTGATGCGCTAAAGTGAGAAAGATGTGGGCATTGACAAGGGGGCGCGGGGAGAATAGGATAACAGCAAAGACCACAGGAGGAAACTGCATATGGAACATCAAGTGGAATTGCTGGCAGTGGGCACCGAGCTGCTGCTGGGAAACACCTTAAATACCGATGCTCGGGACTTAAGCCGTCTGCTCTCCGGCATGGGACTCAATGTGTACCACCACACAGTGGTGGGGGACAATCCGGGACGGCTTGCTCAGGCGGTGGAGATAGCCCGGAGCCGAGCGGATGTCATCATTACCACTGGCGGACTGGGGCCGACCTGTGATGATCTGACCAAGAAGGTGGTGGCCCAGGCCTTTGGGCTGCCCCTGGAGTACCATCCGGAATGTGAGGAGAGCATCCGGGCGTATTTTGCCAAGTCGGGCCGAGAAATGACGGAAAATAACCTGCAGCAGGCCTATTTGCCCCAAGGCTGTACGGTGCTGGAAAACCACTGGGGCACCGCACCCGGGTGCGCCTTCTGCGTGGACGGGGTGCACGTGGTGATGCTTCCCGGTCCGCCTCGGGAGTGCATTCCCATGTTCCGGGAGCAGGCGGTTCCCTACCTCTCCCAGCTCACCCAAGGGGTCATTCACTCCCGCACCCTGCGCATCTTCGGCCTGGGAGAGTCGGGGGTGGAGCAGCTGCTGCGGGATAAGATGAACGCCTTGACCAATCCCACCCTGGCCCCCTACGCCAAGGAAGGAGAAGTGGAGCTGCGCATCACCGCCAAGGCAGACACCGTGGAGCAGGCCCAGGCCATGATTGCCCCGGTGGAGCAGGAAGTGCGGGCCATGTTGGGCGATCAGATCTATGGGGCGGATGTGTCCTCTCTGGAGGAAGTGGTGGTGCCTTTGCTGGCCCGGAAGGGGCTGACCCTGGGCACGGCGGAGAGCTGCACAGGAGGGCTCATCGCCAAGCGCATCACCGATGTGCCCGGGTCCTCGGCAGTGCTGCGGGGCGGTGTGGTCAGCTACACCAACGCGGTGAAAAGTAACGTCCTGGGGGTGTCTCAGGAGCTGCTGGACTCCCAGGGGGCGGTGTGCGGGGAAGTAGCCCGACAGATGGCCCTGGGTGCCCGGGAGGTGCTGGGGTGCGACTTGGCGGTGTCCACCACCGGCGTGGCAGGCCCGGACAGCGACGACTGGGGTAACCCGGTGGGGCTGGTGTATGTGGCCCTGGCTACCCCCCAGGGGTGCCAGGTGGTGGAGCTGCACCTGGGCGGGGCCGCCCAGCGCCGGGATCGGGTGCGCACCTTAGCGGCCAACCATGCTCTGGATTTGGTGCGGCGGTACTGCGAGAAATAACCTGCGGATAGCAAAAAAGAAGGTCTGACCAGAGGTCAGACCTTCTTTTTTGGAGCGAGTGACGAGGCTCGAACCCGCTTCCGTACCCACAAAAGCCGGGGGCTTTTGCGGGGCCCCCAACCTCAGATTTCAAGTTAAGGTGGAGGTAGCGAGTTCCCAAGGCAGGAAAAAATGGAGATATACCCGGATAGGTATATCTCCATACAATGGAGCGAGTGACGAGGCTCGAACTCGCTACCTCCACCTTGGCAAGGTGGCGCTCTACCAGATGAGCTACACTCGCAACGACAAGAGGTATGTTACCAGACAAGAGCGTTTTTGTCAAGGGGAAAATCAAAAATGTGTGGGGGTGGTGAGTTTCTGCACCACGGGGGCCCCGCAAGGCGGGGCGGCGCGGGTGCGCCGTACAAGCGTTTTCGCCTGAGGCGAAAACCTTGGCACAGCCGGAATTGACTTCCGGCGAGCATTGAAATAACTTACGGATACCAAATGAAAACGGCCTGACCTAAGTCAGACCGTTTTTATTTGGAGCGAGTGACGAGGCTCGAACCCGCTTCCGTACCCACAAAAGCCGGGGGCTTTTGCGGGGCCCCCAACCTCAGATTTCAAGTTAAGGTGGAGGTAGCGAGATCTCAAGGCAAGAAAAAATGGAGATATACCCAGATAGGCATATCTCCATACAATGGAGCGAGTGACGAGGCTCGAACTCGCTTCCGTACCCACAAAAGCCGGGGGCTTTTGCGGGGCCCCCAACCTCAGATTTCAAGTTAAGGTGGAGGTAGCGAGTTCCCAAGGCAAGAAAAAATGGAGATATACCCAGATAGGCATATCTCCATACAATGGAGCGAGTGACGAGGCTCGAACTCGCTACCTCCACCTTGGCAAGGTGGCGCTCTACCAGATGAGCTACACTCGCGACAACAAAAGGGATGATACCAGATATCATCCCTTTTGTCAACAGGTTTTTTCTAAGTTTGTGAAAAAAGTTTGCTCTGTGACACCTGTGCATCAAGAGCGGGACGGTGTTACCCCGAAAAATAGAAGAATGTAGTACATGGCATAGACCAACAGGATGATGGCCACGATCCACAGCAGAGCTTTCAGAAGAAACTTTCCCAGCCCTATCAGCAGGCGCAGGGGTAGAGGACGCTGGCCTGGGGCGGTGGGAGTGTAAGCCAGACCGGAGGGGCCTGAAATGGAAAATTTCTTGATGTAGTGGGCCCGCAGCAGGTGGGGAGTAGACAGGAGAAAGATGGTTGAGACGGCAAAAAAGAAGCCAACAACCACGAAGATGGGGGTGATATCCGATGACGGTGGATAGGCCAGTACCCAACCTCCCCCGCCGCCCAATAGACCAGCTGCCAGGGGAAGAAGTAGGATGCCTATGGGGTGTGGGAGTGGTGTCTGGGCGTAGATACCCCGGCAGGCCCAATACCGGGCTCCCACCACCACCACGGCGGCCACCGCCAGCCACAGCCCTATCAGCCAGGCACAGGGAAGCAACGCGTGGGGGAAAAGGCTTTGGAGAGAGGAGGTACAAAACAGCAGAAAAAACAGCGAGTCACTCACTCCCAGCCATCCGGACAGAAGAAAGGTCTGCCGATAGGAGATGGTAGCAGGACGGGTACGGACTACGATCATGGCCACGGCACACACCACCACCGCTGTCCAATATGGAATGGAGGCCCACCAGATGCCGGTCATGAAGGACCATCCTAAGGGTATGAGACCGAATAAAAGATACGCCAGGAACATACCAAAAAACATGTCAAAACTGGGTAGATTTCTGTAATTGTTCTTTACAAAATCCCTGGCATTTTCAGGAGTCATAGACATCCGCTCCTTTGGTTTATGCACGTTACCCCTCGGTGCTCTCCAGACACGCCGGATAGAGGGCCGTGGGCCAGGTGTAGCCCTGGTCGGTGAGCTGCTGGTCGGTGTACAGTTGCAGGTCTTGGTCAGAGTGGAGGGACTGGGCCAGCAAGTGGCGGTATCCCTGAGGGGTGGAGACAATGAGCCATGTGGTGGGGTTACCTCGGAAGGTGCCTACCACCATGTTGGCCTCGATGTCCGCACCTTGCAGCACTGCCTCCAGCCCCAGCAGCAGGCCCTGATCGCTGGAGGCCTTGCCGGACAGAGCGTCCAGAGCGGTGAGGGAGCCGGTGGAGGAGAATACCGCCTCTTGGGCCACCAGTTCCAGCAGCTGTTCCACGGTGTAGGTCTCGGAGGAGGTGCGCTCCAGCAGCTGCTCCACCGCAGCGTCCACGGCTTTGGCGTACTCCTCCAGGCCATTTTGACCGTCCGGCCAAGTTATATTGACCTCCACAATACGCTGGGAACCGGTGGAAGGATAGAGAGAGACGGAAATCTGGGGTGGAGAGAGGACCAGACGGGGGATGCCGTAATAGGCCTGCCAGAACAGGGCTTGCACCATCTCCTCGTCCCCGGAGAAGTAGGACACCCGGGAGAGACTCTGGTTCTGGCGGGTGGAAATCGCCCGGGTCAACTCACTGCGCAGCCCAGACAGGCCGGAGACAGTCTGAATGGATGACACCACCTGGGCCGAGCGGGAGTAGGTGATGCGAACATCCACCTCGTAATAAGTGAGAATACGGGTGCTGTCGTAGCGCATGGAGCGCACGCAAAATACGCCCAAGGGGTCCTCGGTGGTGACCTCGTGACAGGCGCTTTCCAGGTCTGCCTCCACGTCTCCGGTGTAATTGTACAGCCGCAGCGTGCCGGTGGAGGCGTGTTGGTTGACAAAGTACAGCAGAGCATTGACCAGGCCCTGGTACGTCTCCACCCGCAGGATGGAGGAGTCCTCCGCCACCGAGTAGTCCAGGTGGGTGGTGGAAGAGACATAGCTGCGCTCCAACATGGCGCTGCATCCGGTCAGGACCATGGCGACAGCCAGGGCCAGGGCAAGCAATCCTCGCTTCAAAGGGGGCACCTCCTTAGAGTCCGTCCGAGTGATACATACGGAAGCCTTCGCCCAGCACCTCGTGGGCGTCGCACACGATGAGGAAGGCGTTGGGGTCCAGGTCCTTCACGGCAGCTTTGATGGTGGCGATTTCCCGCTGCTTGAAGGCGCACAGGAGCACTCGTTTTTCCGCACCGGTGTAAGCGCCCTGGCCGTGGAGAATGGTCACGCCCCGGTCCAGGTCCTCCACCAACACCCGGCGGATCTCTTCGTTGTGGTCGCTGATGATATAGGCCACTTTGGCGGTGTCCATGCCGTAGAGCACTCCATCCAGGGCCAAGGTGGAGATGTACAGGGCCACCAGGCCGTACAGAGCGGTGTTGATGGTCTGGAAAGCCAGAGCCACCGACACCACCACAATGAGGTCTACAGCCAGCAGCAGCTTGCCCATGGGCAGCCACTTGAAAATGAGCTTCAAAAGCCGGGCGGCCAGATCGGTGCCGCCGGTGGTGGCGCCCTGCTGGAACACAAAGCCCAGAGACAGGCCCATGAGCAGACCGCCGAAGATACAGGCCAGCAGCGGCTCCATGGGCTGCCAGTCGTACAGCGGGGTGAGAATGTCAATGAACACCGAGGAGATGAACATGGCGTATAGAGAGAACACCAGCAGCCGTCCGCCGATGAACTTCCAGCCCAAAATAAACAGGGGAATGTTAAGCACGATCACCGTCATGCCCACGGGGAAAGCGGGGATAAAGTGGTTGATGATCTGAGCCACACCGGTGATGCCGCCAAAGGCGATGTTGTTGGGAGCAAAGCACCACACAAAGCCCAAAGCGTAAATGGCCGAGGCAAAGGTGATGACCAATACCGCCCAGATGTCTTTTTTTAGTTTCATAGACCCTCCTTGTTACAGCAGAGACAGCTGCGTCTCGCCTCGGTCCTCTTCCTTTAGCAGTGCACCGGCAATGGGCAGGGAGCGGGCCCGGTACCGGGGTGGGTTGACGATGGTGGTTTCCGCCAGGGGCTTGGCCCATTCCACCTTGTACTTGGGTTTCAGGGTCATCACGTTGACACCCTGGGTGGAGCGGGTGGACTTGGGGGTGAGGGAGGCGGTGTGGAACACCACGCAGCGCCCTTCTGTGGAGCACACGGCCATTTCGGTGTCCTCGCTGAGCACCAGGGCGGAGACCAGAGGGGACTTGTCCGAATAGGCGCCGGTGAGCTTTTTCCGCCGGGTCTGGGTCTGGTAAGCACTCAGCTCCACCCGGGCGGCCTTGCCGTTTTCAAAGAAGAACAGCAGGTGGGCCGAATAATCGCCGGGACAGCAGGCCCAAACCACCTTTTCCTCTCCGTCCATGCCCAGCTTGGTGGGCAGATAGTCGCCCAACAGGCTGGCCTTGGAGTCGTCGAAGTCGGACAGCCGGGTTTTATAGCACTGCTGGCGGTCGGTGAACACCAGCAGCTCGTCCCGGTTGCTTCCCTCCCAGTGCAGGAAGGGGCCGTCCCCTTCCTTGTACTTCTGCTCCCCGCTCATGCGCAGAGACTGAGGGGTAATTTTCTTAAAATACCCCTCCTGGGAGAGGAAGACGTGGACGGGATAGTCCGGGGCCTCCTGGGCGGCGGCCTTTTCGGCGGAGAGGTTTTCGTACTCGTAGACGATCTCGGTGCGCCGGGGGGCGTCGTACTTCTTCTTCACCTGCTGCAGCTCCCCGATGATGACCTTCTGAATCCGCTTGGGGGAGTTCATCAAATCTTTCAGGTCGGCAATTTCCTCTTCCAGGGTAGAGACTTCCTCCACCCGCTTGAGGATGTATTCCTTGTTGATGTTGCGCAGGCGGATATCCGCCACATACTCGGCCTGGATCTGGTCGATGCCAAACCCGATCATCAGGTTGGGCACCACCTCCGCCTCCTCCTCCGTCTCCCGGATGATGGCGATGGCCTTGTCGATGTCCAGCAGAATCTTTTTCAGACCCTGGAGCAGGTGCAGCTTGTCTTCTTTCTTCTTACAGATATGGTAGGTGCGCCGGCGCACGCTCTCCATACGCCAGGCGGTCCACTCGTCCAGAATTTCGCCCACACCCATGACCCGGGGCATGCCCGCAATGAGGATGTTGAAGTTGCAGGAGAAGGTGTCCTGCAAGGGGGTGAGGGAGAAGAGTTTGGCCATGAGCTTCTCCGGGTCGGTGCCTCGCTTGAGGTCGATGGCCAGTTTCAGGCCGTCCAGGCCCGTCTCGTCCCGCATGTCCGAAATTTCCCGGATTTTGCCCGCCTTGATGAGTTCCGCCACCTTGTCAATGATGGCTTCCACGGTGGTGGAATAGGGAATTTCGGTGACTTCAATGAGATTTTCACTCTTGGAGTAGCTCCACTTGGCCCGCAGCTTCACGCTGCCTCGGCCAGTGCGGTAGATGTCCTCCAAAGCCTTCTGGTCGTAGAGCAGCTGTCCGCCGGTGGAGAAGTCGGGGGCCTTCAAAATGGACAAAAGGTCGGTGTCTGGGTTCTTCATCCGGGCAATGGCGGCCTCGCACACCTCCCCCAGGTTGAACCCGCACAGGTTGGAGGCCATGCCCACAGCGATGCCCTGGTTGGCCGCCACCAGTACGTTGGGGAAGGTGGTGGGCAGCAGGGTGGGCTCTTGGAGCTTGCCGTCGTAGTTGGGTACAAAGTCCACGGCGTCTTGGTCAATGTCCCGGAACAACTCCTGACAGATGGGGTCCAAGCGCACCTCGGTGTATCGGGAGGCGGCCCAGGCCATGTCCCGGGAGTACACCTTACCAAAGTTACCCTTGGAGTCCACCAGAGGGTGGAGCAGAGCCCCGTAGCCCCGGGAGAGGCGCACCATGGTGTCGTAAATGGCGGCATCTCCGTGGGGGTTTAATTTCATGGTGGCGCCCACCACGTTGGCGCTCTTGGTGCGGGGGCCGGAGAGCAGCTTCATCTGGTACATGGTGTACAGCAGCTTCCGGTGGCTGGGCTTGAAGCCGTCGATTTCAGGGATGGCCCGGGAGACGATCACCGACATGGCGTAGGGCATGTAGTTCAGCTCCAGGGTTTGGGTGATGGGCTGCTCCAGCACCTGAGCGTGGAGTCCCATCACGTTGGGGTTTATTTTTTTCTTCTCCCCCTCCTGGGGGGACTTCTTTTTAGCCATGTGATTCCGTCCTTATCATGATACTGGTTGCTGGCTTTGTGAGAAAAGCCTCGCAGAGTTCGCACCCGCAGGTGCGAAGAATTGAAATCCATGTTTCGCCAGGACATGCGCATGGCGAAACATACTTCTCGCCCTGCAAGTGTGGATTTTGTCTGTCTCAGACAAAATATGCGCGCAGCAGGGTGCAATCCTTACCGTCGGAAAAGGCTCTGCCTTTTTCGGCGAATTAAGATATATCGGCCATATCCAAGTATTTGTAGCCGTTTTCCGCAATGTGGTCCTTGCGGCCCTGGAGATTGTCCCCCAGCAGCAGGTCAAAAACCTGGGCGGTGCGCTCCACGTCCTCGGGCATGACCTTAATGAGCCGCCGGGTGTCGGGGCTCATGGTGGTCAGCCACATCATGTCCGGCTCGTTCTCACCAAGACCCTTGGACCGCTGCAGGTCGTACTTCTTCTTTTCCGACTCCAACTGCTGACAGATCTCCATCTTTTCCCGGTCAGAGTAGGCAAACCAGGTCTTTTCCTTGCAGGTGATCTCGTACAGGGGGGATTCGGCGATGAACACATACCCCTCCTGAATGAGGGTGGGGGTGAGGCGGTAGAGCATGGTGAGGATGAGGGTGCGAATCTGGAAGCCATCCACGTCGCCATCGGTACAGATGATGATCTTGTTCCACCGCAGGGCGGACAGGTCGAAGGCGGACAGGTCCTTGACGTGCTTGTCCTTGACTTCCACGCCGCAGCCCATGACCTTGAGAAGGTCGGTGATGATTTCACTTTTGAAGATTTTGGCGTAATCGGCTTTCAAACAGTTGAGAATTTTGCCACGCACGGGCATGATGCCCTGGAACTCGGCGTCTCGGCTGAGCTTACAGGCACCCAGAGCGGAGTCACCCTCCACAATATACAGTTCTCGCCTCGACACGTCCTTGGTGCGGCAGTCCACAAACTTTTGCACTCGGTTGGAGATGTCCACGGAACCGGACAGCTTCTTTTTGATGCCCAGGCGGGTCTTTTCGGCGGTCTCCCGGGACCGCTTGTTGATGAGCACCTGTCCGGCGATTTTCTCCGCGTCAAAAGGATTTTCGATGAAATAGACCTCCAACTGGGAGCGGAGGAACTCGGTCATGGCCTCCTGGACGAACTTGTTGGTGATGGCCTTTTTGGTCTGGTTTTCGTAGCTGGTCTGGGTGGAGAAGTTGTTGCTCACCAGCACCAGGCAGTCCTGGATGTCTGCCCAGGTGATTTTGGACTCGTTCTTCTGATATTTGCTGTTTTGCTTCAGCCAGCCGTCAATGGCGGAGACAAAAGCGGAGCGCATGGCCTTCTCCGGGGCACCGCCGTACTCCAGCCAGGAGGAGTTGTGGTAGTGCTCCACCAGATTCACCGTGTTGGAGAAGCAGAAGGACACGGACAGCTTCACCTTATAATCTGCTTTGTCCGCTCGGTCCCGGCCTTTCCGCTCGGTCTGCCAGAACACGGGAGGGGTGAGGGTGTTTTCTCCTGCCAGCTCGGTGACATAGTCGATGATGCCGTTTTCATACTTGAAGTCGGTGGTTTCAAACCGGTTGGCCCCGATCTGGTTGCGCAGCCGGAAGGTGACCCCAGCGTTGACCACCGCCTGGCGCTTCAGGGTGTCGTTGTAGTACTCCAGGGGGATGTCGATGTCGGTGAACACGTCCAGGTCGGGCAGCCAGCGGAACTTGGAGCCGGTCTTTTTCCGGTCGGCGGGCTCTTTGATCATTTCGCCCACCAGCTCGCCCCGCTCAAAGTGCAGGGTGTACTTAAAGCCGTCCCGGTAGATGGTGGCATCAAAGTAGCGGGAGGCGTACTGGGTGGCACAGGAGCCCAGGCCGTTGAGGCCTAAGGAATACTCGTAGTTGTCCCCGTCTCCGTTTTTGTACTTGCCGCCGGCGTACAGCTCGCAGAACACCAGCTCCCAGTTGTACTTGCCCTCGGCCTCGTTCCAGTCCACGGGACAGCCCCGGCCAAAGTCCTCCACCTCAATGGAGTGATCCTGATAGCGGGTGACGATGATTTGACTGCCGTGTCCCTCCCGGGCCTCGTCGATGGCGTTGGAGAGAATTTCAAACACCGCATGCTGACACCCGTCCAGTCCGTCGGAGCCGAAAATGACGCCGGGGCGTTTGCGCACCCGGTCGGGACCTTTCAGGGAGGAAATGGATTGGTTGTCATATGTTGTCTTTAAACTGGCTTTTGCCATACTTGCACCTACTTTTTCATGAGCATATCATATCATTTTAATTATAGCGCAACCTTTGGCCCCCGTCAAGGAAGCGGCTTTGCCGCTTCCACTTCTTCCCTCTTCGCTGGCCCATCCCTGGTTGCACAAAGAAAACCGCCGCAGCGCTGTGGCTGCGGCGGTTGGAAATGCGTGCATGTTCCAGACCCGTTTAGGGGAGGGGGTACTGGGCCAGGTACTCCTGGTACAGCTCCTTGAACTCGGGGTCATGGCGCAGGTCGCCCAGGTACTGGTGGGTGTCGTAGCTGTCGTGGTGCAGCTCGATGATGGCGGCGGCCACGTTGGAGCAGTGGTCGGAGATGCGGGCGCAGTCGCCCAGCACGTCGGTGAAGAGCATGCCCTGCTCCACACGGCAGGCGCCGTCTTGCAGACGCTTGATGTGGCGGGCTTTCATGTTGGAGCACAGATGGTCCACCACCTGCTCCATGGGCTCCACCTTCCGGGCCCGCTTGCTGTCGTCGTCGGCGAAACTCTTGGCGGTCTCCCGGGTGACGGCGGTGACGGCTTTGGCCAGCACCTGCAGCTCTTCCTTGGCGTCGCCGGAGAGCTCGTTGTGCTTGTTGTGCATACGCTGGGCGGAGATTTGGATGCTCTTGGCGTGGTCGCTGATGCGCTCCAAATCGCTGATGGAGTGCAGCAGCAGGGACACGGCACGGCTGTCATCCACAGATAGGATCTTGGTGGACAGCTTCACCAGATAGGAACCGATCTGATCCTCGTACTGGTCCAGCTGGTCCTCCACTTCGCACACCAGCTTGGCGTCTTCCTCGTTGTAGGAGGTGATGAGGCCCAGGGCTCGCTGGACGGAAGTGCTGGCCAGGTTGGCCATGCCGATGGCCAGCTTGTTGCATTGCTCCAGAGCGATGGGAGGGGTGACCAGAAGGCGCTCATCCAACAGCATGACCTCGGGCTCCTTGGTCTCGTCCTTGATGGTGGCGCAGGCCAGCTTCACCAGCAGCTTGTTGAAGGGCAGCAGGGCCAGGGTGCACACCACGTTGAACACCGTGTGAACCACGGCGATATAGAACTCGTTGATGCTGTCGTTGAGGAAGGGCATGGGGATAAAAATTTGCAGGGCAAAGAACAAAATGAGGAAGGTAATGGTACCGATGACGTTAAAATACAGATGAATGAGGGCGGCCCGGCGGGCATTCTTGTTGGCGCCCACCGAGGAGAGCATAGCGGTGACGGTGGTACCAATGTTCTGACCCAGAATGATGGGGATGGCGGAGCCGAAGGTCACCGCACCGGTGGAGGCCAGGGCCTGGAGAATACCCACCGAGGCAGAGGAGGACTGGATGATGGCGGTGAGGGCCGCGCCAGCCAGCACGCCCAGAATGGGGTTGGAGAACATCAGCAGGATGTTGGTGAACTCGGGCACATCCTTCAGACCGGCCACAGCCCCGGACATGGTGTCCATACCAAACATGAGGGTGGCAAAGCCCAGCAAGATGGCGCCGATGTCCCGCTTGCGGTTGTCCTTGAGAAACACATACAGCACCACGCCGATGACGGCCAGAATGGGGGAGAAGGAGGTGGGTTTCAGCAGCTGAATGAAGAAGCTGTCACCTTGGATGCCGGACAGGGACAAAATCCAGGCCGTCACCGTGGTACCCACGTTGGCGCCCATGATGATGCCCACGGCTTGGCCCAGCTTCATCACACCAGAGTTGACAAAGCCCACCACCATCACGGTTGTGGCGGAGGAGGACTGAATGATGGCGGTGACCACCAACCCCAGGAAAAAGCCTTTGATGGGGCTGGAAGTGAGCCGCTCCAGGATAGTTTTGAGCTTGTTGCCCGCTGCTCGTTCCAGTCCATCACCCATAATGGACATACCGAAGAGGAACAGGGACAAGCCGCCCAACATCGTCAGGACGTCAAATAAATCCATAGTCACATACCTCAATCTTTTTCTTCAAATTTGGACATAACTGGTCATAGTATACCATAGACGTAATCCGAGTGTAAAGACTGTGTAACGCCAAAATATATACCCAGCGGCTCCACTCTTTTCCGTGTTATATAAACAAGACCAGAGAGGAATAATTTTCTCCCTTTTTGCTTAAACTGGGAGAGAAAACTGGATGAAAAAACCAAAGGGGGATTTCTATGACGGTGGGACGAAGACGGGGGAAGAATCCCCGACAGGAGGAGCGGCAGTTCCTCATGGAGGGGGTGGCCCAGACACGGGTGCTGCTCAATCAGGCCTACGCCCAGTTCAATTTGCACTCCGATCCGGATTTGGTGGAGTCTTGTGTCTACGAGATCAACGCGCTGCGCAGCCGCTACTCCTATCTGGTGCGCCAGGTCAAGCGACTGGACGCCTCCGATGAGGGCTTGTCATGAGCTGGCAGGTGTGGATGGGGCTGGCCCTGGGCGGTCTGGTGCTGCTGGCCGCTCTGGCCGGCCCTCTGCGCCGGTTGGGGCGTCTGCTTATGCGCTTTGGGGTGGGGCTGGCTGTGTTATGGGGACTACAGAGCGTAGGGCCGGGGCTGGGCATCAGCCTGGGATTCAACGCCCTCAACGCCCTGGTGTTGGGGGTGCTGGGCGCGCCGGGATTTGGCCTACTCCTGCTGGCCCAGTGGGTCTTCCGTTAGTATTTGCAGAATATCCATAAAAAGTCCCTGGAATCGACGGGAAAGCTGTGGTAGAATATAGGGCACGATGTGGGGGACCACAGCGTGAACCAAAGAGAAGAAAGGCGGTGGTTTCGGTGCGTAGACGAAACCGCATGGGATATAAAGGATATCAGGGACGGGGTGGCGGCTCCAGCACCTTCCTGAAAATCCTGGTGTGCATCTTGGCCATTCTGGTGGTGGCCGGTGGAGGATACCTGCTGGCCCAGCAGGGGGGCATCTCTCTGCCCAGCCTGCCCTCTTTCGCTACCCAAAAGCCGGATGAAACCCAAGAGCCGGGACAGACAGACACCACTCCCGACCCGGAGAACAGTACATCCCCGGCCCCCACAGCACAGCCCTCCCAGGCTCCTTCCATTACCCCGGTTCGGGCGGTGGAGGTAACCCTGTCCCAGCTGCTGGATGGCAGCGCCCAACGCCGGGTGGAGCAGGCCGACTGTGACGCCCTGGTGGTGGAGGTCAAGGGGGAGTGGGGCAAGCTGCAATGGCCCAGTCAGGCGGCCCTGGCCCAGCAACTGGGGGTGATTTCCTCTACCCAGAGCCTTACCGAGACATTGAATTCCCTGGCGCAACAGGAAATCTATCTGGTAGCCCGGGTGGACTGTTTCCGGGATCAGGCCATGTCTGCGGCCAACGCGGGGGGCAGCTTGCTGATGACCCGTGGAGGCAACCGCTGGTATGACTCCATGGGCATGAGCTGGGTTTCCCCGGTGAACCAGCAAGTGCGGGACTATGTGACCCAGCTGTGTGTGGAGCTGTCCAAGATGGGCTTTGATGAGCTGGTGCTGGACAGCGCCTATTTCCCCGACCAGGGCGAAGTGCACGTGCTGGCCCAGTCGGACAACTACCCCGAGGCGCGTACTGCCCCGGTGGAGACCTTCTGGAAGCAGGTCTCCCAGGCGGTGAAGGACAGCGGCGTGGTGCTCTCGGCCCAGGTGCGGGGGGATTCCCTGCTGGACGGGGGAGCCATCACCGGCATGACCCCCAAAATGCTGGATCAGTACGCCCAGCGGGTGTGGGTGACCCTGGAAGGGGTGGATCAGACCCAGGTACAGACCGTTTTGACCCAGGCTGGGGTGGACCAGGCCCGACAGATCACCGGACAGGAGGCCGCCAGCGGCCAGATGATCTGGGGCTGACAGGCCGGGCGTTCCACCCATGAACCACGGATAACATAAGAGGAGAACACCATGACAGAGAAAACGGTTTCCCGGAAGTGGGTGCCTGAGTATGAGGGTACCCTGCGCAGCCACATGATTAAGATTCCCACCTGTATCTCCGAGTGTTCGGGTATCCGGGTGTTTGGGCGGCGCATCAAATCTTTGGCTTTTACCACCGACGTGGCGGTGATCCGCAACATCAATGCCGATGCCGTCATGGCGGTATATCCCTTCACCCCCCAGCCTGCTATCCACCGCGCGGTGATGCAGGCCGCCGACATGCCCGTGTTTGTGGGGGTGGGCGGGGGCGTCACCCGTGGTCTGCGGGTGGTGAACCTGGCCAACGACGCCGAGCACGAGGGCGCCTTTGGGGTGGTGGTCAACGCCCCCACCCAAAACGACGTGGTGCGCCGGCTCAAGCAGGTGCTGGACATCCCCGTGGTGGTCACCGTGGTGTCCGAGCACACCGACGTGGCCGCCCGTTTGGAGGCGGGGGCGGATATCCTCAACATCTCGGGGGCCAAGCGCACCCCGGAGATCGTCCGCTCCGTCCGCCAGCAGTTCCCCAACGTTCCCATCATCGCCACCGGAGGCCCCACCGACGAGTCCATTTTGGCCACCATTGCCGCCGGTGCCAACGCCATTACATACACCCCTCCCAGCAGTGCGGAATTGTTTGCTGTCTCCATGCAGCGCTACCGCCAGGAACAGGGGGAAACCTGAGCGCTTCCCATACCCGTTTCCCACACCCCCCAAGGCATACGCTTTGGGGGGGTGATTTTTATGGAACATTAGTTAAATAGGTAGTAAAGTAAAAAAGAGATAAAAAAATAACGGAAATTACAAAAAAGAACTGGATTTTACATGAAGAAGTATAGAACTTTTTTGCTGAAAACATTAAAAAACTATTGAACTGATTTGACAAATGTGGTACAATTTTAACATAATCGGGGAAAATGCAATCAAAAAATTTCCACGACATTTCGGTGGAAGAAAGAGGTGAGATACTATGGCATTTGAAGCCATCCAAAAGGTCACTCAGACCGAGCAGGCCAACCGCAACCAAAAGGCGGAAGCTGCTGCCGAGGCCAAGAAAATTGTGGCTCAGGCTCAGCGCGCCGGAAAGGAGCTGGTGGCCAGCGCCCGGGCTCAGGCCGAGGAAAAGGTCAAGGCCATGATGGCTCAGGCCGAGGAGATGGCCGCGGAGCAGTCCCGCCAGGTGCTGGAGGGGAATGCAGTGGCCTGTGAGGCCTTGAAGCAGGAGGCCCGTGGCCGCCTGGACCGTGCGGCGGACCTCATTGTTGGAAGGGTAGGTAAAAACTAATGGCAATCGTAAAAATGAAACGGCTGCGCCTGATGGGGATGCGGTCGGATCGGGAGAGCCTGCTGCACTTGCTGCAAAAGCTGGGGTGCGTGGAGGTGGACGAACCTGCCATTGATCTGTCCGACCCCAAGTGGGCGGCGGTGGCCAAGCCCGATGGTCGGGACTTGTCCAACGCCAAGGAGCGCAGCTCTCTGCTCAACCATGCGTTGAGTGTTTTGAAGAAATATGCTCCCGCCAAGGAGGGGCTGTTCCGTATTCGCCCTGAGCTGTCGGAAAAGGAGTTCTTTGACCCCAATTTCTATCAGCAGGGACTGGATACGGCCCAGGCCATTGTGGATGGGGAGCGCACCCTCACCTCCCTCACCGCCCAGCAGGGCAAGCTGCAAACCCAGAAGGCCACCCTGGCCCCCTGGCTGCCCCTGGATGTGCCTCTGGAATTGGCCAGCGACGGCACCATTTCGGTGATCTTCGGCACCATTCCTGCCAAGGCGGATTACGCCGCCATGGAGGGGGCAGTGGCCCAGGCAAGCGACTTGGCCAGCCTGACCTATGCCAGTGCAGACCGGGATTTGCAGTATTTCCTCCTCATTTGTCACCACGACGTGGAGGAAACCTGCTGTGAGGCCATGCGGGAGTTTGGTTTTTCCCGGGCCAACGTCCGGGGCTGGACGGGGACGGCCGCCGATAACGACCGGCAGCTGGACAATGAACTGGCTGTGGTGGCCCAGAAGATCGACGAGGCCAAGGAGCACATCGCCTCTTTTGCACCCCAGCGGGAAGCGCTGCGCCGCTGCGTGGACCGGGCGGTGCAGGACATTGCCCGGGAGGAAGTGAAGGGCCACCTGGTGGATACCGCCGATACCTTCTTCTTGGAGGGCTGGATGCCCGCCAAGAAAGAGGAGGAGCTGGGCGCGGTGCTCTCCAGTTACACTGCCGCCTACGAACTCGCCGATCCGGAGAAGGACGACGTGGTGCCCACCCTGTTGGACAACCCCAAGTGGATGCGCTGCATCAACATGGTCACGGAGATGTACTCTCTGCCTGCCTACAACGGCATTGACCCCAACCCCCTCATTTTCTTCACCTATATTTTCTTCTTCGGGTTTATGTTTGCCGACGTGGCATACGGCCTGATCATCTTCGCCATTTCACTGCTGGTGACGAAAAAGTTCCATCCCAAGGGCACTATGGGCTACATGTTCCAGTTGGGCCAATATTTGGGCATATCCACCGCATTTGTGGGTATTTTTGTGGGCGGCTTCTTTGGTAACGCCCTGGACGTCATCTACGACGTGTTCCTGCCCGGCGTGGCCATGCCCGGTTGGATGGCTGCCTTCTCCAAAGGCATCATCGTAAACCCCGTCAACGACCCCATGAAGGTCATGGTTATCGCCGTGGTCATCGGCTGTGTCCAGCTGCTCTTTGGCCAGTTGGTACACATCTATATGGGCTTCCGGGACGGCGAAGGGGTGGACGCTCTGCTGGACGTGGTCCCCTGGTGGGTGGTGTTTGCCGGCATTGGCATGGTGGTGGTCACCGGCAGCGTGTGGCTGCTGGTGGCAGGCTTCCTGTGCCTGCTGCTCACCCAAGGCCGCCACAACAAGGGCATCTTCGGCAAGTTCTTCGGGGGCATTGCCAGCTGGTATGACATCACTTCCTGGCTCTCTGACGTTTTGTCCTATGCCCGACTCATGGCCCTGATGCTGGCCACCTCGGTCATCGCTCAGGTGTTCAACACCCTGGGCTCTCTGGGCGGACGCACGGTGGCTGGTGTAATTTTGTTCGTGGTGGTGTTTGTCATCGGCCACGGCTTCAACGTAGGCGTCAACCTCATCGGTACCTACGTCCACGCCGCCCGTCTGCACTACCTGGAGTTCTTCGGCAAGTTCTATAAGGAGGGCGGCATTCCTTTCCGCCCCCTGGCATACAACACCAAATACGTGGATATCATCAACAAGGAGGAAGACTAAAATGGAATTTCTGACAAACTGTGGACTGCAGCTGGCAGTTCTGGGCTCTGCCCTTTCTGTGGGTCTGGCTTGTGCCGGTTCCGGCCGTGGCGTAGGTATCGTGGGTGAGGCCGCTGCCGGCGTCATCTCTGAGGACCCCGAGAAGTTCTCCAAGTGCCTGATTCTCCAGCTGCTGCCCGGTACTCAGGGTCTGTACGGTCTGGTTATCTGGTTCTTTGCTCTGGCTCAGATGGGCGTCATCGGTGGCAACGCCGCTGAGATGACCATTGCTCAGGGCCTGGGCTACTGCTTTGCCTGCTTGCCCATGGGCATCGGCGGCTATATCACCGCCATCGCTCAGGGCCGCTGCGCCGCCGCCGGTGTGTCTCTGGTAGCCAAGCGTCCCGAAGAGCAGTCCAAGGGCATCATCATGGCCATCATGGTGGAGTTCTACGCCATTTTGTGCCTGCTGGCCTCCTTCCTGATGCTGGTCTTCCTGTAAGATTGGCAGGAAAGGAAGAGCTGCTATGAACGGAATCGAAAAGATCATTGATCGCATCAGCGGCGACGCCCAGCGGGAGATTGATGAGGTCCTGGCCCAGGCCAGAGCCGAGGCAGCGGAGATTACCGCCAAGTATCAGGCTCAGGCCCAGGCGGAAGCCGACGAGATTTTGACCCGTGGGGAAAAGGCCGCTGCCGAGCGGGGCGAACGGCTGGCCAGCGTGGCCCAGCTGGAGTGCCGCAAGGAAGTGCTGCGGGCCAAGCAGGAGGTCATCGACGAGGCCTTCCAGCTGGCCATGGACAAGCTGGTGGCCCTGCCCCAGGCAGAGTATGTGGCGCTGCTGGTGGATCTGGCGGTGCAGGCTGCCGCCAAGGGCACCGAAAAGCTGATTTTCTCCCCCGCCGACCGGGCCCAGGTGGGCAAGGCGGTGGTGGTGGGCGCCAACCAGAAGTTGGGCAATAAGGGCCAGCTCACCCTGTCCGAGGAGACCCGTCCCATGAAGGGCGGCTTCATCCTCAGCGACGGACGGGTGGAGGTCAACTGCACCTTCGACACCCTGGTGCGCCTGCAGCGGGGCACCCTGTCCACCCAGGTGGCAGACGTGCTCTTCGGTTGATTCATCCCTTTTCAAACTGATTTTTATGGAAAGGGGGAGTAAACCGTGTCACATGATAAAGATTTGGACTATTTGACCATATCCGCCCGCATCCACGCCATGGAGAACCGGCTGCTCAATCAAGAGCGAATGGACCGGATGATCGAGGCCAAGGATGTCAGCGACGCCGCCAAGGTTTTGGTGGAGTGCGGATATGACGACATGGGGCAGGTGACCGGGGAGAGCATCGAGGAGACCCTCTCCAAGGCGCAAACCGACCTGTTCCACGATTTGAGTACCGCCGTGG
This sequence comes from Pseudoflavonifractor sp. An85, assembly GCF_002161235.1. Classification (GTDB taxonomy): domain Bacteria; phylum Bacillota; class Clostridia; order Oscillospirales; family Oscillospiraceae; genus Enterenecus. The sequence goes on from NZ_NFHE01000013.1 coordinate 32,491, forward strand.
GCAACCGGGCTTTGCTGGACGTGTTCCGCTGCAAGTACGACTACCACAACGCCAAGGTGCTGGTGAAAGGGGAGGCCCTGCGCCAGAGCCAGGAGGCGCTGCTGGTGGGCGGCGGACGGTATGCGCCCGCCCGCCTGGCCGAGGACTACGGTCGGGAGGACCTGCGGGGCTGCTCGGATATCTTCCGCCGGGGCGTGACCCGTGCCCGGGAGACCCTGGGCGCCACGGGTGACCCCCAGATGGCCGACTTCATCCTGGATCGGGCCTACTTTGAGGAGCTGACCCAGTTGGCCAAGGCCTCGGGCAGCAAGTTTGTGGAGGGCTTTGTGGCCCTGTCCATCGACGTGGCCAACCTGCGCTCCTGTGTCCGGGCTTCCCGCCTGGGCAAGGGCATGGAGTTTTTGCAGCAGGTGCTGGTGCCTGGGGGCAACGTCCCCGCCCGCACCCTGGCCACCGCCCGAGGGGACGAGCTGGCCGGTCTGTTCCGCACCAGCTCTCTGGCTCAGGCCGCAGCCACCGGCTCGGCCCTGTCCGCCCCGGGTTCTGGGGCGCTGACCGACTTTGAGCGGGAGTGCGACGACGCCATGATGGACTACCTGGGTGCTGGTCGCCGGGTGGCCTTTGGCGAGCAGCCCATTGTGGGCTATCTCTACGCCCGTGAGGCGGAGATGACCGCCATTCGCACCATTCTCTCCGGCCGCATGGCTGGCCTGGATGGGGACACCATCCGGCAGCGTCTGCGCCGGACCTACGGGTAAGGGGGGACGTGCAAATGGCTAGTTATCAAATCGCCGTCATCGGCGACAAGGACAGCGTGTTGGGATTCAAGGCCTTAGGCCTGTCCACCTTCCCGGTGGACAGTGTGGACCAGGCCAAAACCACCCTCCACGCCCTGGCCAAGGAAAACTATGGGATTGTCTATCTCACCGAGACCCTGGCCGCCCACATGGAAAGCGACATCGCCCGCTACAAAGACGAGCTGACTCCCGCCATCATCCTCATTCCCGGCAAAGAGGGCAGCTTGGGCATCGGCATGCAGAACATCAAAAAAGCGGTGGAGCGTGCTGTAGGCGCAGATATTCTGTAAAACAAGACCGACTAGAAAGAAGGTTTCGACGATATGGGTAAAGTAGTGAAGGTCTCCGGTCCCCTGGTGGTGGCCACCGGCCTGTCGGACGCCAACATGTCCGACGTGGTGCGCGTGGGTCCCCAGCGTCTGATCGGTGAGATCTTGACCATGAATGGAGACTCTGCCTCCATCCAGGTCTACGAGGAGACCTCTGGTCTGGGCCCCGGCGCCGAGGTGGTAACCACCGGTTACCCCATGAGCGTGGAGCTGGGCCCCGGCATGATTGAGAACATTTACGATGGAATCCAGCGTCCCCTGGAGGAGATCATGAAGAAGGTGGGCGGCAACAACCTGCCCCGTGGCGTGGAAGTGCCTCCCATCGACCCTGAGAAGCTGTGGGAGTTCACTCCCGTGGCCCAGGTGGGTGACTATGTGGAGGGCGGCGACGTCATCGGCACCGTCCCCGAGACCCCCGTGGTGCTGCACAAGATCATGGTACCCCCCTACCTGAAGGGTACTTTGAAGAGCGTCACCCCCGCCGGCTCTTACAACGTCAAGACCGTGGTGGCTGTCCTCACCAAGGAGGACGGTACCGACGTGGAGATCACCATGAGCCAGCGTTGGCCTGTGCGTGTGGGCCGTCCCTACAAGCACAAGTATCCCCCTGTGCGTCCTCTGTCCACCGGTCAGCGCATTGTGGATACCTGCTTCCCCGTGGCCAAGGGCGGCACCGCTGCCATCCCCGGCCCCTTCGGCTCCGGTAAAACCGTGATGCAGCACGCCGTGGCCAAGTGGTCCGACGTGGACATCGTCATCTACATCGGCTGCGGCGAGCGCGGCAACGAGATGACCGACGTTCTGCGCGAGTTCCCCGAACTCATCGACCCCCGCACCGGCGAGTCCCTGATGAAGCGTACCGTGCTCATCGCCAACACCTCCGACATGCCTGTGGCTGCCCGTGAGGCCTCCATTTACACCGGTATCACCATCGCCGAGTACTTCCGCGACATGGGCTACGACGTGGCCGTCATCGCCGACTCCACCTCCCGCTGGGCCGAGGCTCTGCGTGAGATGTCCGGCCGTCTGGAAGAGATGCCCGGCGAGGAAGGCTATCCCGCCTACCTGGCCTCCCGTCTGGCCCAGTTCTACGAGCGCGCCGGTTCCGTGTCCTGTCTGGGCAGTGACGACCGCCGCGGCTCCCTGACTGCTGTGGGCGCTGTGTCCCCTCCCGGCGGCGACCTGTCCGAGCCTGTCTCTCAGGGTACCATGCGTATCGTCAAGGTGTTCTGGGCTCTGGATGCTCAGCTGGCTTACAAGCGTCACTTCCCCGCCATCAACTGGCTGAACTCCTACTCCCTGTACCTGGATTCTCTCAAACCCTGGTTTGATGAGCACCTGGGCCGTGACTTCATGGTCAACCGGGAGCAGGCCATGACCCTGCTGCAAAGCGAGGCCAGCCTGAATGAAATTGTGCAGCTGGTTGGTAAGGACTCTCTGTCCCCCAACGACCAGCTGACCCTGGAATCCGCCCGCATGGTGCGTGAGGACTTCCTGCAGCAGAACTCTTTTGTGGACGTGGACTCCTACTCCAGCTATGACCGTCAGGCCAAGCTGCTGGCTATGATCCTGGACTATGACAAGCTGTGCCGGGCCGCCATCGCCAAGGGCGCTCCTGCCATGGATCTGTTCGCCATCCCCGCCCGGGAGCGCATCGGCCGCGCCAAGTCCGTGCCCGCCGACGAGTACGAGCAGGTGTACGCCGACATCTCCGCCCAGATGGAGCGGGAGATCGACGAAGTAGTGGAAAAGGCAGGTGAGGCACAATGATTCGCGAGTATCGTACCATTCAGGAGATCGTCTCTCCTCTGATGATGGTCAAGATGGTGGAAAACGTCACCTATGACGAGCTGGTGGAAGTGGAGCTGCCCGACGGCGGCATCCGCCGGGGCAAGGTGCTGGAGGTCAACGGCGACACCGCCGTGGTGCAGCTGTTCGAGTCTGCCGCCGGCATCAACCTGGCCCAGTCCAAGGTGCGTTTTCTGGGCCACCCCCTGCAGTTGGGCGTGTCCAGCGACATGCTGGGCCGCGTGTTCAACGGCATGGGCAAGCCCATCGACGGCGGCCCCGAGATTCTGGCCGAGGAGTACCGGGACATCAATGGTCTGCCTATGAACCCCGCCGCCCGTGACTACCCCGACGAGTTCATCCAGACCGGCGTGTCCACCATTGACGGTTTGAACACTCTGGTGCGTGGCCAGAAGCTGCCCATCTTCTCCGGCTCCGGTCTGCCCCACGCCCAGCTGGCCGCTCAGATCGCCCGTCAGGCCCGTGTGCTGGGCGACGACGCCGGCAACTTCGCCGTGGTGTTTGCCGCCATCGGTATCACCTTCGAGGAGTCCGAGTACTTTGTCCAGGAGTTCAAGCGCACCGGCGCCATTGACCGCACCGTGCTGTTTACCAACCTGGCCAACGACCCCGCCGTGGAGCGTATCTCCACCCCCCGTATGGCTCTGACCGCCGCCGAGTACCTGGCCTTTGAGAAGGGCATGCACGTGTTGGTCATCCTCACCGACATCACCAACTACGCCGAGGCTCTGCGTGAGGTGTCCGCGGCCAAGAAGGAAGTGCCCGGCCGCCGCGGCTTCCCCGGCTACCTGTACACCGACTTGGCCACCATGTACGAGCGTGCCGGCCGTCAGCTGGGCAAGCCCGGTTCTGTGACCATGATCCCCATCCTCACCATGCCTGAGGATGATAAGACCCACCCCATTCCCGACCTGACCGGCTATATCACCGAGGGTCAGATTATCCTCTCCCGTGCACTGTATCGTCAGGGCATCAATCCCCCCGTGGACGTGCTGCCCTCTCTGTCCCGTCTGAAGGACAAGGGTATCGGCGAGGGTAAGACCCGGGAGGACCACGCCAACACCATGAACCAGCTCTTTGCCGCCTACTCCACCGGTAAGGACAACAAGGAGCTGATGTCCATTCTGGGCGAGGCCGCTCTGACCCCCACCGATCTGCTGTACGCCAAGTTTGCCGACGAGTTTGAAAAGCGCTACGTCAACCAGGGCTACGAGACCAACCGTACCATCGAGGAGACCCTGGACCTGGGCTGGGAGCTGCTGTCCATCCTGCCCAAGGCCGAGCTGAAGCGCATCAAACAGGAGTATATCGACAAGTATTTGCCCAAGAAGGAGGGTTAAACAATGGCTGCCACCGTTGTCACTCCCACCCGAATGGAGCTGACCCGGCTGAAACGCAAGCTGAAAACCGCCCAGCGGGGCCATAAGCTGCTGAAAGACAAGCGAGATGAGCTGATGAAGCAGTTTCTGGACACCGTGCGGGAGGTACGGGCTCTGCGCAGCCGGGTGGAGGCGGATCTGATGCGGGTGCACGGCTCCTTCACCGTGGCCTCCGCTCTGATGAGCGGAGCGGCCATGGAGCAGGCCCTGATGTACCCCAAGCAGAGCGTGGAGCTGGATATGAGCTTCCGCAATGTGATGAGCGTCAACGTACCCACTTATGAGTACAAAACCCGCACCAGCGATACCTCTGACATCTTCCCTTACGGATTTGCCAACACCTCCGGCGAGTTGGACTCCGCCGTGGAGGCTCTGGGAGATGTGTTCCAGTCCATGTTGCAGCTGGCCCAGATCGAAAAGACTGCCCAGCTGCTGGCCGAGGAAATTGAAAAGACCCGCCGCCGTGTCAACGCCCTGGAGTATGTGATGATTCCCAATACCCAGGAAGCCATCCGCTACATTACCATGAAGCTGGATGAAAACGACCGCTCCACCACCACCCGCCTGATGAAGGTGAAGGATATGCTGCTTAAAGAAGCACTGGAGGAGCAGAAGGCCCGGGATGCCGAGGCTTTGGAGAAATTTGGATAGAAATTAGAAAACAGGACTCCCTTTTCATGGAAGGGAGTCCTGTTTCGCTTTCATATGAAGGAAGAGGCGAACATTTGGTGAATCTGCACATAGCTTTGTTAGAACTGCACAAAAAGGATTTATTATACAAATTGTGAAATAATATGGAATGAACTATTTGGCGAAGAAAGCGAAAATAATCGAGCTATATATTATATTTCCAAACATAAACTTCGATTCGTTAGTATAGAAAAGAGAGTGTGTGCGTAAATTTTACGAAAAAAGGCCGGCGGTCTGTTTACTTTCACCAAGAGAATATGGTAGGATTCCTTCACAAATTGGATAGGATGGATTGTTACCGAAAGGGCAAAACCAGATTGACCAGAAGTATATGTGCACCGTAGACTCCTGGCGGTCTGGTCTTTTCTTTTTTATACCATGACCAACCATCCAAAATACAAGAAATGAGGAGGAAGACAAATGAGACGGCAAAACAAGTCCGCTCAGCCCAAGCACACGGGGCGCAGAGTTACCGCTGCGGCCTTAGCTGTGTTGATGGGAGCAGGCTGTGTGCGTCTGGCTCCGCTCCAGGCCAAGGCCCAGGATGCTGAGGCCACCGGCTACGAGATCTACCCCAATCCCCATGTGATGACCTATTCTGGTGATACGTACATGGTGAAAAACCAGGTCAACGTGGTGCTGGAGGAAGGCATTGACCGCTACACCAAGGACCGCTTGGAGGAGGTGCTCAAGCTCAAGGACATCAGCTACACCACGTCTGAGGCTGTGGTCAGCGGTAAGACCAACATTCTGGTGGGTATTGAGGGGTCCAACGGCTACGTGGACACCTATGCGGAGAAAAACGTCGCCGTGGAAACCCAGGACCTGTACAACAAGCTGGATTCCTACGTGTTGGACAACGACAACGGTGTGATCACCGTGGTGGGCAAGGACACCGATGCCGCGTTCTACGGCTTGACCACTTTGTACCACGTGTTTGCCCAGATGGACAGCTTCACCATCCAGGAGTTCCACGTGGAGGACTGGGCGGACGTGGCCAGCCGTGGCTTCATCGAAGGCTACTACGGTAACCCCTGGAGCACCGAGGACCGTCAGAACCTGATGACATGGGGCGGCTACTACAAGCTCAATTCCTATTTCTATGCCCCCAAGGACGACCCCAAACACAACGCCAACTGGCGTGAGCTGTACACGGAGGAAGAGATCCAGAACAAAATCATTCCTCTGGCTGAGGCAGGAAACGCTTCCAAGTGTCGCTTCGTGTACGCTCTGCACCCCTTCATGTACAACGCCGTTCGCTTCAACAATGACGAGAACTATCAGGCTGACCTGAAGGCCGTACAGGCCAAGTTCGCCCAGGTCATCGAAGCCGGTGTGCGTCAGATTGCCATTCTGGCCGACGACGCTGCGCACGTGGGCAACAACAACTACATCAAGTTCCTCACCGACATGAGCAACTGGCTCAAGGAGATGCAGAAGACTTACCCCGATCTGAAAATGACCCTGCCCTTCTGCACCCAGGAGTATATGTATGGGGGCGAGTCGTACTATGCCCAGTTCCCGGAAAACGTGCAGATTGTCATGACCGGCGGTAAGGTGTGGGGTGAGGTTACTGATAACTTCACTTCTTCCTTCACCAACAAAGTGGGGCGCGGTCCCTACATGTGGATCAACTGGCCCTGCACCGACAACTCCAAGAAGCACCTGATTATGGGCGGCTACACCACCTTCCTGCACCCTGGTGTGAATCCTGCCAACATCCAGGGTATCGTGCTCAACCCCATGCAGCAGTCTGAGCCCAGCAAGGTGGCCATTTTCGGCAACGCCTGCTATTCCTGGAATATCTGGAAGACCGAGGAAGAGGCTAACCAGGCTTGGTACGACTCCTTCAAGTATGTGGATCACAACTCCGCCATGGAGACCGACGCCTCTGCGGCCCTGCGTGAGCTGTCCAAGCACATGATTAACCAGGCCATGGACAACCGGGTCACTGTCCTCCAGGAGTCTGTGGAACTCAAGCAGATCCTCAACCCCTTCAAGGACAAGCTGGCGGCCGGCAACGTCACAGCTGCGGACGTGGATGTGGTGATGGCCGAGTTTGTCAAGCTCCAGGAGGCCGCAAAGACTTACCGGGCCAAGGCTGGCAACACCGACGTGAAGGACCAGATCGTCTACTGGCTCAACTGCTGGGACGACACCACCGAGGCGGCCATTGCCTATCTCAACGGCGTGAAGGCAGTCATTGCCAACGATGCCACCAACATCATCCAGTACAATACCCAGGGCAAGACTGCGTTTGACCGCTCCAAGACCTACGAGTTCTGGTATGTGGACCACAACGAGCGGGCTGAGGTAGGCGTGCAGCACATCGTGCCCTTCATCAAGACCCTGGCTAGTTATGTCTCTCAGTATGCAGAGACCGCTATGGACCCCAACAAAGTGATCCCCACCTTTGTCACCAACCGTGTGGATACCCCCTCTGGGGATGTTTCCAATGTTTTTGACGGGAATGACGCTACCTATGCCAGCTATCGAGACCCCAACACCGCCAAGGCTGGCGATTATGTAGGTGTGATGTACAACAAGGTGATCCCCGTGGAGAACATCCGTTTCCTGCTGGGCGGTGGAAAGAACCACTTTGATGCCTCCAAACTCCAGTACACGGAGGACGGCAAGGAGTGGAAGGACATTTCCCTGACCGGTATGGGAAACGCCTTCACTGGCGAGTTGAACAAGTCTCTGGAAGTTGTGGTGGAGAAGGAACACCTGCCCCAGAACTTCCAGGCCATGGGCATCCGTCTCATTGCCACCCGGGACAATGCCAAGGATTTGTGGCTGGATGTGCATGAGATCCAGATCAACAAGGAAGAGAGCCAGGAGCCTGAGCTGATTGGCGGCACATTCTCCACCTCCGATGGTCTGGCTGTCAAGGGCGGAAACCTGAACAACCTCAAGGATGGGAACAACGGCACGGAGGTATGGCTGTCCAACGCTGGAGACAAGACCGTGGCTGGTGCGTACATCCAGTACACCTTCCAGGAAGCCACTGCCATTGGCACCGTGTATTTCGGCCAGGGCAGCAGTGCTTCTGGCGATGTCATCCAAAACGGTAAAGTCCAGTACCAGAGTGAGGATGGTCAGTGGCATGATGCCGGCAATGTGACCAGCGCCCAGGAGCAGACCTTTGATTTCAACGGTCAGGGAGTGGTAGCCAAGGCTGTGCGCATTTACAACAACACCGAAGTGCCGGTGTGGTGGCGTGTGGGTGAGTTCCGGGTGATGGAGGTCAAGCAGAGCACCAACAGCATGGAGAACGTGTACACCAATGTGGACAACGCTGGTGTGTATTCCAACCAGGAAAACGGCAAAGTGACCCTGTCTTCTGCCACCCTGACCCTGAACAAGGACCAGTACATGGGTGTGGATCTGGGTAGCATCAAGGCAGTGACCCAGGTTCTCACCACCAAGCTGCCTGAGAACGTGACCCTGGAGACCTCCCGCAACGGTATCACCTGGACGGCTTACAACGCTGAGTCCGATACCGATGCCCGCTATGTGCGCGCGGTGTCTTCCACCAACGGTGTGAAGCTGGACCTGACCCAGTTTGAGGTTTCCTACAAATATGTGAGCGAGAAGGCAGTGGAGAGCAACTTTGCCAAGGGCAGCAACGATCGAGATGTGCGTGTTCTGGGCAATGTGGGTAACGTCTTTGACGGCGACCTGGCCACCTTTGCCGAGATCACTGGTCCCCAGGATCAGGGCAAGCACATCACCTTCGATCTGGGTCAGGTGATTCACTTCGACTCCCTGCGCTACTACATCAAGGAGACCCACCAGGATTATCTGCGTCACGCCCTCTTTGAGGTGTCTGTGGATGGCGAGACCTGGACCCCCGTCATGACTGTGGGTAAGCAGGTGGAGAATGTCAACGACAGTACCGTTGCCAAAGATGCTCCCTACCTGACCCATGATTCCAGCAACCCCGGCTATATGTATGCGGATGCTGGCCAGCTGAATGTGGATGGTCGTTATATCCGCATTACGCCCCAGTCCACCTACAGCCACAAGTGGGTGTACATCAGCGAGCTGATGATCAACGGCGGCGCTTATATCTCCCCCGAGGCCAACCGGGACATCGTCTCCAATGTGGTGGAAGAGCAGGGGAAACTGCCCTCTTACGCTCTGGACGGCGACTACTCCACCACCTACAAGCCCGGTGAGGCCAACAGCTCCTTCACCTACTATATTTCTTCGCCTCAGGACCTGAAAACCCTGCGCATGGTGCAGTTGGGCGCCGTGTCCAACGCCACAGTCACCGCCAATTTTGTGGGTGAGGACAAGGCCGTGACTCTGGGTAACCTCAGTCAGGCCATCAACGAGTTTGTTCTGCCCCAGGGCAAGACCTTGGAGAGCGTCACGGTGACCTGGAAGGAGACCATCCCCGAGATTGCCGAGATCGCCACTTCCACTGCTTCCGTGGAGCAGGCCAATAAGACCGCGTTGAAAGAGGCCCTGGAGGCCAAGCAGCCCACCGATACCTGGACCACCGACAGCGTGAAGGCCTACGAGGAGGCCAAGAAAGTGGCTCAGGAGGCTTACGACAACGTGTATGCCAGCCAGTCTGTGGTGGACTCCGCCCTGGGCTCTTTGCAGAGCGCAGTTGCCAACGCGGTGCCCAAGGCCACCAATGTGGACGAGCTGCAAAAGCTGGTGGACGAGATGATTCGCAACGACCAGCACATCTACACCACCGTCTCTTACTACACCTACTCCGCTGCGGTGGAGAATCTGAAGGCCGCTCTGGCCAATGCTGACAACCTGTCTCAGGCCGATGCCAACCGGCTGAAGGCCACCGTGGAGGAGGCTCGGAAGGCTCTGGTGTACTCCACCTACAACCAAGAAGTGGCACAGATGACCGTGGAGAGCTATGCTGCGCTCAAGGCTGAGAATTACAGCCAGAGCACCTTCCAGGCGGTCACTGCCGCCAAGCAGGCTATTGAGACCCTGCTGGCCAAGAGTGATGCCACCCCCATGGAGTTGATTCAGGCTGTGGCCGATTATCAGGCTGCTGTGGCCGCTCTGGCTGATATCACCGCGCTGAAGTCCGAGATTGACAAGGCCGAGAAGGTCAATGACGAATTGTACACCGCCGAGAGCTACCAGGCCTACATGGACGCTGTGCAGGCCGGTAAGGCCCTGCTGGAGACCGGCACCAAGGAGCAGGTGGAGCAGGCTGTGGCCGACATCCGCGCCAAGTTTGCCGCTATGGATCTCAACCCCGACACCCCCCTGGGTGCTGTGGTGGCCGAGGCTGAGGCCCTCAACGGCGAGCACTACACCACCGATTCCTACAATGCTCTGATGGCTCTGGTGGCTGAGGCCAAGGCCAATCCCACCGACGAGAGCTACGTGCAAAAGATGGTGGACGCCATGAAGGCTTTGGTCAACGTGGAGGCACTGAAGGCTCAGCTGGCTGCCGCTCAAACTGTGGACGCTGAGAAGTACACCACGTCTTCTTACAAGACTCTGTCCAACCTCATGGGCCAGGTGGATGCTCTGCTCCAGTCCGGCACCCAGCAGAAGGTGGACCAGATGACCGCTCAGATGGATATGGCCATCCGCTCCCTGGTGGTGCGCGCCACCGGCGTGGAGGAGTACCGCAACAGCATCAAGCTGGAAGCTGCCGACGGCTACACCGCCGAGAGCTACAAGGTTTACAAGAACGCCTATGACGCCCTGATGGCCGCCGATCCTGCCGACCTGTCCGCCAGCGAGTTCGCCCAGCTCAAGGCTAACTTCGAGAAGGCCAAGCTGAGCCTGAAGCACGTGGAGGCGAACAAGCCCGAGGACAACGACGACGTGCACACCGGCGATACCTTCAACCTGGTGCCCTATGTGCTGGCTGTGGCTGTGTCCGCCGCCGGTCTGGGCGCCCTGGTGATGGTGAAGAGCAAGAAGAGGGGCTAATCCTCTTCGGGTTCTGACCAGATCCCAACAAGATAAAAAACGGGTGCAACCGTAAGGTTGCACCCGTTTTTATCTTTGAACATCACTTCTGGACAAAGACACCCAGCAGCTTCAAAGTGCTCAGCACGCCCTTTTTGTGGCTGCGCTCGTAGCCGTGGGAGGCAAAGACGCCGGGGCCGATGAGGCCGTGGCGCACGTCATAGCCGGCGGTGAGGGTGGCGTCTGCATCCGAGCCGTAGTTGGTAAACACGTCCACGGCGTAGTCGGCCCCGCTGTCCTTGGCCGCGGCAATCAGCTCACTGGTGAGGGCGTAGTCGTAGGGGGAACGGCCATCCTTGGCACAGATGGACACCTTGCGCTCCTCGCCGTCCAAATCGTCGCCCACACAGCCCATGTCCACGGCCACCACGTCGGTGGTGCCAGCGGGGACGGAGGTGGAGCCGCCGTGGCCCACTTCCTCGTAGCCGGTGAGGTGGAGCCACACCGGGCGGTTGGGGGTCACCTCTCCCTGGGCCACTTGACGGGCCAGAGCCAGCAGGATGCCGGCAGACAGCTTATCGTCCAGATAGCGGCTTTTGATGTACCCCGAGGGTGTGACGGTGGTGCGGGGGTCAAAGCACACCACATCTCCGTTGGCAATGCCCAGGGCCTCCACATCCTCCTTGGAGGACACCTCCTCGTCCAGCACCACCTCCATGGTCTCAAAGGTGCGGGGGGTGTCGGCATAGTTGGGGTTGACGTGGGCGGAGGGGTTGTGCAGCTGGAAGGTACCGGTGTACACTTTGCCTCCCCGGGTGCGGATACGCACGTTCTCGCCCTCGCAGTTGTGGGGGCGCAGGCCGCCCACATTGATAATGTGGATGCGGCCCTCCCCGGTGATGCGGGTAATCATGCCACCCAGGGTATCCAGGTGAGCCAGCAGCAACAGGCCGTTTTCCTGGGGCAGGTTGGGGGTGAGGTTGACCAGCACCGCCCCTTTGCGGGTGTACTGGGGGTCAAAACCCAGTTCTTTGAGCTGATTGTAGGCATATTCCGCTACCTGGGCGGTATAGCCGGAAGGGCTGTCAATAGCCAGCAGAGCCTGAGTCTGCTCCACGGCGTAGTTTACCACTTGTTCCACCATGTATCGCTCCTTGCATTGGTAATCTTTTGTGCGGATTCAGTATAGCACAGCAAAGCGGTGGGGTGCAAGGTCATAGGTGGGTCTGCTCCAGCAGGGCGCGCATCTGGGCGCAGCGCTTGGTTCCCGCCTGCTCCAGCTGACCATACAGTTGGGCCAAGTCCTGAGTGGGGGCCTTGGCCCGACAAGTGTGGAACTCCTGGGTCAGGGCTTGGCAGCGCTGGTAAAGCTGGCGCAGCCCTCCCACATAGGTGGTCATGCGGGGTTGGGTGAGTTGGGCCACTGGCCAGTACCGCACCCCTGACTGGAGAAAATAGGCGGTGGACAGCTGCTTGGCCTGCTGGTGCAGTTGGGCAGCAATGGCGGTCATCTGCCGGGTCTGGCTTCCTGCCCGCCGGGCCAGAAGCCGGGCCATCTGCCACTGCTCCAGGCTGCTGAGCACCTGTTGGCGCAGGCAGCAGGGCTGGGGCTGAGGTTGAGGATTGGGCCGGGGCTGGTGAGGCCCAGGACGCTGGGGGGCCATGACGGATTGGGCCTCCGGGGCAGGGGCGGGGGCAGACACAGGCGCGGGTTGGGCCGCCGGTTCCGGCTGGGGAGCGGACGCCTGCCCAGGCATCGCTGCCGACCCCATCACCCGCTGCCACACCCGCTGAAAGACCTCCTGGCTGGGCGTGGTGGAATTCATGATCTCATCCATGGAAAAACACCTCCTAAATGAACCATTCTATGCCTCAATCCAGGGTTTGCCACGGTTGACAAAATGGGTATAATCATGATATACTAGCAAAACATATAAGAAAACTATGAATTGTAAGCCGCTCCCCTGGGGGCGGCTTCAAACGGGAGATTTGTACTATGTTGGAATTGAAGCATCTGTCCTTCTCTGTGGAGGGAGAGGGGAACCAGAAGGATATTTTGAAGGATGTCTCTCTGGAGGTTCAAGAGGGCACCTTTTTGGTGGTCACCGGCCCCAACGGCGGCGGTAAAACCACCCTGGCCAAGACCATTATGGGTCTCAATCAGCCCACCTCCGGCCAGATCATCTGGCGGGGGGAGGACGTGACCAACCTGTCCATCACTGAGCGCGCCCGTCGAGGCATCAGCTACGGCTTCCAGCAGCCGCCCCGCTTTAAGGGCCTGCGGGTGTGGGATCTGCTGAGTTTGGCCTCGGGCAACCCGGATCTGACCCACGCTGAGGGCTGCCAGCTGTTGACCCAGGTGGGCCTGTGCGCCGCGGACTACATCGACCGGGAAGTGGATAACTCCCTGTCCGGCGGCGAGGTCAAGCGCATTGAGATCGCCAGCATTTTGGCCCGCAAGTCTCCGCTGATGATTTTCGACGAGCCGGAGGCGGGCATCGACCTGTGGAGCTTTGCCAAGCTCACCGAGACCTTCCGCTACATCCACGACAAGCGGCAGGCCACCATCATCATCATTTCCCACCAGGAGCGCATCATCAATCTGGCCGACGAGATCGTCATGATCGCCGGCGGCGAGGTGGTGGAGCGGGGAGCCAAAGAGGAGATGTTCCCCAAGATTTTGGAAAACACCCAGTCCGGGTGCGCCTTTGTGAAGGGAGGAACCCAGGCATGAATTCCATCGACAGCCATCTGCTCCGGGAAATTGCAGACCTGGAGCGTGTCCCCCAGGGGGCGTACAACATCCGCAAAAACGGTAAGCTGGAGGGGCGCAGCAACTCCGCCAACATTGTCATCGAGAGCAAGGAGGACAAACCGGGCATCGACATCCACATTGCTCCCGGCACCGTCAACGAATCCCTGCATATTCCCGTGATCGTCACTCAGACTGGCTTCACCGACCTGGTGTACAACGACTTCCACATCGGCGAGAACTGCGATGTGAGCATCGTGGCCGGCTGCGGCATCCACAACTCCGGCTGTGAGACCGCCCAGCACGACGGCATCCACACCTTCTACGTGGGCAAGAACTCCAAGGTGCGCTATGTGGAAAAGCACTACGGCGAGGGCGAGGGCACCGGTAAGCGAGTGCTCAACCCCCACACCATCGTCTACCTGGACGAAGGTGCCTCCATGGAACTGGAGACGGTGCAGATTCGCGGCGTGGACTCCACCCGCCGCTACACCAAGGTGGAGATGGAGGCCGGTGCCGAGGCCGTGGTCACCGAGCGTCTGCTCACCCACGGAGACCAGTTTGCCGAGAGCAAAATGGAGGTCATTATGAAGGGCGAGGGGGCCCGCACCCAGGTGATTTCCCGCTCTGTGGCCCAGGATAACTCCGTGCAGGTGTTCTATCCCCAGGTGCAGGGAGATGCCCCCTGCTTCGGACACGTGCAGTGCGACTCCATCATCATGGATAAGGCCAAGGTCAGCTCCATTCCCGCCATTGTGGCCAACCACATGGATGCTCAGCTCATCCACGAGGCCGCCATCGGCAAGATTGCCGGAGATCAGCTTCTCAAGCTCATGACCTTAGGGCTTACCGAGGAAGAGGCTGAGCAGAAGATTCTGGACGGGTTCCTGCGCTAATTCAATGTTATACAAATAGAAACACCGTTGTGAAGGACGAAAATCCTTCACAACGGTGTTTTTTCATGGGGCAATCTTTAAAGTCTCCTCCAATAAGGTCAAAAACCGCCGCAGGGTGGGGCTGCGGTTTTCCTGGAGGTAGGACACCCCGAAGGAGAGAGGCGGGCAGCCCTCCACGGGAATATAGCGCAGGGTGGAGGAGCGAAGCTGCGGGAAATCTGCCATGACAGAAAAGGCATATCCCGTCTCCACCAGGGTGAACAGCACCTCCTGGCTCTCGCAGAACATCACCTGTTCCGGCGGCTTGCAGGTGACCAGTTGGCCCTGGGCGGCAAAGATGGAGGGAGGACACATGGGGGGACGACAGGCGGCAATGCGGCCCCCCTCTTTCAGTTGTTCCAGGGTGACCCGTTCCTGCTGGGCCAGGGGATGGTCGTTTCGGCAGACACACACCACGGGACAGCGCACCAGCTCCCGGTAGACGCTGTTTTGGGGGGCGTTTTCCTGGAAGGTGAACATCACCTGTATATCCCCTTCGGTGAGCAGATTGTCCAGAGCGCTCATGGGGATGAGCCGCAACAGGGGAAGCACCCGGCGCGCCTCTTGCTGCATCCGCTCCAGGGCGGGACGGATGAGGCGCAGGTCTGCGCTGCTGCGGCAGCCGATGCCCAGGCGCAGAGGGCGCACCTGGAAGCTGCCTTTGACCTGAGCCCGGGAGACGTTGGCCAGCTCCAAAATTTTCCCCGCATACTGCAAAAACATATGTCCCTCCTGGGTCAGGCGCACTTTTTTGCTGGTGCGTTGGAACAGCGCCACCCCCAGCTCGTCCTCCAAGGTCTTGACCTGGTGGCTCACCGCCGGCTGGGTCAGACGCAGGTGCTGCGCCGCCCGGGAAAAATTGAGAAAGTCGGCCACGGCTAGAAAACATTCCAGCTGTGCGGTGTTCATGGTGCTCTCCTCCTAAGGCATCTAATCATAAAAGTTGTTTATAGATAATAACAGATTTGAATTTCCCTTGCAAGGGGGTGGTGTGATATAAAAGATATGGGACTGTCGGAAAATTGGGACAATAACCGGCAAAACACCCATAAAAAACAGCTTCGACGAGGAAGAAATGGGCAAAATACCTGGGTTTCTCGGCGAGTTTCAAGGAGGCATACATGTGAGAAATGTTTTGCGACAGCTCAGGCAGTACCGCAAGGATACCCTGCTGTGCATTGGCCTGACGGCTTTGGAGGTTTTAATGGAAATTCTCCTGCCCTTTATCACCGCGCGGCTCATTGACGAGGGGTTGGAGAAGGCCAATCTGCCCGTGGTGTACCGTTACGGTATCATTATGGTGGTGCTGGCCCTGGTAAGCCTGCTGTTTGGCGCGCTGGCGGGCAAGTATGCAGCCAGCGCATCTTCTGGCCTGTCCGCCAATTTGCGGGAGGCCATCTACGCCCGCATTCAAACCTTTTCCTTTTCCAACATCGACAAGTTCAGCGTGCCTGGCCTGGTCACCCGTATGACCACCGACATCACCAACGTGCAAAACGCCTTTATGATGGTGATTCGTGTGGCGGTGCGGGCCCCCATGCTGTTTGTGTTCAGTTTTGCCATGTGCCTGTTCATCAGCCCTGCCACCAGCCAGATGTTCCTCTTTGCGGTGGTGTTTCTGGTGGTGGTGCTAGGTACCATTATGGTGGTGACCCTGAACATCTTCAACCGGGTGTTTCAGAAGTACGACGACCTCAACGCCAGTGTGCAGGAAAACATCTCCGGCATCCGGGTGGTGAAGGCCTTTGTGCGGGAAGGGTACGAAAACCGCAAGTTCTCCAAGGCCTCCGGCAACCTGTACCGGATGTTTGTCAAGGCTGAGGGCCTGTTGGCCTTCAATAACCCCGCCATGATGCTGGCGGTGTACTTCTGCATTCTCTCCGCCTCTTGGCTGGGCGCTCAGTTCATCGTGGCTGGAGATATGACCACCGGCGACCTCACCAGCCTGTTCAGCTACATCATGTCCCTGCTCATGAGCCTGATGATGCTGTCCATGGTGGTGGTGATGATTAGCATGTCCATGGCCAGCGTCCGCCGTATCGGAGAAGTGCTCTCCGAGACCCCCGACCTGAAAGAGCCGGAGCAGCCTGTCATGGAAGTGGCGGACGGCAGCATTGACTTCGACGATGTGACCTTCTCCTACAAGCGGGGCAGTGACAAAAATGCTCTGTCCCACATTGACCTACACATCCGGTCCGGGGAGACCATTGGTGTCATCGGCGGTACCGGATCGGGCAAGAGCAGCCTGGTGAACTTGATTTGCCGACTGTACGATGTCAGTCAAGGCTGTGTGAAGGTGGGCGGTCTGGACGTGCGGCGGTACGACATGGAGGCCCTGCGCAACCAGGTGTCTGTGGTGCTGCAAAAGAACACCCTCTTCTCCGGCACCATTTTGGAAAACCTGCGCTGGGGCAACCCGGACGCCACGGAAGAAGAGTGCGTGGCGGCCTGTCAGGCGGCCTGTGCCGACGAGTTCATTGACCGCCTTCCCGACGGCTATCACACCTACATTCACCGGGGCGGTTCCAACGTCTCCGGCGGCCAGAAGCAGCGTTTGTGCATCGCCCGGGCGCTTCTGAAAAAGCCCAAGATTTTGATTCTGGACGACTCCACCTCTGCCGTGGACACCGCCACCGATGCCCGCATCCGCACCGCCATGGCCCAGCAAATCCCCGGCACCACCAAGATCATCATCGCTCAGCGTGTGTCCAGTGTGGAGCACGCCGACCGCATTCTGGTGCTGGACAATGGCCGGGTGGACGCCTTTGACACCCATGAACATCTGCTGGAGAGTAACGCCATCTACCGGGAGATTTACGACTCCCAGGTCAAGGGCGGCGGCGACTTCGACCAGCCCGCATAAGAAAGGAGGTCTCATGGATATGAACGCAACCAAACAAAACCCCAAGGCCATGGGCGTCCTCAACCGGATTTTGACCTATATGCTCCACTATTACGGGCCCTTGTTCGCCCTGGTCATTGTGTGTATTCTGGTCTCGGCGGTGGCCACCGTGCTGGCCGCCACCTTTCCCCAGACCCTGGTGGACGACTACATCGTGCCACTGATCGGCAGCGTCAACCCGGATTTCAGCGGCTTGGCAGGCGAGATCATTAAGCTGGCCATCATTATGGTGGTGGGTATTCTGGCCTCTTTTGGCTACAACCGCATCATGGTCAACGTCAGCCAAGGCACCATGCGCCACTTGCGCAACGACCTGTTTTCCAAGATGGAGTCCCTGCCCATCCAGTATTTTGACACCCACCCCCACGGGGACATCATGTCGGTGTACACCAATGACGTGGACACCCTGCGGCAGCTGCTCAGCCAGAGCATTCCCCAGGGCATCAACTCCATCATCACCATGGTGGCTACCCTTATCACCATGATTATCATCTGTCCGTCCCTGACCATCATCTCGGTACTCACTGCCCTGGTGATGCTGTGGGTCACCGCTACTTTCTCCAAACTCTCCGGCAAACACTACGTGGAGCAGCAGCGGGACCTTGGCATTGTGGACGGCTTCATTGAGGAAATGCTGGACGGCCAGAAGGTGGTGAAGGTGTTCTGCCACGAGCAGGCGGCCATGGAGGACTTCCGTGAAGTGAACCAGGCCCTGCGGGAGAGCGCCAACAAGGCCAACCGCTACGCCAACCTGCTCATGCCCATCAACAACAACATCGGCTGGCTCAGCTATGCCCTGGTTGCCATTGTGGGCGCTCTGCTGGCCATTAACGGCATGGGTGGGGTGACCTTGGGTACCGTCATCACCTTTGTGGGCCTGAACAAGAGCTTTACCCAGCCCATCAGCCAGGTGAGCATGCAGGTGAACTTCGTGGTCACCGCCGCCGCCGGCGCCGCCCGTGTCTTTGACCTGATGGATCAAGAGCCCGAGGCCGACCAGGGCTATGTGGAGCTGGTGGATGCCAAGGAGGACGCCAACGGAAGCGTGTCCCCCGCCGACCACCGCACCAACGTGTGGGCTTGGCGGCATCCCCATAAGGCCGACGGCAGCGTCACCTACACCAAGTTGGAGGGCAGCGTGGTGCTGGACCATGTGGACTTCGGTTACACCCCCGACAAGATGGTGCTCCATGACGTGAGCCTGTGGGCCAAGCCGGGGCAGAAGATCGCCTTTGTAGGCGCCACCGGTGCAGGCAAGACCACCATCACCAACCTCATCAACCGCTTTTACGACATTGCCGACGGTAAAATCCGCTATGACAGCATCAACATCAACAAGATCAAGAAGGCAGACCTGCGCCGCTCCATGGGCATTGTGCTCCAGGATACCCATCTGTTCACCGGTACGGTGATGGACAACATCCGCTATGGAAACCTGGAGGCCAGCGACGAGGAGTGTATGGCCGCCGCCCGACTGGCCAACGCCGATGGCTTTATCCGCCGTCTGCCCGACGGATACAACACCATGCTCACCGGAGACGGGGCCAACCTGAGCCAGGGCCAGCGTCAGCTGTTGGCCATTGCCCGGGCCGCCGTGGCCGATCCTCCGGTGCTGATTCTGGACGAGGCCACTTCTTCCATCGACACTCGCACCGAGCGGCTGGTGCAGGACGGCATGGATGCCCTGATGACCGGGCGCACCACCTTCGTCATTGCCCACCGGCTGTCCACGGTGCGTAACGCCGACTGCATCATGGTTATGGAACAGGGCCGCATCATCGAGCGGGGCACCCATGACGAACTGATGGAAAAGAAAGGCAAGTATTATCAGCTGTACACTGGCAATCTGGCAGAAGAAACCGCATAAAAACAGGGGTGAGCGTTTCGCTCACCCCTGTTCCTTTTCAAAGCCTCGCAGAGTTCCGGCACCTACAGGTGACGGAATCAATTGAAATCCGTTTTTTCCGAGGACATGCGCATCGGAAAAAACACTTCTCAGCCCGCCAGTGTGGAATTGGGTCGCCCTTTGACCCAATTATGCATGCAGCGGGCTGCAATTTCCTCTCGGAAATGCTTGCATTTTCGAGAAGCTCACAGCTGCTGGTACATCGCGCTGGCGTCTGCCTTGCCCACGATATCGGCGGTGGACAGCACTTCCACCCGGAAGGTCTTCTCACCAAACTTCATCTCCAGGATGTCGCCCACCTTCACCTCGTAAGAGGCCTTGACTACTCGGCCCCCCACGGTGATGCGGCCGTTGTCACAGGCCTCGTTGGCCACGGTGCGCCGCTTGATGAGCCGGGACACCTTCAACCACTTATCTAATCGCATAACAAATCCTCCTAATGGGAAGGGGTCAGGCGGAACACATGCCTGACCCCTATCATTTTAGTTGGCCACAGTGTCCTTCAAAGCCTTACCGGCCTTGAACACAGGGGTCTTGGATGCGGGAATGTTGATCTGCTCCTTGGTGTGGGGGTTTCGGCCGATGCGGGCGGCACGGCTTTTCACTTCAAAGGAGCCAAAGCCCACCAGCTGCACCTTCTCCTCCTGGGCCAGAGCCTGGGTGATGACCTCCAGAGCGGCGTTGAGGGTGGCTTCGGTGTCCTTCTTGGACAGACCGGTCTTTTCAGCGGCGGCGTTGATGAGATCGGCTTTGTTCATGTTGATAATTCCTCCTAATGGTTGACAAATCAATGGGTATCGGGGTGCTTGATGGCGTTCCAGATGGCGTCCAGTTCCGAAAGGCTCATCTCTTCCATCTGCTTGCCCTGGGCGGTGACTTCCTCCTCCACCCGGCGGAAGCGGGCGGCGAATTTGTCACAGGCGGCCTGGAGGGCATCCTCCGGGTCCACCTTCAGAAAGCGGGAGACGTTGACGGCGGCAAAGAGCAGGTCGCCCAGCTCCTCAGCGGGGTCGCCATGTCCGGAAATGGCCTCTTTCACTTCGTCCAGCTCCTCGGAGAGCTTGTCCACAGCTCCATCTACGCTGTCCCAGTCAAAGCCCACCTTGGCGGCCTTCTTCTGCACCTTTTCTGCCCGCCACAGAGCGGGAAGGGAGCGGGCCACGGCGTCCACGGCATCCGCCTGGGTGGCCTGACCCTTCTCCTTTTTCTTCAGCTCCTCCCAGTTGGCCAGAATCTCGCCGGTGGAGGAGACGGTCACATCCCCAAACACATGGGGATGGCGGAAGATGAGCTTTTTGCACACGCCGTCGGCCACATCGTCCAGATGGAAGTGACCGGCATCTTCCTCGATGGAGGTGTGAAACACCACCTGGAGCAGCACGTCACCCAGCTCCTCCTGGAGGTGCTCGGTGGAGTTCTGGTCGATGGCCTCGGCCACCTCGTAGGCCTCCTCCAGGAAGTTGCGGCGGATGGACTCGTGGGTCTGCTGGGCATCCCACTGGCAGCCGCCGGGGGCGCGGAGCACCCGGACAATATCCACCAGATCTTGAACCGTGTAATGGTCCTTAAGCGTAAAATCTACCATACTTTCACCTACAATACAAGGATTTCTTGGAATTTAACCCATGCGCAGCAGCCGGGCAATTTTATCTCCCTTGGGCATGAACTTCAAATCCTCCGGAGAGATGGCCTGGAGCACCACCACCAGCACCAGATATACCACGCCGCCTACACCCACGGACAGGAGGGTGGCCATTGCATTGGCGGAATTGCTCAGCCCCTGGGGGGTGGTGAGGAAGGAGGAGGTCAGGCCGTAGCAGGCCCAAACCGCCAGACCCATAATCAGAGAGGTGGCCAGAGGCTTTCCAAAGGCTCGCATCAGACTCAGGGAGCGGGGCAAGGTGCGCTTGATGATGATGAGATCCATCACGGCGATAAGGCCGAAGCAGAACAGGGTGCTTACGGGGGCGCCTTTGATGTTGATGCCCCGGTTACCCACCAGCACGTAGTTGATGGGCAACTTGAAGATACATCCGATGATGGTGGTCACCATGGGGATAGTCACCAGGTGGTGGGCCTGCATGATGGCGTTGCACACCAGCATGAAGCACACGAAGATGACCGCCAGACCCAGAATAGACAGGATATAGCCGCCCAACTCCACGTCGGTGGAGGGGTAGAGCAGCTGCATGATGGGCTGGCTGAGTACAAACAGGCCCACGCCGGCGGGAATGGCCAGCAGAGCGGTGGTGCGCAGGGCGGTCTCACTGATTTGAGCACCCAGCTTGCGGTTTTTCACCGCCTGGGCGGCAGACACCGCCGGGATGATGGAGGCGGTGAGGGGTACCATGAAGGAGGAGGGCAGGTTGTACAGGGTCAGAGCCTGGTCGTACACGCCCTTGAGGGAGCGGGCGTCCAGCTCGGAAAAGCCTGCGGCATCCTGAAGCCGTCCGTAGATCATGCTGGTGTCAATGAGGTTGACCAGGCCGATCACCGAGGAACCCAGGGTGATGGGAATGGCCAGCTGCAGCAGGGTACGGAAAATCTTCTTGGACGAGGTGGTGCGATCATGGCCCACCGGGGCGTGCTGCCGCTGGGTGCGGAAGCAGAACGCGGTGTACAGCATACCCAGAGCGCAGCCCACCGACACGCCGAAAATGGCGCCGGCGGCGGCCACGGACTCGTTGTTGGAACTTTTCAGCAGGAAGGTGGCCAGTGCCAGACCAATGACCAGCTTACACAGGGCCTCGATGATCTGGGACACGGCGGTGGGGGTCATGATGGCATGGCCCTGGAAGTAGCCCCGCATGGCAGACAGGGGGCACAAAAAGAAGATGGCGGGAGCCAGAGCCCGGATGGAGTACCAGCTCTGGGCGTTGTTCATCAGGCCCGCCAACTGCTTGGGGAAGAAGAACATGAGACAGAAGCTGATGGTGCCCAGCACAAAAAAGGTGAGAAAGGCTACCCGGAAGATTTTTTGCACCTGGTTGTGCCGCCCCAGGGCGTGGGCCTCGGAGATCATCTTGGACAGAGCCACAGGTAGACCGCCGGTGGAGACGGTGATGAGCAGGGAGTAGATGTAGTAGGCGGTGTTAAAGTCGGAGAAGCCCGCCTCCCCCAGAATATTGCCCAGGGGAATCTTGTACAGCGCTCCAATCAGCTTAACGATGACGATGCCAGCAGCCAGTACAGCCGCGCCGCCAAAGAAGGTATTTTTTTTCGAGGTGGGATTGGACATATTCTCAACCTTTCACCAAAAGATTTTGGGTCAACCAAAGAGGAGGGGGAGGGCGTACTCCTTCACCTGGGCCTGAATCTTCTCCAGATCCAAGGTGTAGAAGGTACCGTTTTCATATATGATCTTACCCCGGGCCATATTCATCACCACATTGGAGCCGTGGGCGGCAAAGACCAGGTTTTCCACCACGTCGTGGCAGGGGGTGAGGTTGGGGGCGGTGAAGTCCACCAAAATGAGGTCGGCCACCTTGCCCGCCACAATCTGGCCGGTGGGACGGCCCAAGGCCTCAGCGCCTGCCACCGTGGCCATTTCCAGAGCCTGACGGGGAGACACCGCGCCGGGGGTACAGCGCACGCCGCTGTGGAGCAGGGCGGCCAGTTTCACGTCGGCGAACAAATCCGCGCTGTTGTGGGAGGACATGCCATCGGTACCCAGAGCCACATTGACCCCGGCCTTTAACATATCGGGGATGGGGGCCACCCCGGAGCCCAACTTCAAGTTGGAGTAGGGGTTGTGGACGCAGGAGACACCTTTTCCCGCCATAATGGCCCAGTCTTCGGGAGTTGTATACACGCAGTGGGCGGCAATGCCGCCGTTGTCCCACACCCCGTACTGGTTCAGGGTCTGGATGGGAGTCATGCCGTGGCGGGTGAGGCAAGCCTGATGCTCACTGACTGTTTCGGACACGTGCACGTGCATGCGCTGGTGGTGGTCGTGGGCAAACTGAGCCATCCACTGCCACAGGGGGGCCGAGGAGGTGTATTCCCCGTGGATGGAGGCGTCCATGAGAATCTGGCCGTCTCCAGCGCCGTGCCACGCATCCGTGAGCTCCCGCTGGGCGATGCAGTCCCCGCAAGTGTTGGGGTCAAAGTCGGCCGGGTCGCCGAAGTACACGCCCCCGCAGGACAGGTTGGCGCTGATGCCAGCCTTCAAAATTTCCTGGGCGATGGTGGAGGTGAACATGTACATGTCCGCCACACAGGTGACGCCCGAGGCGATCATCTCCGCCAGTCCCAGCCCCGTCCCTGCAGCCACCGCCTGGGCGTCCAGCTTTCCCTCGGCAGGGAAGATGTAGTCATGCAGCCAGGTCTGCAAGTCGCAGCCGCCGCCGTACCCCCGCATGAGGGTCATGGGCAGGTGGGTGTGGGCGTTTATGAGGCCCGGCAGCATCACTTTGCCGGTACAGTCCACCACCCGGTCAAAGTCGCCCTGGGGCCGATGGGCGCCTACATAGGTGATGGTGGACCCGTCCACCTGGACGTAGCCGCCGGTTAGAATGGTCCCCGCCTGGTCCATGAGGGCGGCGGTGACGTTGGTAAATAAGATAGCCATAGGTTCCTCCTTACATCCGCTCCAGACAGCCCAGTACCAGGGGAGCGAAGCGGTGGCGGGCAGCTTTTCCCGCCTCCAGCACTTCTTCCTCACTCAAAGGCTGGGGCAGCATACCGGCGGCCATGTTGGACAGCAGGGAAAAGCCCAGCACCTGCATTCCACAGTGGGCGGCCACAATCACCTCCGGAGCGGTGGACATGCCCACGGCATCCCCGCCCAGGGCTCGAATGGCCCGAATCTCTGCCGGGGTCTCGTACTGGGGTCCAAAGCTGTAATAGTATACCCCTTCCCGCAGGGGGATACCCAGCCCCTTGGCCACATCCCGGGCCACTTCTTGGAGATGGGGGGTGTACAAGGTGGAGGCATCGGGGAAGCGCACGCCGAATTGTGGGAGGTTCTCCCCCCGCAGCGGGGACTCGCCCCCCAGCTTGATCTGGTCGCAGATGAGCATGATGTCTCCGGCGTTCCAATCTTGGTGCACGCACCCGGCGGCGTTGGTCACCAGCAGGGTCTGGCACCCCAGCAGCCGCAGCACCCGCACACCATAGGCCACATCTTCATAGGGATACCCCTCGTAGTGGTGCACCCGGCCCTGCATCACCGCTACCCGCTTGCCGGACAAGGTGCCAAACACCAGCTGCCCCACATGGCCGGGAGCGGTGGAGCGGGGAAAGTGGGGAATGGCGGCATAGGGCACCGCCACCGGTTGGGTCACCTCCTGGGCCAGATCGCCCAGGCCTGAGCCGAGAATCAGGGCAATTTGGGGGACAAAATCCTCCAGTTGGGTTTTCAAATAGTCTGCGCTTTCCTGGTAGTGGGAAAAGGGATGAGACATAGGCTTCCCTCCTGACAGAATCCTGGAAAATAACAATGCATTACAAGCTAGTTTACACCATTTGACCCGGAAAATCAATCCTGTGCCATGCCCTCATTGGCAGAAGGGGAGAAATATGGTATCATGTTGAACATACCAAAAACCAAGGAGGATATAACATGGGTGAACGGAAACCTCTGGTGGTGGTGGTGGATGGCCACGGCGGCGGCATGGGCAAGGCCTTGGTGGCCCGCATCAAGGAGCGGCTGCCCCAGGTGCACGTGCGGGCTTTAGGCACCAATTCGGCGGCCACCGAGGCCATGCTCAAAGGAGGAGCAGACGACGGGGCCACCGGGGAGAACGCGGTGATCTTCAATGTGGCTCGGGCGGATTTTGTGGCCGGCTCTGTGGCCATTCTCATGGCCAATGGCCTGATGGGGGAGATTTCCCCCCGTATGGCCCAGGCGGTGGGGGACAGCTCCGCCATCAAGGTGCTCATCCCCGCCAATCGCTGCGGCATCCGCATCGCCACGGGAGAGGAGCAGCCCCTGCGCCGCTACCTGGACCACTGCGTGGACATTATTTCCACCGAATTGGCCTGAATTTTTTTGTATAATCTTCATACCTTTTGTACCAGCCCCCATGGGTCAACTTTGGTTGACAAATGGGGGCTCATCTTATAGAATAGAGGTCGAACGTGACGACATAAGGTCGTATTATATACTTTGGGATGGAAGAATATGGGAAGGCGTGGAGCGGCGTTCCGGTACTTTCCCGGTGGAGTAAGGAGAGAACATGTTGCATTCTGGAAAGAGAATGGAAAAAAGGACTCGGAGGTTGGCGGGCATCGTTACCGTGTTTGCCATCTGCATGGTGATGGTATCTGTGCTAGTGGCCGGTTTTGCCGACAACGTGCGCTATGGTGTCATCACAGATACAGTGGTGGGGCTGAGCGTCCGCTCTGGGCCGGGCACCTCGTATAGTCGGCTGGGCCTCATCTACGACGGCACTACCGTCACCATTATTGGGGAGAAAAAGGCCTCGGACGGAGCCACTTGGTACGCCATTGACTACAACGGTGGTACCGGCTACGTCATCAGCACCTACGTCCGGATCATCAGCAGTGGTTTGGATGACAAGGAGTTCGAGGCGTACTTAAAGGAGCAGGGCTTCCCTGAGTCCTATTGGGACGGGCTGAAAATGCTCCACGCCATGTACCCCGAGTGGGTGTTCAAGGCCGATCACACCGGGTTTGACTGGGACTATGCGGTGGATCAGGAGTCGGTGATCGGCAAGAGCCTGGTGCAGTCCACCTCCAAGTCCAGCTGGAAGTCCACCGACCCCAAGGCCTACAACTGGGACACTGGGGTGTGGACGGTGTATGACTCTGGCGGCTGGGTGGCAGCCTCCCGGGAGATCGTGGCCTACTACATGGATCCTCGGAACTTCCTCAGTCAGAACAGCATTTTCCAGTTCCTGCTGCAAAGCTATGACGGCAATGTGCAGAACGTGGCCGGTGTGGAGCGGCTGGTGGACGGTACCTTCCTGGATGCCACCGTCACCGACACCGACGGCAAGAAGATTTACTACCCCCAGGTGATTTTTGACGCAGGCAAGAAGGTGGGGGTCAACCCCTACGTGCTGGCGGCCATGATCGTTCAGGAGCAGGGAGTTAAGGGGCAGAGCGACAGCATTTCCGGAAAGGCCCCGGGGTTTGAGGGGTACTTCAACTACTACAACATCGGTGCTGTGGCCGGCGGCGGCAACACCGCCGTGAAAAACGGCCTTATCTACGCCAAGGGCGGCTCCAGCGGCAACGGCACCAGCTATGGGCGGCCCTGGGACAGCCGGGTGAAGGCCATCACCGGCGGCGCCCAGTTCTATGCCAACGGGTACGTCACCGCCGGACAGAATACCTTGTACTTAAAGCGGTTCAACGTGCAGGGGGACAACCCCTTCACCCACCAGTACATGACCAGCGTGTGGGGCGCCTCCTCCGAGGGCCTGAGCCTGGCGGGTGGATACAGCGAGGAGCTGCGTCAGGCTCCCCTGGTGTTCTCCATCCCTGTGTATGAGGATATGCCCAGCACGCCCTGTGCGGCACCCACCGGGGACGGGTCTCCGGACAACCGTCTGAGCACCCTCAAGGTGGGCAATTACACCCTGACCCCCGGCTTTAACAATGACACCGCCAACTACAGCGTGGTGGTGCCCTACTCTGCATCCTCTGTCACCATCACCGCCACCCCCAAGAACTCCAAGGCAAAGGTCAGCGGAGCGGGAACGGTGCAGCTGAAGGTGGGCAGCAACACGGTGAAGATCACTGTCACCGCCGAAAACGGCAGTCAGCGCACCTTCACCCTCACCATTGCCCGAGAGGCGGACAAAGGAGACTTCTCCATCAATCCCAAGTATAAGGTGAGCGGAGCCAACTATGTCTCCGGTATCACTGTGGGCACCAAGGTCTCTGACTTTGTGAAGAACCTGAACATCACCGGCGGCTATGCCCAGGTGAAGAACGCCAGCGGCTCGGTCAATCAGGACAGCGCCGTGGTGGGCACCGGAGACACTGTGACCATCTACTACAACAACGGCACCCAGTACGCCAAGTGGACGGTGCTCATTTACGGCGACGCCAATGGGGACGGGAAGATTGATAACTCGGACCGTGTGAAAATCCGCAATCACGTGTTGGGCACCAGTTCTCTGTCGGGAGCCATGGCTGTGGCCGCCGATGTAAATAAAGACGGACAAGTCAACAACACAGACCGTGTGAAAGTCCGTAACCATGTGTTAGGTACATCTCTAATTAGCCAATAGGAGAGAA
Organism: Pseudoflavonifractor sp. An85; assembly: GCF_002161235.1. GTDB lineage: Bacteria > Bacillota > Clostridia > Oscillospirales > Oscillospiraceae > Enterenecus. The sequence continues at coordinate 60,108 of NZ_NFHE01000013.1, forward strand.
TCAATGAAAAAAAACTTTGCAAGCAAGTGGATTGCTCTGGTCATGGCTCTGACCCTGGTGCTGAGCCTCACTACCCCACGGAGCCATGCGGCGCAATCCTGCACTGTGACCTTTTCTGACCCCACCGTCACCGTAGGCAACAACGTTACCATCAACGTGAAGGTGACCGGCGCAGTGGCCATTGCCACGGTGAAGGTGAATTACGACTCCAGCTATTTGCAATTTATCTCTGGTGACTTGGGTTACGGATACCAGAGTGGCAATGTGATTGTCATGGATAAGGAGAACATGGGAACGGGTAACGTGAGCTTCTCCATGACCTTCAAGACGTTGAAAGCGGGCAAGACCACCATCAACAACTATGAGAACTCCATTGTGGATGGAAACGGAGATCCCATGAACGTTACCCCGGGCTGGTCCACGGTCACCATCAACGCCCAGCCCACCGCATCCTCCAACAATAACCTCAGCTCCCTGTCCATTAGCCCCGGCAGCCTGTCTCCCAGCTTCTCCGCTGGCACCACCAGCTACCGGGCCTCCGTGTCCAACTCCACCACCAGCGTGGCGGTGTCCGCCAAGGCCGCCGACTCCAAGGCCAAAGTGGCCGTATGGGGTAACACGGGATTGGACGTGGGGAACAATACGGTCACCGTCCAAGTGACCGCAGAGAACGGCAGTAAGAAGACATATACCATCACCGTCAACCGGGCAGAAGGCAGCGGTGGCGGGAACACAGGTGGCAACACCGGTGGAAATACCGGCGGAAACACGGGTGGCGGGACCAACACCCCCGATCCGGAGGATACGCCAGAGCCTTCTCCCACCGCTACCCCCGTGCCCGATGTGATGGTGACCCTGCCGGATGACGTCCAGCTGCCCATTGCCGATCAGCTGCCCGAGGGTGTGACCATCCCCAAGGGCTTTGAGCAGTCCCAGGTGGAGGTGGAGGGACAGACCTTCCCTGCCATTGTCTATGAGGAGGGCAAGCTCACCGCAGTGTATCTGGAGGGTGACGAGGAGCACGAGGCAGGATTCTACTTCTTCAACACCAAGACCCAGGAGGCCTGGGAGATGGTCCAGGTGCCCATGGCATCTGGCAAGCTGGTGCTGGTGAACCTGCCTGAGGACCTGGCCATTCCCACCGGATATTCCTCTACCATGATGGAACTGGGCGGCCAGCAGCACACCCTGCTCACCCCCGACGGGGTGGAGGAGCCCAACCACTATATCGTCTGCGCCTTGGATGAGGCGGGCACCATGGGGTTGTACCTGTACGACGTGGAGCAAAAGAGCTTCCAGCGGTATCAGTTCCTGGAGCTGCCCCAGGAAGAGGAACCGGAGGAGACCGAAGAGCCTCAGCAGGATGGCTTTGTGTTCTCCATCTTCCGCTGGCAGATTCAGACCCCCTGGGGTGACCAGGTGGTGTCCTACGTGCTGGTGGGCCTGACTCTATTGGGTGTGATCCTATTGGTGGCTGTGGTGGTGCTGGCTGTGTGCCTGGCCCGCAGCCGTCGCGCACTGCGGGAAGAATGGATGTATCAGGAGGAGCAGCGGCAGCGGCAGATCATTGCCGGACCCAATGCCGCGGACCTGAGCCTGGACGACATTCTGGCCAAGTATAAGGATCAGACTCCAGAGCAAGAAGAGCCCCAGGACAAACCTGAGGATTCAGACCAAGAGTCGGATCAGACATAAGAAACATAGAAAAACCCCCGGTTGGATGCACGTGCATCCAACCGGGGGTTTTGCGCTTGTGTCAGGAATTGGGTCGGCAGGCCCGCACCACCGACAGGGGCGGCACCGGACGGGGAAGCTTCATGTGGAACACCATCTGGGGGTGCCGGGGCTGGGCCAGGGTGAAGCCCTCGCCGTCCGTCATGAGAGGGGCAGTGAGGGGGAAAGCGGCCACGTCGGGGCCCACCACCTCAATGGCATCTCCGGCAGTGAACTTGTTGCGCAGGGAGAGGGTGGCGTTGCCCTCCTGGTCACAGTCGGTGACGATGGCCAGCACCTGCCAGTCCCGGATATACCGAGCCGAATCGGTGTACTGTCCCGGCTGGCCGTAGTAAAAGCCGGTGGAGTAGTGGCGGTGGCTGACCTTGTCCACCTCGTCCCGCCAAATGGGTTCCAGGGGACGGCCCTCCATGGCCGCGTCAATGGCGTGGCGGTAGGCGGCAGTGGTCATGGCCGCGTAGTAGGCACTCTTGGCCCGACCCTCGATTTTCAGGGAGTCCAGGCCGATGTCCAGCAGCTCGGGCACGTGGTCAATGAGGCACATGTCCCGGCTGTTCATAATGAAGGTCTCTCCATTTTCCTCGAAAACAGGGAAGTACTCCCCAGGCCGCTTCTCTTCCATGAGGGCGTACTGGTAGCGGCAGGGCTGGGCGCAGGCGCCCCGGGCGGCATCTCGCCCGGTCATATAGTTGGACAGCAGGCAGCGCCCGGAGTAGCTCACACACATGGCTCCGTGGACGAAGGCCTCCACCTCCAGGTCACGGGGGGCCTTGGCGCAGATCTCCGCCACCTCATCCAGGGACAACTCCCGGGCCAGAATGACCCGTTTAGCTCCCAACTCGTGCCACACCCGGGCCATCTCATAGTTGGTGATGCCCGTCTGGGTGGACATGTGCACTTCCACATGGGGTGCGTAGCGGTGGGCCAGGGACAGCACGTCCACGCCGGCCCCAATCACCGCATCCACCCCGATGGACTCCAGAAACTCCAGATATTCCGGCAGCTTGGCAATCTCATCGTTGCGGGCCAAAGTGTTGCAGGTCACATGCACCCGCACTCCTTTGGCGTGGGCCAGCTCCACCGCCCGGGTCATCTCCTCCCGGTCAAAGTTGCCGGCAAAAGCCCGCATGCCAAAGGTATTTCCGGCCAGGTAGACCGCATCGGCCCCGTAGGCCAGGGACATGGTCAGCCGTTCCATGTCCCCGGCGGGGGAAAGCAGCTCAGCCTTCTTCATTGGCGGTACCATACTTCTCCACCAGGGCCTGGTGCTGGGCATAGGTTCTGGTGAACTCGTGCTTGTTGGTCTCGGGATTGAGCACATAGTAGTAGTAGTTGGTGTTCTCCGGCTTGAGAGCAGCGGTGATGGCCTTCATACCGGGATTGGAGATGGGTCCGGCGGGGAGGCCCTTGTACAGGTAGGTGTTGTAGGGGGAGTCAATGGCCTTGTCCTCCTCGGTGGGCACCTTGCCGCCATTGAGGTACACCAGGGTGGCGTCGATTTGCAGGTAGCCCTGGGTCTCAGCGCCCGTGTTCTCCAGGCGGTTGTAAATGACCGAGGCAATGGTGCCGTAATCCTCACCGTCGGTCTCCTTCTCAATGAGGGAGGCAATGGTGATGATGTCGTGGAGGGAGTACTGACTCTCCTCGGTAAACTGATCCATATAGTCGCCCATCTTGCTCTCGAAGTTCACCAGCATCTTGTTGATGACATACTTGGCATCCTCGCCCAGGTAGAAAGTATAGGTGTCGGGGAAGAGATAGCCCTCCAGACGGTGGTAGTCGCCCAAGGGCAGGTCTTTCAGCCAAGTGAACTTGTAGTTCCAGTTGGCGGACATGTCCTGGAGCTTCTCCACCGTGGTCACCCCCTGCTCCTCCAGCAGGGCGAAGGTCTGATCTATGGTGTAGCCCTCCGGGATGGTAATGTCAATGGTCTGACGGGTGGAGGAAGAGGCGCTCATGTTGGTCACCAGAGCCCGGTAGTCCATATCGGTGTTGAGCTCGTAGGTGCCGGGAGCGATTTTGTCGTCGGCGTTGGAGAACCAGCCATAGAGGTGGAAGAGGAACTTGTACTCAATGAGGCCGTTCTTCTTCAGGTCGTTGACTACCTCCCCGAAGCTCTCGTCGTTTTCCACCTTGACGATGACGGAGGTGTAATCCTTGTTCAAGGCCAGCAGGTCGTTGGCCCAGATCCAGCCCACAGTAGCCAGTACGGCGGACAGGCCCACGACGAACAGCACATACAGCAGGGCTGCAGCCGCCTTGGAGCGGCGGGTTTTCTTTCGATTGTGGGTGATACGGGGCCGTCGCTGAGGCTCCTGGGGTGAGTGGGTACGTTGTTCTGACATGTTTCGTTCACTCCTCGTTGGGATAGGTTGTCTCAATTTTTTTGAAAGATTGGGGGGAACCAATCCAGCCGTGGCTACATAGTATAACGCAGAAACGGGGACGGGTGCCAACTCCGGCGCCGCAACCGCCCTGGGATGCGGCGTCCGAGCCGGTACCTGTACCGGAAATTTTATGTGAGGTGACTTGTTATGTGTTGTGGTAACAATGGTTTCGGCGGCGGCTGCTGGTGGATCATCATTCTGGTACTCATTCTTTGCTGCTGCTGCGGCAACGGCATGGGCGGCAACAACTGCGGCTGCGGCAACGGCTGCGGCAACAACTGTGGCTGCGGCTGCAACGACGGCTGCTGCTAACGCTGGCATACACTCAGCAAGGGCGGAGGGGAAACTCTCCGCCCTTGCTGGCATATTCAGCCGTCGGTGAGTACCAGCTGCACCGGCACGTCGTACTCGGCGTGGGGCAGCTGTTCTTGAAATCGGTTGGCGGGGCACACGGAAACCGTGAACCCGAAGTAGTTTTTCAGCCACCGGTCATAGTACCCGCCGCCCTGGCCCAGGCGATATCCCGCCCGGTCGCACATCATGTTGGGTACCAGTACCACATCAATCTCCTGCGGCGGGACAATGGGACATACCCCGTCGGGCTCCGGGATGCCGTAGTGGTTGGGGATGAGCTGGTCCTGGTTGGTGATGGACCGGGCTTCCATGTTTCGCTGAGGCAGACACACCGGCAACGCCACCCGCTTGCCCATAGCCAGCAGCTGGTCAATGAGGTGGGTGGTGTCCGGCTCCCGACCCACGCCGTAAAACACCATCACAGTGTGGGCCGCTTCCACCTGGGGCAAGGCCAAAAACTGCTCCAGCAGGTGGGGAACGTCGGCACGGGGGAGCGATGCGGCCTGCCGGCGCAGACGCTCCTTGTGCTCCTGGGGAGTCATGCCTGGTAGTGGATGGCGCCTCGCACCTGCTCGGCCACATCGGCGCCGGCCAGAGCGGTGAGCAGGGCCAGACCAAAGTCAAAGCTGGACCCGGCAGCCCGACCAGTGATGAAGTGGCCGTCCACCACGAAAGGCTGCTCCATACAGGGGGTGATGCCAGCGTTCACCAGGTCATCCTCCATACCGGGGTAGCACACCCCTTTGCTACCGGCGGGCAGCACACCGGCCCGGGCCAGCAGGGTGGGAGCGGCGCAGATGGCGGACACCCACATCTGGGGGTGGGCGGCGGCCTGACGGACCAGGGCCATGGCGGACTCACTGTGTTCCAGCACGTCCACACCTCCGAGTCCACCGGGGAGCATCACCATGTCGCCGGGGGCCAACTGCACCTGATCCAGGGTCAGGTCCGCGGTGACGGTGACGGCCTGGGCGCTGGCGACCGTAGGGCCAGAGACACCTACCAGGGACACGGGGACATTGCCCCGACGCAACACATCCGCCGGAGCCAGGGCCTCGGCGGTTTCAAAACCGGTACCTAAGAGAATGTAGACCATTGTATGTCCTCCTTTATGTATTCAGATGTACTGCATAATTTCCTGATGAATGTCCTCCACCGTGCGCAGCTGGCCTAGGTCGTTGACGCAGGGAATGCGCTGCCAGCCGTAGAGCTGGGCGGCCTGAGCGGCGGCCTGGGCGCAGGCGGTGAGGTAGCCGGTATCCACCTCATGGATGTCGGCGTGGGTGTGGGTGGTGGCCTCCCGGCGGCGCAGGTTGGCCACCGCCAGATGAGTAGGCATATCCAACCAAATTACCTGGTCGGGACGGGGCAGGCCCATGCGGTTGTACTCCAGATCAAACAGCCAGTGGAAAAACTCCTCCCGCTGGCTCTCCGGCAGCTTGGAGGCCTGGTGTACGGCGTTGGAGGTGGTGTACCGGTCCAGCACCATCAGCCCGCCGGACTGATAGTAATTGCCCCACTCCTGCTGGTACCCGGCAAAGCGGTCCACAGCATAGAAGGTGGAGGCGGCGTAGGCGTTGACGTCGTTGGGGTGGCTGCCAAATGCGCCGGAGAGGTACATGCGCACCAAAGCAGAGGACTCTTCCTGATAGCGAGGATACCGGGTGGTGCGGAAGCTCCGCCCCTGGGCTTGCAGGGCCTCACAACAGCGCTGAAATTGGGTGGACTTTCCCGAACCATCCGTTCCTTCAAATACAATCAGTTTTCCAGCCATGGGGCGGACCTCCTTGGGCATACTTATCTATATCTCTCTATATCTCGAAAATGCCAGCATTTTCTCGAGGGGATGCAGCCCGCTGCATGCACAATTGGGTCAAAGGGAGACCCAATTCCACACTGGCGGGCTGAGCAGTGTATTATCCCATGCGCATGTCCTGGGATAATACGAAATTTCAATTTATTTTCCCATCTGCGGATGGGAAAACTCTGCCGAGGGCTGCTGGATGATACGAGATGATGTGGGTTCTTTCATGAAGTTTTTTGGCAATCTATTATTCAACAGTATACCATACTCCCATGGGAAAGTCCATGCCCGGGGCGCTTGTTTCCCTTTCGTTCACATTTCCAGAAAAAATCCCTTGACATCAATGCATTAAAGCATTATACTAACTGCAACGAGCCGGAAGGCTCTTTGTTTAGACACAAACACTTTGATGGCTAAAAGCGTTGAAGTGAACGAACCAGATAGGAGGAATGAAGGATGAAGAAGATGTGGAAGGCAGGGGCTGCCTTACTGGCCCTGACCATGGCCGCGGGATTGGCCGGATGCGGCAACCAGGCAGCCCAGCAGACCCAGTCCGGTGATTCTGGGGCAGGTGCAGGTGCCACCTATACCGTGGGCATTGTGCAACTGACCCCCCACGAGGCGCTGGATCAGGCCACACAGGGCTTCCAGGACGCCTTGAAGGAGGAATTTGGGGATCAGGTGGTGTTTGACTATCAAAATGCCGCCAACGACCCCGCCACCTGCTCCACCATTGCCAACGGCTTTGTCTCCGCCGGGGTGGACCTCATCATGGCCAACGCCTCTTCGGCGGTGCAGGCGGCAGCTTCCGCCACCGGCACCATTCCGGTGCTGGGCACCTCGGTGACCGAGTACGGCGTGGCTCTGGGCATTGAAAACTTCTCCGGCACGGTGGGCACCAACGTCTCTGGTACCTCCGATCTGGCGCCTCTGGATCAGCAGGCGGCCATGATTCAGGAGTGGTGTCCCGATGCCAAGACCGTAGGCCTGCTGTTCTGTTCCGCTGAGGCCAACAGCCAGTACCAGGTGGACACCGTCCAGGCCTTCTTAGAGGAGCTGGGCTACACCTGCACCCAGTACCCCTTCTCCGACTCCAACGACATGGCGGCGGTGACCCAGACCGCGGCGGACAACAGCGACGTAATTTATGTCCCCACCGACAACACCGTGGCGTCCAACGCCTCCATTGTGGATAATATCTGCCGTCCTGCCAAGATTCCCGTCTTTGCCGGGGAGCAGGGCATCTGCTTGGGCTGCGGCGTGGCTACCCTGTCCATCAGCTACTACGATCTGGGCGTGACCACGGGCCAGATGGCCATCAAGATTCTCAAGGGCGAGGCAGATATCTCCCAGATGCCCATTGAGTACGCGCCCCAGTTCACCAAGATGTACAACCAGGCCATTTGCGATGATCTGGGCCTGACACCCCCGGAGGGCTACACCGCCATTCCCACCGAATAACCGAACATAGGAGCAAGAGAGTGGGCGTGTCTCACTCTCTTGCGTCTTGATTGCAAGGAGGAACAACCATGCTGGATTTTATAAACGCCCTGCCCGGTGCCATTTCCCAGGGCCTCATCTGGGGCATCATGGCCATTGGCGTCTACCTGACCTATAAGATTTTGGATATCGCCGACCTGACTGTGGACGGCTCCTTTTGCACCGGCGGTGCCACCTTTGTGGTGCTCTTCTCCCAGGGGGTCAACATCTGGTTGGCTCTGCTGGCGGCGGTGGGAGCCGGAATGCTGGCCGGACTGGTCACCGGATTGCTCCACACTGTGTGCGGCATTCCCGCCATCCTGGCCGGTATTTTGACCCAGCTGGGGCTGTGGTCGGTGAACCTGGCCATCATGTCCATGAAGGCCAACGTGGCGTTGAACATCATCAACCCCGACGTGCTCAATCGCCTGCTGGTGTCCCTGCGCTTTGTCCAGGACGTGGGCAGCGGCGCCCGCCCCTTCTATCAGCACCCCATTTTCGTGGTGGGCATCTTCACCCTGGTGATTATTGCGGTGCTGTACTGGTTCTTTGGCACGGAACTGGGTTGCTCCATCCGTGCCACCGGTGCCAATCAGGCCATGGCCCGGGCTCAGGGCATCAACACCCGGCGCAATCAGGTGCTGGGCCTGATGATCTCCAACGGTTTGGTGGCCCTGTCCGGGGCGCTGATGAGCCAGTACCAGGGATTTGCCGATGCCAATATGGGCCGTGGCGCCATCGTCATCGGTCTGGCCGCCGTCATCATTGGCGAGGTGCTCTTTGCCAAACTGTTCCACAACTTCGGGTTGAAACTGCTGGCGGTATCCATCGGTGCCATTGTCTACTACATGGTGGTCCAGCTGGTGCTGTCTCTGAAGCTTATGGATTCCAACTACCTCAAGTTGCTCTCCGCCGTGGTGGTGGCGGTGTTCCTGTCCGTGCCTTACTGGAAGAGCAAGTATTTTACCAAGCCTGTGAAACGTGGAGGTGTGTCCCGTGCTTAAACTGGAGAACATTTACAAGACCTTCAACGCCGGGACGGTGAACGAGAAAACCGCCCTGAACGGCGTATCCCTCCACTTGAAGGAAGGGGATTTTGTCACCGTCATCGGCGGCAACGGAGCGGGCAAATCCACCCTGCTCAACGCTGTGGCCGGTGTGTGGCCGGTGGACGAGGGTACCATCACCATCGGCGGGGTGGATGTGACCCGCCTGCCCGAGCATAAGCGTGCCCGCTACATTGGCCGGGTGTTCCAGGACCCCATGATGGGAACCGCCGCCACCATGCAGATTGAGGAGAATCTGGCTCTGGCTGCCCGCCGGGGCAAGAAACGGTTCCTGGGCGCCGGCATCACCAAGGCCGAGCGAGAGGAGTACCGGGAGCTGCTGAAGATTCTGGACTTGGGCCTGGAAGATCGTATGACCTCCAAGGTGGGGCTGCTCTCCGGTGGCCAGCGTCAGGCCTTGACCCTGCTCATGGCCAGTTTGGTCAAGCCCAAGCTGTTGCTCCTGGACGAGCACACCGCCGCTCTGGACCCCAAGACAGCGGCCAAGGTGCTCTCGGCCACCGAGACCATCGTGGGCCGGGACAACCTGACCACCTTGATGATTACCCACAACATGCGCGATGCCATCGCCCACGGTAACCGCCTCATCATGATGTACGAGGGCCGGGTGGCCCTGGATATCTCCGGGGAGGAGAAGAAAAAACTCACCGTGGAGGACCTGCTGGCCAAGTTCGGTCAGGCCACCGGCTCCGACGAGGCAGACGACAAGCTGCTGCTGGGCTAAATAATAGCAAAAAAATCCCGAATGCTTTTGCATTCGGGATTTTTTTATGGTTGAATTTAGTAGGCCACAGGCACGTCAATCTCCATATCCTCCATGGGATAGGTGACACAGGGGTGGATAAAGCCGAACTTGATATCGGCGGCCCGGCGGCCGTCCCGGCCCTCCGCCACCCGGTGCTGGCCGGAAATCCACTTGCTGTGGCAGAAGCCGCAGCCGCCAGCCCGACATTTGTTGGGGGCGTTGAGGCCTGCCCGTTCCATGGCGGTGAGCAGAGTCTCGTCCTCCCGGGCGGGGACCACATACACCTGGTCCCGCATGTGGACGGTGAGTTGGAAGGTCTTGGGGGTGTCCACAGAGAGATTCCCGCAGCAGGCGGCATCGTGGTGCACCGCCTTTTTAGGCAGAGCCAGAGGGGCCAGCTCCTCGCCCACAAAGCGATACATGGCCTGGGGGCCGCACAGGAAGAAGGTGACTTGGGTGAGGTCTATATATTTCTTCATCAGCTGGGCGGACACAAAGCCGGACTCACAGCCGGGCTGCTCCTCGTCGCTGAGCACGTACACCACCTTCAGCTTGTCGCTCTGGGCGGCCAGGTTATCCAGCTCCTCCTTGTAGGCCAGCTGTGCGGCGGTACGGGCGCCGTAAAACAGGGTCATGGTGTAATCCTCGTCCCCGTCCACCAGACTACCCGCCATGGACAGGAAGGGGGTGATGCCGCTGCCGCCGGCGATGCACACGATGTGGGAGTGATCCCGCAGCGTTTCGTAGTGGAACTCCCCGGAGGGCTCGGTCATCACAAAATGGTCCCCCACCTGGGCAGTCTCATGGAGGTAGCTGGAGACAAAGCCCGCCTTCTCCACCGCCAGCACCAGCTTGCCCTCCAGGGCCTGCCGGGGAGTGGAGACGATGGAGTAGGGGCGGCTGACCAAGCTGTCCCCAATGCGCATCTGAAGGGACGCATACTGGCCGGCCCGGAAGAAGGGAAATTCCTGGCTGTCCAGCCGCTTGAAGGTGAGCTCCCGGATGGTGGGGGTGAGGGAGCGGGCGGCAATCAGCTCCACCTGCATGTAGCCGGGGTGCAGCTTCTGGGCCAGCACGTTGGTGCGGTATTCCTGGGGCAGCGGCGTGTTGGGGCCCTCAGCCAGCATCCGCCGACGGGTGGGCACCATCTTTTTAAACCGCAGCATATCCATAAATCCAAACATCTGCTTGCGAAATTTCATGCTCCCTGCGCCTCCTTTTTCAAATCGCCCACGGTTTGACGTCCGGAAAGATCCCCCGAGACATACGCACTGGAGAAGCCGCTGGAACGCATGGCATAGCCGCCTGCAAAGCGCAGGCCGGGATGGAGGGCGGCGTCCTCCCGCATCATCATCATGCGGGGCATCAGGCTGTCCCATTCGGCGGTCTCATAGCCGTAGATGACACCCTCGGGGTGTCCGCAGTAGCGGGCGTAGGTGGTGGGGGAGGCCACGCAGATCTCCTCGATGGCGTTCCGAATCTGGCATCCGGTCTCTCGTTCAAAGACCCGGATCATATCCTCGGCCACCTTGTCCTTGGCCTTGAAGTAGTCCTCTTCCTTCACGTTGCCCCAGTCGTCCGACATGAACATGGTGGTGAAGTACAGCATGCAAGTGCCCTCAGGGGAGCAGTCCGGATCGGCGTTGTTCAGGCAGACGGTGGCCTGGACGTGGTTGGTGTCCACCCGCTTCATGAGATTGTACTGCTGGACCGTGTCGGCAGTGTCGTAGATGAAGTAGTTGTGGCTGGTGATGCCCAAGTCCTGAGCAGAGCGGTTGAGCCCCAAGAACAGGGAGAAGCCACGGCCGGCAAACTTGCGGCTGTTGGCGGCTCGCACCATCTGCTCGGTGACCGCCTTCTTCTCCAGCATCTTGCCAAAGACCAGGTGGGGGGAGCAGTTGGCGATGACGTGGCGGGTTTCGATCACGGTGCCGTCGGACAGCTGTACGCCACGGATGTTCCCGTTGTCGTCGACCAGAATCTTCTCCGCCTCGGACTGGTACCAGATCTCGCCGCCCAGCTCCCGGATGCGGCTGTCCATGGCCAGACTGATCTCGTGGGAGCGCATTTTGGGCATCCAGGCATCCCGGGTGATGTAACGGATAACCATGGAGCCGTAGTGCAAAAAACTCATGCGGTCGCAGTCCACACCCAGGTAGCACCAGTAGGCATTGAGAATGTCCTTGGCCTTCTGGGGCATGTGGAGCGCGTCCAGCACTTCGTTGACGGAATAGCTGCCCGCCTTGACGAAGTTGGGAAAGTTCTTCTTCATATACTCCGAGTCGGTGTTGCCGTTGACGGAGTTGGAGTAGGTCTGAGCGTCCCGCACCTCGTTGCACAGCTCAAAGAACTCTGTGATGGACTTGCGGGAGTCGGGGCAATACTCCACCATCTTGTCGATGAAGGCCTGGACCCCAAAGGGCATCACACAGTTGTACTTCTTGTCGGTGGTGATGAGGTGGTAGGCCTCGGGAATGCGCATCCACTCAATGCGGTCCTCCACCCCCAGGTCCCGAAACAGGGTGCGGATGTCGCCGGGTTCCTGGGTAGAGCCGAAGTCATTGAGCTCGTGGAGACTGGCCTCAAACTCAAAACGGCCCCGCTTGAAGCTGGTGGCGAATCCACCGGGCAGGTTGTGCTTTTCCAACAGCAGACAGGAATATCCCGCCTGCAGCACCCGGATGGCGGCAACCAGACCGCCGTTGCCGGCACCGATGACCACCACGTCATAGGACTTTGCTGCATGTGTTGCCATAGTATTCCTCCTTTTCGATATCGATAAAGACTTTTATTTATTTTACCCTATCTCCAAAAGCCTGACAAGGCAAACCGGAGATTTGGACGGGGGAAAGAAACATCCCGAACGCATTCGCATTCGGGATGTTTGGTGGAGGAGGATGGATTCGCTTTTTTGTGAAAAAGCTACGCCGGTTGCAGAGTGCCACCGGCACTCTGCCAAGAGCCGGCTTTCGAATCCACCCTCGGATGAAAAAAGACGACCTCGAATGAGATCGTCTTTTTTGGTGGAGGAGGATGGATTCGAACCATCGAAGTCGAAGACAACAGATTTACAGTCTGCCCCCTTTGGCCACTTGGGTACTCCTCCATATGAAGTTGTTGGAAACGTGGAGCTGGTGGACGGATTCGAACCCCCGACCTGCTGATTACAAATCAGCTGCTCTACCAGCTGAGCTACACCAGCTTGTGTGGCACATCACGTTTGCAGCGAAGGTTATTATAGCAGGGGGCACCCATATTGTCAACAAGTTTTGCGAAAAAAATCAAAAATTTTTTCTTTCATCCCGGAACGGCTCTGTGGAGGCCGTTCCGGGATGGTTTTTGTCACTTTTCGCAGGCTCCAATGAGCTCTTTGGCGTAGGGCAGGGTGAGAATCACATCGCACAGAGTGTGCCACTCGTCCAGCTTGTGATTGCGGCGGGCGTAGTAGATGTTGGCCAGCACCTCGTAGTTGAGGGTGACGGTACGCATCTGGTTGTAGCTGGAGGGGAGCAGCTGGATCAGGTCGTACCAGTGGGTCTTGTCCTTGGTCTCCAGGTAGCGGTTGCGCACCTGCTCCAGGTAGGCGATGGTGCCGTCAAAGTGCTCCAAGGTTTCGGGGGTCATGTGGTCACAGCTGAAATCGCCCCGCTCAAAGGCCTTGGCGTGGATCTTGTGCATGGTGGAGGTGGAGTTGGCCACGGTGCCCACCTTGTAGGTGTCAAACTCCTTCCACCAGTACATGGGGGCGGTGATGTCCATGGACACCATGATCTGACGGATGAACTTGCGGTGGTCGGTACCGGCCGAGCACAGACGGGTGGCCAGGGACAGGTCATTTTCGCCCAGGATGTAATTGCCGTTCTCGTCGTAGTGGCTGTCGCTGCGGGCCCAGCTGTTGAGGGGATTGCGGGCGCCCCGCATGGCGTTTTCCAGATTCATGACACTGATATGGTCAACGGTAAGCATGAAAGAAATACCTCCTATTTTGGTATGAATTTTCTTCAGTATACCAGAACCGGGGTGAAACTGCAAGAAAGATTCCCGCCGCGGGAGGACGGCGGGAATGGGAAGTTATACCGTTTGTTGTTCTTGCGCGATGTCGGACAGAGCGTCCATGGCGCTCCAGCAGAAAGCGGATTCTCCCACCATGTGGGTAACCCCGCCCCGGTCCATGGCGGTGCGCAGGGGCTGGCTGGCTCCCGAGACGTATACCTTTACCCCCTTGTCCAACTGAGCCTGGACAAAGCGGGAGATCACCTGCATACCGGTGGTGTCCACGGTGGACACGCCGCGCACGGAGAGGATCACCGAGGTGGTGTCCTCCGGCATCTGGGCTAAGGACCGCTCCAGGTATCCGGCAGAGCCGAAGAACAGAGCGCCGGAGATGTACACCACCCGCACACTGGTGTGGCGGGGGTGATAGGACAGGTTGATGCGCTGCAGCCGCTGGGGGTCCACCTCACTGATGGACACTTCCACATGCTGCACGCACTTGACGGCGAAGATGACACAGCACAGGGCCATGCCCGCCACAATGGCGATGGACAGGTCAAAGAGCACGGTACAGGCCAGGGTGACCAGGAAGGCCAACATGGCCCCTTTCAGCTTGTGAGAGGCCAGGTAGCGGATGGTGTGCCACTCGTTCATACGCCAGGCGGTGACCATGAGCACACCGGCCAGAGCGGCCATGGGGATGCGGCTCATCACGGGGGAGAGCAGGAACATGGAGGCCAGCAGGCCCAGGGAGTGGATGATGCCGGTGAGACGGGTCTGCTGCCCGGCCTTGATGGCCACACTGGTGCGGGCGATGGCAGCGGTGGCGGGAACGCCGCCGAAGAAGGGGAGAATCAGGTTGCCCACGCCCTGAGCCACCAGTTCCCGGTCGGCGTTGATGGCCTCGCCCTTCATGTTGCCAGCCGAGGCGCCGCACAGCAGGGACTCAATCATACCCAGCACGGCGATGGACAGAGCGGGGGTGATGAGGCCGCCCACAGCGGACAGATCCACCCCGGCGGGGGTCAGGCGCACGGCGGGGAGCAGGGTACGGGGGATTTCCCCCACCACCGCCACGTCCCACTTCAAAAAGGCGTTGGCGATGAGCACCACAATGAGAGCGGCCAGGGAGGAGGGGAACACCGCCTGCCACTTTTTCGGCCAGAGAATCATAAACAGCACCACAAACAGGCCAATGACCATGGTCTGCATGTGGGGGTGGAAGCCCTGCTCCACATAGGTCTGCACCATGCCCAGGTTGCCGGAGTGTGCGGTGTGGGTGCCGAAGAAGTTGTCCAGCTGGCCCAGGGCGATGACCAGGGCAATTCCAGAGGTAAAGCCGGTGATGACGGGCATGGGGATGATGGAAACTAGACGGCCCAGGCGGAACACACCAGCCAAAATCAGAATGATACCCGCCAGCAAAGTGGCCACAAAGACGCCCTGGAGGCCGTAGCTGGCCACCACACCGGCCAGCACGGCGGCCATGGCTCCCGTGGGGCCGGAAATCTGGTAGGAAGCGCCGGATAAAAAGCCGATGACGATGCCGCCCAAAATGGCGGTGATGAGGCCTGCGGCGGCGTCCGCGCCCGAGGACACGCCGAATGCCAGGGCCAAGGGCAGGGCCACGGCGGCCACCGTAATACCTGCCATCAGGTCTTGGGAAAATCGTTTCCCGTTGTAGCCGGAAAATTCCCGGCGAAGGTCTGCAAGAAACCCTCTCATGATTGAAGTTCTCCTCTCAAATTTTGTCAGAAAGCACCAAACAGTTTACTGCCGTTGGGGAAGAAATGCAAGGGGCAAAAGATAACACCACTGCAAGGAAAATTGCAGTGGTGTTATGTGAAAGTTGCTGCAAATTAGTTGGCGGAGATGTACTCACCCATGATGTAGCCGGTCTTGGTGCCGTTGCTGCCGGCGTAGGTGATCTCATACCAGCCGTCTCCGGCGTAGGAGACCACGGTGATGGGATCGCCGTTGCTCAAGCTGGCGGCCACATCGTAGCTGGTGCCGGGGCCGGAGCGGACACGCAGGCCGCTGGAGGCGTTGACGATGACGCCCTTGGAGCCGTTGGCAATGTCGCCGGTACCGGTCTCCACAGACTGAGAGGGCTCAGGCTGAGCGGTGATGACAGGCTTGGGGGTGGAGACGGCGCCAGACTGGCAGTACACCGTGCAGGTGACCGTCTGGGTGCCAGCGGTGGCGGTGATGATGGCCCGACGCTGGGTGCCGGAGGTATTGACGTTGGTGACCACGCCGTCCTCGTTGACGGTGGCACAGGTCTCATCGGAAGAGGTCCAGGTGACGGTGCCACGCCAATCCACCGGATCAAAGGTGAGGGTCAGGGAGTGGGACTGCTCGGCCTGGAGGGTGAGATCCACGGTGTCCAGGCTCATACCGTTGAGGCCGTCCTCAGTGCCAGCTTCCGAGGGGGAAACGGTGGCGGTGACAGCGGGCGCATCGGTGGCGTTGGGGTTGGACACCTGGCGCAGGTGGGGGTACAGCACGGTGAAGACAATGACCAAGGCAGCGGCGATGATGACCAGAGAGCACAAGAAGGTAATCAGTCGGGGCCAGTTGATGGGCGGGGGCGGTGTGGGCCGCTGAGAGCCGCCGCTGGCCAGCCGCTTGCCGCCTTTGCCACCAGCGTTGTCACCCTCGGACTGGTCAAACACATCCTGACCGTCAAATTGGTATTTCTGGGGCTGGGGTGCGCTCTGCTTGGGAGCAGGCCGCTTGCTGGGAGCGCTCTGCTTGGGGGTGGCGGCGGGCTCCACAGGAGCCTCCTCCACGTCCTGAACGGGCTCGGGAGGTGCGTTGTACCCTCCGCAGAAGGGACAGAATTTATAAGTGGCACTGTAGTCTTCTCCACAAGTGGAACAGTGGATGAGTGCAGATTTTTGCTGGTGAGCCATGGTAATATACCTCCATTGACCATAGATATTCATATACTACACGTTTTTCCCCGTTTCGTCAATCCCCTGTCACAGATCTGCGGTTTATCTTCGCAAGAAAAAATGGATTTACCCCTTGCACAACCGTATGGAATGTAGTATAATACCACTCGCACCATGCCGGTGTGATGGAATTGGTAGACGTAGTGGACTCAAAATCCACCGGTGGCGACACCGTGCCGGTTCGAGTCCGGCCACCGGCACCATGAAGGGTTGACAAAAAAGATGTCAACCCTTTTTTCTTAGTATTCATGCGGGTTTGCGGGCTTTTGGACGGAAAATACGCAAAACGGTTTTACCGTGGATGTCCAAGGCAAAATCCGCAGCGAAACCCCACAAGCGGGGCTTCCGCCTGATTTTTCAGGCCGGAGGCCCCGCTTTTTTGCGTTCTGCGGCCCTTTTCCCCGTTGTCGGAAGTGTAGAAGTTTCCGGCAGGTTCATAGATAGATTGACGAAAGCCCCAAACGGCCCAAAATCAAACCCTCAAAATACAAGGGGGTAGTGCGCCCTTTTTCAGGAACTCTCCGGCTGGCTGGCCGGGGAGTTTTTTGCGC